>NZ_JBIAYW010000008.1:145986-549294 GCF_042898305.1 Dactylosporangium sp. NPDC000521
CCGTGACCCTCGACCCCACCGACCCGGTCAGCATCAAGACCGTGACCCTCGACCCCGCCGGCCCGGTCAGCATCAAGACCGTGACCCTCGACCCCACCGACCCGGTCAGCATCAAGACCGTGACCCTCGACCCCGCCGGCCCGGTCAGCATCAAGACCGTGACCCTCGACCCCGCCGGCCCGGTCAGCGTCATGGCCGGGGTTCTCGACCCCGCCGGCCCGGTCAGCGTCAAGGCCGGCACTCCCGGGCCCGTCGACCCGTTCGGCGTCACCGAAGCCGGCCAGTACAGCGTCACCGAAGCCGGCCCGGTCGTGAGGACCCCCGCCGACGGCAGGGCCGGCCTCGACGATCCAGGGTCCGGATTCGCAGCGGGCCATGGACTCCTCACCGCGATCGCCGCCGCCCGCCCCGAGCACGCCGCCGCCATCGCGGACCGGATCGGGCTGCTCGATCCGGCGTCGGAGGCGCGGCTGCTGGGCGTACCCCTGCGGCACATGCGGATCGACGACGTCAGATCACACGTGGTCGTCGCCGACAACGGCGACCGGCTCTTCCGCGGGCGGCTCCGCGAGGAGCTCGGCGGCGGCCACCACACCACCGAGGGCGGCACCGCCAGGAGCGACGCCACCGTGCTGTCCGCGCTCGCCGCGGCCGCGGCGCAGGACATCGTCGACGCGCTCCCCGACGGGCTCGACACGGAGATCGCCGAGCGGGGCCGCGACTTCTCCGGCGGGCAGCAGCAGCGGCTGCGGCTCGCCCGCGTGCTCGCCCTCGACCCGCCGGTCCTGGTGCTCGTCGAACCCACCAGCGCCGTCGACACCCACACCGAGGCCCTCATCGCGCGGCGCCTGCCGGCCGCCCGCGCCGGCAGGACCACCGTCGTGTGCACCACCAGCCCGCTGCTGCTCGACCAGGCCGACGTGGTCGCGTTCGTCGACGCCACCGGCCGGGTCGCCGCCACCGGCACCCACCGTGAGCTGCTCGCCACGTGCCCCGCGTACAGCGCGACCGTCACCAGGGAGGAGGACGCCTGATGCTGCTGCCCGTCGCCTCCGGCGCCGAGGTCCGCTCCTACCTGCGGCGGCTCGTCCGTGAGCACCCGCGGACGCTGGCACTCGTCGTCACCCTGCACGTCAGCGCCGCCGTCGCCGGTCTCGTCACCCCCCGCCTGCTGGGCGACCTGGTCGAGAAGACCTCCGCCGGCACCACCACCTGGACCGTCGACCGGATCGCGCTCACCATCACCGGGTTCGTCGTCGCCGTGTCGGTACTGGTGCGCTACGCCAGACTCGCCTCCGCCCGCCTCGGCGAGCAGGTCCTCGCGACGCTGCGGGAGGAGTTCGTCGACCGGGTCCTCGCCGTCCCACCGTCCACGGTGGAGCGTGCCGGCACCGGCGACCTGCTCACCCGCGCGTCCCGCGACGTCGAGGGGACCTCGGACACGGTCCGGTTCGCCGTGCCGGAGGTCGTCGTGGGCATCCTGCAGGTCGTCCTCACGATCGGCGCCGTCGCGCTCGTGTCGCCGCTGCTGCTGTTGCCGGCCCTCGTCGCCGTGCCCATCCTGTGGGGCGGTTCGCGCTGGTACTTCCGGCGGGCGCCGGCCGGGTACCTCGCGGCCAGCGCCGCGTTCGCCGAGCTGACCGACGGACTCGCCGAGACCGTCGAGGGCGCCCGGACCGTCGACGTCCTGCGGCTGCGGCAGCGCCGGGTCGAGCGCACCCAGGAGCATCTGCGCGGCCTGTACGACCGGAACATGTACACGCTGAAGCTGCGGACCGTCTGGTTCCCGCTGACGGAGTTCGGCTACGCGCTGCCGGGCGCGGTCACGCTCGTCGCGGGCGGGTGGTTCGTGGCGGAGGGGTGGGCGACGGTCGGTCAGGTCACCGCGGCCGTCCTGTACTTCCTGGCGCTCATCGACCCGCTGGACCGGGTCCTGTCGTGGTTCGACCACCTGCAGGTCGGGTTCGCCTCGTTCGCCCGGATCGTCGGCGTCCAGTCGGTGCCGGTCGCCACCCCGGACGCCGAAGCCGTCCCCGCCGACGAGCGGATCGTCGCGAAGGGGGTGCGGTACGCGTACGTCGACGGCCGCGACGTCCTGCACGGCATCGACCTGGAGGTCCGGCCCGGCGAACGGCTCGCGATCGTCGGCCCTTCCGGCGCCGGCAAGTCCACCCTCGGCCGACTCCTCGCCGGCATCCACACGCCCGGCGCCGGCACCGTCACCATCGGTGGCGTCCCGCTGTCGGACCTGCCGCTGTCGTCGCTGCGCCGGCACGTCGCCCTCGTCACCCAGGAGCACCACGTCTTCCTCGGCACCGTCCGCGACAACCTCGTCCTCGCCCGCCCGTCCGCGACGACCGCGGACCTCCGGCACGCGCTCGCCACCGTCGATGCCCTCGACTGGGTCGACGCCCTGCCCGCCGGCCTCGACACCGTCCTCGGCGAGCCGCCGCTGTCCCCGGCCCAGGCGCAGCAGCTCGCCCTGGCCCGGCTCGTGCTCGCCGACCCGCACACCCTGGTCCTGGACGAGGCGACGTCCCTCATCGACCCGCGCGCCGCCCGCCACCTGGAGCGTTCACTCGCGGGTGCCCTCCACGGCCGGACCGTCATCGCCATCGCGCACCGGCTCTTCTCCGCCCACGACGCGGACCGGGTCGCCGTCGTCGAGGACGGCCGGATCACCGAGCTCGGCACCCACGACGACCTCGTCGCCGCCGGCGGTGCCTACGCCGCCCTGTGGCGTTCCTGGCACGGCACCGCCGTGAATCAGTGGAACGCGGCGTAGACGACGCCCAGCAGGACCGCCGCGATCAGCGCGATCGCGAACACCCACAGCACGTGGCGGTCGTTCGACGTGTCCGCGGGGGCCGGCGCCGGCACCGGTGGCAGCGCCGGCAGGTCGTGGGTGGCGGCACGCAGGTCGGCGAGGGTCTTCGCGGCGAGGACCGTGTCGCAGCGGTCGGCGAACTCGTCCAGGGTCAGGCGGCCGGCCTGGGTGTGCTGCTGCAGCGCGTCGATCACGCGCCGCCGGTCCTCGTCGGAGGCGCGCATGGCCGGTGCGTGCCGGCGGGCCTCGTCCGGCGCGGACATGGTCAGTGGGTCGCGATGGGGGCGAGGACGGCGCCGGTGACCTGGACGAGGTCGTCGGGGGCGAGCTCGATCTGCAGGCCGCGCCGGCCGCCCGAGACGTACATCGTGGACAGTGCGGAGGCCGAGGCGTCGATGACGATCGGGAGCCGCGAGCGCTGCCCGACGGGGGAGATCCCGCCGGTCACGTAGCCGGTGGCGCGTTCGGCGGCGGCGGGCTCGGCCATCGCGGCGCGTTTGCCGCCGACGGCGGCGGCCAGGGCCTTCAGGTCCAGGGACGCAGAGACGGGCACGACACCGACCGTGAGCTGCCCGTCGACGGTGGTGACGAGGGTCTTGAAGAGGCGGTCGGGCGCGACGCCGAGGGCGGCCGCGGCGGCCTCGCCGTAGGAGGCGGCCCGGGGGTCGACCTCGTACGTATGTGGAGTGAACACGATTTTCTGCCGCGCCAACAGTGCGGTCGCCGGGGTGCCCTTGCTCGCCACTGGCCCACAATAGCGAGATGCAGATCGGTGCCGTCCAGATGTACCTGGGCTACGGGCACATCTTCCTGGGCGCCACCAGCGGCCGGGACATGTCCGTGTTCGACGGGGACGGGCCGATCACGGCGACGGACCGGCACGTACGGGTGGCGGCCAGGCCGCAGGTGGGGCTGGTCAGGGTCAGGTTGTGGCAGGGGGCGGGGCCGCGGGTCGGGCGGCTGGTGTTCGACGGGGTGCTGGACCTGCCCGACGCGCGGTTCTGCGTGGAGGAGGCGACCGGCCTGTCGCGCTTCGTGACGAAGGTCAGCTCGGTGGAGCCGCGGGTCCTCGTCGCCGTCGACGACCCGGGGCACGCGTCACGGATCGACGTGGTGCTGGAGCCCGAGTTCGTGCCGCGCAGCGCGCAGGTGTGGACGTCGGGCGATCCGCCGTTCCCGAAGCTGACGGTCGCACCGACGGCGCCGCGGCACCGGGCGGACGTGTTCGCCGACGCGCTCGCCGGGCACGACTTCCCGCGGCGGCGGCTGGCGGCGGCGCTGACGGTGATGGGGGAGGAGCGGCGGGTCCGCGGGTCGGAGCAGATCGTCGCGTTCTTCATCAACGACGTCGTCGAGTGGCTGCGCTGGCTGCACGAGCGCGTGACGTGGGACATGTGCCGGGAGTCGGGCCGCATGCTCACGGAGCAGCTGGGCCGCCGCCCACCGGAGGAACTCGCCGACGACGTGCTCATCGACCTGCAACGACGCCTGGGGCAGCAGCTGTACTGAGCGGCCCCGGCTCTCCGGTGGGACCGGGGCGGCGGTGCTGTCGGGCAGGGTTCCGAGCCAGGCGGGGCTATCCGGCGGGAGCGGGAGCGGGGGCGGCCGGGCTGGGGACCCGGTCCAGCAGGAGCACCGCGGGGGCGCCGGCGACCCGGGTCAGCGCGATCACCGCGGCCCGGGTGCCCGACAGGCGCAGCGACCTGCGCAGCTCCTCCACGTCCAGGGCGGAGCCGCGCTTCAGGATCGTCAGGGAGCCGACGTCGAGGGAGCGCAGCGCGGCCCGGAGGCGCTTCAACGCCACCGGCAGCTGGTCGAGCACCTCGTAGCAGCGTCCGAACGGGGTCGGCACGTAGGACCGGGTGTGGACGTAGGCGATGGTGGGGTCGGCGAGGGCGCCGCCGACCGTGGCGGCGAACTCGGCGACGAGATGCGACCGCACCACCGCCCCGTCGGGGTCATACACGAAATTTCCGACCTGTCCGACAGGTGCGGCGGTCGTGCCGGAGCCCGTCAGCGAGAAGACCTGGGCGTCCTGGAAGAGCGTCGCGCGGCGGGGAGCGGCCGCCAGCGGACCGCACCAAGCGGCCGCCTCGACCACGTCACCGTCGACCGACACCCATTCTCCCTCCGCGCCGGGCGGCAGCAGCGCGTGGTCGATGCCGGGCGCGAGTTTCAGCACCGTCATCGGTACCCGCGCCGCCAGTCCCACCACGAAGTCCCACGGCGGCGAGTAGGCGCGGGGGTCGAACACCCGCCGCCCGCCGGACGTGCGCCGGGCGGGGTCGCAGAACACGGCGTCCACCTCGTCGAGGGGCACCTCGGTCGCGTCGCGGGTCTCCACCAGTACACCGGCCGCCAACCCCAACGCGTGGACGTTCGCCGACGCGGTCGAGGCCGTCTCCGGCGAGGCGTCGACCGCGTGCACGCGCAGGCCCGCGCGGGCGAAGGCGATCGTGTCGGCGCCGATGCCGCAGCCGAGGTCCGCGACCCGGATGGCGCCCGCGGCGGCGAGCCGGGCCGCCCGCCGGGCCGCGACGGGAGCCCGGGTCGCCTGCTCGAGGCCGGCGCGGGTGAAGTGCATCACCGCCGCGTCGGCGCCGAACTTCGCGACCGCCTTCCGCCGCAGCGCCACCTGGGTGAGCGCGGCGGCGGCGAGGTCGGGCGGGAAGCCGGCCGCCCGCAGCGCCGACGCGGCGGCGAGCGGGTCGCCGTCAGGGAGTGCGGCCGCGGCCTGGATCGCCTGTTCGAGCATGCGTCTATGAAATCCCTAGGATGCCCCCGGCCTTGCCGAGGCTCTTGCGAACCTTGAAGGTATAGCTGTCGCCGGCGTTCGACGAGCCGTGCACGAGCCAATAGTCGCCCTTGTCCTCCTTGGGCTGGCTCTCGGTCCAGTTCGGCGGCGCCTTCTTGCCGCCGTAGCTGCCGGCGATCGACTGGCTGGAGTAGCTGGCCATGCGGGCGGTGTTGCCGTTGTACCAGGCGTTGATGAAGCTCTGCACGTAGCTGGAGGCGTCCGACGGGTACTCGGTCTTCTCGATGACGACGTCGGTGACGGCCTGCGGCTTGCCCAGGTTGTGCTCGTCGATCGTGACCTGGAGCTGGTCGCCGTGGTCGTTGCGGAGGACGCACTCGGAGCCGTCCTTCTTCACGTACTTCCAGTTGTGGTCGGCGCCCTTCTCGATGTACTGGAAGTTGGACACGGCGCCGCTGCTCGCGAGCTGCTTGATCCGGTTCATGTCGTTCTTGGTCCAGGCGGACACGGCGGCCTGGCAGTAGCCCTTGGCGTCACCGGGGTAGGTGGGGCCGGCGGCGCTCTTGTCCGCGGACGGATCCTGGGTGCCGCCGGTGCCCCCGGTGCCGCCACCGCCGGGCGATGCCGAGGCTCCGCCGGGGCCCTCGCCGAACCCGGCCGAGTTCGACGGGCCGTTGCTGGCTTCCGCGGCAACGTCGCCGCCGTCCTTCTTGCCGCAGGCGGCGAGGGACCCCGTGGTCAGGGTGGCGACGATCAACATGCCCAGCAGCCTCTTCATACAGGCGAGCGTAGATCGGTGGGCGATGTCCGGCCGCTGTCCGTCGCGTAGCCGACGACGGGTGATTTCGTGGCGTGTTTGGCACTCTCCTTGACGGAGTGCTAGCCAGCGACATAACCTCCGATTAGCACCCTCGACATGAGAGTGCCAGCCAACCGGCTGGAGCCGGCACCCGCGACGACGGCTTCACCGGGCACTCGATAGCGTAAGAAATCGATACCCCAGGAGGGTATGCCCGTGACTACCGCGACGAAGGTTGCGATCAAGCCGCTCGAGGACCGCATCCTGGTCCAGGCCAACGAGGCTGAGACGACCACCGCCTCGGGCATCGTCATCCCGGACACCGCCAAGGAGAAGCCCCAGGAGGGCACCGTCCAGGCTGTGGGCCCCGGTCGCATCGACGACAAGGGCAACCGGGTCCCGATCGACGTCAAGGTCGGCGACACCGTCATCTACTCGAAGTACGGCGGCACCGAGGTCAAGTGGGGCGGCCAGGAGTACCTCGTGCTCTCCGCCCGTGACGTCCTCGCGGTCATCGAGAAGTGACCCAGACCAAGTAGATCAGTGGCCACCGCCCCGGACCCGTGCGCAGGAGCGCTGCGGCCGGGGCGGTGTCGCTTTGAAGGGACATCACACGCATGGCGAAGATCCTGAGCTTCTCCGACGATGCGCGGCACCTGCTGGAGCACGGCGTCAACCACCTGGCCGACACGGTCAAGGTCACGCTCGGCCCGCGCGGTCGCAACGTCGTCCTGGACAAGAAGTTCGGTGCCCCGACCATCACCAACGACGGCGTGACGATCGCGAAAGAGATCGAGCTCGCCAACCCCTATGAGAACCTCGGCGCCCAGCTGGTCAAAGAGGTCGCCACCAAGACCAACGACGTCGCGGGTGACGGCACCACCACCGCCACCGTGCTCGCCCAGGCGCTGGTCCGCGAGGGTCTGCGCAACGTGACCGCCGGCACCAACCCGGCGGGCATCAAGCGCGGCATCGACCAGGCGGCGGCCGCCGTCGTCAAGGCGCTCAAGGAGAAGGCGACCCCGGTCGCCAGCCACACCGAGATCGCCCAGGTCGCCACCATCTCCGCGCAGGATGCCACCATCGGCGACCTGATCGCCTCCGCGATGGAGCGCGTCGGCCGCGACGGCGTCATCACGGTCGAGGAGGGCTCGACCCTCACGACCGAGCTCGAGGTCACCGAGGGCATGCAGTTCGACAAGGGCTACATCTCCCCGCACTTCGTGACCGACGCGGAGTCGCAGGAGGCGGTGCTCGAGGACACCTACGTCCTCGTCACCACCCAGAAGATCGCCGCCATCGAGGAGCTGCTGCCGCTGCTGGAGCAGATCGTCAAGGACAACAAGCCGCTGCTGATCATCGCCGAGGACGTCGAGGGCCAGGCCCTGTCGACCCTGGTGGTCAACGCCATCCGCAAGACCTTCAAGGTCGTCGCGGTCAAGGCGCCCGGCTTCGGCGACCGCCGCAAGGCGATGCTCCAGGACATCTCGATCCTCACCGGTGCCGAGCTCGTCGCCCCCGAGCTGGGCTACAAGCTCGAGTCGGTCGGCACCGAGGTCCTCGGCAAGGCCCGGCGCGTCGTCGTGGGCAAGGAGCTCACCACGATCGTCGACGGTGCCGGCGAGCAGAGCGAGGTCACCGCGCGGGTCGAGCAGCTCCGCAAGGAGATCGAGGCCTCCGACTCCGACTGGGACAAGGAGAAGCTCAACGAGCGGGTCGCCAAGCTCGCCGGTGGGGTCGCGGTCATCAAGGCCGGCGCCGCCACCGAGGTCGAGATGAAGGAGCGCAAGCACCGCATCGAGGACGCGATCTCCGCGACCAAGGCGGCGGTCCAGGAGGGCATCGTCCCCGGCGGCGGCGCCGCCCTGGCCCAGGTGCTCCCGGTCCTCGACGGTGACCTCGGCCTGACCGGCGACGAGAAGGTCGGCGTCTCGATCGTGCGCAAGGCGCTCGTCGAGCCGCTGCGCTGGATCGCGCAGAACGCGGGCTTCGACGGTTACGTCGTCGTCGGCAAGGTCTCCGCGCTCGACTTCGGCCACGGCCTCGACGCCGCCACCGGCGACTACGTCGACCTGGTCAAGTCCGGCATCGTCGACCCGGTGAAGGTGACGCACAGCGCGGTCTCCAACGCCGCGTCGATCGCCGGCCTGCTGCTCACGACCGAGAGCCTGGTCGTGGACAAGCCGGTCGCCCCGGAGCCCGCCGCCGCCGGTGGCGGACACGGCCACGGGCACGGCCACGGCCACTCGCACGGCCCGGGTTTCTGAGTGTCGGAAGGGCCCGGCTCCGGCCGGGCCCTTCTTCCTTATGGATCGATTACCGCCCTTGGTGGGCGGTGGCGCACGGCGCAGACTGGAGCCGTGCTCAGCAAACGCAACGCCGCGCTCGCCGGCATGGCCGCCGCAGGGGTGGCGCTCGGCGTCGCCGAGGTCGTCGCGATCCTGACCGGCGCGACCACCTCCCCGCTCGTGTCCGTCGGCGGGGCCGTGATCGACGCGGTGCCGGCGCCCGTGAAGGACTTCGCGGTCGCGGTCTTCTCCACGTACGACAAGATCGCGCTGCAGGTCGGGACCCTGCTGATCCTCGCGGTCTTCGCGGCGGTCGTCGGGATCCTGTCGCTGCGCCGGATGATGTACGGGTATGCCGGTATCGCCCTGTTCGCCGTGATCGGCGTCCTGGCGGCGGTGACCCGGCACGACGCGCCCTGGTATGCGTTCGTGCCGACGGTCGCCGGGGCGCTCGCCGGCGCGGGCGTGCTGCGGTGGCTGCTGGTGCGGCCGCCGATCGAGACCTACGAGCAGCGCCGCTTCTTCCTGCGCGCCGCCGGCGGGACGCTCGCCGCCGCGTTCGTCGCCGGCCTCACCGCCCGCTGGTGGGCGACCCGCCGCGACGTCGAGGCCGACCGCGCGGCCGTGCGCGTCCCGGCCGCGCCCGACGCCGCCACGCCGCTGCCGGCGGAGGCCGACGCGAACCTGCCGGACCTGGCCCCGTTCGTGACGCCGAACAAGGACTTCTACCTCATCGACACCACCCTCGTCGTGCCGCAGGTGTCGCCCGGCGACTGGACGCTGCGCATCCACGGCCGGGTCGAGAGGCCGCTCACCCTCACCTTCGACGAGCTGCTCAAGCGGCCGATGATCGAGCGGTACGTGACGCTCGCCTGCGTCTCCAACGACGTCGGTGGCGACCTGATCGGCAACGCGAAGTGGCAGGGCGTGCGGATCGCCGACCTCCTCGACGAGGTCCGGCCGAAAGCCGGCGCCGACCAGGTGGTCAGCAGGTCCGTCGACGGATGGACCGCCGGCACCCCGACCGCGCTGCTGCGCGACGGGCGGGACGCGATGCTCGCGATCGCGATGAACGGCGAACCGCTCCCGATCGAGCACGGATTTCCCGTTCGAATGGTCGTGCCCGGCCTGTACGGATATGTATCGGCCACGAAATGGCTCGCCGAACTGGAACTGACGTCGTTCGCCGACTTCGACGCGTACTGGATCAATCGCGGCTGGGCGCAGCAAGGACCGATCAAGACGCAGTCGCGGATCGACACGCCCCGCGCCGGCGGCCGGCCCCCGGCCGGCCAGGTCGTCATCGCCGGCGTCGCCTGGGCGCAGCACCGCGGCATCGCCAAGGTCGAGGTCCGCGTCGATGACGGCCCCTGGCAGCAGGCGAAGCTCGCCGCCGTGCCGTCGATCGACACGTGGCGGCAGTGGACGCTGCAGTGGACCGCGACGCCCGGCAAGCACCGGCTGACCGTCCGCGCCACCGACAACGGCGGCGACACCCAGACAGACGCGGTGGCGCCGCCGGACCCCGACGGCGCCACAGGATGGCACTCGGTGCAGGTCGAGGTGCGCTGACCCGCACATGTTGGCGGCCGCCGCGTCGGGGGTACGCCCCGGCGGCGGCCGTTCCTCCACGCCTGGCTCCGCTCCGCGGCCGCCGCGTCGGGGGGTATGCCCGGCGGCGGCCGTTCCCGCGGCCGGCTCTCCGCCGTTACCGGGCGGCGGGGCGGGCGCGGTCGGTGCCGGCGCGGCGACGCTGGGCCGGCACGTTGGGCGCCGGGTGGGTGCGGATCGTGCGCAGCTGGATGGGCGGCGGCGAGGGGCGCAGCCCGAGCTTCGCCTCCAGTCGCGACACGTCGACCTTCTCCTGCCCCCGCACGGCGCAGTCCTCCCAGCCGACGGCCAGCAGCCGCAGGCGCTCGCCCTCGCTGAAGCCGCCCCACACGCCGTACGGCTCGCGGGTCGCCAGGGCCTGCGCGGCGCACTGCGCCCGGACCGGGCACGCCCGGCACACGTTCTTCGCCGCCGCCTCCCGCCGGCCGCGCGACGCGCCGCGCTCGCCGTCCGGGTGGAAGAACTGCGCGCTGTCCCGTCCGCGGCACAGGCCGAGACGCTGCCAGTCCCACATGTCCGCGATCGGGCCGGGCAGCCGAGTCACATTCGTCATTCGCCCCTCCTTCCAAGCTTGCGGACTTGAATTCGCGCGGGGCACAGACCCTGTACAACGCGCGAGCACGCCGCAGGTAACGGGATGTCGTCGGTCAATTTCTCGTAGGCCAATCGCGGCGAAACCACGTCTAGATCTCGCCATTTCGTGTTTCTCTCTTTGAGAGAGAGGAGCACGACGGTGCGTACGATTTTGGTGTGTGTGCGAACACAGGTCGCGGCACAGACGGTCGCCGCAGCGGCGGCCAGGCTCGGAGTGGCACACGCGGTGCGGACCGCCGTCACGATGGTCGAGGCCCTGGCCCGCCTGAGTGAGCTGCCCGCGGACCTGGTGCTGGCTGACCCGACCCTCGCCCGGCCCGACAGTGCGGAGTTCTCCCGCCGCGTCCTGGCGGTGTCGCCGGGCTCGACGGTGGTCTTCTTCGGCACGGAGGAGCCCCGCGCGGCGGCGGCGGCGATCGCGGCGGGCGCCAGGGCGGTCATCCGGGTCGACACGGCGGACCCGGTCACGACGCTCGCCAAGGCGGTGCTGCTCGTGCTGAGCCAGGTCGGCCGCGGCAACGGTGAGCCGGTCCTGCCCGCGCGGGTCGGCACGCCGGCCCAGTCGGCCGGTGGCGTGCTGCCGGTGGGCCGGGGGCTGCCCGGTGCGGCGAGGACCGCGGTCGGGGTGCCCAACGCGCGCATCGTCGGCGCCGGCGTGCCGCAGCAGCGCGGCGACGTGCCCGGCGAACCGCCGCGGCGGCGCGTCGAGCTCACCGAACGCGAGCTGCAGGTGTTGCGCGGAATGGCGGACGGCAAGAGCAACGCCGAGATCGGCCGGGAGCTCTTCGTCTCCGAGGACACGGTCAAGACGCACGCTCGCCGGCTGTTCCGGAAACTGGGCGCACGCGACCGGGCACACGCCGTCGCGGCGGCCTTCCGTGCCGGGTTGGTGAGCTAGCGTCGCGTGCCATGCCGCGTCGGTACCCCGCGCGCGGCAAACCTAAACGAAGGTGCCCAGAGCTTGCCCCAGGGACTCAGCCTTCGTTGTCGTCCGTCGCACTCGCCAGTGCGTCGTGGACCCCGTCAGCGTAACCCCGCGCGTACTCCCATGTGACGTAATGGTCCGGGTCCGGGTCGAAAGCCGGCTCGTGCACCCGTGGCCGGCCCGACGTGAGCAGGTGCTTCAGGTTTCCCCGCAGCAGGTCCCAGTCGAAATAGTGCGGCTCGTGGCAGTCCTCACACTCGATGACGAGCCCACGGACGCCGATCGCCGTGAGCAGCGCCTGGTAGATCTCGAGGTCCGCAAGGTCCTCGAGAACGTCCTGGCGCTCGGCGGCGGTCAACGGGTCGTCGGCACCGCTGTCGTCGAGCTCGGCCGAAGGATCGGCCGGGTCACCGGCGAACGGGTCGATGGGCTCTTCGTGCACGCCTCAACGGTAGCCCTAATACCGGCGTGTGTGGGGCTCGGTGTGCGGAGCGGTAGTAAGCCACGGCACGTCCGGCTATGGCGGAGGGGTGCGCCGTCGGGGCGGAAGTACGATGAGACGCACCCGCCGGAGACCGAGAGCTGGGATGCGCTTCATGGATTTCTCGCCGCGACCTGACGTGATGTCACGCCCTACCAGCAGCTCCGAGCTGCCTTTGGGCCTGACCTTCGACGACGTGCTGCTGCTGCCGGGCGAATCCGACGTCGTGCCGAGCGCCGTCGACACGTCCAGCCACGTCACCCGCAACATCACCCTGCGCATCCCGCTGGTCTCCAGCGCGATGGACACGGTGACAGAGGCCAGGATGGCGATCGCCATGGCGCGTCAGGGCGGCATCGGCACCCTGCACCGCAACCTGTCGATCGACGACCAGGCACAGCAGGTCGACCTGGTGAAGCGGTCCGAGGCCGGGATGGTCACCAACCCGGTGACCTGCTCGCCCGACGACACCCTCGGCGAGGTCGACAAGCTCTGCGGGCGGTACCGGATCTCCGGTGTCCCGGTCGTCGACGCCGCCGGCCAGCTCGTCGGCATCGTCACCAACCGGGACATGCGCTTCGTGTCCGACCCGGCCACGCCCGTTCGCGAGATCATGACCGTCGCCCCGCTCTACACCGCGCCGGTCGGGGTCAGCAAGGACGAGGCCCTCGCGCTGCTGCGCAAGCACAAGGTCGAGAAGCTGCCCATCGTCGACAGCTCCGGCAAGCTCCGCGGCCTGATCACGGTCAAGGACTTCTCCAAGAGCGAGAAGTTCCCGCACGCCACGAAGGACGACGCCGGACGGCTCCGGGTCGCCGCCGCCGTCGGGGTCGGTGACGACGCCTACAAGCGGGCCCGCACCCTCATCGACGCCGGCCTCGACATCGTCATGGTCGACACCGCGCACGGGCACAACCGGCAGGTCGTCGAGATGGTCGTCCGGCTGAAGAAGGAGACCACCGTCGACGTCGTCGGCGGCAACGTCGCCACGTATGCCGGCGCGAAGGCCCTCGCCGAGGCCGGTGCCGACGCGGTCAAGGTGGGCGTCGGCCCCGGCTCCATCTGCACCACCCGGGTCGTCGCGGGCGTCGGCGTGCCGCAGATCACCGCGATCATGGAGGCCGCCCGGGCCTGCGCGCCGCTCGGCGTGCCGGTCATCGGCGACGGCGGCATGCAGTATTCCGGCGACATCGCCAAGGCGATCGTGGCCGGCGCCAGCACCGTCATGCTCGGCAGCCTCCTGGCCGGCTGCGAGGAGAGCCCCGGCGACCTGATCTTCATCAACGGCAAGCAGTTCAAGTCCTACCGGGGCATGGGCTCGCTCGGCGCGATGCAGTCCCGCGGGCAGGCCCGGTCCTACTCCAAGGACCGCTACTTCCAGGACGACGTCCTGTCCGACGACAAGCTCGTCCCCGAGGGCATCGAGGGCCAGGTCCCCTTCCGCGGTCCCCTCGCCGCGGTCGCCCACCAGCTCGTCGGCGGGCTGCGCTCCGGCATGGGCTTCGTCGGCGCCGCCACCGTCCCCGACATGCACGAGCGGGGCCAGCTCATCCGGATCACCGCGGCCGGGCTCAAGGAGAGCCACCCGCACGACATCCAGATGACCGTCGAGGCACCCAACTACCACTCGCGGTAGACACCCCTAGCAGGGCTTAACAATGGCAGGAGCGGCAAATGCGTGACGTGGTCGAGATCGGGCTGAGCAAGAGTGCCCGGCGTGGCTACCACCTGGACGACATCGCGATCGTCCCGACACGGCGCACCCGTGACGTCGACGACGTGTCGACCAACTGGCAGCTCGACGCGTACCCGTTCAAGATCCCGTGCGTGGCGCACCCCTCCGACGCCATCATGAGCCCGGCGACCGCCGTCGAGCTCGGCCGCCTCGGCGGGCTCGGCGTGCTCAACGTCGAGGGCCTCTGGACCCGCTACACCGACCCGAGCAAGATCCTGGAGGAGCTGTCCGGACTGGACGACGACTCCCGGGCCACCCGGCGCCTCCAGGAGGTGTACGCGGAGCCCATCAAGCCCGAGCTCATCGGCGAGCGGGTCAAGGAGATCCGCGACGGCGGCGTCACGGTCGCCGTCCGCGTCTCCCCGCAGCACACCCTCGCCCTCGCGCCCGTCATCCTCGACGCCGGCGTCGACCTGCTGGTCATCCAGGGCACCCTCGTCTCCGCCGAGCACGTGTCGACGACCGACGAGCCGCTGAACCTCAAGGAGTTCATCGCCGACCTGGACCTGCCGGTCATCGTCGGCGGCTGCACCAACTACCAGACCGCGCTGCATCTCATGCGCACCGGCGCGGCCGGCGTGATCGTCGGCATCGGCGCCGACGAGTGGTCGACGACCGACCGGGTCCTCGGCATCCGCGTCCCGATGGCCACCGCCATCGCCGACGCCGCCGACGCCCGCCGCGACTACCTCGACGAGACCGGCGGCCGGTATGTCCACATCATCGCCGACGGCAACCTGCAGACGTCCGGGGACATCGCCAAGGCCCTCGGCTGCGGTGCCGACGCCGTCATGGTCGGCGAGCCCCTGTCCCGCAGCGGATCGGCCCCGGCCGGCGGCGCCTGGTGGCACTCCGCCGCCAGCCACCCGAAGCTGCCCCGCGGCTCGTTCGGGTCCGCGGAGGAGTCCCTCGGCGACCTCGAGAAGCTCCTGTACGGCCCGTCCGAGGACCCCGACGGCGTCCTCAACCTGTTCGGCGGCCTCCGGCGCGCGATGGCCAAGTGCGGCTACCGCGACCTGAAGGAGTTCCAGAAGGTCGGCCTGGTCCTCGACCGCTGAGACCGCTGACCGTCCCGCAACGCCTGACGGCCCGGCCCCCGCCTCGGGGTCCGGGCCGTTTCGCATCCACCCCGGAGCGTCCGGCTCCCGCGTGATCCGTAAGAGACCGCACGCGGTCTTCCGGCTCCCGCGGGGAAGGGGTCAGCGGGGAGGGGTCAGCGGGGGAGGGCCTGCTGGAGCTCGGCGCGCAGCGCCGGGGTGAGCATCTCGCCGGCCTGCTTGGCCAGGCGGGCCATCTCGTACCCGACGACGCCGATGTCCGCCTCGCGGCCGGCGAGGACGGCCAGGATCGAGCCGTCGCGGATCGTCATGACCAGGAAGAAGCCCTGGCCCATCTCGACCACGGTCTGCTTGACCTCGTCACCGTCGAAGATGCGGGCGGCGCCGCTGGTGACGCTCACCAGACCCGACGTGACGGCCGCCAGCTGGTCCGCGCTGTCGCGCGGCAGATGATCTGACACGGCGACCAGCAGGCCGTCGGAGGACACCACCACCGCGTGCGCGATGCCCGGCACCCGCTCGGTGAAGGCGTTGATCAACCAGCTCAGGTCCCGTGCTTGTTGGCTCAGGGTCACGCCGTGCTCCCTCGATGATCGTTGATCGGCACCGTGGGTACCTCGTCCTCGTTCGCGGCCCGGTGCACGCCACTGTAGAACCGGGTGAGCATGCTGCTGACGCTCGCGGGGTCCGGCTCGGTGTGCGACGACACCTGGATCGGCTGGGTCACGTCAGGTCTGGTCGCCGCCTGCCCGGTGTCACCAGGCAACTGTGCCAGAGGCACCCGGATCGGCAGGCCGCTGGCGCTCGTGCCCGCGGTCACCGGGCCCCGCTGCGCCGGGACCGCCGGGGCCGGCGTCGCCGGCGCGTCACCCGCGCCGCCCCGCGACCACCAGCGGGTGCCCTTGGCGGGCGGCGTGGCGTTGCCCCGCGCGGCCGCGCCGATGATGTCCTCGGCCCGGCTCGGCCCGCGCCGCTGCGCGCCCGCTGCGGGCCCACCGTTCGCGGTCCGCTGCGCGGGCGGCCCGGAGGCGGGCCCCGCCGGGCCACCGCCGGCCCCGGGCACCCCGGAGACAGGCGCACCGGGAGCCGCGCCGTTGCCACTGCCCGGCACCCGCTGCGCCGGCACCTGCGGCCCGGGCCCGCCGGAGACAGGACCAGCCGGACCACCCGGAGCGGGCACCCCGGAGACAGGTGCACCCGAACCGGGGCCGTGAGGACCGAAGCTCGACGCCGGGACGCCCGAGGCCGGGACACCGGAGACCGACGCACCCGACACGGGCACGCTCGAAACCGGCACCCCCGACACGGGCGCGGCGCGCAGCGGCACCCCGGACACCGGCATGCCGGACACCGGCACACCGGACACGGGCACACCGGACACGGGCGCCCCCGAAACCGACGCCGGCACCGGCTCGGCACCCGAAGCGTCCGAAGCGGCGGAAACGCCCGAAGCGCCCGAAGCACCCGAAGCACCCGGAGCGCCTGAAGCGGAAGCGGTCACGGGGGCGGCGACCGGCCAGGTCGGCAGGGCGACCGGCACCGCCGGCAGCGGTGGCGCCGCGACCGCCGGCACGTCCCCTTCGGCGGCCGGCCCGGCGCCGACGGCCCCGCTCGGACGCCCGGGCAGCGCCGGCAGCACGGCCGTCGGCGCGTCCTCGGCGGAGATCGCCGCGGGAGCGGGCCGCGCCTCACCGTCGGCGGAGATCGGCAGCCGCGACATGCCGGCGATGCGGTTGCCGCTGCCGTGGTACAGCCCGGCGCCCTCCGGCGGAGCGGCCAGGAGGCGGGCGGGCAGGGTCACGTAGGCCGTGACGCCCTCGTCGGTGGCGTCGAGCCGGACCTGCACGCCGTGCCGCGCCGCCAGGTGGCCGACGACGACGAGACCCATCCGCTCGGACGCGGCCACGTCGATGGCGATCGGCGCCGACACGCGGTCGTTGGCGTCGATGAGCCCGGACTCGGTCATCCCGAGCCCGCGGTCCTCGATGACGATCGTGGCCTCGCGGGTCTGCTTCGCGGGCCAGCCGGAGACGGTGACGACCGTGTCGGGCGGCGAGAACGTGGTCGCGTTCTCGAGCAGCTCGGCGAGCAGGTGGACGATGTCGGAGACGGCGTGCCCGACGACGAAGATGTCGGTGGCGACGTCGTGCCGGATCCGCGCGTACTGCTCGATCTCCGCCATCGCCGCGAGCGTCACCGCGGACAGGGACACGGGCTGCGCCCAGCGCCGGGTGGCCTCGCTGCCGGCGAGGACGAGGAGGTTCTCGTCGTTGCGGCGCATGCGGGTGGCCAGGTGGTCCAGGCGGAAGAGGTTCGCCAGCTGGTCGGGGTCGGTCTCGGCGGACTCCAGCTGGTCGAGCAGCTGCAGCTGGCGCTCGACGAGGGTCTGCGAGCGGCGGGCCAGGTTGACGAACATCGAGTTGACGTTGCGCCGCATGACGGCCTGCTCGACGGCGAGGCTGACGGCGCTGCGGTGCACGGCGGTGAACGCGTCGGCGACCTCACCGATCTCGTCGGTGGAGCGGACCCTGGTGGTGGTGTCGACGGTGACGGTCTCACCGCGTGGCAGGGTCCGCAGGCGTTGGATGGCCTCGGGGAGGCGGTGCTGCGCCACGTCGAGCGCCTGGGCCCGCAGCTGCCGCAGCGAGCGCGCCATCGACCGGCCGATGAGCCATGACAGCAGTAGCGCGACGAGCATGACCAGGACGATCACGGAGACGGCGACGATGGCGTCGGTGCGCTGCGAGGCGCTGCGGTTGCCGGCGCCCTCGATCGCGTCCTCGAGCAGCTCCTGCTCGATGGTGCGGATGTAGTCCAGCTCGCTGGTGCTGGCGAGCCACCAGTCCTCGGCGGTCACGCCGACGGCGGCGCCCCGGGCGCGGGAGATGACCTGCTGCTGGAGGCGGGCGACGGTGCCGACGGCGGTCTGGCGCAGGTTGCGGTCGTAGAGGGCCAGGTGCCGCGGGCTGGCGGAGGCGCGGAAGCGCTCGACGGCGGCCACCTGCCGCGCCTGGATCTCGGAGAACGTCTCGAAGTCGTCGGGGGCGAACTTGCCGGCGCTGGCGGCCGCGAAGATCCGCCCGCGCAACTGGTCCTTGAGCTCCTTGGCCTGGGCGAGGTCCATGAGGGACGAGACCTCGGCGACCGACTGGGAGTCGCCGCCGATGTCGGGGCGGTCGGGGACGAGCCCGAACAGGTGCTGGATGGTGGAGGAGTACTGGTCGAAGACCGCGTCCTGGCGCAGCCACCGCTGCTTGACACCCTCGCGGACCATCTGCAGGTCGGCGAAGTCGGCGCTGACCCGGTTCTGCGACTGGTTGAAGATCGGGTTGGCCAGCAGCGGGCGGGCCGCCTGGGAGAAGGCGGCGAGGGCCGCGTCGGTGGCGGCGTAGTTCGCGGCCAGCTCCTGGTTGCTCGAAGTAGACCCACTCGGCGCTTGGACGGTGGTCGATTTGGCGAGAACTCCGGCCGTTCGGTCCCTTTCCAGCTGCAGATAGTGGATGAGATTGGTCAACTGGCGGCCGACCTTGACCCCTTGGGCGAACTGGTCGAGCTTGGAGGCGTCCTGCACGGACGCGTTGATCTGGACGCCGGCGATGACGAGGAAGGCCACGGCGGGCAGCACGAGGACGGCGGCGAGCTTGGTCGGCACGCGCCAGTCGCGGACCCGGAACAGCGACGCGCTCCGTCGCTGCGGCTCTCCTGGCCTGCGGCGCCGGTGGCTGTTCACCTTCATGACGACGGCGGGAGCCCTCGATGAAGGTGGCGAAGCGAAGGTCTGCACCCCTCACACCTTTCGCATGCGTCATCGCGCTGCCTGGCAGCGTGCGAGCCTTATCAAACCAGGGTTGCGACATCTGTCCAACCACGGCATTGTGGTCCAGGTCACATTACTTGGCATTCGACTTCGGGGTTGAAACGCATCGACCAGACGGGAAGGATACGCACCGTCCGACCTGCCGCGTGTCCCAAGGAGCTTCCTGTCGTGCACACCCTCGGCCGCCGGCCCGCCGTGGCCGCGATCGCCGTGGTCACCGCGCTGCTCCTGACCGCCTGCACGAGCAAGGGCAATCCCGCGCCGAAGCCGCCGGGGTCGATCGCGATCGGCCTGCTGGTCTCCACGACCGGGCCGAACGCCGCGATCGGCCAGCAGGCGCAGCTCGGCGCGAAGCTCGCGATCGAGCTGATCAACAACGACCTCACGGACCTCAAGATCCCCCTGCCGCTGGCCCCCGGCGCCGGCCTGAGCAACGGCACGAAGCTCACCCTCGTCGTCGGCAACAACGACAGCGCGCCGGAGAAGGTCCAGAAGGAGGCCTCGCGGCTCGTGCACGACGGTGCCGTCGGGCTCGTCCTGGCCGACACCCTGGACGTCGCCGCGCCCGCCGGCCGCGAGACCGACACCATCGGCGTCGCGCTCGTCGACGCCCTGAGCACCGCGGACACGTTCGCCGACCTCAACCGGGCGGCGCACTTCCGCATCCAGCCCAGCGACCGGCAGGCGATCTCGGCCGGACTGGCGCTGCTGTACCGGGAGCGCGACACCGGCGACCAGTTCAAGCGGATCATCACCGCGACGGGCAAGGCCACCGGCACCGTCGGCGAGCAGCTCGCCAGCGTGCGCGCCTCGATCGAGGACCTCAGCCTCGCCGCCGGATACGAGGTCGGCGGCCGGCAGCAGATCGCCCTGGAGTCCGGCAGTGCCGGCGACAGCAGCTTCATCGAGAAGGGCGACGCCGTCTTCGCGTTCGTGCTCAACGCGCAGGACGCGGCGGCCGCGGTGGAGCTGGCCGGCCGGCTCAAGGGCAAGGCGCCGGTCGTCGCGCTCGGCCCCGGCGTCGGGGCGCTCGACGCGGTCAAGGGCAACAACCAGGTGCTCCGCGTCTCGGGCTGGTCCGGGGACTTCGCGGGGCGCAACCCTGTCGCGAGGATCGTCGGCGGCATGTACGAGCAGGCGTTCAACGCCAAGCTGACCGACGTCGCGGCGGCCGCGTTCACCGCGACGATGCTGCTCGCGCTGGCGATGAACACCGTCACCAGCGACCTGAGCCCGCCGACGATCCGCAACGCGGTGCAGCAGTTCTCGCTGCCGGCGACCCAGATCGTCATGCCGTGGAACGGGATCCGGTTCGACGGCGCCGGCTACAACGTGCTCGGCGCCTGCGTCGTCGAGCAGCACGCCCCCAACGGCTACCTGGTGATCCACCCCGTCGAGCTGGCGGCTACCCCGACACTGAACTTGTAGCCGCGAGCAGCCGCCGCAGCTCGTCGGGCTTCTGGTACAGCTCGTTCAGGTCGAGCACCTCGCCGCCGGACGAGACCAGGCGCCGGGCCACCAGGGGGTGCTCCCGCCGCCACCCCTGCTGCAGCAGCGCGTGCTCGACCAGCACCGACAGCAGCACGACACCCATCCACGGCGGTGCCGGCTGGTCGTCGGCGGCGGTCTCGCCGCGCCGGGCCCGCTCCACGTCGACCGGCCGGCGCAGCAGCGTGCCGGCGAGCTCGTCACGGTCGTCCGGGTCGCGGCCGAGCACCGCCCGCACCGCCCGCACGTACTCGCGGGCCTGGCGCTCGACCTCCGCGCCGTACACCTCGACCGGCAGCCGCTCGAAGCGCGTCCACTCCCCGTCGCCCGCGATCACGCCGGCGGCGAGGCCGAGCTCCTCCTCGGCGGTCAGGACGTCCAGGTCGACGGCGTCGCCGGCCAGCCCGGGCCGGGGCACCTCGTCGAGGGCGCGCAGCTCGGCGGCGAGGCCGGGGTGCCGCAGCGGCACCTCGTCGAGCAGCGCGCCGCCGTCGACCGCCGGCGCGCCCCACCGCGACAGGCGCAGCCGCCAGCCGGCGTGCAGGTCCGAGATCCGCACCGGCACCGGCTCGGCGGCGCCGTCACGGGTGAGCAGGTGGCGGCCCTCGGCCGCGGCGAACGCGGCGAACGCCGCCTCGACCGTCGCGGCCCGCAGCAGCGCCGCGGCGGCGTCCTCGACGCCGGACAGCCCGCCACCGCCCGCGGCGATCGCCGCGGCGTCGCGGACCTGCTCCACCGCGGCCCGCAGCGGTCCCGTCGCGGCGAGGACCTTGGCGTCCGCCGCCGCGGCGAGCAGGCCGCGGACCAGGTCGGGGTGCTTCGTGTCCGGCAGCGCCAGCTCGTGCGCCAGGACGATGCGCAGGTGGTCGGCGGGCAGCCCCCACACCAGGGGCAGCCCGACGCGCAGCACGCCGCCGGTGAACCGGACGGTGCCCGACCCGGTGAGAGCGACCGCGACCGGCGGGGTCGTGTCCGCGTACTTCGCCGCCTCGGTCACGAGCGAGTGCAGGGCCGTGTGGCGGGCGGCGGTCACCTTGGCGGTGTCAGGGCCGCAGTGCTCCTTCGTGGGCGCCGGGCCGGCACCGCGCAGCAGCCGGCGGCCACGCCAGGCGGCCAGCCCGCCGGGAAGTCTCGCCATGTGCCTCAGTGTGCCGCACCCGGCCCGGTAGCTGGCGGAGGCGCTCCGGCGGGACTGACACCGGCCGATGCGAAACTGGGTACTTCCCAGTAACTTACTGGTGAGTCACCATGAGGCGTGCGATATGACGTGGTGGTCATCGGTTCGGGCTTCGGCGGCAGCGTGACCGCGCTCCGCCTGGCCGAGAAGGGCTACTCGGTCGCGGTCCTGGAGGCCGGT
This sequence comes from Dactylosporangium sp. NPDC000521, assembly GCF_042898305.1. NCBI lineage: Bacteria > Bacillati > Actinomycetota > Actinomycetes > Micromonosporales > Micromonosporaceae > Dactylosporangium > Dactylosporangium sp. NPDC000521. The sequence continues at coordinate 167,722 of NZ_JBIAYW010000008.1, forward strand.
CGGCGCTTCGCCGACGACGAGTTCCCCAAGACGTCGTGGGACGCCAAGCGCTTCCTGTGGGCGCCGGCCCTGCGCTGCTTCGGCGTCCAGCGGATCAAGCTGCTGCGCAACGTGCTGGTGCTGTCCGGCTCCGGCGTCGGCGGCGGGTCGCTGATCTACGCCAACACCCTCTACCGGCCGCTCGAGCAGTTCTACGACGACCCGCAGTGGCGCGGCATCGCCGACTGGCGCGCCGAGCTCGCACCCTTCTACGACCAGGCCGAGCGCATGCTGGGCGTCAGCGTCTACCACCGCATGACCCGGGCCGACGTCGCGATCAAGGCCGTCGCCGAGCGGATGGGCGTCGGCGACACCTTCCACCAGACCCCCGTCGGGGTGTACTTCGGCAAGTCGGGCGTCGACCCGTACTTCGGTGGGGTCGGACCGCTGCGCCACGGCTGCGAGCACTGCGGGTCGTGCATGACCGGCTGCCGGGTCGGCGCGAAGAACACCCTGGTGAAGAACTATCTGCACCTGGCCGAGCGGCTCGGCGCAGAGGTCCACCAGTTGACGACGGTGGCGTCGGTACGACCTGAGGAGGGCGGCTATCGCGTCGACACCCGCGGGACCGGGCGGCGGCGGGACCGCCGGGCGTTCCACGCGGCGCAGGTCGTGTTCGCCGCCGGCGCCCTGGGCACCCAGGAGCTGCTGCTGCGGATGCGCGCCGACGGGCACCTGCCCGAGCTGTCGGCGAGGGTCGGCACGCTCACCCGCACCAACTCCGAGTCCATCCTCGGCGCCCGTTCGCTGCGCAAGGACGTCGACTTCACCGACGGCGTGGCGATCACCAGCTCGTTCCACCCCGACGCGCACACGCACATCGAGCCCGTCCGGTACGGCCCCGGCTCCAACGCCATGGGTCTGCTGCAGACCGTCCTCACCGACGGCGGGCCGTTGCGGCCGCTGCGCTGGTTCGGGGCGTTCTTCCGGCACCCGATCCGGCACGCCCGGGTGCTCTCCGTGCGGCGCTGGTCGCACAAGACGGTGATCGCGCTGGTCATGCAGTCGCTGGACAACTCGCTCAACGTCCAGCTCCGCCGCGGCTGGACCGGCCGGCGCAAGCTCACCACGTCGCAGGGCCACGGCGAGCCCAACCCGGCCTGGATCCCGGCCGGCAACCACGCCGTCCGGCTGCTCGCCGAGGAGATCGGCGGTATGCCCGGCGGCAGCTGGACCGAGGTCTTCAACATCCCCGTCACCGCGCACATCCTCGGCGGCGCGCCGATCGGCGACTCGCCGGAGCGCGGCGTCGTGGACGCCTACCACCGCGTCTACGGCCACCCCGGCCTGCACGTGGTCGACGGCGCCGCGGTGAGCGCCAACCTGGGCGTCAACCCGTCCCTGACGATCACCGCCCAGGCGGAGCGGGCCATGTCCATGTGGCCCAACCTCGGCGAGCCCGACCCGCGGCCGCCGCTGGGTGAGGCGTACCGCCCGGTGCCGCCCGTCCCGCCCGCCAACCCCGCCGTCCCGGCCGGCGCGCCGGCGGCGTTGCGCGTCACCGCCCTGCCGGCGCCGCGGCGGCGAAGGGAGCACCTCACGTGACCCGAGGGCGCCGCATGGTCGTACCGACGCGGCGAAGGCTGAAAGAGCGGCAGTGAGGCGCAGGTCACCCCGGGGCGCCGACTAGGCTCGACGCATGACCACGCCGCCGCCGGTTCTCGTCGTCGACTTCGGTGCCCAATACGCGCAGCTGATCGCCCGCAGGGTGCGCGAGGCGCACGTGTATTCCGAGATCGTCCCGCACTCGATGCCGGTCGCGGACATGCTCGCCAAGCGCCCCGCCGCGATCATCCTGTCCGGCGGCCCGTCCTCGGTCTACGAGGAGGGCGCCCCGCAGGTCGACGCCGGCCTGTTCGACGCCGGCGTGCCGGTCTTCGGCATCTGCTACGGCTTCCAGGCGATGGCGGTCGCGCTGCGCGGCGAGGCGAGCCACACGGGGCTGCGCGAGTTCGGCGGCACCCCGCTGAGCATCGCCGAGGGCGGCGGCGTGCTGCTGCGCGGCCTGCCCGACGCGCAGTCGGTGTGGATGAGCCACGGCGACTGCGTCACCACCGCGCCGGCCGGCTTCACGGTCACCGCGGGCTCGCCGGCCGCGCCGGTCGCCGCCTTCGAGGACGTGTCGCGGCGGCTCGCCGGCGTGCAGTTCCACCCGGAGGTCGCGCACACCCCGCACGGCCAGGAGGTGCTGCGCCGGTTCCTCTACGACATCGCCGGCATCGAGCCCACCTGGACGTCCAACAACATCATCGAGGAGCAGGTCGAGGCGATCCGCGCCCGCGTCGGCAGCAAGCGCGTGCTGTGCGCGCTGTCCGGCGGCGTCGACTCCGCCGTCGCCGCGGCGCTCGTGCACAAGGCCGTCGGCGACCAGCTGACCTGCGTCTTCGTCGACCACGGCCTGCTGCGCGCCGGCGAGGCCGAGCAGGTCGAGAAGGACTACGTCGCCGCCACCGGCATCAACCTGAAGGTCGTCGACGCCTCTGCGCGTTTTCTCGGCGCCCTCGCCGGTGTGACCGACCCGGAGCAGAAGCGCAAGATCGTCGGCCGGGAGTTCATCCGGGTCTTCGAGCAGGCCGCCCGCGACCTGGAGGCGGAGGAGCACGTCGAGTTCCTCGTCCAGGGGACCCTCTACCCCGACGTGGTCGAGTCCGGCGGCGGCACCGGCACCGCCAACATCAAGTCGCACCACAACGTCGGCGGCCTCCCTGACGACCTGCAGTTCTCGCTGGTCGAGCCGCTGCGGACGCTCTTCAAGGACGAGGTGCGCGCGATCGGCGCCGCGCTAGGCCTGCCCGAGGAGATCGTCATGCGGCACCCGTTCCCCGGGCCCGGCCTGTCGATCCGGATCATCGGCGCCGTCGACGAGGAGCGGCTCGCGATCCTGCGGGCCGCCGACCTGATCGCCCGCGAGGAGCTCACCGCCGCGGGCCTGGACCGGTCGGTGTGGCAGTTCCCGGTCGTGCTGCTCGCCGACGTCCGCAGCGTCGGCGTCCAGGGCGACGGCCGCACCTACGGTCACCCGATCGTGTTGCGCCCCGTCTCCAGCGACGACGCCATGACCGCCGACTGGTCCCGGCTGCCGCACGAGCTGATCGCGAAGATCTCGACCCGGATCACCAACGAGGTCAGCGAGGTCAACCGCGTGGTGGTGGACGTGACGTCCAAGCCGCCGGGCACCATCGAGTGGGAGTGAACGGGGCTTTTCGGGTGTTGTCGGGCACGTTCATTCAGCCTTTCGGTGAGCGTCGCCCTTGCGACTGGCCTGAAAAGCCGGACAATTTATCGACGTGACTCCTGCGTTACAGCCGCTGCGCCGCATCGCGGCCTATTGCGTCATCGCCGACTCCGACGAGTTTCTGCTGGTCCGGGGGTCGGCGAAGGCCGGCACGCCCGGAGTCTGGTCGCTGCCCGGCGGCGCCGTCGACCACGGTGAGCAGCCGGTCGACACCGTCGTGCGGGAGACCGCCGCGGAGACCGGCCTCTCCGTCGCCGTCACCCGGCTGCGCGACGTCCTCGCCGACATGCGGGCGCTGCCGGACCGGGGCCTGACGATCCACACCGACCGCCTCATCTACGAGGTCACGGTGCGCGGCGGCGCGCTGCGCGACCGCGTCGGCCAGCCGACCGACCTGGCCCGCTGGGTCACCCGCGAGGAGGCCGAGCAGCTGCCGCTGCGGCGCTTCACCGCCGACGCGCTCGGCCTGCGCGAGGCCGCGGTCGACCTGCGCCCCGACGGCGTGCCCGAGGTGCCGTCCTTCTACGCCGTGCCCGGCCCCGACGGCCTGCACCGGGCCCAGCGCTTCGCGGCCTACGCCGTCTGCACCGACCGGCGCAACCGGGTCCTGCTGACCCGGATCTCCGCCGGGTACCCGGGCGGCGGCTGCTGGCACCTCCCCGGCGGCGGGACCGACTTCGGCGAGCAGCCCGGCAAGGCGCTCATCCGCGAGCTGGTCGAGGAGACGGGGCAGGAGGGCCACATCATCGAGCTGCTCGGCGTGGCGTCGCACCGGGACGCGGCCCAGCTCGGCCCCGAGGGGTACCCGATCGACTGGCACGGCGTCCGCGCGTTCTACCGCGTCCACGTGCCGCGCTCCAGCCGCCCCGTGATCCACGACGTCGGCGGCTCGACCGCCGAGGCCCGCTGGTTCGACCCCGAGGACCTCGACGAGCTGCAGCTGACGGAGGTCACCGAGGAGGCGCTGCGCGGGGCGGGCCTCCGCTAGGCCCTTTGCTTGCAGGTGCCGCGCGGGCCTCCGCTAGGCCTTTGCTTACAGGTGCCGCGCGGGCTTTCGCAGGTGCCGCGCGGGGCGGGCGTGCGTCGGGTGCTCGCGGGGCGGTTCTACGCTTGGCGCCATGTGCGCAGCTCGGGTGATCACCGTCTACGGCCGCCGCCCCGGAGGGACCGACGACGTCGGAGGGCCGGTCCGGCACGGTGAGAGCCCCTCGACCGCGATGGTCCGGCACTTCGTCGAGCAGGCCGACCTGTCCGTCGTGGTGCTCTCGGTGCTCGACGTGCACGCCGTCGTCACGCCCGACCTGCACGAGGACCGGGTCGTCTTCGAGGTCGCCCCGGCCCCCGGCGCGGCCGTCGGCGACTTCACCGAGCGGCCCGACCCCAACGGGCTGCCGACCGGGCAGCGCTTCTCCGCGTACGGCTTCGTCACCGACCCCGCCGGCCGGGTGCTGCTCGCCCAGATCGCCCCCGGCTACCCGGGCGCCGGCAAGTGGCACCTGCCGGGCGGCGGGACCGACTTCGGCGAGCAGCCCGCCGAGGCGCTGCTGCGCGAGATCATCGAGGAGACGGCTCAGCACGGGGAGATCACCGAGCTGCTCGGGGTCACCCACCGGCGCAACCCGGGCGCGATCGGCCCCGAGGGTTACCCGATCAACTGGCACGCCGTCCGGGCGCTCTACCGCGTGCTGGTGCCCTCGCCGACCACACCCAGAGTGACCGAGGCCGCCGGTGGGTCGACCGCGGCGGCGGCCTGGTTCGACCGCGCCGAGCTGCCCGGGCTCCAGCTCTCGGAGGTGGTCCAGTGGGCCGCCTCACTCCCGCGACGGGACAGTGATCGTGGTCGTTAAGATAAATTACAGGTGAATTTGGGACTACGCTGAGTAGTCCGGCGTCAGGCACGAACGAGCATGTTTTCTAGGCTGGTTCCTATCTGAGCCATCGCCAAGCGCGACACGATATGCGATGGTGTAGATCGCGAGGCAGTCTCGCGAAGACGGACACAGTGGGGCAAACGCCCCCGGAATGCGACCGTAGGAACCCCGTTCCTGCATGGAGGATCAGTGCCGAGAGCACCTTGGCAGCGACGACGCACCACGGACAGTCCGCGCCCCGGTGGCAGCAGACAGTGGGCGGGGCGGCTGCGACGCAGCGGTTCGCTCGCCCGCCAGGTGCTCTTCGCCGGGCGGGTCGGTCGCCGCGGTGACGGCAACGTCGCCGGCGCCACCTCGCTGCTCATACCGCCGCCCGCCGAGACCGAGACCCGCGAGGGCAGGGTCCGGCTCCCGCGCCTGCGTATGCGCCGCCGTGACGGACTGTCACGAGAAGTGGTGTCTGTCGCGCCGGTCAGCCCCGCCGTCCCGCCGGTCTCGCTGGATGCCGAAGAGGCTTCGAGCTTCAGCATCCCGCTGCTGCCGGGCGAGCGCACCGTCGGCCGGCGCATCCGCTTCGCCCTCGCCAACGCCTGCACCATCAGCAGCCTCCTGCTGGGCCTGTGCGCGATCTTCGTCGCCGTGAACCACGGCGACGTCCGCATCGCCGCCACCCTGCTGATCGCGTGCGTCGTCTTCGACGGCCTGGACGGCTTCCTGGCCCGCCGCCTGGGCGTCGCCAGCCCGTTCGGCGCGCAGATGGACTCCCTCGCCGACATGTGCTCCTTCGGCCTGGCCGCGCCCGTCGTCGTCTACGCCTGGCTCAGCGACTCGGCCCCGGCCGCCGCCCTCATGCCCGCCTGCGCCCTCGTGGCCGCCTGCGCCGCGATCCGCCTGGCCCGCTTCAACGTCTCCCCGAAGGACGGCCGCTTCTTCTGCGGCGTGCCGACCACCATGTGCGCGGCGGTGCTCGCCCTCGCCACGCTCATCTCCCCGGAGATGCCCGCGGCGCTGCGCGTGGCCGGCGTCGCGCTCCTCGGCCTGGCCATGGTGTCCAGCTTCCCGTATGCGAAGCTCGCCCGCCTGGCGAAGCTCCCGCCGTGGCTCTTCGTCCTGCCGGTGCTCGGCGCCCTGGTCGACTTCCGCCTGACGTTCGTCGCGGTGGTCCTGGCGTACCTGGTGAGCGGCCCGGTCCTCTGGCTCCGCCAGCGCCGCCACGCCGCCGCCTGACGTTTCCGCACCTCGCAGCGCCCCGCCTCCGGCTTCCGGACGCGGGGCGCTGCGCTGTCTCCGGCTCGACGCCCGGCCGCACGGATAGGCGTCGCGCGATCCGCCCCCCGTTTCGGAGAACGGCTTTGCGTGCGGACCGCGCCGCGTTTCCGGCGAAAAGCCGCAAATCCGCGCATTCGCCAACGTCTGTCAAGACGGCGCAGGGTGCGGGGCTGCCGTCGTCGCGGAGTGCGGGGTGCGGGACCTGGCGGACCGCAGGCGGACGCGTGGCCGTCGCCGTGGTCCGGTGGAGCGGGATCTCCACCGGACCGTGGGAGCGGGGGTCAGAGCCAGGTGGCGATGACCGTCGAGCCGCCGACGACCCGGTCGCCGGGGGCCACCGCGGGGGCGGCCTTGTCGGCGGGCAGGTAGACGTCGGTGCGGGAGCCGAAGCGGATCAGGCCGAAGCGCTCACCCTTGGCGAGCAGGGAGCCGACCGGGGCGCGCTGCACGATGCGGCGGGCGATCAGCCCTGTGCGCTGGACGACGGCGACGGGGCCGTGGGCGGTCTCCAGCAGCGTGTACGCCGCGACGTTGTGCTCGGCCTCCGGCTTCATCGCGGCCGCGTAGCCGCCGTCCTCGACGAAGTAGTCGACGACCTTGCCCGCGACCGGGGCGCGGTTGACGTGGACGTCGAGGACGGACAGGAAGACCGCGATGCGGAGGAACTCGATGTCGCCGAAGCGCTTGTCGTGCAGGCGCTCGACGCCGAGGACCTTGCCGTCGCTGGCGGCGACCACGGCGCTCGCGTCCTCGGGCACGTCGCGCTGCGGGTCGCGGAAGAACGCGGCGACGGGCGCCGCGGCCAGGGCCGGGACCAGCCACAGCTTCGACTTCGGCCGGGCGGCCTTGGCGAGGGCGGCGAGGCCGAGCGCGATGCCGGCGGCGGCGACGCCGTTGGAGTCGATGTGCATGCCCCGGGTGAGGGGGACGCTGGAGGGGCGCAGCGCCGGCAGCAGGTTGTGCGCCGCGGCGTGGTGGGCCGGGGTGTGCCGGAGGCGGTGCACGCGGACCGGCGGCACGTTGCGCAGGACGAGGTCGCTGCCCACGCCGTACAGCGCGGCCTGGCGCTCCACCTCGTCGGCGGCGCCGCTCGGCAGGCGGGTCGCCGGGACGACGACCGTGAGGACGCCGCCGGCGGTGACGAGCTTGGTCAGGCCGGCGAGGACCGTGCGGGCCTCGTCGGCGCTGCCCGTGAGGGGCTCGGCCAGGATCACCACGTCGGCGGGCTCCGCCTCGGCGAGCGACTCGACGACGCGGGTCCGGTCGGACACCCAGCGCCCCTGCCGCTCGACGTGCTCGCGGAGCGCGGCGACGGCCCCTGCGGCCGCCGAGGCGCCGGACGTGGCGACGATGGTCAGGCGGTCGTCGGGCAGCAGCGCGTCGATCGCCGCCGCGAGCGTGGCGGAGCCGGCCGCGGGGCCGACCAGGAGGCCTGTCTTGGGCCCGCCGTGGCGGGCGAGCTCGGAGGCGAGGACCCGGGCGGCGCGGTCACCGATCTGGATCGGGCGGCGGGAGACGCCGGACGCGCCGCCAACGGGAAACTGGGTCATGTCTGAAGGGCTCCTCAAGAAACGAAAGCAAGCGAAAGGCCGGCGGGGGAGACGCGCCCCGCCGGCCCAGCATATTCCGTGCCTAGTCCGTCTCGTCCGGGTCGTACGCGGGAGGTGCCGAGGAAGCCGGCGGCGCCGACGAGGCGGGGACCGAACTGGACGGCTTGTCGGACTTGTCGGAGCGCAGCGCCCCGAGCAGCCCCAGCAGGCCGAAGACGATCAGGCCGACGGCGACGATCCAGCCGGCGTTGAGTTCGACCGAGACCGCCTGGTTGAAGAGCCAGACGATGACGATGCCGAGGAAGATCAGGCCGAACGTGAGGGAGAGGCCATCGGTGCGGTGCGGCTTCACCGGGTCACCTCCAGGTTGCCGTAGCGAAGGTCGAGGTCGAGGTGCAGCTTGCCGCCACCGGCGCCGTCGGCTCCGAGGTCGGTGAACTGGTTGGTCTGGTTGAACCCGCCGCACTCGCGCCCCAGGACGTTGCAGGCGCCGCCCTGGACCCGGACGTCGACGGACACGTCCACGTTCTTCGGCAGGATGATCTCCATGTCGCCGCCGTACCCGACGCGGAAGCTGATGTCGAGGTCCTGGCCGGTGAAGTCCACCTGGCTGAGGTCGGCGCGGATGTTGCCGAAGTCGGTGCGGTAGTCGTTGCCGAGCTCGGTGACGGACACCGGGCTGATGTTGATGTTCTCGACGTCCTTCGTGCTCGGGCCGGCCGTCGTCGACGCGGTCGAGATGGCGAGGGCGAGGCTCAGCACGACGCCGAGCAGGATCATGAGCCGGGCCCGGCCGAACCACGCGCCGACGATCAGGCCGACCGCGACGATCGCGAGCGGCACCGCGAAGTACGTGCTGACCAGGAAGTCGAAGGTGGTCACCTCGAGCGCGGCGAGCACGCCGAGCGACAGGCAGATCAGCGAGAAGATCACCCGGCCGAGGCGGGAGCGCACCTTCGGCGGCTTCGGGGGCTTCGGCGGCTGCGGGGCGAGCCCCGGGTACGGCGACGCGGGCATGCCCGGCGGGTAGCCGAGCGACGCCGCGTACGGGCTGTTCCCGCTGAACGGCCCGTGCGGCGCGAACGGCGGCCGGTAACCGGTCGGCGGCACGGGCGGTGCCAGCGGCGGCAGCGGCGGCACGGGCGGCACCAGCGGCGCGGACGGCCGGGCGGTCGCCGGTGTCGCCGGAGCGGCGGCCGGGACGGGCTGGGTCACGGCGGTCTGGTGTCGCAGCCACGCCGGGTGTACGCCGGGCGTCTTGTCCGCCGATCCGCCGCCACGCCCGGTGAACGACGGTCCGGCGGACTGGAACGGCGGCACCGACGGCGGGAACGGTGCGGCAGCAGCTGGGCCCGTCCGCGGCACGAACGGCCCGGGTGGCGTCTGCGGCATCTGCGATGTCGGCGGCATCTGCGGTGCCGGCGGCATCTGCGGTGCCGGCGGCATCCAGGGCCGGCCGCCCTGCGGGTCGCCCGGCTGGTCCGGCTGCGGCCAGGGCGGCAGGTTGCCCTGCCCGCGGACGAGCAGCGCGACCACGCCGATGACCACGGCCAGGCCGACCGCGGCCGCGCCGACGTTGCGGGACATGACCAGCACGAACGCCAGCACCGCGCCGACGCCGATCACGATCGCGACCGGGGCGGACGTCGTCGACCTGCCCCGGCCGAGCAGCGCCTCCAGCGGGGAGCCGGTGTCCCCCTCGGCGGGCAGCACGAGCCAGCCCAGCAGGTACGCGACGATGCTGACCCCGCCGGCGAGCGTGAGCACGGCGAAGATGACCCGCCACAGCGTCGGGTCGGTGTTCGTGGCCCGGCCGATCGCGGCGCACACCCCGGCGACGTACCGGCCCTGCTGCGGCCGTACGAGGTTGCTGCGGCTGAATCCGAACGGCGGCACCCCTCCGGCCGCCGTTCCGAACGCCCCAGGACCACCAGGACCACCGGGCGGAGGGGGGCCGGGCGGCGGCGCGAACGGCCCGTCCCCACCGGGCGGCGGGCCGGCCGGTCCGGCGCCCGCGGGCGCACCCGGCGCGAAGCCACCGGCCGGCGGCTCGAAGTCCTCCGACGCGCGCTCCTCCTGCTCCACCTTGGTCAGATCCAGCTTCGGCTCCGCGGGGACGGTCGCCGCCTCCCCCGCGGGGTCGTCGTCCGGATCCGGGGTCGCGTCGTGCACGAGCGTCTCCGCGGGCGGCGCGCTGACCGGCGCCCCACTCGCCGGCGCCCCACTCACCGGTGCGCCGCTGACAGGCTCCGTGCCGGCGGGCGACGAGCCCGCAGGCGACAAGCTGGGGAACGGCGAGCTGGGGAACGATGTGCTGGGAAACGACAAGCTGGGGGACGACAAGCTGGAGGACGACAGGCCGGCAGGCGACACGCTGGCGGGCGCGGCGCCGGCGGACGCGGCGGGGGTGTTCTGCGACGTGGCGGCGTCGGTGGCCGTGGCGTCGTCGTCGGACCCGCCGGGCAGGTAGTCCGCCTCGTAGCTGGGCTCCATCCGTACACCATCCGGCTCTTGATCTTCCGCACGTGCGTTTGCGGCCGCCGGCTCGTCGGCGGCAGGCGGGTTCGTCATGCCACCGATCGTCGCCGACCGGGAGCCCTCCGCGCCTCAGGCATCGACCCTGACACCACCCTGATTTGCCGGTTCCGGGGTGGCTCGGAGTGGTCCGGGCGTCGGTCGGCATGTGACGATCTGGTGGAACCCAGTCACGACCGCGAACCGAAACGAGTCCGATGACCAGCCCAGTGCCCGTCCGCCGCCTCTACCGCGAGCCCGCGGACCGGGTCGTCGCGGGGGTCGCCGCCGGCATCGCCGCGCACCTGGGCGCCTCCGTGGTGCTGGTGCGGGTGGCGTTCGTGCTGCTCGCGGCCTTCAGCGGGCTCGGCGCGCTGCTCTACGCGGCGTTCTGGGCGGTGCTGCCGATGCCGCCGCACGTGCGGTCGGGCCGGCGCAACGTCAACCAGCTCTTCTCGTTCCTCGCGCTCGGCGTCGGCATGGTGCTGCTGGTGATGATGGCCGGGCCCGGCGACGGCATCCAGGCCGTGATCGGCTGGCTGGCCGCCGTCATCGCGCTCGGCGCCGGCATCATCTGGCACCAGGCCGACCCGAAGCGGCGCGAGCGCTGGACGGCGACCGTGCCCGGGATGCCCTGGCTCGGCGCCGTGATGGACAACAACCGCAAGTCCTACCTGGTCCGGTTCATCGGCGGTGGCCTGCTCGTCGTCGTCGGCATCATCGGCGCGTTCGTCGTGGGGGTGCCGATCTCCGGCGCCACGCTCGCCTCGATCGGCTACGGCCTCGGCTTCGCCGCGGTCGCCCTCGCCGGCGTCGGCCTCGCCCTGGCCCCGCTGCTCTACCGCATGTTCACGCAGCTCAGCACGGAGCGCGAGGCGCGGGTGCGCGAGCAGGAGCGGGCCGAGCTGGCCGCCATGATCCACGATCAGGTGCTGCACACCCTGGCCCTGATCCAGCGCAACGCCGGCGACCTGAAGGAGGTCCAGCGCCTCGCCCGCGGGCAGGAGCGGACCCTGCGCAACTGGCTGTACAAGCCGACCGCGTCGCCGACGGAGAAGTTCAGCGCCGCCCTGGAGGAGGCGTCGGCCGAGGTCGAGGACACGTTCGCGATCGCGGTCGAGACCGTCGTCGTCGGTGACGTCGACGTCGACGAGCGGGTCGCGGCGATCGTCGCCGCCGCCCGCGAGGCTTTGGTCAACGCGGCCAAGCATGCCAAGGTCGAGACCGTCTCGCTCTACGCGGAGGTCGAGCCCGACTGTGTGAGCGTGTTCGTCCGCGACCGGGGCGTCGGCTTCGAGCTCACCGCCGTCGAGTCCGACCGGCACGGCGTGCGGGGCTCGATCCTGGCCCGCATGCGGCGCCACGGGGGCAAGGCGGAGATCCGCAGCACACCGGGCGACGGCACCGAGGTGCGGTTGAGCCTGCCCATCGATACGGAGAAGTGATGACTGACGAGACCCAGCGCCTGCGGGTGTTCCTGGTCGACGACCACGCCATGTTCCGGGCGGGGGTCCGCGCCGAGCTCGGCGTGCACGTCGACGTGATCGGTGAGGCCAGCGGGGTCGCGGAGGCGGTGCAGAAGATCAGCGCACTGGAGCCCGACGTGGTGCTGCTGGACGTGCACATGCCCGACGGCGGCGGCCGGGCCGTCCTCGACGCGATGCGCCGCGCGCGGCCGCAGGTCAAGTTCCTGGCGCTGTCGGTCTCCGACGCCGCCGAGGACGTCATCGGGCTGATCCGGGCCGGCGCGCGGGGGTACGTCACCAAGACCATCTCGCCGGACGAGCTCGCCGACGCGATCCGCCGGGTCGCCGACGGCGACGCCGTCTTCAGCCCGCGCCTGGCCGGCTTCGTGCTCGACGCGTTCGCCGCGCGCCCCGACGCACCGGTCGCCGACCCGGAGCTCGACCAGCTGACCAACCGCGAGCGCGAGGTGCTGCGGCTGCTGGCGCGCGGTTACGCGTACAAGGAGATCGCCAAGGAGCTCTATATCTCGATCAAGACGGTCGAGACACACGTGTCCAACGTGCTGCGCAAGCTGCAGATGTCGAACCGGTATGAGCTGTCCCGCTGGGCTGCAGATCGCCGCCTGGTTTGATTTTTTTCGCGGGATTTCCGGACAAACTGGTGTGACTGGTGTGACTGGTGTTGCCCAGGAGGTGACAGGAGGGGGCTCCGACCGCTAGAAACGAGCGTCCCCCTGATTCTCGTCAAAGGTGGTCCAGTCACCGTGTCACGCATTTCCCGTATGGCCGGTCTGGCCGCAGCGGTGCTCGTCGGGGGTGCCGTCGCGCTCAGTGGAGCCGGCGCCGCCTACGCCGAGACCGTCACCGGCAAGCAGGTCTCGATCGATGACGCTGCACACGCGATCAAGGTCATCAACTCGAAGAACACCGAGAACAACGCCAACGGCAACGAGACCGCCGCGCCGCGTCTCGGCCTGAAGGTCGCTGGTGCGTCCGAGCCTGTCCTCGCGTACTGCATCGACTTCAAGCGCAACATCAGCGACCCCAACTACGTCGAGTCCGCGTGGTCGAACAACGGCAACCCCACGCCGACCGCCGCCGAGCTCGGCCGGGTCAAGTGGGTCCTGACCCACGGCTACCCGACCGTGGGCGCTGCCGCGCTGGTCGAGGCCGCGAAGGGCAAGGCGGCCGGTATCGATGCCGAGCTGCTCAAGAAGCTGGTCTACGCCGGCACCCAGAGCGCCATCTGGACGATCACGGACTCCGAGCTGTTCGCCCTCCGTGACAACAACGAGGGCTTCAACACGGGCAACACGACGGATCAGTACGCCGTCATCGTCGCCGTCAGCGAGTACCTCGTGAAGGCGTCGCAGGACGCGGGCGCCGACCCGCAGCCGAAGCTCGAGATCAACCCGGCCACCCTGTCCGGTGTGGTCGGCAAGAAGATCGGCCCGTTCACCGTCGTCTCCGGTGGTGGCGACGCCGCCCTCACGGCCACCGGCGGCAAGCTCGTCGACGAGGCCGGCAAGGCCGTCACGTCCCTGCCGAATGGCGGCAAGTTCTACGTCGTCGCCGACGCCGTGGGCACCGTGACGATCGACGCCAAGGGCAGCGGCTCCGTGCCGATCGGCCGCATGTTCGTCACCGCCAAGGAGCCGAACAAGACGCAGAAGCTGATCCTGGCAGGCGTCGCCGGCACCGAGCTCGAGGCGAAGGCCACGGTCACCGTGAACGCCGCCCCGCCGGAGCTGCCGGTCACCGGTGTGAAGCTCACCGGCGCGATCACCGCGGGCGTCCTGCTCGTCGCGGGTGGCATCGCCCTGCTGCTGGTGGTCCGCCGCCGCCGGCAGGTCCGCTTCACCGCCTAGTTCCCCGGTTTCGTCGCGTGCCCGGTCTTCCTCGGAAGGCCGGGCACGCCGCGTTTTCAGGGCCGCGTTTTCAGGGCGTTTTCAGGGCCGTGTTCTTCAGGCCGTGTGGAACACCGAGAAGGCCTCGGCGAGGCGGCCCGGCGTCTGCGACGTGGCCGACAGGCGGGCCCGCAGCATGCCGTCCAGGTCCTCGATGTGCGACGTCTGCGACACGTGTGCCTTGAGCGCTTTGAGCTTCCGCTCGTACGTGTCGGTGACGTCGACCAGATGATCCGGGTCCGGTCCGCCGGAGTACCAGATCTCGCGGACGGTCCACGCGGGCAGGTCGAGCTCCGTGAACGTGAACGGGTTGCGCGCGTCCGGGTAGACCGCGCACGTCGTTGCCTCCCCGGCCGCCAGATGATCGGGGTGGCTCGGCCCGGCGATCCGGTCCCAGCGCCGCAGCGGCGAGTTGGTCAGGACCCGGTCGGGGCGGAACCGGCGGATCGCCGCGGTGATGTCGCGCCGCAGCTCGATCGACGCCGTGAGCAGCCCGTCGCGGTAGCCGTCGAGGAACTCGACATGATCCACCCCGACGACCGCGGCCGCCGCGCGCTGCTCCGCCTCCCGCAGCGCCGGCATCATGGCGCGCGGGGTGTCGTCGAAGCCGCCGGCGTCGCCGCGCGTCACCAGCAGATACCCCACCTCGAGCCCGGCGTCGACCCAGCCGGCGACGGTGCCGGCGCTGCCGAAGTCGACGTCGTCGGGGTGGGCGAACACGCACAGCACCCGCCGGACGTCCTGGAGCGGGGCTGCTGATCTCGGGAAGCTCATGGCTTCCTGTTTACCGTTTCATCGCCTGTACCGGCGAGCGTCCCGCCAGGTCCGCGGTCGGCACCGCGGGCGGGTCTGCCCGTAGCGGGGCCTTCGAGGCCGCACTGCCTCTGCCACCCCACGCATCGCCGCAGGTCCGGCGGGCTCCGGCGGTACAGACGCCGCAAACGCCGGAACGCGCGCCTCGGCGGTCCGGGCGAGGGCTACAGCGGGCCGCGGCCGGCGCGGAGGATGAGCAGGGCCAGCTGGGTGCCGTCGGCGCCGAGCTCCGCGGAGAAGCGCTCCAGGATCTCCCGCTCGCGGGACAGCACCAGCCGCGTGCCACCGGCGGCGACGCGGGTCGCGCCGACCTCGCGGGAGATCGCGGCCCGCTCCTTCCAGAGCGCGACCAGCGCCGCGTCGATCTCGTCGATCCGGTTGCGCAGGCCGGCGATGTGCTCGTCGGCGGCGGGCTGCTGTTCCATGGTGATGGCGGCCATTCTCTCGTCCTTGTCAGCTCTGGCTCTGGTGCCCCGCCCCGGGAACGCGAACGCCCCGGGCTCGGGAGCCCGGGGCGTCAGTAGGTTTCAGCGTTCAGGCGCGACCTACGGCTGCCGGACTCCCGGAGCCGTAAAAAAAGTACACACGCGCCTGCTCGATCACGTCACCGAGTATGGCACGGCCTTCTCCGCGACGTGAAGGGCTCCGCCGCTTTTCTGTCACACGCCACGTGCGGGCCGGGTGAGCCGGGTGGAAGTGTCGGTGGGTCGGCATAGACTCGCCGGTGCGATGCATGCTCTCTTCGATCTTCCTCAGTCAGAGCCGGCCGGCGTGACCGCTCCCGCCGCCCCGGCCCAGCCGTCCCGCCGCCGTGACGCGGAGTCGCTGCTCGAGGGGCTCAACGGCCCGCAGCGCGACGCCGTGATCCACGAGGGCTCCCCGCTGCTCATCGTGGCCGGCGCCGGCTCCGGCAAGACCAAGGTGCTGACCAGCAGGATCGCCTATCTGCTCGCGGCGCGGCACGTGCACCCCGGCGAGATCATCGCGATCACGTTCACCAACAAGGCCGCCGGCGAGATGAAGGAGCGCGTCGCCAACCTCGTCGGCGGGCGCGCCCGGCTGATGTGGGTGTCCACGTTCCACTCCGCCTGCGTGCGCATCCTGCGCGCCGAGCACGGTCACGCCGGCCTCAAGTCGACGTTCTCGATCTACGACGCCGACGACTCGCGCCGGCTCATGCAGCTCGTCATCCGCGAGCTCGACCTCGACCCGAAGCGCTATCCGGCCCGCGGCCTCGCCGCCCAGGTCTCCAACCTCAAGAACGAGCTGGTCGACCCAGAGACGTTCGCGGCCAGGGCGGTCGGGCCGGCCGAGCGCGCCCTCGCCGAGGCGTACACGCTCTATCAGCAGCGGCTCACCGAGGCCCACGCCCTCGACTTCGATGACCTGATCATGCGGGTGGTGCACCTGCTGCAGAGCCACCCCGAGGTCGCCGAGACCTATCGCCGCCGCTTCCGCCACGTGCTCGTCGACGAGTACCAGGACACCAACCACGCGCAGTACATGCTGGTGAAGGAGCTCGTCGGCAGCACCGGCGAGCTGTGCGTCGTCGGCGACGCCGACCAGTCGATCTACGCGTTCCGCGGCGCCACGATCCGCAACATCCTCGAGTTCGAGCGCGACTACCCCGACGCCCGCACCATCCTCCTGGAGCAGAACTACCGCTCCACCCAGACGATCCTGTCCGCCGCCAACGCGGTCATCGGGCGCAACACGGAGCGCAAGCCCAAGCGCCTGTGGAGCGACCAGGGCGCCGGCGAGCAGATCGTCGGCTATGTCGCCGACACCGAGCACGCCGAGGCCGACTGGGTCGCCCGCGAGATCGACCGGCTCTCCGACAACGCCGGCGTCCGCCCCGCCGACGTCGCCGTCTTCTACCGCACCAACGCGCAGTCCCGCGTGTTCGAGGAGATGTTCATCCGCTTCGGCCTGCCGTACAAGGTCGTCGGCGGCGTCCGGTTCTACGAGCGCAAGGAGGTCCGCGACGCCCTCGCGTACCTGCGCGCCGTGGTCAACGAGGACGACACCGTCAGCATCCGCCGCGTCCTCAACACCCCCCGCCGCGGCATCGGCGACCGGGCCGAGGCCTGCGTCGAGGCCCTCGCGTCCCGCGAGCGCATCTCCTTCGGCGCCGCCCTGCGCCGCGCCGCGGAGGCCCCCGGCATCTCCACCCGCGCCGTCAACGCCATCGGCGACTTCGTCGCGTTGCTGGACGAGCTGCGCACCCTCGCCGAGACCGCGCTGCCCGAAGAGGTCCTCGAGGCCGCCATCGAGCGCTCCGGCTACCTCGGCGAGCTGGAGGAGAGCACCGACCCGCAGGAGGCCGGCCGCGTTGAGAACCTGCAGGAGCTCGTCAGCGTCGCCCGCGAATACACCGAGCGCGCCGAGGCCACCATCGCCGTCGCCGCCGAGCAGGGCGACGCCACCGCCGCCCCGCCCGCCACCGTCGCCGGCTTCCTGGAGCAGGTCTCCCTCGTCGCCGACGCCGACCAGATCCCCGACGACGACCCCGACCACACCGGCGTCGTCACCCTCATGACCCTGCACACCGCCAAGGGCCTCGAGTTCCCCGTGGTCTTCCTCACCGGCCTCGAGGACAGTGTCTTCCCGCACCAGCGCTCCATGAGCGACCGCAAGGAGCTGGAGGAGGAGCGCCGCCTGGCGTATGTCGGCATCACCCGGGCCCGCCAGCGCCTCTACATCTCCCGCGCCGTCACCCGCTCCGCCTGGGGTCAGCCCGCCTACAACCCGCCGTCCCGCTTCCTGGAGGAGCTCCCGCCCGAGCTGGTCCGCTGGGAGCGCACCGACGCCGCGTACACCAGCTGGTCCGGCGGCGGCGGCCACGGCGGCCGCAACACCGGCCCCGCCCAGTCCCGCACGTCCTCCTTCGTCGGCGGCACTCCGAAGGCCGCCCAGCTCGCCGCGAAGCTCGGCCTGGACGCCTCCAAGCTCTCCACCGCCAGCGAGCTCGCCCGCGACATCCCGTCGCTCACCGTCGGCGACCGCGTCAACCACCAGCGCTATGGCCTGGGCCGCGTCCTCGCCGTCGAAGGCACCGGCCCCCGCACCCAGGCCCAGGTCGACTTCGGCGACCAGGTCATGTGGATCGTCCTGCGCCACGCCCCCATCGACAAACTCTGACCTCCCCACCCCGCCCGCTGGGCGCGCGGCCCGCCCGCCGGCGGACCGTCCCTTCGGGTGGCGTGCTCCCCGGCGGCCCGGCCGTCGGCGAACTGCGTGACGGTCCGTCCGGCCCGCGGTTGCCGCCGCTGCTCGCGGGCCGTCCGGGGTCGTGCGGTTCGGTGGTTGCTCGGGGAACGCGGCTCATGCTGATCCGGGTTTGCCTGACCGGCGGAAGCCGCCATCGGCGCCGGGTCGCACTGGATCTCCGTTCCGGGCGCTGATCTTTACCCCGCCGCCGTGATCGAAGGACGATGCTGGCCGTCTGGACAGCCAATCCCGTCCGTGGATCAACGACGTGGTGATCGATGTTGCTGCCAGCGGCGCCGGGTGGCAGTGGGTTTCCGTTCCAGCGCTGATCTTTACCCCGTCGCCGTGATCGAAGGACGATGCTGGTCGTCTGGGCGGCCAATCTTGTCCGTGGATCAACGACGTGGTGATCGATGTTGCGGCTGGTTGTCTGTGGGGGTCGGTCATCGGTTGCCTGATGGGCGGGAGTTGCCGGCGGAGTCGGGTGGCAGTGGGTTTCCGTTCCGGGTGCTGATCTTTACCGTGTCGTCGTGATCGAAGGACGATGCTGGTCGTCTGGGCAGCCGATCCTGTCTGTGGATCAACGACGTCGTGATCGGCGTTGCGGGCGGGTTGTCTGTGGGGGTCGGTCACCGGATGCGGCGCGAGCCGCTGGCTCTGCCTCGCGCCTCGGCGCGGGCAGTGCACCGCGAAGCGGCGCATTGGGGTGCGCCCCGCCGGGACCCGCCGCGGCAGCGGTGGGGCGGGAGCACAGCGGGGGTGAGAATCCCTGCTGGGACCCGCCGCGGCAGCGGTGGGGCGGGAGTGCAGCGGGTGAGGATTCCCGCCGGGACCTGCCGCGGCGGCGGTGGGGGATTGCAGCAGCCTCAGCCGTAGATGTCTTCGGTGTGCTTCTGGATGTCGACGCCGTGTTTGCGCATGAAGGCGAGGGGCTCGACCGGCTTGTCGTGGTCGCGGACCTCGAAGTGCAGGTGGGCGCCGAACGAGTGGCCGGTGTTGCCGGTGAGGGCGATCCTGTCGCCGGCCCTCACGAGCTGGCCCTCCTTGCACAGGAGCTTGGAGGCGTGGCCGTACACGGTGACGATGCCGTCGCCGTGGTCGATCATGACGTTGTAGCCGTAGCCGCCGTTCCAGCGGCAGAGGATGACCTTGCCGGCGGCGACGGCGTTGAAGGGGGTGCCTTGCGGGGCGCCCAGGTCGACGCCGGGGTGGAGGCGGCCCCAGCGCTCGCCGTAGAACGAGGTCAGCGTGTAGCGCTGGATGGGAAGGATCCACACGTCGGGGGCCGGCATGTTCACGGTCGACAGGGGGTTGCCGGAGCGGGAGCGGCTGGCGCGGTCGTCGGGAACGGCCGCCCGCACGCTGACGTCGTCGAAGTTGCCGCTCGCCTCCAGGGCGAGTCCGTTGGGCGGCTCGGGAAGGGCGGCGGACACGCCGAGGGCGACGATGCCGGCGCCCACGACGGCGGTGGTCAGCACGGCCGCGTAGCGGGTGTGCGCCGACTGGGCGCGATGGTGACCGCGGTACGCATGGTGAGCCTGGGCATCATCCATATGCGCACACCCCAGCAATTCTGGAAAAAGACGGAAATGACGGAGACGTCATTCGAGTGCAATGCTGAACCGCAGGCCACCGTAGCCAATGCGGAATGCGTGCCACAAGCCACGACAGGCCCTGTGGGTCAATGAGTGCCCGGGTGGTTGGTTGTGCGTAACCCGGGGTCCGCAAGGTCGTTGCGGGCGCTCCATGCGGTACCTTCGGGCCAGGCGTGCGCCGCAACGGAGCGGTGCCTCCAACGGGAAGGACCGTGAGGATGAGCGCGCGGACCCGCGTCGTCATCGCCAAGCCCGGCCTGGACGGGCACGACCGAGGCGTCAAGATCGTCGCCCGGGCACTCCGGGACGCCGGGATGGAGGTCATCTACACGGGCCTGCACCAGACGCCGGAGCAGATCGTGGAGACCGCCATCCAGGAGGACGCCGACGCGGTCGGCCTGTCGGTCCTGTCGGGTGCGCACATGACCCTGTTCCGGAAGGTCATCGAGCTGCTCGCCGAGCGCGGCGCCGACGACATCCTCGTGTTCGGCGGCGGCATCATTCCCGACGACGACCTGCCGGAGCTCGAGCGGCTCGGCGTCAGGAAGATCTTCACGCCGGGGGCGACCACGCAGTCGATCGTGGAATGGGCCCGCGAGCACATCGTGCCAGCGCATGCCTGATTGACGGCATTCAATCAGAAATTGTACGGAAAAGGGAGAGGCCGGACGCACCCCTCACACGTCCGGCCTCTCTATCGCACGATGCCCCGCCGCCACCCCTCGACCGACAGGGCATCGGCCGTTTTGGTGCCGGCCCTACCCCTGCGGGCGGGCCGACACTGCACTCAACGACGGCCGTCCGGCCCGGTTACGCGCGCCCGGGGGTGTCCCTCTAAAGAGGTAGCGGCTGTGGAATCGGGCACACCCCGCACCCGCCAAGTCGCAGCCTGTTCAGACCTGGTTAGGCTGCGAGCGTTGAGCCGTCCTCGCGATGGGGCAGGCGGCACGGTTGACGGAACGGGACCACTGTGGACCTGTACGAGTACCAGGGGCGCGCCCTCTTCGCCAAGCACGGGTTGCCTGTGCTGGGCGGCGGCGTCGCCGAGACCCCTGAAGAGGCCCGTGCGATCGCCGAGGAACTCGGCGGCCGGGTTGTCATCAAAGCCCAGGTGAAGGTCGGCGGTCGGGGCAAGGCCGGCGGCGTGAAGCTCGCCGAGGGCGCCGACGAGGCGACCAGTCACGCCACCAACATCCTCGGCATGGACATCAAGGGCCACACGGTCCACAAGGTGATGGTCACGACCACTGCCGACATCGCCGAGGAGTACTACTTCTCGTACCTGCTGGACCGCGCGAACCGCACGTTCCTGTGCATCGCCAGCGTCGCCGGCGGCATGGAGATCGAGACCGTCGCGCACGACGCGCCGGAGAAGGTCGCCAAGGTGGCCATCGACGCGTCCAAGGGCGTCGACGAGGCCACGGCCCGCGCGATCGTCGAGCAGGCGAAGTTCCCCGCCGACGTCGCCGACCAGGTCGTGGCGATCGCGGTCAAGCTGTGGCAGGCGTTCATCGCCGAGGACGCCACGCTGGTCGAGGTCAACCCGCTCGCGAAGACCACCGACGGCACGGTGCTGTGCCTCGACGCGAAGGTGACCCTCGACGAGAACGCGGGCTTCCGCCACGCGGACCACGAGGCGCTCGAGGACAAGGCCGCCGCCGACCCGCTCGAGCAGGCCGCGAAGGCCAAGAACCTCAACTACGTGAAGCTCGACGGCAACGTCGGCATCATCGGCAACGGCGCGGGCCTGGTCATGTCGACGCTCGACGTCGTCGCGTACGCCGGCGAGGGCCTCGGCAGCAAGCCCGCCAACTTCCTCGACATCGGCGGCGGCGCCAGCGCCCAGGTCATGGCCGACGGTCTCGAGATCGTGCTCGGCGACCAGGACGTGAAGAGCGTGTTCGTCAACGTCTTCGGCGGCATCACCGCCTGCGACGCGGTCGCCAACGGCATCGTGCAGGCCCTGCAGCTGCTCAAGGACCGCGGCGAGACGGTCTCGAAGCCGCTCGTGGTCCGCCTCGACGGCAACAACGCCGAAGAGGGTCGCCGGATCCTCGACGACGCCGCCAACCCGCTGATCGAGCGGGTCGACACGATGGACGGGGCGGCCCGCCGCGCCGCCGAGCTCGCAGCGAGTGGGGTGTAACGACCATGGCGGTATGGCTGACCGAGTCCAGCAAGGTCATCGTCCAGGGCATGACCGGTGCCGAGGGCTCCAAGCACACCCGGCGGATGCTCGCCGCGGGCACGAACGTGGTCGGCGGCGTCAACCCGCGCAAGGCCGGCACGCAGGTCGACTTCGACGGCACGAAGCTGCCGGTCTTCGCCAGCGTCGCCGAGGCGATCGAGCAGACGGGCGCCGACACCAGCGTCATCTTCGTCCCGCCGGCGGGCACCAGGTCCGCGGCGCTCGAGGCGATCGACGCGCAGATCCCGCTCGCCGTGGTGATCACCGAGGGCGTGCCGGTGCACGACACCGCGAACTTCTGGGCGCACCTGCAGTCCAGCGGCAGCAAGACCCGCGTCATCGGGCCGAACTGCCCCGGCATCGCCAGCCCCGGCAAGTCCAACGCGGGCATCATCCCCGCCGACATCACCGGCCCCGGCAAGATCGGCCTGGTGAGCAAGTCGGGCACGCTGACCTACCAGATGATGTACGAGCTGCGCGACATCGGCTTCTCGACGTGCATCGGCATCGGCGGCGACCCGGTCATCGGCACCACGCACATCGACGCGCTCGCCGCGTTCGAGGCCGACCCGGAGACCGCGGCGATCGTCATGATCGGCGAGATCGGCGGCGACGCCGAGGAGCGCGCGGCCGACTTCATCAAGGCCAACGTGCGCAAGCCGGTCGTCGGCTACATCGCGGGCTTCACCGCGCCGCCCGGCAAGACCATGGGCCACGCCGGCGCGATCATCTCGGGCTCGGCGGGCACCGCCGACGCCAAGAAGCTCGCCCTGGAGGCCGCCGGCGTCCGCGTCGGCAAGACCCCCACCGAGACCGCCAACCTGATGCGGGACCTCGTCAAGGCGCTGTAAAAAGCAATTTCGGGACGGCCGGGGTGAGTGACCGGCCGTCCCGTCTTTGACAGAGTAAGAGCGATGCCCACCACCCCAGAGGAACCAGACGAGGGGGCGCAGACCCGGCTGGCCGAGCGGGAGACCGTCCGCCTGCCGATCCAGCGGCGCTCCACCCGGGGCCGGCCCCCGGGGCGGCGTCCTGCCCGGCGTGCCCCACTGATCCTCGCCGCCACCGTCACCACGCTGTGGGCGGCGGTGGTGACGCTCGTGCCGACCCTCGTCGTGGTGTGGCTCCTGCACGCCGTCGACAGCTCCGGCGCGCCCCTGATGCAGATCCTGCGCGTCGGCGCGGCCGGCTGGCTGCTCGCCCACTGGGTCGCGCTGGACACCGGGATCGGCCCGCTCTCCCTGGCGCCGCTCGGACTGACCGCCGTCGCCGCCTGGCGCGTCTACCGTGCCGGCGTGCACACCGCCCGCGCCGTCGGTGCCCGGGCCCGCCAGTCCGGCGGGGGGTGGACGCCCTGGCCCGCCTCGCGCGCCGCCGGGTGCATCGCCGTCGTGTACGGGCTGCTCGGCGCCCTCGTCGCGATCGTCGCGGGCCACAAGGGCGTGGAGGTCTCCATCGCCGGCGCCGGCTTCACGTTCGCCGGGTTCGGGCTGGTGGCGGGCGGGCTCGGGGCGTTCGTCGAGGCCCGCGCGATCGCCCGGCTCGCCGGCCGGCTGCCGGGCGTGCTGCGCGACGCGACCCGCACCGGCGCCGTCGCCGCGCTGCTCATCCTCGGTGCGGGCGCGGCGGTCGCGGGCATGGCGATCGCGGTCAGTGCGAGCGACGCCGGCCAGATCATCGACGACTACCACACCGGCGTGGCGGGGCAGGTCGGGCTCGTCGTCCTGTGCGGCTTCTACATCCCGGACGTCGCGGCGTGGAGCGCCAGCTATCTCGTCGGGCCCGGGTTCAGCATCGGCGCGGAGACGACGATCAGCGCCGCCGAGGTGTCGATGGGCCGGCTGCCCGCGGTGCCGCTGCTCGCCGGACTGCCGTCCACGCCCGCGACCGGCTGGGCGCCGCTGCTGCTCGGCCTGCCCCTCGCCGCGGCGCTGGTGGCGGGCTGGCTGCTGGCCCGCCGGTCGCTGCGCAGCGACGCCGGGCGGGGCTGGCTGCCGCTGCTCGGCGCGGCGGCGCTCGCCGGACCGGTCGCGGGGGTGCTGCTCGGGCTGACGTCCGTCGCGGCGAGCGGGTCGGTCGGCGGCGGCGGGCTGGAGCTGGTCGGGCCACGGGCGGGGGAGGTGGCGTTCGTCGCGATGCTCATGGTGACGATCGGCACAGTCCTGGCGACGGCCGCCACGAAGATCGCGCTGCGGGTCCGGCAGGGCAGCCCCTGACGTTTCGCCTTCGCGTCGCCGGTACGAGCTGCTGCCGCCCCCACCAGCGGCCCGCGAACCCGCCCACGGCACGCGGAGCGCGCGGCGCGCGAGGTGCACCGGGTGCCGGGTCCGCGGGGCGGACGGCACGCGGATCGGTAGCACCGGCCTACAGGTCCCGGCCGCCAATTGGGCGAATGCCCCGTGGGTCCGGCGTCGCGCTACCGGTACAGGATGAAAAACGCAAACGGCCCGGCTGCTGCGGACAGCAGGCCGGGCGATTGCGTCGTGCTCGGGGCGGATCAGTACGTGTACCAGAAGCCGTTCGAGCTCACGAGCGTCAGGATGATGTAGCCGATGCTGAGCACCGTGCCGACGGCGCCGGTGATCATGCCAGCGAGCGCCATGCCGCCGTTGTTCGCCAGGCCCTGCTTGACCTTCTGCTGACCGAGGTAGCCGCACACGATCGCGGCGGGTCCGGCGAGGACGCCGATGCAGCAGAACAGGACGACCGACAGGATGCCGAAGATCAGGGCGAGCAGGCCGAGCGTGTTCTGCGGCTGCTGGCCGCCGTAGCCGGGCTGCTGGTAGCCGGGGGTGCCGTAGCCGGCCGGCGGGTACGCGCCGCCGGAGGTGGGGTAGCCACCGCCCGACGTCGGGTACGGGGTGCCGGA
Organism: Dactylosporangium sp. NPDC000521; assembly: GCF_042898305.1. Lineage (NCBI taxonomy): Bacteria > Bacillati > Actinomycetota > Actinomycetes > Micromonosporales > Micromonosporaceae > Dactylosporangium > Dactylosporangium sp. NPDC000521. The sequence goes on from NZ_JBIAYW010000008.1 coordinate 192,248, forward strand.
GACCGGCGGCTGCTGCGCGTACGGGTCCTGGTAGGCCGGCTGCTGCGGCTGCGCGTACGGGTCCTGGTACGCGGGCTGCTGCGGCTGGGCGTAGGGGTCCGGCTGCGGCTGCCCGTATTGCGGCTGGCCGTACTGCGGCTGCTGACCGTAGGGGTCCTGGTACGGCTGCTGCTGCCCGTACGGATCCTGGCCCTGTGGTGGGTAGCCCATTGCGGTGGCTCCTAAGGCTGGGGACGTCTGTTGCTTCGTGTTCGCATCAGGTTAGTCCCGAGGGGGATACGGAACTTCGGCAGCGTACTGGCCAGGATCAAAACTTCGCAGTGCCAGAACGGTGGAACATCAGCAACTTGCGGCTTTCATCGCCATATGTCACCCGGCCCGACGCTGAGCAGGGCCGACCCGGTCGGTAGAGTTTCACGGTGACCGTTCGGCTTGTCGTGCTCGTGTCCGGCTCCGGCTCCAATCTGCAGGCGCTGCTCGATGCTTCCGCGGACCCTTCCTACGGTGCCACGGTCGTGGCCGTCGGGGCGGACCGGCCTGACATCGAGGGGCTGGCCAGGGCAGCCAAGCACAACGTGCCGACCTTCGTGGCGGCCGTGCCGTCGTTTCCCACCCGTGACGAGTGGGATGCGTTCCTGACGGCCTCGTGCGCCGAGTTCGCCCCTGACCTGATCGTCTCGGCCGGCTTCATGAAGCTGGTCGGGCCGCGGTTCCTCGCCGCGTTCGAGGGCAGGTACGTGAATACGCACAATGCGCTGCTCCCGGCGTTTCCGGGCATGCACGGGCCGCGCGACGCCCTCGCTTACGGGGTGAAGCTCGCCGGCGCCACGCTGCACTTCGTCGACAGCGGCGTCGACACCGGGGCGATCATCGCGCAGGTCGCGGTGCCCGTCCTCGACGACGACACCGAGGAGACCCTCCTCGAGCGGATCAAGGTGGCCGAGCGCCGCCAGCTGGTCGACACCGTCGGCCGGATGGCCCGCGAAGGCTGGACCGTCAACGAACGAAAGGTCAGGTTGGGTCGTGGCTAACCGCCGTCCCATCAGGCGCGCGCTCATCAGCGTCTACGACAAGACCGGGCTGGAGGACCTCGCGCGCGCCCTCGCCGGCGCTGGCGTCGAGCTCGTCTCCACCGGCTCGACAGCGGCCCGCATCGAGGCGGCCGGCCTGCCGGTCACCAAGGTCGAGCAGCTCACCGGGTTCCCGGAGACGCTCGACGGCAGGGTCAAGACCCTCCACCCGCGGGTGCACGCCGGGCTGCTCGCCGACCTGCGGCTCGAGTCGCACGCCGCGCAGCTCGCCGAGCTGTCGATCGAGCCGTTCGAGCTGCTCGTCTCCAACCTGTACCCGTTCACCGACACCGTCGCGTCGGGCGCGTCGGACGACGAGTGCGTGGAGCAGATCGACATCGGCGGGCCGGCGATGGTGCGGGCGGCGGCGAAGAACTTCCCCTCCGTCGCCGTGGTGACGTCACCCTCGTCGTATGGCGCTGTCGTGTCAGCTCTGGCCGAGGGCGGCTTCACGCTTGAGGAGCGGCGCTCTCTGGCCGGTGTCGCCTTCGCGCACATCGCCGAGTACGACGTCGCCGTGGCTGAGTGGTTCGCGCGGGACAGCCTGGACTTCTCGGGCACGGCGCTGCGGAAGTCGGCGTCGCTGCGGTACGGCGAGAACCCGCACCAGAGCGCCGCGCTGTACGTGGACCCGGCCGCCGCGCCCGGGCTCGCGCAGGCCGAGCAGCTCGGCGGCAAGGAGATGTCGTACAACAACTACGTCGACGCCGACGCCGCCTGGCGCGCCGCGCACGACTTCACCGAGCCGTGCGTCGCGATCATCAAGCACGCCAACCCGTGCGGCATCGCGATCGGCGCCGACGTCGCCGAGGCCCACCGCAAGGCGCACGCGTGCGACCCGGTCAGCGCGTTCGGCGGGGTGATCGCCGTCAACGCGCCCGTCACCATCGACCTGGCGAAGCAGATCAGCGAGATCTTCACCGAGGTCGTGGTGGCGCCGGCGTACGAGGAGGGCGCCGTCGAGGTCCTCACCGCCAAGAAGAACCTGCGGGTCCTGCGCGCCCCCGCCTGGACGCCCGCCCCCGTCGAGTCCCGCCAGATCTCCGGCGGCGTCCTCGTGCAGGCCGCCGACCGCATCGACGCGGCCGGCGACGACCCCGCCAACTGGACGCTGGTCACGGGCTCCGAGGCCGCGCCCGAGGTCAAGCGGGACCTCGAGTTCGCCTGGCGGGCCGTGCGGGCCGTCAAGTCCAACGCGATCCTGCTCGCCTCCGGCGGCGCGACCGTCGGCGTTGGCATGGGCCAGGTCAACCGGGTCGACTCCGTGCGCCTCGCCGTCTCCCGCGCCGGTGACCGGGCCGCCGGCTCCGTCGCCGCGTCCGACGCGTTCTTCCCGTTCGCCGACGGGCCGCAGGGGCTGATCGAGGCCGGCATCATCGCCATCGTGCAGCCGGGCGGTTCGATCCGCGACGAGGAGGTCATCGAGGCTGCCCGCGCCGCCGGCGTCACGATGTACCTGACCGGGACGCGGCACTTCTTCCACTGAGTTCGCTTTGCTCGGGGCCCGGCGCTCGTTGCCGGGCCCTTACGGTGTCGTGATCTTCGCCGGTACGGGTGCGCCGAAGTACGTCGCCACCGCGTCGCTCACCGCATGGGCGCCCTTGCCGAGGGTGCCGCCGGCGCCCTGCTCGTACATGGCGGCCACGACGTAACGCTCCCCGGCACCCGCGAACCCGACGGTGTGCGTCACCCAGACGGTCTTGCCGTTGACCGGCTTCTGCGCCCAGCCGTCCTTGTTGCCGGGGTTGAGGGTGCTGCCGGCCGCCCACACGCCCCAGCGCTGGTTGCTCGCGACGTTGCGCAGCGTCCTGGTCAGGTAGGTGCGGTCCGCCGGGTCGAGCTTCTCCAGCACGTACCCCATGAGCGCCTGCAGGTCGTCGGCGCTGCACCGCAGGTTCCGCCAGAACGTGTCGTACCCCGGGACCACACTCAGCGTGCGCATGCCGAACCGCTGCTGGAAGCGACCGAGCATCCCCGGCCCGTCGTAGCGACTCCACAACGCGGTCGCGGCGTCGTTGTCGGAGCTGATCAGCGCCTTGTCGAGGTTCGCCCGGTCGGTGCCGTCGAGGGTGATCGCGCCCTGCCGGTGCCGTTCGAGCAGGTCGGCGGCGATCGCCAGCTTGATCGTCGACGCGGTCCAGGTGGTCGCGGTCGTGTTGCCCGCCTTCCACACCGTGCCGGTCTGCCGATCGCGGATCACGACGCCGAACGTGCCGGCCTGCTGCTTCACGAACGCGGCGGCGCTGGCTTCCCTGCTCGTGGCGGCGCTCGCCTTCACCGTGGGGCTGGCGCTGCCCTGCCGCGCCCCGACGCCGGCCTCCGCCGCGCTCGTGCTCACGCTCGCGCTTTCACTGCTGCTCGCTTGCTCGTTGCTGGCGTTCTGTGGGGCTTTGTCGCTTCCGCACCCCGCGAGGGCGAAGATGGTGAGGACTAGGACGAGCCACCGCCGGACGGACACCCCCGGAACTCTAGCGGCCACATCAACCCCACAGTCAGGTCGCGCCGAGCGCGACGGACCGCTCCACCTCAAGTCGGCGGATCGCTACGCGCCGACTTGAGGTGGAGCGCTGCACCTCGAACGGGCAGTCGGATGGGGCGGGCCGCCGAATGGAGCGGACCGCTGCGCGTCGCACGGGGCCGGATCGCTGCACCTCGAACGGGCGGCCGGATGGGGCGGCGAGCCGCATGCCGAGCGGGCAGGTCGCTGCACGCCGCGCGGGGTGGGTCGCTGCGCGTCGGGTGGGGCGGGCCGCTGCGCGTCGCACGGGCCGGGTCGCTGTACCTCGATTGGGCGGCCGGGTGGGGCGGGTCGCTGCACCTCGAATGGGCAGCTGGATGGGGGCGCGGGCCGCCGCCGCATGCCGTGCGGGGCAGGTCGCTACGCGCCTCGACAGGCAGGTCGCTCTACACACCTCGCCGGGGCAGGTCGCTGTACGCCGAGCGGGGTGGGTCGCTGCGCGTCGGGTGGGGCGGGCCGCTGCGCGTCGCACGGGCCGGGTCGCTGCACCTCGAATGGGCAGCTGGATGGGGGCGCGGGCCGCCGCCGCATGCCGTGCGGGGCAGGTCGCTACGCGCCTCGCCAGGGCAGGTCGCTACACACCTCGCCGGGGCAGGTCGCTGTACGCCGAGCTGGGCAGGCCGCAACGACGTGCCGGACATGATGCCGATCGACCTGCACCTCGAACGGGCAGCCGGGTGGGCGGGCAGCCGCTCGCCCACCCGGGTCGGCCCGCCACACGTCGCGCGGGGCGGCCCGCTGTACGCCGAGCGGGACAGGCCGCCGCACCTCGAACGGGCAGCCGGATAGGGCGGGCCGCCGCATGCCGAGCGGGGCGGGCAGCCTCACCTCGATCAGGCAGGTCGCTGCACGTCGCGCGGGGTCTGGCGGGTCAGGTGACGCTCAAGAACAGCTCGGTGGCCTTGTCCTCCCTGGTGGTGACGACGGCGTGGGTGGAAGTGGCGGCGACGGAGACCTCGGGGCAGCGGGTGGGGCAGGTGATGGTGCTGTCCTCGGTGGCGCTGCCGTCGGTGGTGCGGGCGCCGATCAGGCGGAGGCGGCCGTCCGGGGCGCGCCAGATGACGTACGCCTTGTCGGCGGTGGTGGTGGCGGTCAGGGGCTGGTGAGAGCCGAGGCCCGGCAGGCCGACGTCCCACTTGACGGTGCCGGTGTGGGGGTCGACGGCGGTGAGGTGGGCGCGTTCGCCGCTGGGCTCGGCGTACAGGAGCAAGCCGGAGGGCGTGGCGACGGCCAGAGCGCCGGCGGGGTCGTGGCGGGTGCCGACGGTGCCGGTGACGGCGTCCATGAAGACGGCGCGGCGCGGGGAGGTGCCGGTGATGGTGACGAAGCCGTCGCCGGTGGCGTGCACGCGCAGCTCGGTGGAGCTGCGCTGGACCGTGTGCCAGGACCAGCGCTCCGCGCCCGTGGTGGCGGTGAGGCCGACGGCGACGTCGTCGACGCCCTGGGCGCGGCAGCGGAGGGCGACCGCGATCGTCTCGGCAGTGGTGGCGAGATCGGTGACGTCACAGGGGCCGCCGTTGCGCGCAGGGGTCCACCGCCACAGGAGCGTGCCCGCTGTGGCGTCGATGGCGAGCAGGTCACCCGCGCCGATGCCGGAGCCGGCGAGCACGACGGTCTTGCCCGCACCATGGACGGATGCCATTTTTCCGGAGGTGTACCGCCCGGAGAAGCGCACCTGACCGCTGCCGGCGTCCAAGGCCGTGACGAGGACGCCGTCGTCGGTGCCGAAGACCACGACGACGGTGCCGTCCACTAAGCCGGCGGTCTGGGTCGGCAGGTCGGAGCGCAGGTAGCGCCACGCGATGGCGCCGCTGGACAGCCACACGGCCCGCACGCCGTCCTCCGCCCGCACGATCGCCAGCTGGTCGTGGACGCCGACGAGCTGCACCCCGACATACGGCAGCGGCCAGGCCTGGTCGCCGCCGGCCGGGGGCGGGTCGCCGGCCGTGGTCGAGTCGACGAAGCGGCCCTCCCGGGCGTAGTCGACCCCGAATCCGGCCACGATCACCAGTACGACACCCGCAGCGGCGATCGCGAGCCACGGCCGGGTGGCAGACGGCAGCGCACCAGGCCCGCAGGCCGCGAGCAACACCCAGCCGAGGGTGACCGCGGCCGCGCCCGCGACGGTGACAGGGCCGCCGAGCCCGACGCCCGCGCTCGGCTCGACCAGCCTGGCGAGGCCCACAGCGATCAGGGTCGCGGCGAGCCCGGCGACGGCCGCGACGGCCGCGGTGAGGCGGAAGCGGCGCGGCTCGGCCCGCGCATAGGCGACGCACAGCCCGCTGAGCAGCGGCCCGAGGAACACGATGCCGGCGACCGTCACCAGGTCGGGGTGGCGGCTGCCGGCGAGCGTCCAGGGCAGCGCGAGGCCGGCGACGACGGCGGCGGTGCCGAGGGCGATCGCCAGGAGGCCTGCGCCGCGAATCACGGGGTTCACGGGAACAGGATGCCGGGTACCTACGACAATTTCACGCGGCGCTTCTGCCGGTACGCGGCGGACTTCGCCCGGTTCTGGCACGCGAGCGAGCAGAACCGTCGCGACGTGTTCTTGGTGACGTCGAGGAAGTACGCGTCGCACGCCTCGGCCTCGCACGTGCCCAGCCGGTGCGTCTGCCGGGTGCCGACGAGAAACGCCAGGCTGGTGGCCGACTCCGCGGCCCACGCATCGACGACGTTGGCGTCGACGGCGTGGAACGCGAGGACGGCGGCCCCGTGCAGGTTGGGCACCGCGCCGTGATCGGCGAGCACCTCGTTGAGCGCGCTGGCGGCGCTGTGCAGGTCGCCGGCGATGCACGCGTCCACCGCGACCCGCAGCCGGACGGCGGCCTCGGTCAGGACGTCGACGTCGGCGCCGGCCAGCGGAAACTTCTGCCACCGCTCGCTCTCGGCAAGATCGGTGAACGCGTCGCCGATCCGCTGGTCCACGCCGAGTTGGCGGCCCTGTCGCGGCGTCACCACCAGGTCGTTGACCAGGTCCAGGCACAGTTCGACGTGCTTCAGCACGTAACTGTCTATCTCGCCTTGACCAGTGATGCCCATTCCAGCTAACGTCACTGGCATAGCTTAACTTGGCAGTGACGGGGAGAGGCGCGATGCAGTTCGAGTTCACCGACGCCGGCCGCATCCTGGCCGGCATCGCCCTGCTGTCGATCGTGACGATCGAGGTCGGCGGCTGGTTCCTGACCAAGATCGTCCGGGGTGATGTGCCGATGACGCCGTTCCAGCAGGCCTTCGCCCGCGCGGGGCACGCCCATGCCGGCGTCCTGGTCACCCTCGGGCTCGTGGGCATCCTCTATGCCGACCTCGCCCAGATCCAAGGAGTCCTCGGTTGGCTTTCACGGGGTGGTGTACTGGCCGCCGCCATCCTCATGTCGGGCGGGTTCTTCGCGGCGTCGGCGGGCAAGGGCCGCACCACGCCCAACAAGGCCATGGTGATGGTCTGGATCGGCGCGTTGTCTCTCGCGGCAGGAGTGCTCAGCCTGGGGGTCGGGGTCCTCGGCTCGTGATCCGCTCGATGCAGTACGCTCGTACTGCTTAGCGAAGTCAGCCCGCGAGAGGAGCGCCCGGCCGATGGCGAAGATCAAGGTAAACAACCCTGTCGTCGAGCTCGACGGCGACGAGATGACCCGCATCATCTGGAAGCAGATCCGCGAGCAGCTGATCCTGCCGTACCTCGACGTCGACCTGAAGTACTACGACCTCTCGATCGAGTACCGCGACCAGACCGACGACCAGGTCACGATCGACGCGGCCAACGCCATCAAGGAGCACGGCGTCGGCGTCAAGTGCGCGACGATCACCCCCGACGAGGCCCGGGTCGAGGAGTTCAAGCTCAAGAAGATGTGGCGGTCGCCGAACGGCACCATCCGCAACATCCTCGGCGGCGTCGTCTTCCGTGAGCCGATCATCATGTCCAACGTCCCGCGGCTCGTCCCGGGCTGGACCAAGCCGATCATCATCGGCCGCCACGCCCACGGCGACCAGTACAAGGCGACCGACTTCGTCGTGCCCGGCCCCGGCAAGGTCACCGTGACCTACACCCCCGAGGACGGCGGCGCGCCGATCGAGTTCGAGGTCGCCAAGTTCCCCGGCGGCGGTGTCGCCATGGGCATGTACAACTTCGACGACTCCATCCGCGACTTCGCCCGCGCCTCCCTGCGCTACGGCCTCGACCGCGGTTACCCGGTCTATCTCTCGACCAAGAACACGATCCTCAAGGCCTACGACGGCCGGTTCAAGGACCTCTTCGCCGAGGTCTTCGAGACCGAGTTCAAGGACGAGTTCGCGGCGGCCGGCATCACGTACGAGCACCGCCTCATCGACGACATGGTCGCCGCCGCCCTGAAGTGGGAGGGTGGTTTCGTCTGGGCCTGCAAGAACTACGACGGTGACGTCCAGTCCGACACCGTCGCGCAGGGCTTCGGGTCGCTCGGCCTCATGACCAGCGTCCTCATGACCCCCGACGGCAAGACCGTCGAGGCCGAGGCTGCCCACGGCACCGTGACCCGGCACTACCGCCAGTGGCAGAAGGGCGAGAAGACCTCGACCAACCCGATCGCGTCCATCTTCGCCTGGACGCGCGGCCTCGCCCACCGTGGCAAGGTCGACGGCACCCCCGAGGTCACCGCGTTCGCGAACACCCTGGAGCAGGTCTGCGTCGACACCGTCGAGGCCGGCCAGATGACCAAGGACCTCGCGCTGCTCATCGCCCGCGACGCCCCGTGGCTCACCACCGACGAGTTCATGAACGCCCTCGACCAGAACCTCGCGAAGCGCCTCGCCGGCTGATCAGCTGTCTGATCGGCAGGACCACGACGGACCGGCCGGGGTGCACCGCAAGGGCACTCCGGCAGGCCGCAGCATGTCACGGATCCACGTCGCCGGCGGTTCCGGCCGCCCGCGGCGTGGATTGAGGAACACCACCGCGGCAATGCGGTGACCGGCGGCGTGAGCCGCGAGAGCGCGCCGGGCCCGGCCAGCCGGCCGTGTGTGCGCGTTGAGGATCGTCGCCGCGGCAACTGCGGCGACCAGCGGTGTGAGCTTGACGCGGAGCGGCCAGGCGTTCATGTCCGGGGCTTACCGGAGTGAGTAGCCGACACCGCGCAGGGTCTGGAGCTGTGGGAGCGCGCTGAGCCGAGCCAGCCGGCCGTGTGGCGGTGTCTGCGCGTTGAGGATCGTCGCCGCGGCTGATGCGGTGACCAGCGGCGTGGGCCGTGGGAGCGTGCTGAGGTGGGCCAGTCGCCCGCCGTATGCGGTGTCTGCGCGTTGAGGATCGTCGCCGCGGCTGATGCGGTGACCAGCGGCGTGGGCCGTGGGAGCGTGCTGAGCTGGGCCAGCCGCCCGCCGTATGCGGTGTCTGCGCGTTGAGGATCGTCGCCGCGGCGATGTGGTGACCAGCGGCGTGAGTGTGAGAGCGCATCGAGTCCGGTCGCCCGCCCGCGGGTTCTTCGGAGTCGGCGATCCAGCCCTTGCGGCGCCTGTCGAGGTGAGCACCGCGGCGGGCCGCTGTCCGCGGCCTCGCCGCAGTCACGGACCTGTCGATGTCGGGGCGGCGTGCGAAGTGCGCAGGGCTGTTGTCCGGTGGAGCGCGTCCGGCCAGGGGGCGCCCGATGTGGATTCAGGCCGGCCTGGAGAGATTCGTACGCGGGGATCATGGGCGGGCGGCTCGCCCGGGCCCGTGACGTTCACGGGTCGCGGGCGAGCCGTTGCCGGTCGGGGTGGCCTGTGGTGTCAGATGCCGTGGCCGCGGCGGTGGAGGGCGCCGAGGACGCTTTCGACCTTGACCACGCCGGTGACGGCGGCGAGGGCGATGGCGGCGCGGGGTTCGCGCCAGTTGGAGCGCATGGCGGCCTTGGTCCAGAGCCAGGCGTCGCGGCGGTTGCCCGAGGCGGCGGACCAGCAGGCGAGCTGACCGTAGACGCGGCCGGCGCCGGTGCCGGACCCGGCGATCTCCGGGTGGCGGGTCATCATCCAGCGCAGGGAGGCCATCTTGGTGGCGTACTCGTAGGCGAACATCGACGTGCGGCCCCACAGGACGCGGACGAGGGGCTCGTCGACGTGGACGATCTCGCCGCGCTTGGCCGCCCGCAGGAGCAGGTCCCAGTCCTCGTTCTGGCTGCCGGGGGCGTCCTCGGCGACGAGGCCCATCTCGTCGTCGGCGAAGACGAAGCGGCGCACCAGGAACGTCGAGGAGTGCAGCATCGACATCCGCGACCGGATCAGGTCGTCGAGGCCGACGAGGGACGCCCCCGCCAGGCGGGGGGTGAGCCGGTCGCCGAACTCGACCTCGATCGCCGCCGTGCAGAACTCCGCCTGCGGGCGCTGCTGCAGCGCGTACACCTGCCGGCGCAGCTTCGTCGGGCTCCAGGCGTCGTCGTCGTCGCAGAACGCGACGAGGTCCGTGTCCAGGGCGACGATGCCGGTGTTGCGGGCGCCGGCGAGGCCGGGCTTGCGCAGGTTGGGCAGCACGTCGAGCGGGCGGTCGCCGCCGCGGCACAGGCTGGCGTCGGGGTCGTGCTGGTCGAACACGACGATGGTGCGCACGGGTCCCGGGTAGTCCTGGGCGACGATGCCCTCGACAGCGCGGGCGAGCAGTTGAGGGCGGTTTCGCGTCGGTACGACCACGCCCACGCTGGGCCAGTGAGCGGCGGTGTTCATCGGGCACCTCGGTAGCCGTACATGCCGAGCAACGGCGCGGTGAGCGCGCTGACGACCCGTCGCTGCCGCCCCGGCAGCGCGGTGCGCCAGGCGTCGTCGCGGCGCAGAGGGACAGGGCCGACGGTGAAGCGCATCGGGTTGCCGGCCGCGCTGTGGCACGGCCCCAGCTCGGCGGTGCCGCCGTGCAGGAACTCCATCCCACTGTCCGCCAGGCCGGAGAATTCCGAAATCTCGGACAGGACGGTTGAAGGGGAGTCCAGCAGCGACTCGTAGCGGACGCGCATCACCGGTACCCCGCAGCGGTGCAGGACCGACAGCGCGGTGTTGTGCGCGTTCCACAGCAGGGCCGACCGGCTGGGCGAGTAGCGGGTCATCTCCTCGGCGCCGTCGGTCTCGGGCCGCCGCACCTTCTTCGTCCAGGAGTACGCCACGCCGCGGCTGTCCCGCACCACGTGCACGACCCGCAGGTCGATGCTCGGCGCGAACCGCAGGCAGTACGCCAGCGCCGCGTGCTTCGAGGAATCGACGAGCACCTCGGCCCCGGAGACGACCGCCGCCGCCTCGTACAGCCGCGCGTACCAGTCCGCGTACTCCTCGACGAGCAGCCGGTGGGAGGGGCTCATCCGTACACTCGCCAACCGCGGAATGTGCCGGGTCCGCTCCACCGCGTGCCGCAGCGCGAGCACCCGCCACACGTCGACCTGCTGCCAGCCGCCGAACGCCTTCTCCCCGACCGCCTGCCAGAAGTCGCAGGACGAGAAGTGTGCCCCGCAGGCGCAGCGCTCGTCACCGGCGACGTCGCGCTCCCACAGATGGACGACCTCGCCGAGCGGGCACACGCCGGGCAGCTCACCGAGCAGGCGCTCCAGCAGGGTGGTGCCGCTGCGCCCGAGCCCGCCGAGGAACAGAACGCGTACCAACCGTCCTCCTTGGTCGTTTTGGTAGATATGCCAGCTGTGCTGGCATCTGCTACCTCTAACGACGAATTACGGATGAACGATGCTGCACACCAGAGCACGCTGGCGGCGGGTCCCTCTCGGCGGCCTCTCCGTGGACCCATTGACCGAGGCGGAGGTCGTCTCGCACGTGCGCTCCGCCCTGGCCCGCGGCGAGGGCGGCTGGATCGTCACGCCGAACGTCGACATCCTGCGCCACGTGTCCCGCGACCCGCAGCTGCGCGCCCAGCTCCGGGAGGCGGACCTGGTCGTGGCCGACGGCACGCCCCTGCTCTGGGCGGCCCGCCTCGCCGGCTGGAACCTCCCCGCCCGCGTCACCGGCTCCGACCTCATCTGGTCGCTGTCCCGCGCGCTCGCCGCCGACGACCACGGTGTCTTCATTCTCGGCGGTACGCCCAGCGACCTCGACGACGGTGCGCACCGGGCCGCCCTCGTCCTCGCCGACACCTTCCCGGGCCTGCGGATCGCGGGCACGCTCTGCCCGCCGTTCGGCTTCGACAAGGACCCTGCCATGCTCGCCGAGGTGTGCGACGCGGTCGTCGCCGCCGACCCGCAGATGGTGTACGTCGGCATCGGCTTCCCCCGCCAGGAGCACCTCATCCGCCGCCTCCGCGCCGCCCTGCCCCGCACGTGGTTCCTGGGCTGCGGCGCCGCCGTCAACTTCGTGGCCGGCGACATCCAGCGCGCGAACCCGGCGCTGCAGAAGGCCGGCCTGGAGTGGCTCGACCGCCTGGCCCGCGAACCCCGCCGCCTGGCCCGCCGCTACCTGCGCGAGGACGCCCCGTTCGCCGCCGCCCTCCTCGCCCGCTCCCTGCACCACCGCCTGACCCACCGCCCCGCCCACCGCGCCTGACCCGCTCAGCCCACCCGCAAATGCAGCGATAGCGACCACTCAGACGACCAGCGTCGTCCTTCGATCACGACGGCAGGGTAGACCGACTGCGGATGTGGACGGCGCCTGGAAGTGGTGGGCGGCGGTGGAGCGGCGCGCGGTGAGGGTGGATGTGGGCCCCTCGGCGGGCGGTGGCCCGCCGAGGGGGTGAGGGGTCAGGCGGGGACCGGGTCGCCGAGCACGGACTTGAGCAGCTCCGCTGCCCAGTCGAGCAGCTGCGTGTCGCGCATGGGCTCGCCGCCGATGCGGCGGGTGGAAGGGCGGGGGAGCGACACGGTGTCGGCGGCGGCCTTGTAGACCGACTCCGGATAGAGGCGCTTGAGGCGCAGCTGCTTCGAGTCGGCCAGCTGCAGCGGACCGAAGCGCACGTGCTTGCCCTGCAGCGACACGTCCGTCAGGCCGTAGGAGCGGGCGAGGAAGCGGAACCGCGCGACCGCGAGCAGGTTCGCGACCGGCAGCGGCGGCTCGCCGTAGCGGTCCTTCATCTCGGCCACGATCTCGTCGAGAGCGGCGCCGTCCTTGGCGCCGGCGATCTTGCGGTAGATCTCCAGGCGGAGGCGCTCGGCGGAGATGTACTCCAGCGGCAGGTGGGCGTCGACGGGCAGGTCGATCTTGACGTCGGGCTCCTCCTCCTCGGGGCGCTCGCCCTTGAACTGCTGGACGGCCTCGCCGACCATGCGCACGTAGAGGTCGAAGCCGACCCCCTCGATGTGGCCGGACTGCTCGCCGCCGAGGAGGTTGCCGGCGCCGCGGATCTCGAGGTCCTTCATCGCGACATACATGCCGGCGCCGAGCTCGGTGTGCTGCGCGATGGTGGCGAGCCGCTCGTGGGCGTGCTCGGTCAGCGGCTTGTCGGGCGGGTACAGGAAGTACGCGTAGGCGCGCTCGCGGCCCCGGCCGACGCGGCCGCGGATCTGGTGCAGCTGGGAGAGGCCGAGCAGGTCGGCGCGCTCGACGATGAGGGTGTTGGCGTTGGGGATGTCGATGCCGCTCTCCACGATCGTGGTGCAGACGAGGACGTCATACTCCTTCTCCCAGAAGCCGACCATGATCTTCTCGAGGGCTTCCTCGGTCATCTGGCCGTGGGCGACCGCGATGCGCGCCTCGGGGACAAGCTCGCGCAGCCTGCGGGCGGCGCGCTCGATCGACTCGACCCGGTTGTGCAGGTAGAAGACCTGACCGTCGCGGAGCAGTTCGCGGTGGATGGCCGCGGAGACCTGCTTGTCGTCCTGCGCGCCGACGAACGTGAGGACCGGGTGCCGCTCCTCGGGCGGGGTCGCGATCGTCGACATCTCGCGGATGCCGGTGATCGCCATCTCCAGGGTGCGGGGGATCGGGGTGGCCGACATGGTGAGCACGTCGACGGAGGCCCGCAGCTGCTTCAGGAACTCCTTGTGCTCGACGCCGAAGCGCTGCTCCTCGTCGACGATGACCAGCCCGAGCTGCTTGAACCGGGTCGCGGTCTGCAGCAGCCGGTGGGTGCCGATGACGATGTCGACCGTGCCCTCGGTGACCTTCTCCAGGGTCAGCTTGGTCTCGGTCGGGGTCTGGAAGCGCGACAGCTGCCGCACCTCGACCGGGAACTGCGAGACCCGCTCGGAGAACGTGTTGAAGTGCTGCTGCGCGAGCAGCGTCGTCGGCACGAGCACGGCGACCTGCTTGCCGTCCTGCACGGCCTTGAACGCGGCCCGGACCGCGATCTCGGTCTTGCCGTAGCCGACGTCGCCGCAGATGAGCCGGTCCATCGGGGTCGGCTTCTCCATGTCGCTCTTGACCTCTTCGATCGCGGCGAGCTGGTCGGGCGTCTCCTGATACGGGAACGCGTCCTCCAGCTCCCGCTGCCACGGCGTGTCGGGCCCGAAGGCGTGGCCCTGCGAGTTCTGCCGGACGGCATACAGCTGGATGAGCTGCGCGGCGATCTCCCGGACCGCCTTGCGGGCCCGCGACTTGGCCTTCTGCCACTCGGCGCCGCCCATCTTGTGCAGGGTGGGCGTCTCGCCGCCGACATACCGCGACAGCTGGTCGAGCTGGTCGGTGGGCACGAAGAGCCGGTCGCCGGGCTGGCCGCGCTTGGTGGCGGCATACTCCAGGACGAGATACTCCCGGTCGGCGCCGTTGACGGTGCGCTGCACCATCTCGACATAGCGGCCGATGCCGTGCTGCTCGTGCACCACGTAGTCGCCGGTGCGCAGCTCAAGGGGGTCGATCTGATTGCGCCGCCGCGAAGGCATCTTGCGCATGTCCTTGGTGGACGCGCCCCGGCCGCCGGAGATGTCGGTGCCGGTGATGATCGCCAGCCGGGCGCCCTCGTCCAGGTAGCCGTTGCCCAGCGAGCCGGTGGTGACGGTGACGACACCCGGCTCGGGGACCGCGGCGATGCCGTCGACCAGCGTCACGCCGAGGCCCGCGTCGCGCAGCACCTCGACGGCGCGCTGCGCCGGGCCGGTGCCCTCGAAGACCAGCGCGAGCCGCCACCCGTCGCCCGCGAGCCGCTTCAGGTCGTCGACGACTCGCGCGGTCTCCCCGTGATACAGCGGCGCGGGCTGCGCGGGCAGCGCGATCGAGATGGCGTCGTCCGAGACCACCACCGGAACGTCTTCGCCGAGGCGCCAGGGCTCGTCGGCCACAGGCGAAGCCGGCAGGGAAAAGGCGCTGAGCGACCACCACGGCAGCCCCAGCGACGAAGCCGCCGCGCGCACCTCGGCCAGGCTCTTGAACGCGGCCGCGCCCAGGTCGATCGGCGCCTTCCCGCCGACCGCGGCGGCGGCCCAGCTCGCCTCCAGGAACTCCTCGCTGGTGCGGACCAGGTCGTGCGCGCGGGTGCGGATCCGCTCGGGGTCGCACAGCAGCACGTGCGTGCCGGCCGGCATGGTGTGCAGGACCAGCTCGAGGGAGTCGGTGTCGCCGAGCAGCGCGGGCGCCAGGGACTCCATGCCCTCGACGGGGATGCCGCCGGCGAGCTTGTCCAGCAGCTCCGCCAGCTGCGGGTGGTCGGTCGACAGGGCCGCGGCCCGGGCCCGGACCTCGTCGGTGAGCAGCAGCTCGCGGCACGGCGGCGCCCACAGCCGGTCGACCGCGGCGATCGTGCGCTGGTCGGTGACCGCGAACGAGCGGATCTCCTCGACCTCGTCACCCCAGAACTCCACCCGCAGGGGGTGCTCCTCCGTCGGGGGGAACACGTCGAGGATGCCGCCGCGGACCGCGAACTCGCCGCGCTTGGTGACCAGGTCCACCCGCGCGTAGGCGAGGTGCGCGAGGCGCGAGACAAGCGCGTCGAGGTCGGCCGTGTCGCCGGGGGACAGCACCACAGGCGACAGGTCGCCGAGGCCCTTGAGCTGCGGCTGCAGCACGGAGCGGACCGGCGCCACGACGACTCGGGGCAGGCCGGCATCGGGTGTGGGGTGCGCGAGCCGCCGGAGGACGGCGAGCCGCCGGCCCACCGTGTCGGAGCGCGGGGAGAGCCGCTCGTGCGGCAGCGTCTCCCACGCCGGGTAGACCACGACGTCGGCGGGGTCGAGCAGGCAGCCCAGTGCCGCGGCCAGATCCTCGGCCTCGCGGCCGGTCGCGGTGACCGCCAGGACGGGCCGCTCGGCCGCCACGACCGCCGTCACGAACGTGCGCAGCGCGGGCGGCGCGGTCAGGTCGACCTGATCGCTGTGGCCGCCCCGGGCCAGGTCACGGACCCGGGCGAGCGCTGAGTCCAGCAGTGCGGCGGAGGTGAGACCGGCGAGTCTTGGCATTGGAGCAACCCATCTGCACAGCAAACAACCCCGGCGCCCAGGAAGGGTGGGGGTGCATCAAGCGGTACCCAGCCTAGCCCTGGGGTATGACAAAGACAGCGTTGAGACCTGACTCACCGGAATGGCACGGTGCGTCGTAGTAGCCGATACGATGCCGGTGAAAACGGACAGCGCCGTCCCAGCCGTCTCGTCCGGAGGGATCCAGCATGTCTGCAGAGGCACCCGCGTCCAGCGACGCCGACGCCGCGCTGCGCGCCGACATCCGTCGCCTCGGTTCGCTGCTCGGGCAGAGTCTCGTCCGGCAGGACGGCCAGCAGCTGCTCGACCTCGTCGAAGAGGTCCGCGCGCTGGTCCGGTCCGACCCGGAGGCCGCCGCCGAGCGCCTGAGCGGCCTCGATGTGGTCGCCGGCACGCAGTTGGCCAGGGCGTTCTCCACCTACTTCCACCTGGCCAACATCACCGAGCAGGTGCACCGGGCCCGTGAGCTGCGCCGCATCCGCGTCCGTGAGGGCGGCTGGCTGGAGCGTGCCGCGAAGCTGATCGCCGACCGTGGCGTCGGGGTGAAGGAGATCGGCTCGATCGCCTCGAAGCTCGCGGTGCGGCCGGTCTTCACCGCCCACCCGACCGAGGCGGCCCGGCGCTCGATCCTGACGAAGCTGCGGGCCGTCGGCGACGAGCTGGACGCCGAGGCGGTCGCGACCGCGCTGGACGGCTCGCTGGAGCCGGACAAGACCCGCACCGCCCGCACCGACCGCCGCCTGGCTGAGCTGCTCGACCTGCTGTGGCAGACCGACGAGCTGCGGCTGGAGCGGCCCGAGCCGAGCGACGAGGCCCGCAACGCGGTCTACTACCTCGCCGACCTGGCCGGCGGCGCGGCCCCGCAGGTGCTCGACGACCTCTACGACACGCTCAAGGACCTCGGGGTGCAGCTGCCCCCGACCGCCCGCCCGCTGAGCTTCGGCTCGTGGATCGGCGGCGACCGGGACGGCAACCCGTTCGTCACCCCGGCCGTCACCCGCGACGTCCTGCTGATCCAGCACGAGTACGGCATCCGCGCCGCCGAGGGCGTCATCGACGGCCTCATCGACGAGATCTCGGTCTCCAAGCGCCTGCGCGGGGTGTCGCTGGACCTGTCCGCGAGCCTCGCCGCCGACCTGGACAACCTGCCGGAGCTGCCGGCCCGCTACCGGCGGGTCAACCTGGAGGAGTCCTACCGGCTGAAGCTGCGCTGCATCCGGCTGAAGCTGCAGCACACCCGCGACCGCCTGGCCACCGGCACGCCGCACAAGCCCGGCCGCGACTACCTCGGCACCAGCGAGCTCATCGCCGACCTGGAGCTGATGCGGGCGTCCCTGGCGCGCAACGGCGGCCAGCTCGCCGCGACCGGCAAGCTCGCCTCGGCGATCCGCACGCTGTCCGCGTTCGGCCTGCAGCTGGCGACGCTCGACGTCCGGGAGCACGCCGACGCCCACCACGAGGTGCTCGCCCAGCTGTACCGGCGGGTCGGCGAGGTCGACTACGCCGGGCTCGACCGGGACGCCCGCCGTCAGCTGCTGATCGACGAGCTCAACGGCCGCCGTCCCCTCGCCACCCGCGACACCGGGCTGACCGACACCGCCCGCAAGACGTTCGACGTGTTCGCCGCGATCCGCGAGGTGCAGGAGCGGTTCGGCCCGGAGGTCGTCGAGACGTACATCATCTCGATGACGCAGGGCATCGACGACGTGCTCGCCGCGGTGGTCCTCGCCCGCGAATGGGGCCTGGTCGAGGTCAGCGCCGGGGCCGGGTTCGGCGGGGCGTCGATGGAGTCGGCCCGCGCCCGGGTCGGCTTCGCGCCGCTGCTGGAGCAGGCTCGTGAGCTGGAGATGGCCGGCGAGCTGCTGGACGATCTGCTGTCGATCCCGGTGTACCGCGCGATCGTGCGCGCCCGGGGCGACGTCCAGGAGGTCATGCTCGGTTACTCCGACTCCAACAAGGACGCGGGCATCACCACCTCCCAGTGGATGATCCACAAGGCGCAGCGGCAGCTGCGTGACGTCGCCGCCCGCCACGGGGTGCGGCTGCGGCTCTTCCACGGCCGCGGCGGCACCGTCGGCCGCGGCGGCGGCCCGACCCACGAGGCGATCCTCGCCCAGCCGTGGGGCACGCTCGACGGCGCGATCAAGGTCACCGAGCAGGGTGAGGTCATCTCCGACAAGTACACGCTGCCGGCGCTGGCCAGGGAGAACCTGGAGCTGACGCTCGCCGCCGTGCTGCAGAGCGCCCTGCTGCACACCGAGCCGCGGCAGCCCGCCGAGGCGCTCGCCCGCTGGGACGCGGCGATGGAGACGGTGTCGGCGGCCGCGTTCGCCAACTACCGCGCCCTGGTCGAGAACCCGGACCTGCCGGCGTACTTCTGGGCGGCGACGCCGACGGAGCTGCTCGGCGCGCTGAACATCGGCTCCCGCCCGGCGAAGCGGCCGAACGCCGACGCCGGCCTCGGCGGCCTGCGGGCGATCCCGTGGGTGTTCGGCTGGACGCAGTCGCGGCAGATCGTGCCCGGCTGGTTCGGCGTCGGCAGCGGCCTGGAGGCGGCCCGCGTGGCCGGCCTGGGCGACGTGCTGCGCGAGATGCACGAGAAGTGGCACTTCTTCGGCACGTTCCTGTCCAACGTCGAGATGATGCTGGCCAAGACGGACCTGGAGATCGCCTCGCGCTACGTCGACTCGCTGGTGCCCGATCCGCTGAAGCCGGTCTTCGACGTCATCCGCGCGGAGTACGACAAGACCGTCGCCGAGGTCCTCGCGATCACGGGCGAGTCGTCGCTGCTGGAGCGCCAGCCGGTGCTGGACCGCACGCTCGGCGTCCGCGACAGCTACCTGCAGCCCCTGCACCACCTGCAGGTCTCGCTCCTGGCGCAGTACCGGGCGAGCAAGGCCGCCGACAGCGGCGTCTGGGGCGGCGGGCGGAAGTCCTCGCCGGACCCGGCCCTGGAGCGCGCCCTGCTCACCACGGTCAACGGCATCGCCGCCGGCATGCGCAACACGGGCTGAGTCCGTGGCCGGGCCCGCCGGAGAGACGGCGGGCCCGGCCACGAGAACCCCCGCTGGGAGAAAAGGCCGGGAAACTGACAGACTGTCACGCGTGTCTGTGAACGGTTGGCCTGCCGAGGAATGGTCGTTGCCGGACGAAGTGCTCCGGGACGCCCCGACCTACACGCCCAAGCCGTCGGAGATCGCCGACCTCGAGCTGCTGCTGTCGGGCGCGTACCGGCCGCTGACCGGCTTCCTCGGCCCGGCGGACCTGACGTCGCTGCGCCGCAACGGCCGGCTCGCGGACGGGACGGCCTGGCCGGTGCCGGTGACGCTGGAGGTGCCGCCGGGCCTGGTCGGCCAGCTCGACGTCGCCGACCCGGCGCGCCGGGTGCTGATCCTCGCCGACCTCGAGGGTGCCCCGATCGCCGCGATGGACACCGCCGAGGTGTACCCGACGCGGCAGGGCTGGGGCGCCGCCGGCACGGTCAAGCGGCTCGGCGACGGCGGCCACGGGCCGTTCCGCCGCATGCGCAGGACGCCCGCGGAGGTGCGCGGCGTGCTGCCGCAGGGCCGGGTCCTCGGGGTCATCGCGGACCGCCCGCTGCACCGGCCGCAGCTGGCCCAGATCGCGCGCGCCGCCCGTACACTCGCGGCACACCTGCTCGTGCTGGTGCCGGTCGGCAGCCCCGGCCCCGACGGCCTGGCCCCGGAGGCGCTGGTCCGCTGCGTCCTGGCGGCCCGCGACCGGATGCCCCCGTGCACGATCGTGACGCTGCCGCTGCCGCACCACGACGGCGACGACATCCGCGCGGCCATGCTGCGCACCCGGGTCGCCGCCGCCTACGGCGTCACCCACCTGCTCGCGTCCAGCGACTCGATGCTGTCCGGCGGCGGCCTGCGGGTGCTCGTGCCCCGCGAGCTCGCGTACGACGGCCGCGACGGGCAGTGGCGCTCGCTCGACGACATCCCGCCGAAGCACCGCCGGCTGCCGCTGACCACCGCGGAGATCGACGACCACCTCGACCGGGGGACGATCCTGCCGGAGTGGCACACCCCGCCGGCGGTCGCCCGTGAGCTGACCCGGGACCGTCCGCCGCGCCGGCAGCGGGGCCTGGTCGTGTTCTTCACCGGCCTGTCCGGCTCCGGCAAGTCGACGATGGCGACCGGCGTGGCCGACGCGCTGCAGGAGACGGGGGAGCGCACCATCACCCTGCTCGACGGCGACATCGTCCGCCGGCACCTGTCGGCCGGCCTCACGTTCTCCGCCGCGGACCGCGACACCAACATCAAGCGGATCGGCTGGGTCGCCGCCGAGGTGGGCCGGCACGGCGGGGTGGCGATCTGCTGCCCGATCGCGCCGTATCACGAGGGCCGGGTGGCCGCGCGCGAGTTCGCCCGTAACGCCGGGGCCGGTTTCGTGTTGGTTCATGTGTCGACGCCACTCGCCGAGTGCGAGCGGCGCGACCGAAAAGGGCTCTACGCGAAGGCGCGGGCCGGCCTGATCAAGGGCATGACGGGTATCGACGACCCGTACGAGACACCGGTCGACGCCGAGCTGACGATCGACACGACGGGTCTGTCGTACGGCGAGGCGGTCACCACCGTCCTGCGCTACCTCGGCAACAACGGCTGGCTGGACCCCCGCCCGATTCCGTAAAAGAGACGTAAAGACGTAAAAGCGGGCACAACAGCCCATTACGCCGGACGTCCCGGAAGCGTTAGCCCCTGGAGAACCTGACGCCGAAGGGGCCGCCGCTTCATGGACGCCAACCGCCAGCTTTCCGCCGATATCGACTCTCCGGGCGTCGACCTGCTCGGCATGGCCCGGCGCCATTGGTGGCTGGTGCTCCTGATGGTCGGCGCCGGTCTCCTCGGCGCGGTGCAGTTCACCGGCATGCAGACGAAGGTGTACGAGTCCGCCACGTCCGTCCTCGTGTCGCCGCTCGGCAACGGGCAGGACGCGAACTCCACCAGCGGCCGTACCAAGGGCGACATCAACCTCGACAACGAGGCGCAGCTGGTGACCTCGACGACGGTGGCCACCGGCGCCCGCGAGCTGATGCGCGCCGCGGAGTCGCCGGACGAGCTGGCCCGCAAGGTCCGCGTCGAGGTCCCGCCCAACACCACGTTCCTGGTCATCACCTACTCGTCCAGCAACGCGCGCACCGCCCAGGCCGGCTCCCACGCGTTCGCCGAGGCGTACCTGCGCAACCGCGAGGAGAGCGCGAAGACCGAGGTCGCCGGGCGGATCGCGATCCTGCAGGACAAGCTCAACCAGCTCAACGCCAACCTGCTGCAGATCAACAACCGGCTCGCCAACCTCCGCCCGACCGACCCCAACCGGCCCAACCTGGAGAGCCAGCGCACCACCGCCACGTCGCAGATCAACACCCTCGCCGGTCAGCTCAACCAGCTGCTCACCACGACCGTCAACGCCGGCAAGATCACCCGCGACGCGGAGCTGCCGTCCCGCCCGGTGAAGCCCAACCGGCTGCTCAACCTCGCCAGCGGCGCCATGCTCGGCCTGCTGCTCGGCGTCGGTGCGGCCCTGCTGCGCGAGCGGCTCGACCAGCGCGTCCGCCGCGCCTCCGACCTGCCCCGCCGGGTCGACGTCGCGGTCCTCGCCGCCGTCCCCGGCCGGGTCAAGCCGCGCCTCGACGACGTGTTCGCGCCGTTCGGCGCGGGCGGCCGCATCTTCAACCGGCTCCGCAACGAGGTCCTCGCCAGCATCCCCGCGCCGGTGGGCGCCGACGCCCGGGTCGCCCTCGCCGGGCAGGTCGTCGTCGTGGCCGGGGCCAGCCGCGGTGCCGCGTCGACCGTCGTCGCCGCCAACCTCGCGGCCGCGTTCGCCCGTACCGGCGCCGAAACGGTCCTCGTCTGCGCCCACCTCCCCGACAGCCTCGTCGACACCGCCAGCATCAACAAGATGCTCGGCGTGCGGTCGGTGCCGGGCCTGTCCGACGTGCTCGCCGGCCGGTTCTCCCTGAGCAGCGCCACCCAGCGCGCGCCTCGGCACCCCAACCTCAGCGTCGTCACCACCGGCGGCACCGCCAGCGCCGGCGGGCTGCTGCAGTCGCAGGCGCTGCGCGACACCCTCGCGACGCTGCGGGAGCGGGCCGCGTACGTGGTCGTCGAGGCGCCCTCGACCTCGACCAGCGCCGACGCGCAGAGCCTCGCCAGCCTCGCCGATGCCGCGATCGTCGCGGTCGAGCTGCGGCGCACCCGCAACACCGAGGTCGCCGACGCCGCCGACCAGCTGCGCCGGGTCGGCACGCCGCTGCTCGGCGCGGTCGTCCTGCCGCGCCTGGCCGCCACCCGGGGCGGCGAGGAGCGCGACGCGCAGGAGGTCACCGTCGCCGACGACATGACCGCCGTCCTGGAGAAGCTGCCGGCGAAGGAGCCCGAGGAGCCGGTGGTCCCGAAGCGGATCCGCACGGCGCCCGCCGCGGCCGCCGCACCCGTCGGCGGCACCGCCACCGCGACGGCGCCGAAGGTCGCGCAGGCGCCGCCGAACGTGCCGAAGCGGCAGACCCGCACCATCTCGGTGACCCGCGTCAGCGCCGACACCGCGGGTGAGAACGGCGCTGACAAGCGCCGATGAGTGAGCTTGCGAGCGAATCATGTAGCAGGTTCAGGGCAGGCCGACGCCGCAGCGATGCGGAGGTGGCGGGATGACCACCCTCGCGAACCATCCCTCGCTGCAGGCGGCGGCACCGAGACCCGGCCTGCTGAAACGGGCGCACCGGCTGCCCGCCTGGCCCGTGACCGGCCTGCTCCTGCCGTACCCGCTGTGGTGGGCCCTGGGCCTCGGCACCCTGATCTTCTTCCTGGTCGCCGTGCCGATGCTGGTGTCGCTGGTGCGGCACCGCGCGTCGGGGCAGCTCGTCAAGCTGCCGCCCGGGTTCCTGCTGTGGCTGCTGTTCCTCGCCGTGGTCGCGCTGGGGCTGTTCAGCCTCGGCGCCGACCCGACCGGCACCGTGCCGGGCACCGCCGCGAGCCGGCTGGTCTCCTACGCGTACCGGCTCGGCGGCTACGCGGCGCTGACCGTCATCCTGATCTACGCCGGCAACGTCGACCGCCGGGAGCTGCCGCAGCAGCGGTTCGTCCGGCTGCTCGCGTGGCTCTTCGTCATCACCGTCGCCGGCGGGCTGCTCGGCATGGCCGCGCCCAGGTTCGAGTTCACCGCCCCGCTGGAGCTGCTGCTGCCGCACCACCTGCGCGCGAACAGCTTCATCCAGTCGCTGGTCCACCCGACCGCCGCGCAGATCATGAACCTGCTCGGCGGGGAGACCCCGCGGCCCGGCGCTCCCTGGGGGTACACCAACACCTGGGGCAACAACGTCTGCCTGCTCATCGGCTGGATGCTCGTCGCCGGCTGGTCGCTGACCAGGAGCAGGAAGGTCAAGACGGGCACCGTCGTCGTCCTGCTCGTGGCGATGGCGCCGATCGTCTACTCGCTCAACCGCGGGCTGTGGATCGGCCTGGGCGTGATGGCACTGTACGTGTCGGTGCGCCTGGCGCTGCGGGGCCGATTCGCCGCCCTTAGCCTGGTCGGTGTCGCCGGCGTCGCCGTCGCGGTCGCCGTCGCCACCACGCCGCTCGGCGACGTCGTCGCCGCCCGCCTCGAGGACGGCAAGTCCAACGGGGTCCGCATGTACACCACCGAGAAGGCCATCGGCGGGGTGGCGGAGTCGCCGCTGATCGGCTTCGGCTCCACCCGCAACACCATCGGCGGCCGCAACTCGATCGCGGTCGGGGAGAGCGCCGGCTGTGAGCGCTGCGGCAACTTCACCATCGGCGGCAACGGCCAGCTGTGGCAGCTCCTCTTCGCGCACGGGCTGCTCGGCACCGGCACCTACCTGGGGTTCTTCGTGGTCGGGCTGTGGCGCTTCCGGCGCGACGCGACCCCCGTCGGCCTCGCCGCGTCCGCCGCGATCGTGTCCAGCTTCGCCGCGATGTTCTGGTACAACGCGCTCGTCACCCCGCTGGCGCTGACCTTCCTCGCGTATGCCGTCCTGTGGCGCAACCGTTTGGAGAGCCGATGAGCCCAGTGAAGACCGCGCCGGCCGCGCTGCAGGCCGACGACGAGCAGCTGCGCGCGCAGTACATCGAGGAGGTCCTCGCCCTGCTGTACCCGGGGGAGGGCGCCGGGGTCGTGGAGTACCTGGTCGTGCCGAACGCCCGCAAGCCGCGGCTGCTCGTGCCCGCCGACGACCGCCGCCTCGCCGCCGCCGCCGTGCGCCGCTACGCCGAGCCGCAGTCCCGGATGGCGAGGCTCAAGCGCGACGCGGTCGTCACCGCCCTGCGCACCGGCGCGTCGTCGGTGCTGCTGCGCGACCGGCTGCGGATCACGCCCGGCGCCGACACCATCGACACGTACCTGCGCCGGGTCCTCGGCACCGACGTGCGGCTCAGCGTCCACATCGGCCCGGCGAGGGCCAACCGCAAGCCGGTGCTGCAGCTGCTCACCGAGTCCGGCGCCACCATGGCGTTCGCGAAGCTCGGCACGTCGGCGCTGACCCGCACCCTGGTGAAGGCCGAGGGCAACGCGCTCGCGGCCGTGTCGACCGCCGGGTTCAAGACGCTGCGGGTGCCCGACGCCATCCACATCGGACAGTGGGGCGAGCACGAGGTGCTCGTGCAGTCGGCGCTGCCGGTGTGGCAGCCCAGGGTCCCGCTGACCGCGCCCCGGCTCGCCAAGGCGATGGGCGAGGTCGCCGCCTGCTGCGGCACCCGCCGCGGCCGCCTCGACGACAGCGGCTACTGGACCCGGCTGCGGGCCCGGCTCGACGCCGTCGCCGGCCACACCGAGGGCGGCGCACTGCGGGCCGCCGCCGAGCGGATCGGCCGCGCGGCAGGTGGCGTCCAGCTCACCTACGGCTCCTGGCACGGCGACTGGTCCCCATGGAACATGGCCTGCCTCGCCGACACGATCCTGGTCTGGGACTGGGAACGCTTCACCCCCGGCGTCCCGATCGGCTACGACGCGCTGCACCACGCGCTGCAGATCGGCATCGGCCGGGCACCGTCGGCGGCGCAAGCCGTCAACGACCTCATCGACGCCGCGCCCGAGCTGCTGCTGCCGTTCGGCGTGGTGCACCGCCAGGCGGTCGAGGTGACCACCCTGCTCTACCTCATCGACCTGGCCACCCGGTACGTCACCGACCGGCAGGCGGAGGCCGGCGCCCGGCTGGGCGTGCTCGGCAGCTGGCTGCTGCCCGTTCTCGTCGCGCGAGTGGAGGCTCTGTAACCATGCCCGTGCAGGTTCCCGACACGATGAAGCGGATCATCCACTTCGGATCCCGCAACTACGGGCAGCTCACCGCCAACCGGCGGATGCTGCCGCAGTTCCTGATCTGCGGGGGGCAGCGCTGCGGCACCACGTCGCTCTACCGCGCGCTCGCCGCGCACCCGGCCGTCATCAAGGCCGTGCTGCACAAGGGCGTGCACTACTTCGACGTCGGCTACCACCACGGGCTGCGCTGGTACCGCGGGCACTTCCCCCTGCAGCGGCGGGCCGACCGGATCCGCGACGAGCTCGGCGTGCCGGCGCAGACGTTCGAGTCGAGCCCGTACTACATGTACCACCCGCACGCCCTGGCCCGGATCGCCAGGGACCTGCCCGACGTGAAGCTCGTCGTGCTGGTCCGCGACCCGGTCGAGCGCGCCTACTCCCAGCACGCGCACGAGGTCGCCCGCGGCTTCGAGACCGAGGTCGACTTCGGCAAGGCGCTCGCGCTGGAGCCGTCGCGGCTCGCCGGGCAGCGGGAGCTGCTCGTCGACGACCCGGGCGCCTACAGCTTCGCGCACCAGCACCACGCGTACCGGGCCCGCGGCGAGTACATCGAGTACATCGAGCCGATGGCCGCACTGCTCGGCCGCGACCGGGTGCACGTCGTCGACAGCACCGAGTTCTTCCTGCGACCGGAGCCCGTGTACGACGCCGTCCTGGACTTCCTCGGCCTGCCGCGGACCGGCCAGTACCCGGCGTTCGAGCGGCACAACGCCCGCCCCCGCAACCGCCTCGACGACTCGATCGCCCAGGAGCTCGCCGCGCACTACGCGCCCTACGACGAGCGGCTCGCCGCCTGGCTCGGCCACCGTCCCTCCTGGCTGTCCACAGCGGACAGTCCGGCGTGACGGCGACCCTCGACAAGCCCACCACCGGAGCCGGCCTGGAGTCGCCGCGCGGCATGCTGCGCGGCGCCGCCCGGGGAGGCATTGCCAACCTCGCCGGCACCGTCTGCACCGGCGTCGCCGGGCTCGGCGTCACGTGGCTCGCCGCCCGTGCCCTCGACCCGCGCGGCGCGGGCGCCTTCTTCGCCGCGACGGCCGTCTTCGGGCTCGGCGTCACGGTCGCCAAGCTCGGTGTGCAGACGTCGCTGGTGTACTGGCCGGCGCGGATGCGCGCGGTCGGCGACCTGTCGCGGCTGAGCGAGTGCCTGCGCGCGGCGCTGGCCCCGGTCGCCGTGGCGGCGCTGGTCATCGCCGGCGGCCTCTGGTTCGCCGCGGACCTGCTGCCGGGCCGGCCCGACCTGGTCCGCACGCTCGCCGTGTTCCTGCCGCTCGCCGCGATCAGCGACGCGCTGCTCGCGGCGACCCGCGGGCTGCGCTCGATGCGCCCGACCGTGCTGCTCGACCGGGTCATGCGGCCCGGCGCGCAGCTGGTCCTGCTGGCACTGGTGTGGATCACCGGCTGGGGCCCGGACGTGTTCGCCGCGCTGTGGGCGCTGCCCTACCTGCCGGCGGCGCTGTTCGCCGGCGTGGCCCTGACCCGGCTCCGCACCCGGATCGCGGTCTCCACATCGGACGCGGCGGAGCGCTCCGACTTCACCCCGCGGCGGTTCTGGGCGTTCACCGTGCCCCGCGCCGTCGCCAGCTTCGCGCAGATGGCGCTGCAGCGCGTCGACGTGCTGCTCGTCGCGGCGCTCGCCGGCCTGGCACCCGCCGCCATGTACGCCGTCGCCGGCCGCTTCGTCATCCTCGGGCAGTTCGTCAACCAGGGGGTCACCCAGTCCGTCCAGCCGCGCCTCGCCGAGCGCCTCGCCGTGCGGGACAAGGCCGGCGCGAACCTGCTCTACCGCCAGGCGACCGCCTGGGTCGTGCTCGCCTGCTGGCCGCTGTACCTGCTGATGTTCACCTACGCCCACCTGTACCTCGACCTCTTCGGCGAGCACTACGAGGGCGGCGCGCGCATCGTGCGGCTCCTGGCCGCCACGATGATGGTCGCGACCGCGTGCGGGATGGTCGACGTCGTCCTCGCCATGGCCGGCCGCACGTGGTGGAACCTCGCCAACGTCGGCCTCGCCCTGGCCACCATGCTCTGCGTCGATGCACTGCTGATCCCCGGGCACGGCGCGTTCGGCGCCGCCGTCGGCCTGTGCGCCGCGGTGCTCGTCAACAACCTGGTCCCGCTCGTGCAGGTCGTGCGGGGCCTCGGGCTGCACCCGTTCGGGCGGGCCACGCTGCTCGCCTGCGGGCTGGCCACATCGTGTTTCGCCGTGCCGCAGCTGGCCGTGCTGCCGGTCCACGGGCTGATGGTGAAGTTCGCCGCCACGGGGGCGGGTGCGGCTGCGTACTGCTACGCGGCCGTGCGTTTGAGGCACGTTCTGATGCAGGGGGAGCGATGAGAACCGACTACGCGGAGGTCTTCCAGTCGGATGCGGCGGTCGACAAGTACGAACGGGTGGTCTACGCGCCGGAGACCTACTCGACGGCGGTGAGCGGCCGGCAGCGCGCGTTCCTGCGCCGCCTGGTCCGCCGGGAGTTCACCGCCCGCCGGCCCGTCCAGCACGACTTCGCGTGCGGCACCGGCCGGGCGATCAAGCTGCTGCACGGTGTCGTACGAGCGGCGCACGGCTACGACGTGTCCGCCCAGATGCTGGCGAAGGCCCAGGAGGACGGCGTCTACGCGAAGCTGCACCAGGTCGACGGCGACGGGCCCGTCCCGGAGCCGGCCACGGCGGACGGCCCGGCGCTGGTGACCGTGTTCCGGCTGCTGCTCAACGCGCCGAAGGACGTCCGGGACCGGGCGATCGCCTTCGCCGCGAAGATCCTGCCGGAGGCGGAGTCGGGCCTGCTCGTGGTGGAGAACCACGGCAACCGCTCGTCGCTGCGGCACCTGCGGCACCGCTCCAACCGCGCCAACACCTGGTTCGCGGAGCTGCACCACGCCGAGGTGGAGCAGCTGCTCGCCCGGCACGGCTTCGAGGTCGTCGAGCGGCGCGGCTTCGCGCTGTGCCCGGCCGGGGCGTACCGGCGCGAATGGCTGCGCCCGGTCGCCCGCCGCACCGATGACATCGCCGCGCGCAGCCGCCGCCTCTCCGGGGTGGCCACCGACGTGCTCTACGTGGCACGGCGGATACCCAAGTAGCTCTAGCGGAGGACCTTCTCGCAGTGAAGCGGATCGGGCTCGTCGCCGCCGTCGTGGTCGCCGTCGTGGCGGGTGCGGCGGCGGTGACCCTCAGCGTGATGTCCACGAAGGACACCCCGGCCCCGCGGCCGGCACCGACCGGCACCCAGGCGCCCCCGGGGGAGCCCGGGGCACCGCCGGCGATCGCCACCTCGACCGGCCCGTTCGCGGCCGGCCCCATCGCGCCGCCGCAGCACGGCTCGTACCTCGGCGCGTGGGTCCGGCCGGAGCACCTCACCGAGTCGGGCCGGCTGTCGGCGATGACGGCGTGGGAGAAGTCCGTCGGCCGCAAGATGGCGATCGTCAACACGTACCGCCGCTTCGACGAGAACTTCTTCAACGCCTCCGACGAGCAGTTCGCCGCCCGCGGCACGACCCTCATGCTGTCGTGGGCGGGCGGCGACACCAGGCTCATCACCCTGGGCCGCTACGACGACCTCATCCGGGAGCGGGCCCGCGAGCTCAAGGCCTTCGGCAAGCCGGTGCTGATGCGCTTCCGATGGGAGATGGACCGCCCCAACCTGCGGGCCCAGATGTGGTCAGGGGAGGACTACGTCGCCGCCTGGCGGCACGTCCGCGCCATCTTCACCGCGGAGGGCGCCACCAACGCGTCCTGGGTCTGGTGCCCGACCGTCGAGGGCTTCCAGGGCGGCTACGCGGCCGATTTCTACCCCGGCGACGACGCCGTCGACTGGAACTGCGTCGACGTCTACGCCGGCAGCAGGTACGGCACGATCGGCGCGCTGATGCGGCAGTTCCTGGAGTTCTGCGCGGCCCACCCGACGAAGCCGGTGATGATCGGCGAGTTCGGGGTGGCCCGCGTGTGGGGCACCGAGCAGCGCGCCACATGGCTGCGTGACGCGTCCGCGACGTTCAAGGCCAACCCGCAGATCCGAGCCGTGATGTACTTCGAGTCCGACCCGACGGACAACAAGGGCCCCACGCAACAGTTCCAGGTGTCGGACGACCCGGCGGTCCTCGGCGCCTTCCGCACGTCCCTCGCCCAGGACCCGCACTACACGCCGATGACCACCGCCGCCGCCGGCAAGACGAGGAAGAAGTGACCATGCCCCGGATCCGTGTGTTCGCGCTGGTCGCGGCGCTCGCCTGCACCGCCCTCGCCGGTTGCCGGTCGGACCCGGGCGTCGCCGCCTACCTCGGCGGCGGCGCCGTCACCATCGACCAGGTCGCCGCCGTCGCCGACGACCTGACCTACGCCCCCGCCCAGCGCGGCGACGTCACCGGGTACGTCCTCGGCTCCATGATCATCCGGGACGTCGGCGGCCGGCTCGCCGCCGCGCGCGGCCTGGCGATCCGCCAGGACACCGATCCCGGCCTGGTCGCGCAGTACTACCGCGTCGACCCGGCCGCGCCGATCGTGCCGCTCGTCACCGAGGCCCAGGACGTCCTGCTCACCCTCGCCACCGCCGTCACGCCCGTCGAGCCGGACCTCGCGCAGCAGCGGGCCGCCTTCGACGCCCTGTACTTCGCCAACGGCCGCCCGGTCTCCGACTTCTACGCGTTCGAGCAGGTCCAGTACCTGCTGACCCGCGACGCGATCGGCCGGATGATCGCGCTGCGCCGGCAGCTCGACGACGCCGTCGCCGACTCGGGCATCACCGTCAACCCGCGGTTCCGTGGCCTCACGTACGGGCTGCCGGTCACCGTCGAGATCGGCCGGGGCGGCGTCGCCCGGGCCAGTATCCTGGTCCATCTGACCTTCGACGGAGGTCTCGCCGAGGAGGTCTGAGGAACTGTGCCGGGCAGCGTGATCCTGCTGGTGACCTCGCCGCGCCTCCCGGCCGGCGTGCTCACCGCCGAGGCGTGGGACGTGGTCCGCGCCCACCCGGTGTACGTGGGTGCCGCCTCCCCCCAGGTCGACGCGCTGCGGGCCGCCGGCGCGACCGTGACGGTCGTGGACCCCACCGTCGAGGTCCTGCTCGACGCCCTGTCCGAGCACGGCACCATCGTGTGGCTCGCCGCCCCCGACGGCGACGAGGAGCTCGCCCGCTCGCTGGGCCTGCGGCTGGCCCGCGAGCCCGGCCTCGCCGTCCTGGAGCTGCTCTACGGCTCCTGGGACCCGCCCGGCGCCCGCGTCCTGGACGCCGTCACCGTCATGGACCGGCTCATGCACCCCGAGACCGGCGACGCGTGGAAGCGCGCGCAGACGCACGAGAGCCTGGCACCGTTCCTGCTCGAGGAGGCGTACGAGCTCTACGACGCCATCCGCGACGCCGACCTCGAAGCGGTCCGCGAGGAGCTCGGCGACGTCCTGCTCCAGGTCGTCCTGCACGCCCGCCTCGCCGAGGAGACCGCGGGCTTCACCCTCGACGACGTCGCCGGCGACCTCGTCGAGAAGCTCATCCGCCGCAACCCGCACGTCTTCGCCGACACCGAGGTCGGCGGCATCGACGACATCATCGCCAACTGGGAGCAGATCAAGCAGGCCGAGAAGGGCCGCGCCTCCGCCGTCGACGGGGTCGCCCTCTCCCAGCCGGCGCTCGCCCTGACCGCGAAGCTCCTGCACCGGGTCGCCCGGGCCGGCCTGACCGTCGACTTCACCCCCGCCGACCCGCTCGGCGCCGCCCTCTTCGCGCTGGTCGTCGAGGCCCACCGGACCGGCCGGGACGCCGAGGCCGCCCTGCGCACCGCCGCGCTGTCCTACCTGGACGCCGTCCGCCGCGCGGAGTAGCGATCCCGCACCACCCCCTGGTCCGAAGCGCTCACCAGGGGAGGGGGTGGGTGGCGCCCTGGCGGGTGGCGGCTTCGACGACGGCGGGCCAGCGGGACGGGTCGAAGACGTTGCCGCCGATGGCGGACTGGGCGGCGGGGTCCGGCTCGATCAGCGTGCCGACGGTGGCGGTGTCGCGCTGGAGCATCGGGATGCGCGGAGCGAGGACGACGACGCGGTCGTAGCCGGCGGCCAGGTCGGCGTTCGTGCGGGAGCGGACGCCGCCGTCCATGTACCTGCTGCCGTTGACCGGCATCGGCGGGAACAGGCACGGCACCGCGCAGCTCGCGGCGACGGCCGGCACCAATGGGACACCCGACGCCGCGGTCCAGAAGGCCGGCTCGCCGGTGGCGGTGTCGACGGCGGTGATGAGGAGCCGGTCGGGGAAGCGGTCGATCGGCAGGCGGCGGGCGAAGGACGCCAGCCACGGCTCGGGCGGCCCGACCTCGGCCTCCAGCGCGATCGCGCCGATCCGGCGGCGCAGCTCCGCGGGCGGCAGCGACGGGTCCTGCAGCAGCTGGAACGCGACGGCGCCGCGGGTCCAGTCGGCGCGGATCTGCGGCTCGCCGGGCCCGAGCGGCGCCTCCATCGCGGCCGCGGTGGCCGGGTCGCGGCCGGCGGCGACGAGGGCGCCGGTGATCGCGCCGGCGGAGGTGCCGACGATCAGGTCGGCGCCGGTGAGGTCGAGGCCCTGCTCGGCGAGGCCGATGAGGAGCCCGAGCTGCCAGGCGACGCCGGTGATGCCGCCGGCGCCGAGGACGAGTGCGGTGCGTGCGGTGCCTTCCACGCATCCTGGTTACCACGCCCGGCGCCGGCGTCCGGTGCCGGCGAGCCGCCGCGCAGGCCGAGGACCAGGCCGGCGGAGACGGCCGCGACGCCGAGCAGCTGGTGCGGGCCGGGGGCGACCCGGTCCACCAGAGCGACCGTGAGCAGGGCGAACACCGGGACCAGGCCGACGAACACGCCGGCGCGTTCGATGCCGAGGCGGGCGACGCCGCTGTACCAGCAGACGAACGCGACCACGGTCAGCACCAGCCCCAGGAAGGCCAGGGCGGCGGCCTCGCCGGCGGTGGGCAGGCGCGGCACCTCGCCGGTGAAGGGCAGGGCGACGAGGAGGAGCGGGACGGCGAGGGCGGTGCTCCACGCCGACACCCGCACCGGCCCCAGCCGGGGCAGCAGCGGCGCGGCCAGCAGCGAGAACGCCGCCTCGCAGACGAGGACGCCGGTCGCGGCGGCGAGGCCCTTGCCGTCGATGCGGCCGCCGCCCTGCACGAGGACCGCGCCGAGGACCACGACCGCGGCGGCGAGGAGCAGGCGCGGGGCGGGGCGGCGGCGCTCCTGCAGCGGGCCGAGCAGGGCGAGCAGCAGCGGGCTGGCGCCGACGATCGTGCCGATGGCCGCCGGGTCGGCGTGGCCCAGCGCGTACATGAGCAGCACGTTGAAACCGACGAGCCCCGTCGCCGCGACCCCCAGCAGGCGCAGCAGCTCGCGGCCGGTGGGGCGCAGCCAGGTGGTGAGCAGGGCGAGCGCGGCCGCGGCGAGGGTGTAGCGCAGCGCCTGGCCGGTCAGGACGGGGAAGCCGGCCAGCGACCGGCTGACGGTGAACGACGAGCCCAGGATCGCGCAGGTCAGCACGCAGTAGAAGGTGTGCAGCCGGTTCATGACAGCGAACTTACGATCGCCAGTGGTCCACGCTACAGTGCCACCGAGCGCCGCGTTTGGAGGTCCACTTTGTCGGTCTGGGAGGCGTTGGTCGAGCTTGACCGCACTCGGCCGCGGGTCGGTGACCAGCTCGTCGGCGCGCTGCGCGAGGCCATCACCCGGGGGCGGCTGGCGCCCGGGACGCGGCTGCCGTCGACCAGGGACCTCGCCGCCGACCTCGGTGTCTCGCGAGGCCTTGTCGTCGGGGCGTACGAGCAGCTCACGGCCGAAGGGCGGCTGCTGACGCGGCGGGGGTCCGGGACGGTCGTCGCCGCCGTCGCCACACCGGTGCAGCACCGGCACAGCGACCCGCCGGACCGGCCCGTCGCGGTCGCGCCGCTGCGGCCGGGCGTGCCCGACCTGGGGATGTTCCCGCGCACGGCGTGGCGGCGGGCGTACGAGACGGCCCTGACCAGCGCACTGGACGCCGACTTCGACTACGGCGAAGCGACCGGCGCGCCCCGGCTGCGCCAGGAGCTGTCCGGCTACCTCGGGCGGGTCAGGGCCTCGCTGGTGCCGCCGGAAGGGCTGATCGTGACCGCCGGCGTGACCCAGGGCCTGGCCCTGCTGGCGAAGGCGCTCCTGGCCCGGGACGTGCGGCGGATCGCGCTGGAGGACCCGGGCCCCTCGGCGCTGCGGGAGCACCTGCGGCGGCTCGGGCTGGACGTGGTGCCGGTGCCGGTCGACGACGACGGCCTCGACGTCCGGGCGCTCGCGCGCAGCAGGTGCACGGCGGTCGTCGTCACCCCCGCGCACCAGTTCCCGACCGGCGTGGTGCTCGCCCCGCAGCGGCGCACCGACCTGATCGCCTGGGCGCGCCGGGTCGACGGGCTGATCGTCGAGGACGACTACGACGCCGAGCACCGCTACGACCGCGAGCCCGTCGCCTGCCTGCAAGGGCTCGCACCGGACCGGGTCGCGCTGGTCGGCTCGGTGAGCAAGGTCCTCGCGCCGGGGCTGCGGCTGGGCTGGCTCGCGCCGCCGCCGGCGCTCCTCGAGACGCTGCGCGCGGCGAAGGCGGACGCCGACAACGGCGGGCCGGTGCTGCAGCAGCTCGCGTTCGCCGAGTTCCTCGCCGGCGGCGGCTACGACCGGCACCTGCGCCGGGCCCGGCGGCTGCACCGGGAGCGCCGCGACGCGGTGGTCGCCGCGCTGCGCCGGCACCTGCCGCGGGCCCGCATCGGCGGGATCGCCGCCGGGCTGCACCTGGTCGTGGAGCTGCCGCCGGGCACCGACGACCGGGCCGTGTCGCAGCGGGCCGCCGAGTGCGGGCTGGGACCCCTCGCCCTGTCGTCGCTGCGGGTCCGCAAGGGGCCACCGGGGCTCGTCCTCGGGTACGCCGCGCACACCCCGCACGAGCTCGCCAGAGCGGTCAGGACCCTTGCCGGTCTCGTATAGCTTTTCTCGGATAGGTTCGAGCCATGCCGCATGACTTCGTGCCACTGGCCGAGCACATCGCCGACGCGCTGCTGGAGTCCGACCCCCGGCTCGCGGCGTCGGCCGGCGACCACCGCTTCGACGACCGGCTGCCGGACCTGTCCGCGGAGGCGGTCGCCGGCGACGTCGACATGCTCCGCGACGCCTCCGCCGCGCTGACCCAGGTCGACCTCGACCTGCTGGACCCGCAGGAGCAGGTCGACCACGCGGTGCTCCTGGCGCGGGTCGAGCGGATGCTGTTCGAGCGGACCGAGATCCGCGAGCACGAGTGGAACCCGCTCGCCCACAACCCGGCGACGCTGCTCAACGCGCTGATCTCCCGGCCGTTCGCACCGGCGGAGGAGCGCCTGGTCTCGATCGCCGCCCGGCTGTCGGCGATCCCCGACGCGCTCGCCACCGCCCGGGACACGCTCACCGACATGCCACGGGTCCACGTGGAGACCGCGGCAGGGCAGTTCCAGGGCACCGCGCGGCTCGTACGGGATGAACTCGGCGAACTGCTGAAGGAGGCGCCGGGCCTGGCGGACGTCGTGCGCCCGCTGCAGGAGCGGGCCGCGGCCGAGCTCGACGGGTTCGCCGCCTGGCTGCGCGAGCGGGTCGACACCGCCGACCGGGACCCGCGGCTCGGCCGGCGGCTGTGGGAGGCCCGGCTGTGGCACACCCTGGACACCGAGCTCGGCGCCGCGACCGTCCTGCGGCGCGCCGAGGCCAACCTCGCGGAGGTGACCGCCCAGCTGCGGGCCGCGGCCGCCGAGCTGACCGGCGGCCCGGAGTCCGACGAGACGGTCCGCGCCGCGTTCGCGCAGGCCGCCGCCGACGCGCCCGACAACGACACGATCGTGGACCTGGCGAAGGTCGCCCTGGAGGAGGCCACCGCGTTCGTCCGGGAGCACGACCTCGTCACCCTCATCGACGACCCGCTGGTCATCATGGAGATGCCCGAGTTCGCGCGGGGTTTCGCCGTCGCCTACTGCGACCCGCCCGGCCTGCTGGAGTCCGCGGCGCTGCCGACGTTCTACTGCATCTCGCCCACCCCGTCGGACTGGAGCGCGGAGCGGGTCGCGTCGTTCTACCGCGAGTACAACAGCCACATGCTGCGCGACCTCACGGTCCACGAGGCGACCCCCGGTCACTTCCTGCAGCTCGCGCACGCCCGGCGGTTCCGGGGGCGCACGCGGGCCCGGGCGATCGGCTGGAGCGGGCCGTTCGTCGAGGGTTGGGCGGTGTACGCCGAGCAGTTGCTGGCCGAGCGCGGGTTCGGTGGTCTGCCGGTGCGGCTGCAGCAGCTCAAGATGCAGCTGCGGATGAGCATCAACGCCATCATCGACCAGCGGATCCACTGCGACGGGATGACCGAGCAGGAGGCGATGGCGCTCATGATGGGCCCCGGCTTCCAGGAGGAGGGTGAGGCGGCCGGGAAGTGGCGCCGGGCGCTGCTCTCCTCGACGCAGCTGTCGACGTACTTCGTGGGCTACACCGAGGTCCGCGAGATCGCCGGTGAACGACCGGTGAACGTCACGCTGCGCGACTGGCACGACCGGATGCTCGCCCACGGCTCACCCCCGCCCCGTCACCTGCGAACCCTGCTGGACCTCTAGGTCCGGGATTGCGGGATCGGTGCAACCGATAGGCTCAGGGTGCCGCACCGTGGCGGCCGACCAATCTTTGTCTGCAAGGAGTGACAGTGGCCACGATTGAAGCAATCGGCGCGCGGGAGATCCTCGACTCGCGGGGCAACCCGACCGTCGAGGTCGAGGTCGTCCTCGACGACGGCACCCTGGCCCGCGCGGCCGTCCCGTCCGGTGCCTCGACCGGCGCCTTCGAGGCCAACGAGCTGCGCGACGGCGACTCGAAGCGCTACCTCGGCAAGGGCGTCGAGAAGGCCGTCGAGAACGTGAACGAGCGCATCGCCGAGGCCGTCCGCGGCTTCGACGCCACCGAGCAGCGCCTCGTCGACCAGGCCATGCTGGACCTCGACGGCACACCGGAGAAGTCCAACCTCGGCGCCAACGCGATCCTGGGCGTGTCCCTCGCGGTCGCCAAGGCCGCCGCCGACTCGGCCGGCCTCAGCCTGTTCAAGTACCTCGGCGGCCCCAACGCGCACCTGCTGCCGGTGCCGATGCTCAACATCCTCAACGGTGGCTCCCACGCCGACTCCAACGTCGACGTCCAGGAGTTCATGATCGCCCCGATCGGCGCGCCGACCTTCCGCGAGGCGCTGCGCACCGGTGCCGAGGTCTACCACTCGCTCAAGTCGGTCCTGAAGAAGAAGGGCCTGTCGACCGGCCTCGGCGACGAGGGTGGCTTCGCGCCCAACCTGCCGACCAACGCCGCCGCGCTCGACCTGATCGCCGAGGCCGTCGAGAAGGCCGGCTTCTCGCTCGGCAGCGACATCGTCCTCGCCCTCGACGTGGCCGCCACCGAGTTCTACAAGGACGGCGCGTACGCCTTCGAGGGTGGCGGCAAGTCCTCCGACGAGATGATCGCGTACTACACCCAGCTCGTCGACGCCTACCCGATCGTGTCCATCGAGGACCCGCTGTCGGAGGAGGACTGGGACGGCTGGAAGGCGATGACCGACGCGCTCGGCGGCCGCATCCAGATCGTCGGCGACGACCTCTTCGTCACCAACCCGCAGCGCATCGCCCGTGGCATCGCCACCGCCACCGCCAACGCGGTGCTCGTCAAGGTCAACCAGATCGGCTCGCTCACCGAGACGCTCGACGCCGTCGAACTGGCGCACCGCGCCGGCTTCCGCACGATGATGAGCCACCGCTCCGGCGAGACCGAGGACACCACGATCGCCGACCTCGCGGTCGCGGTCGGCAGCGGCCAGATCAAGACCGGTGCCCCGGCCCGGTCCGAGCGGGTCGCCAAGTACAACCAGCTCCTGCGCATCGAGGACGAGCTCGACGACGCGGCGCGCTACGCCGGTCGGGGCGCGTTCCCGCGGTACCGTTAGTCCGGTTTCACGTCCGCGGCCCTCTTCGATGAGGGCCGCGGGTGTGTGCCACGTCGCTTCCGGGCAGTGACCAGGGCAGGACTGCGGCGGCGAGCAAGGGGGAGGCATGCAGCAGCGCACCAGGCCGGGCGGGCGCGGCGCGCCCACCAGGGCCTCGGGTCCTCGGGGCGCTGCCGGGCGGGCCGGCGCGGGCCGGGCACCGGCCAGGCCGACCGTGGCCCGCAGGTCCGTGTCGTCCGGCGGCGCCGCGATGCGCACCCGGGCGCCGCAGCCCAAGCGCTTCACCAGCCGCGCCGTGGTCCTCGGCCTCCTCCTGAGCGTCCTCCTGCTCGCCTACGCCTACCCCGTCCGGGTCTACCTCGCCCAGCAGGCGGAGATCGCCGCCCTGGAGCAGAGCCAGGAGCGGCAGACCGTCAAGATCGACGAGATGAAGGAGCGGGCGGCGAAGTGGAATGACGACGAGTACGTGATCAGCCAGGCCCGCCAGCGGCTGAACATGGTGCTGCCGGGCGAGAAGACGATCGTCGTGATCGACCCGGCGCGCGGCCAGCAGACCGACCCGGCCGCGATCCCCGGTGCGGAGAAGTCCGCCCGGCCCTGGTACGGCAAACTGTGGTCGAGCGTCGAGGCGGCGGACTGAGGATGACAACGGAATTCGAGCCGGCGGCCCCCGGGTCGGCGGCCCCTTCGCCTGCGCCCGCTGAGGCGGCTGCTGAGCCGGCTGCTGGGTCGGCGGGCGCTTCCGGGACGGAGTTCGAGCCGGCCACCGACGAGGATCTCGCGGTGGTGGCCGCGCAGCTCGGCCGCACCCCGCGCGGCACCCGGGCGGTCGCCCACCGCTGCCCCTGCGGCCTGCCCGACGTGGTCGAGACGACACCCAGGCTGCCCGACGGCACCCCGTTCCCGACCTTGTTCTACCTGACCTGCCCGCGCGCCGTGCACGAGTGCAGCCGCCTGGAGTCGTCCGGCCTGATGCGCGAGATGGGCGCCCGCCTCGCCGAGGACCCAGAGCTGCGCAAGGCGTACGAAGCGGCCCACGAGGACTACCTCCGCCGCCGCGAACAGGTCGGCCACGTCGACGAGATCGCCGGCGTCTCGGCCGGCGGCATGCCGACCCGCGTGAAGTGCCTGCACGTCCACCTGGGCCACGCCCTCGCGGTCGGCCCGGGCGTCAATCCGTTCGGCGACGAGACCCTCGCCCTCGCGGCCGAGTGGTGGGCCGCCGGCCCGTGCGTCCCCCCACCCGCCTGACCCCGCCGCGCCCCGGGACGCCCGTCCACCGCCGCAAACTGCCCGAAGATCCAAGTCGCGAAGCGGCTGCCCGAACAGCCACCACGCGACTTCGATCACCACCCTGGCCGCCTGGCTACCCCGGCCACCCGGCGGACGCTGACCCCGGCCGCGACGGTGGCTGGCCACCTGACCCCGGCCACCGGTCGCGCGGCCACCGGCCGCGGTGAAGCCGGTCATGTTCTGTGCGATTCCGGCATCGCTGACGATCAACCTGTTCCGGATCGCGGTATGCCAGACCCGCCTGCCGCACAAGTCAGGCAACCGCCGCGGCCACGGGACGCCCGTCTACGGTCGGTGGACCGTCCGAAGATCCAAGTCGTGAAATGGCCGCCCGAATGGCCACCACGCGACTTCGATCACCACCTCGGCCATCCCGGCCATCCGGTCACGCGGCCCCGGCCGGCCGCGGTGAAGCCGGTCATGTTCTGTGCGATGCCGGCAGCGCTGACGATCAACCTGTTCCGGATCGCGGTATGCCAGACCCGCCTGCCGCACAAGTCAGGCAACCGCCGCGGCCACGGGACGCCCGTCTACGGTCGGTGGACCGTCCGAAGATCCAAGTCGTGAAATGGCCGCCCGAACAGCCACCACGCGACTTCGATCACCACCTCGGCCACCTCGGCCATTCCGGCCACCTCGGCCATTCCGGCCACCTCGGCCATTCCGGCCACCTCGGCCATTCCGGCCACCTCGGCCACCCGGACTCACGGCACCCGGACTCACAGCAGACGCTGACCCCGGCCACGACGGCGGCCGGCCACCGGATGCGGCGTGCGCGCCGCTTGCCCTGCCACGCGCCTCAACGCGGGCAGTGCGCCGCGGAGCGGCGCATTGGGGTGCGGGTGAGAATCCCCGCCGGGCCCCGCCGCGGCAGCGGTGGGGGGAATTACAGCCGTTCAGATGCGGGTGACGACGGAGCGGAGGATCTCCCAGCCTTCGAGGTCGTCGGCGGTGCCGGTGTGGGGGCGGCGGAAGCGGCGCACCTCGACGGCGATGTCGGTCAGGGCCCACCGCAGCTGGTACAGCATGATGGTCGAGGGCCGGGGCAGGACGCCGGTGGCCGCCGCGTAGGCCGAGAAGATCGAGCCGTCGCCGGGCTCGATGAGCCACAGGTCGCGCTCGGGCGGGGAGATCAGGACGGTGTCCCAGTCGATGAGGCGCCAGCCGGTCGGGGTGAGCATCGTGTTGCCCGAGTGGGGCTCGCCGTGGGTGAGGACCGCGCGGACCGGCTCGCCGTGGCTGTCCAGGACCAGCTCGTCGTAGCGGGCGAGCAGGCCGGCGAGCGCCTCCCGGTGGCCGGCGAGGAGCTCCGCGGCCAGGCGGGCGTAGGGGCCGCAGTCGGGGCCGGGGGCCTTCAGCGCCGCCTCGATCTCGGTGCGGCCGGGGACGGCGAAGTCGTCGACGCGCGCGTGGCGGTGCACGATCGCGGGCGCGGTGTGCAGCTGGATGATCATGTCGAGGGTGGCCTGGCGGTGCTCGGGGCCGCGGAAGGCGT
Source organism: Dactylosporangium sp. NPDC000521 (assembly GCF_042898305.1). Lineage (NCBI taxonomy): Bacteria > Bacillati > Actinomycetota > Actinomycetes > Micromonosporales > Micromonosporaceae > Dactylosporangium > Dactylosporangium sp. NPDC000521. Next base: position 232,126 of record NZ_JBIAYW010000008.1, read on the forward strand.
TCCAGTCGAAGCTCTGCCCGTCGACGAACGGGTACAGCGTGACGGCGAAGCTCCCCAGCAGGAACAGCGGCTCGCCGCGGCGGGTCGGCACGGGGGCGACGGCGAAGGTGCGGCCGGTGGCGTGCAGGTCGACGGCGACGCTCAGCGACGCGGTGAGGCGGGGGACGTCGGTGTCCTGGTCGACGGTGACGAACCAGCGGTTGCCCTCGTCGTCGGCGACCTCCCAGTGGTGGCTGCCGAAGCCGACCGCCCGGTAGCCCAGCGACGCGACGGAAAGGCCCCATTCGCGGAGAAGGGCCTCCTTGAGCGCGTCTTCGGGAAGACCAGCGGGCGGCGTCAGCACGGTTCTGCACGTTACGGCAGCCCCGGCGCCTTCGCCGCCCGACGACTACAGAGTAGGACAGGAACGGTTACTTACCAGCGACCGGCGGAGCGGTGCCCTCGACGATCTGGGCGCCCTTCGGGGCGACGAACGCCTGCGCGTCGACCTTGTCGCTGTACTTACTGAGCTCGACGCCGATCGCCTTGTCGTCGGTGCCCACGCCCTTGAACCGGGTGAGCAGGCCGCTCTCGGCGACGCAGACGTGGAACTCCTTCGCCGTGACGCCGTTCGGGCCCGCGTTGGCGTCCTGTGGGATGCCGGTGACGTCGAGGCAGTCGCTCTTCTGACCGGCGATGGTCGCGGTGCTCTCGGCGATCTTGACACCCGGTACCAGCGCGGCTGCCGTCATCAGGCCGAGCGCCATCTCCGTGTTGATGAAGCCACCGCCCGCGACGGCGGAGAGGTAGGCGGCCTGGTCGGTGGAGGACAGCTGGCCGCCCTGCACGGCGCTCTTCTGGCAGACGACCTTCTGGCCGCTCTTGGCGGTGCAGGCCAGCAGCGCGTCCTCGGTGAGAATGAAGCGCCCGTCCTTGCCGATGTACGCGGCCTTCGGCGGCTGCTGCACCACGGTCGTCGGGGTGCCGTCGTCGGTCTTGTACTCGGCGGTGAAGGTCAGACTCGCGGACTTGCCCATCCGGTCGGCGAGGTCGGTGATCGCGGAGACGTTGTCGACGGTCTGCTTGACCTGGTTTATGAGACCGCAGCCGAGCGTGCCGGCGCCGAGGGCGGTGGCGAGCACGACGGTCAGGATTCGGGCGCAGGGTCGATGCATGCCGCCCAATGTGGGGGCCGTCACCGCGTCTTTCAACGATCTGTCAGCAGGGCGACCCGTTGACGGTGCAGCTGACCGGATCGGCCGCGACGCCCTTCGCCTCGAACCCCATCCGGATCGACCCGCCCGGCTCCAGGTACGTGTTCCACGACTGGGAGCGCAGCGTCAGCCGGTCGGCCTTGTGCTCGGCCGCGGCGCCCCAGGTGGACGTCGGGTTCACATGCGGCGGCAGCTGCAGCTGCACGACCCAGCCCTGCAGCGGCTGGCTGCCGATGTTGGTGACCGTCACCTCGGCGTTGAAGCCGTCCTTCCACTTGCTGCGCACCGCGTAGCCGGCCTTCACACCGCCCTTCGCGACAGGCTTGTCGGCGGAGGCGCTCGGCGTCACGAGCTGCGTCCGCTCCACGGTCACCACCCTCGGGGCGGGATCCTGCGTCAGGTACAGGACGGTCATGGTGCCCGCGGCCACGATCGCCACCGCGGCGGTGACGACAAGCACGCGCTCACGTGTCATATGCCACATCCGCGCGCCACTACCCTGGCCGTCATGGAGGTAACCGTCCGGCGGGCCCGGACCGGAGACGTGCGGGGCATCCGGCGGCTGGTCGCCATGTACGTGGCGGACCGGCGGCTGCTGTCGAAGCCGATGGTGGCGCTCTACGAGGCCGTGCAGGAGTTCTGGGTCGCCGAGCGCGGCGGGGTGATCGTCGGCTGTGGCGCGCTCCACGTCATGTGGGAGGACCTGGCCGAGGTGCGCACCGTCGCGGTCGACCCGACGATGCGCGGGCACAAGATCGGGCACAGGATCGTGGCGGAGCTGCTCACCGCGGCCCGCGAGATCGGCGTCCGGCGGGTCTTCGTGCTCACCTTCGAGACGCGGTTCTTCGGGTCGTTCGGCTTCGTGCCGATCGACGGCACCCCGGTCACCCACCAGGTCTACGAGGAGCTGCTGCGCTCGTACGACGAGGGTGTCGCGGAGTTCCTCGACCTGGAGCGGGTCAAGCCCAACACCCTCGGCAACCACCGGATGCTGCTGCATCTGTAGCTTGATCGCATGACTCGCGTCGCGGCCATCGACTGTGGAACGAACTCCGTCCGCCTGCTGATCGCCGACCTCCAGCCCGACGGGTCCCTCGTCGACGTCACCCGGCAGATGCGCATCGTGCGGCTGGGAGAGGGCGTCGACCGGACGGGGCGGCTGGCGGAGGCGGCGATCGAGCGCACCCGCGTCGCCCTGGTTCACTACGCCGCCGAGATCGCCGCCGCCGGGGTGGATCACGCGCGGATGGTCGCCACCAGCGCGAGCCGGGACGCGTCCAACGCCGACGACTTCCGGGCCATGGTCACCGCCACCCTCGGCTTCGCCCCGGAGGTCGTCAGCGGCGACGAGGAGGCCCGCCTCACGTTCGCCGGCGCGGTCCAGGGGCTGCGGGCCGAGGCGCCGTTCCTGGTCTTCGACATCGGCGGCGGCTCGACCGAGTTCGTGGTGGGCTCCGCCGACGGCGTCGACGCCGCGATCAGCGTCGACATCGGCTGCGTCCGGCTCACCGAGCGCCACCTGCACGACCACCCGCCGACGGCGGCGCAGGTCGCGGCGGCGGAGAAGGACATCACCGGCGCGGTCGACCGGGCCCTCGCGGCGGTCGACGCCGGCCGGGCCCGCACGTTCGTCGGGCTGGCCGGGTCGGTGACCACCGTGACCGCGCTGGCGCTGGGGCTGACCGAGTACGTGGCGGAGCGCATCCACCGGGCCCGGGTCTCCACCGCCGACGTGGCGAAGGTGACCGCGGACCTGCTCGCCGCCACGCCGGAGCAGCGGCTCGCCAACGCCGTCATGCACCCGGGGCGCGCCGACGTGATCGGTGCCGGCGCGCTGATCCTGCGCATCATCCTGGAGCGCTCCGGCGCGGACGCCGTCATCGCCTCCGAATCCGACATTCTGGACGGCGTGGCGATGTCGTGTTCCCGTCAGTACTGACCGGCCCGGCTCAGCCGGTGCGGCGCACCTCGGCGCGGGACTGCTCGCGGGGGTCGGCGTCGTCGCGGGACCACCACCAGCCGTAGGTCAGGACGCCCTCGGCCGGCATCGTCATGATGATCTTCGCGGGCATGGGCCCCTCGTACGCGTTGAACACCCCGGGCTCGTGCTCCACAAACCGGGTCACACCGGGCAGTTCCAGGCATGTGACGTGGAGTTCGAGCCGCCCGGCCTCACTCGCCGTGAGGATGGTGTGCTCAACGTGTTGCAGGCCCTTGCTGTCGCTGACCGCCTCGTAATCGAGGGTGATCGCGTTGCCGCGCACCACCGACGTCACCTTGATGCGGGCGACGAATGGCCCGGACTCCAGCCCGTCGCCGCGCCCGCGGTAGACACCGGGCGCCGAGGCGAGGCGTTTCAACAGATCGGTCACGGCGCACACCGTAATACGTGCGCGCACTTGACTGTATGCGTCCCGCGCCTGCGGTTATCGTGGGCCGTCACCCCCGGGCCCTAAGGGCACGTTAGGGTGATATTTGCGGCAAATCCGGAAGGAAGCACATGTCTGATCAGTACCCGCCGCCCGGCGGCTATCCGCCGCCTCCCGGTGGCGGTGATCCATACGGGCAGCAGCCACCGCAGTACGGGCAGCAGCCACCGCAGTACGGCCAGCAGCCGCAGTACGGGCAGCAGCCCCAGTTCGGCGCCCCGCAGTACGGGGAGCAGCCGCAGTACGGTGGCGTCCCGCAGTACGGCGACCAGCCTCCGTTCGGTGCGCCGCCCGGCCCGCCCTTCGGCGCCCCGCCGCCCCCGCCGCCCAAGGGCAAGGCGGGCAAGGTCATCCTGATCATCGTCGCGGTCCTCGCCGTGCTGTGCGTCGGGTGCGGCGGCGCGATCTGGTACTTCGCCAAGGACGGCTCGACGAACGCCAAGGTCGGCGACTGCCTCGCGGGTGACGAGATCACCGGCACGAACACCAAAGAGGTCGACCTCAACATCGTCAAGTGCACCGACTCCAAGGCGCGGTACAAGGTCGTCGGCATCGTCGACAAGGTGGCCAAGGCTGACGCGCTGAAGGCGAAGACCACCGTCTGCGACGCGTACATCGAGAAGGGCGCGGAGTCCGTGCTCTGGCAGGGCACCGACCCGGCCAAGGGACAGGCGCTCTGCCTCGGTCCCGCCAAGTAGCTCCGGACACACTTCCTGACGGGCGGCCCGCGTGACACGCGGGCCGCCCGTTGGTTTACGCACTTGATAGTACTGTGCATTGCGTACTACTGTGCTTCACGTGGACACCACCCAGCTGCTCAAAGGGGTCCTCGACCTGGCCGTGCTCGCCGTCCTCCGGGACGAGGACGGGTATGGCTACGACATCCTGCGCCGCCTGCGGTCGGCCGGGCTCGACGAGGTCGGCGACGCCTCCGTGTATGGCACCCTGCGCCGGCTCTTCCAGGCCGGGATGCTCACCACCTACGTGGTCCCCAGCGAGTCGGGGCCGCACCGCAAGTACTACGCGCTGAACGCCGCCGGCCGGACCCAGCTCAGCGCCTCGGGCAAGGTGTGGCGGGGCTTCGCCACGACCATGGACCAGTTGATCGGGGAGACGTCGTGACCGAGGCAGCCACGATCGAGATCGACTACTACTACGAGCGGGTGGCCGCGGCCCTCGCCGACCTGCCCGCCGAGACCCGCGACGAGCTTCTCGAGGACCTGCCGGCGCACTTCGCCGAGGTGCTCGAGGAGCAGGGCGGCCCGCTCGTCGACCGCCTCGGCCCGCCGGCGACCTACGCCGCCGAGCTGCGCGCCGCCGCCGGCCTCGACGCCGCCACGGGCGACACCGCCGGCCGGGCGCCGCTCGTCGTCTACTACGAGCGGTTCGTCGCGGCCCTGCCGGAGCTTGACCGGCGCGCCGGCCGGGTCATCGGCTACCCGCGGGCGACGGAGTTCCTGCGGCTGCTGCGCCCGGCCTGGTGGATCGCCCGCGCGGTGGGGATCGTGGTGCTGATCTTCGCCATGGACGTGGTGCCCGCCGACCGCTTCGACGACCCGATCGGCTGGCTGCTGCTGGCCGTCGCGATCGTCGTGTCGATCCGCATCGGCGCGACCGGCGTGCCCCGGGCGCCCCGCTGGATCCGCTTCGCCGGGACCGCCGTCGCCGCCGTCGGCGTGCTGTTCGTGATCGCGAACGCGCCGAACCTGCTGCAGGGGTATGGCAGCAGCCAGGACTACTACCAGGCCAGCAGCGGTCGCTTCGAAAGCGTGACCAACGTCTTCCCGGTCGACGAGCAGGGCCGCTCGCTGCAGCACATCACCCTGTACGACCAGAACGGCCAGCCGATCCAGGTCGGCGACTACTGGCGCTGCACGACCGGCGACGAGTCGAAGCCGGTGAGCTACCCGCTGTGTCTCGGCACGCCCCGCCCCGACGAGTCCGCGACGCCGTCGCTGCCCGTGTCGCCGTCGGAGTCGCCATCCGCGGCTCCCGCCGTGTCGCCGTCCGCGTCTCCTGCCGCGTCCGTGCCGCCGTCAGCGATTCCGTCAGCGTCCCCGTCGGCGTCACTCAGCCCGAGCCCGTCCCGCTAGTTTTGAGGCGTGCCCGACGACCTCGACGACCTCGACCTCCTCGACGCCGAAATCTCCGGCTGCCGGCTGTGCCCCCGGCTGGTCGCCTGGCGGGAGAAGGTCGCGGCGACGAAACGGGCCGCGTTCCAGGACCAGGAGTACTGGGGCCGCCCTGTCCCCGGCTTCGGCGCCCACGACGCCACACTCGCCATCCTCGGCCTGGCACCCGCCGCACACGGGGGGAACCGGACCGGTCGCATCTTCACCGGCGACCGGTCCGGTGACGTGCTGTTCGCCGCCATGCACCGGGCCGGCCTCGCCAACCAGCCCACCAGCGTCGCCCGCGACGACGGCCTGACACTGGAGAGCACCAGGATCTTCTCCGCGGTGCGGTGCGCCCCGCCGGACAACAAACCGACCCCCGCGGAGCGCGACACCTGCGCGCCCTACCTGCACCGCGAGCTCGCCCTCATCCGCCCGACCCTGCGGGTCGTGGTGGCGCTCGGCGGATTCGCCTGGGCCGCCTTCTGGCCCGCGCTGCGCGCCGTCTACGGTGTAGCACCGGCGCGAAAGGTACCGTTCGGCCACGGCACCCTGTGGCAGGCCGACGGCGCCCCCGCGTTGCTCGGTTGTTACCACGTGAGCCAGCAGAACACCTTTACCGGCAGGCTCACGCCAGGAATGCTGGACGAGGTTTTCACCCGCGCGAAGGCACTCGCCGGGATCGGATGACGCTGACCGACGGGATGTCATGGACCGCACCTTCAACCGCTGGTTGCCGGTGCTCGCCGTCGTCGCCGTCCTCGGCATCGCCGCTGTCGCCGCGTCCACCTCGTCGCCCGAGATCAGCAAGGTGCCCTTGCCGGAGCTCGGCGGGACACCACCCGCGGCCTCCCCGACGCCGGAGGTCATGGCCTCGGGCCGGCCGCTGACCTCCGCCGCGCCGCAGGACGCCCCGTTCACGCTCCCCGACTGGGTGACGTACACCGCCGGCACCCTGTGCCTGCTCGTCGTCGTGGTGCTCGTCGGCTGGCTCGCCTGGTCGCTGCTGCGCAACGCCGGCCCGAAGCGCAAGGCCCGGCTCTTCGTCGAGCCGAAGCAGCCGACCCCGATGACCGACGGCGGCGCCGAGGTGATCGCCGCGGTCGACGCCGGCATCGTCGAGCTCTCCGACACCGACACCGACCCGCGCCGCGCGGTCATCGCCTGCTGGGTCCGCCTGGAGCGGGCCGCCGCGGCCGCCGGCACCCCCCGCGAGATCGGTGACAGCCCCACCGATCTGGTCACCAGGCTCCTCGCCGGGCACCAGGTCAGCCGGCCGACCCTGGAGGGGCTCGCCCTCGTCTACCGCGAGGCCCGGTACGCGACCCGCCCCGTCGACGAGCGGTCCCGCCAGGGCGCGATCGAGGCGCTGCGGCAGCTGCGCACGGAGCTGGCGCTGCAGGGAGGTGCCGTCCGTGGCGCGTAACCCCGACGAGATGGTCAGCCTCGAGGAGCTCTTCGACGCCGGCCGCACCGCCGTCGCCGCCGACCCGCGGCCGGTGCGCCGCCCGTCCCGGCCGTACGACACCCGCTGGTGGATCCGCCGGCTGTTCATCGCGTTCGCGCTCACCACCGTCGGCTGGGGGCTGCTGTACGTGGTGGGCCTGACCGTCTCCTACCCGCTCGCCTTCCTCGGGATCCTGGCGGTCGGCATCATCCAGGAGGCGCTGCGGCAGGTCCGCGCCGACGAGCTGCCGGTCACCGTCACCGGCCGGGGCCTCACCCCGGTCCGCCCGCCGACCCTGGCCAAGAAGAAGGCCCTGGCCAGGACGCGGCGCACCGGCGAGGTCCTCGACGGCGTCCCGGTCCTCGACGGCCTGCGCCTCGCCGTCGGCCGGTGGGAGGACCGCCTCGTCTGGGGCGAGCGCGACGCGAAACGCTTCGCCGCGCTCGTCGTGCCCCGCATCGCCGACCTGGTCGACGCCAGGCTGCGGCAGCGGCACGGGATCACCCTGGCGGGGTCGCCGAGACAGGCCAGGGCACTGCTGGGGGAGGAGCTGTGGACGCTGCTGCACCAGCCGCCGTCGCGCGTGCCGAGCCCAGGGGACGTAGCATCGATCGTCGCGAAGGTGGAGGGGCTATGAAGACGCTCGCACCGGCCGAGGTTGGCCGGATCGCCAAGGTGGTCCTCGACCAGGTCGGCACGGTGGTCGTCGGCAAGCGCGACTCCCTGGAGCTGGTGCTGGCCGGGATCCTCGCCGGCGGGCACGTGCTGCTGGAGGACCTGCCGGGCCTCGCGAAGACGCTGACCGCGCGTTCGTTCGCGCAGACGCTCGGCATCGGCTTCCGCCGGCTGCAGTTCACCCCCGACCTGCTGCCCGCCGACGTCACCGGCTCGTTCCTCTACGACCAGCGCTCGCACGAGTTCACCTTCCGCGCCGGCCCGGTCTTCACGAACCTGCTGCTCGCCGACGAGATCAACCGCACCCCGCCGAAGACGCAGTCGGCGCTGCTGGAGGCGATGCAGGAGCGGCAGGTGTCGGTCGAGGGCGCCACGTACCGGCTGGACCCGCCGTTCCACGTCCTCGCCACCGCCAACCCGATCGAGTACGAGGGCACCTACCCGCTGCCCGAGGCGCAGCTGGACCGCTTCCTGCTGCGGGTGTCGTTCGGATACCCGGAGGCCGACGAGGAGTGGGAGGTCCTGCGCCGCCGGATGTCCCGCCGGCAGGAGGACGCGATCATCGAGCCGGTCGTCGACTCCGAGACCCTCCTCGCCATGCAGGGCGCGCTCGAGGACGTCAGCGTCGAGGACTCGATCGGGCGGTACATCGTCACCCTCACCGCGGCGACCCGCTCCCACCCGCAGGTGCTCGTCGGCGCCTCGCCCCGTGGCTCGCTCGCGCTGCTGCTGCTCGCCCGGGCCGCCGCCGCGCTCAGCGGCCGCGACTACGTCATCCCCGAAGACGTCAAGGCCGTCGCCGTGCCCGCCCTCGCCCACCGCATCACGCTCCTGCCGGAGATGTGGCTCAAGCGCATCGACCCCCGGGCCGTCGTGGGCGAGGTGCTCGCGCAGACCCCGGCACCCGCCAGCGGCGCGCTGCCCACGTACGGCGGAAGGCGTGGCTGAGCGGCGCCCCTCACCGCGCCCGGTCGCCGGCGCGCGGTCGCACGCGCGCGCCTTCGAACCGACCCGCGCCCTCGGCCGGGCGATCCTCGTCGCCTGCGTGCTCGTCTTCGTCGCCGTCCTCGTCGGCCGCTTCGACCTGGTCGTGCTCGCCACGCCGTTCGCCCTCGGCACCGCCCTGTCGCTGCTGCGCCGGCCCGGCCGCGCGCCGACGCTCGAAGTCACCGCCGCCGAGCCGTTCGTCGTCGAGGGCGCCGACCTCGACGTGAGCGTGGGCGTCGGCAACCCCAACCCGGGCGGCTTCGACCTCGTCGTGGTCCGCATCACTGTGCCCCGCTGGATCCGCCTGGAGCACAGCGACCGCCCGTACGCGGTCGGCGTCGACCCCGGCACGATCGCCTCCGTCGACCTGCATGGCCAGGTGCTGCGCTGGGGCCGCCACCCGCTCGGCCCCGTCGACGCGCACGGCTTCGCCGCCGACGGCCTGCTCATCAGCCGCGCCGTGCAGGCACCCGCGCTACCGGTCAAGGCGTACCCGGCGATCGAGCACTTCGACGCCGCCGAGGCAATGCCCCGCGCCGCCGGCCACGTCGGCGGCCACCGCTCCCGCCGCCCCGGCGAAGGCGGCGAGCTCGCCGGCGTCCGCCGCTTCGGCTCCGGCGACCGGCTGCGCCGCATCGACTGGCGTGTCTCCCTGCGCACGCGTGAGCTGCACGTCGTCAGTACCCTCTCAGACCGCGACGCCGAGGTCGTCGTCCTGCTCGACGCGCTGCACGAGGCCGGCCGCTCCGGCGGCATCAACGGCCGCGCGTCCGTCCTGGACACCACCGTCCGCGCCGCCGCCGGCATCGCCGAGCACTACCTGCGCCGCGGCGACCGGGTGGCGCTGCTGCAGTACGGCGGCCAGATCCGCCAGCTGCGCCCCGCCAGCGGCCGCAGGCACTACATGACGACCCTCGAGTGGCTGCTCGACATCGCGCCCGCGCAGGTCGCCGACGAGCCGCCGCCGTCGGTCTTCGGCCCGCACATGGTGCAGCACAACGCGCTGGTCATGGTCCTCACCCCGCTCCTGGACCCCCGCTCCGCCGCGATGCTGGCCAACCTGGCCCGCGCCGGCCGCTTCGTCGTCGCCGTCGACACCCTCACCGAGCCCTCCGCCGCCCTGCGCGGCACCGGCCCGTGGGGCGCGGTCGCCCACCGCCTCTGGCTCCTCGAACGCGACAGCGTCATCGGCCAGCTCCGCGAGCACGGCGTCCCCGTCGTCCCCTGGGGCGGCGCCGGCAGCCTCGACGAGGTCCTGCGCGGCGTGGCCCGCGTCGCCCTCTCCCGGACGGTCACCAAATGATCGAGGAGCTGCAGGACGCCCTGCTCACCCGCCTCGGCCGCCTCAAGGACATGCTCGAGCGCGCCGCCGCCGGCCCCCTCCTCGTCCGCTTCACGGTCTTCCTGCTCACCCTGGTCGCGGCCCTGGTCGCGTTCCCGGCCGAGGTGATCCTGCGCCCTCTCGCCCTGTTGGCGGCCGCGGTACTGGCCGCGCTGCCCGCCGTCTTCCCCCGCACGCGGCTGGTCGGGCTGGCCATCCTGCTGTGCGTGTTCGGCTGGCTCCTGAACACCTACGAGTACGGCCAGACCATCACCATCCCGCGCCTCATCGGCCTAGCGACCCTCCTCTACCTCACCCACTCCCTGGCCGCCCTCGCCGCCGCCCTCCCTTACGACGCCATCGTCTCCCCGGGCATCATCGTCGGCTGGCTGCTCCGCGCCGCCGCCATCGTCAGCGCCAGCGCGATCGTCAGCGTCATGCTCCTCGCCGTGGTGAAGGCCGTCATCGGCCCCGTCTTCCTGGCCGCCTCCCTGATCGGCGTCCTCGCCGCCGCCGCCCTCGCCTGGCTCATCACCCGCAAAGCTCAGTAACAACCCCACCGCTGTCGCGGCGGGTCCCGGCGGGGATGCTGTGTTTCCGCCCCACCGCTTCGCGGCGGGTCCCAGCGGGGATTCTCACCCGCACCCCAATGCGCCGCTCCGCGGCGCACTGCCCGCGCCGAGGCGCGAGGCAGGCAAAGCGACGCGTACGCGCCGCATCCGGTGCTCGCCCGCTGTCCTGGCCGGCCTGCCCGAGGTGCGTGCCCTCGATCCATGGCACCCCACCCGCCGAACAACCGATCGTCACTGCGGACGCCAGTGCCGCGGCTCGGAGATCGTCGACCTTCTCGGCGCGCTCAACACGGAGCGCGGTGGCGGGGCGGGCCAAGGTTGTTCGACGACAGCATTTGGAGAACCCGCTGCATTGGTGATGTACAGGAGCATTGTTTGATGGTCCTGCGGCGTGGCGGGAATTGTCGTACCCGGTCGCTACGATGAAGCGGCAAATGAGTTGGGCGATCCGATTCCTGGAGTGGCGGGCGTCACGGTTTCGTGGCGGCGAGCGGGATGTCTCGATTGCCGATCAAAGGCAGCTGTGGACAGTCCTGGATGGGCGGCGACCAGCGGATGCGGCGCGCATGCGCCGCTTTCCTGCCACGCGTCTCAGCGCGGGCAGTGCGTCGCGGAGCGGCGCATTGGGGTGCGGGTGAGAATCCCCGCCGGGCCCCGCCGCGGCAGCGGTGGGGGGAATTACAGTGACTGCGGTTACAGCTTGCGTAATGGTCGTTACATGTCTGTGGCCTGACTGAAGATGAGAGGTGTTCGCGGCTAGCGTTGCTGGTGTGGCTGCTAAGCGAATCCTGATCGTCGGCGCGGGGCACGTCGGGCTCTACGCCGCTCTTCGTCTGTCCAAGAAGCTGCGCCGGCACGAGGCCGAGGTGACGGTTGTCGACCCGCAGCCGCACATGACCTACCAGCCGTTCCTGCCGGAGTCGGCGGCCGGCAACATCTCACCGCGGCACTCGGTCGTGCCGCTGCGGCGCGAGCTGAAGCGCTGCCATGTGCTCTCCGGCGAGGTCACCCGGATCGAGCACGCCCGGAAGGTGGCCATCGTCCAGCCGATCGTGGGCCCGGCTCGCGAGGTGCCGTACGACCACATCGTCGTCGCGCCGGGGTCGGTGTCGCGGACGCTGCCGATCCCAGGGCTGCGCGAGCACGCGGTCGGCTTCAAGACGATCGGTGAGGCCATCTTCCTGCGCAACAGCGTGCTGGACCGGCTCGACGTCGCCGCGACCACCGACGACCCGGCGACCCGGCGCCGGGCGCTGACGTTCGTCTTCGTCGGCGGCGGGTACGCGGGCATCGAGGCCCTCGCCGAGATGGAGGACATGGTCCGGGGCGCGCTGCGCTACTACCCGGAGATCCCACAGGAAGACGTGCGGTTCGTGCTGGTCGAGGCGGCCCAGCGGATCCTGCCCGAGGTCGGGCCGGAGATGGGCGCCTACACGGTGGTGCAGCTCACCCGCCGCGCGATCGACATCCGGCTCGGCACGCGGCTCGAGTCGTGCGTCGACGGGATCGTGAAGCTGTCCGACGGCGACGAGTTCCCGGCGGACACGATCGTGTGGACGGCGGGCGTCAAGCCGCACCCGATGCTGGAGGACACGGACCTGCCGCGGACCCAGCGCGGGGCGATCACCTGCCTGCCGACGCTGCAGGTCGTGGACGCGGACCAGAACGTCGTCGACGGGGCCTGGAGCGCCGGTGACTGCGCCGCGGTGCCGGACCTCACGTCGGAGGTGCCCGGCGCGCTGTGCTCGCCGAGCGCGCAGCACGCGGTCCGCCAGGCGGCGCAGCTCGCCGACAACATCGCCGCCGTGGTGCGTGGGCGCCGGCCGGTGGAGTACAAGCACAAGCACGTCGGCTCGGTCGCCGGGCTCGGCCTCTACAAGGGTGTCGCGCACGTCTACGGGGTCAAGGTCCGCGGGCTGCCGGCGTGGTTCATGCACCGGACGTACCACCTGAGCAGGATCCCCACGCTCAACCGCAAGATCCGGGTCCTGGTCGACTGGACGCTGCAGCTCGTGCTGCGCCGCGAGGTCGTCGCGCTCGGGTCGCTGCACGATCCGCGCGAGCCGTTCCTGACCGTGGCGCCGCCGATCCCGCTGCACCCGGCAAAGGCGGAAAAGCCGGGAAAGTCGGCAAAGGCCGCATAAGTCGGTGAAGGCCGCCTAGCGGGAACGCCGAAAAAGCTGCGGAGCGCCGGAAAGCCGCGGAGCGCCGGAAGCTACGGGGCGCGCCACACCCAGACGTCCTCGACCCGCTCGCCGGGGCCGAGCAGCCCATCCATGGTCTGCTTGAGCGCCCCGGCGTTCGGGTGGCGCGGGTCCAGCACGAAGGACGACGCCCGCCAGTACGCGACGTCGCGGTCGAGCGAAGCACGGTCCTGGTCGGTCACGGAAGCGGCGGACCCGGACTTCGCGACCCGCTGCAGCAGCTGTGACGTCGGCCGCGGGTAGACGCCGACAGCCGCGGCGCCGCCCTTGCCGTACGGCCCGATGAACCAGCCCTGCGGGGTGGCGATCCGCACGTCGGTCGCCGCCGCCCACCGCATCGCGTCGGGGTCCCGCGGGTCCGGCAGCGGCACGGGCACGACCACGCCGTCCTCGGGCGTGTACATCCGCCAGTACCCCTCCGTGAAGAACCGCGGCGCGGGGGCACGGTCGGTCACCGCCAGCGGCACCGGGGCGAGCGGCACGAGCGCGGCCGTCACCGCGACCGGCACCAGCAGCCGCAGCGTCTCCGTCTGCGTTATCGCCGCGTGTACGACTCGCGCCACGATCACGGCGAGCAACGGGATCGCGGGCAGGGCGAACCGCGTCGGCAGCGCCGACTCGATCACCGGCAGGCCGGACAGCAGCGCGAACGGCCCGCGCTGGTCGGTGGGCGAGTCGTCGACGACGATCCACGGCCCGAGCGCGAAGAGCGACAGCACGACCGCGGTCACGGCGGAGGCGAGGACCGCCGGCTGCCGCCACATCCAGACCGTCGCACCGAGCGCGACCAGCAGCAGCGGCGCGCCGAAGAAGGTGGTGTACTCGGCCGGCCCGCTGACCAGCCGCGCGGCGCTGTCGTCGCCGGCGAGCGACAGCGGCGAGATGGCGGTGAAGCTGTAGAGGTCGGCGGAGAAGAAGACCGGCTGGAACACCCCGCCCGCGGCGCTCTGCGGCCCCTGGAACTGCAGCCACAGCGGGTACGCCAGCAGGATCGCGGCCAGTCCCGCGCCGATGCCCAGGCCGAGGATGAACGGCGGCGCCACCCGCCGCGACGGCCGGGCGGCCGCCGCGAACACCAGCGTGAACACCGCGAGGGTCACGGCCGTGAGGAAGAGCACCTCCTCGCCGACGAAGAACTGCGCGGTGACGAGCGCGCCGAGCAGCAGCCCGGTCCGCGCGGTCCGCCACGTCACGTCCGTCTGGTGGGCGAGGCGGACCACGCACCAGACGATCGGCGGCACCAGCCACGCCGCCGTCATGTGCAGGTGCGCGTTGGACTGCGACACCATGCCGGGCGCGAACGCGGCGAACGCGCCCCCGAGCAGCGCGCCGGCCCGGTGCGTGCCGAGGGTGCGGGCGAACAGCAGGTACCAGCCGATCCCCGTCGCGGCCAGGTTGCCGGCGACCAGCAGGCTGAACGTGACGGGCGCGCCGAACGCGAGGGTCACCGGGGCCAGCAGCAGCCCCATGCCGATGAGCGAGGCGTTCGCGAGGAGATTGACGCCCTCGGGCGCGTTGAGCATGTCGGTCACGAAGGTGAAGTCGCCACGGTACGCTCGGGTGGCGTAGGCGAGGAACCACTCGTCGAGTGCCTGGTCACTGGGGTTGTGCGCGAGCGCACGCCCGGCCGGGCCGGGCCAGAGCCGGTGCGTCAGCAGCGCGGCGGCGAGAATGAAGAGCAGCCCGGCGCCCACGTCGACCGGCCAGCGTCGCGGTGCCTGCAACGGCGGGCCCTCGTTTGTCAAGGCCTCCGGCGGCGCCATCTCAACCTCGTCGGTCAGTGGGGGGCTGGTCACCCGGATGACAGTAACGGCGGTCCCCTTGTCGGTGTTGAGGGTTCGTCGGACGGGCTACCGTGAGACGCGTTTCTACGCCCGGGTGGTGGAACGGCAGACACGGCCGCCTTAAAAGCGGCTGCCGCGAGGCGTGCGGGTTCGAACCCCGCCCCGGGCACCCTTTCCTGCTGCCCTGATGTCCGCGCGGTGGGTTTCCACCCCGCGGGCGGTGGACTCGCACCGAGCGTTTCGCCGTGTGTTCATGTGCTGGCCTTCCTCGTGGCCGAGGCTCGCGGGAAACACATTCCCCGCGAAGGACCTGCGACATTGCGCACCCCATTCCGAACGATTCTTGCCTTATTGCCCGCCTTGGCCGGTATCGCTGTCGCGGCCCCCTCGGCGACCGCGGCGGAAACGCCCGCCATCCACATCAACGAGGTTGAGTCCAACGGCGGCACGCCCGGAGACTGGGTCGAGCTGGTCAACACCGGCGCCTCGGCCGTCGACGTGTCCGGGTGGCTGGTGAAGGACAACGACGACACGCACGTGTTCACCATCCCGGCGAACACGTCCGTGGCGCCCGGCGCCTACCTGGCCCTGGACGTGGATCCCGTGTTCGGCCTCGGCGCCGCCGACTCCGCCCGGCTGTTCGCGGCAGACGGCGTGACGCTGGTCGACTCGTACACCTGGACCGCCCACGCGGCGATCACCTACGGGCGCTGCCCGGACGGCACGGGCCAGTTCGCCGCCACGACCGCCTCGACGCGGGGCGCGGCCAACGCCTGCGCCGGCCAGACGCCCGCCACGGCCTGGCCGGGCGGCGCCGGCGTCACCACCGCTGACCAGTCCGGCGCGTTCGGCGGGAACATGAGCGGCTTGTCGTTCCAGAGCGGCGGCGTCCTCTGGGCGGTCAAGAACGGACCGGGCACCCTGTACCGCCTGACCTGGGACGGGACGGCCTGGACGCCGTCGTCGTCCACCCTGCTGCACTACGCGGACGGCACGGGCGACGTCGACGCCGAGGGCGTGGTGTGGCGGCCGGACGGGATCTACGTGTCGACCGAGCGGAACAACGCCGTCAGCGGCGTGAGCCGGCCCACCATCGAGCGCTACGACGGCGTCAGCGGCACCGCGAACGCGGAGTGGAACCTCACCGCCGACCTGCCGGCCGTCGCCGCGAACAGCGGCCTGGAGGCGATCACCTGGGTGCCGGACGCGTACCTCACCGCGCACGGGTTCGCCGACCAGCGCACCGGCGCCGCGTACGACCCGGCCGCGTACCCGGGCCACGGCGACGGGCTCTTCCTCGTCGGGCTCGAGGCCAACGGCAGCGTCTACGCGTACGCGCTCACGCCGGGCGGCTTCACCCGGGTCGCGACGTTCGCCAGCGGGTTCCCGTCGGTGATGGACCTGGAGTTCGAGCCGGAGACCGGCCACCTGTGGGCCGTCTGCGACGACACGTGCAACGGCCGGGTCGCCACGCTCGACGTGACCGCGGGCGCGTTCGCCGTCAGCGGCCTGTACGAGCGCCCCGCCGGCCTGCCGAACCTCAACAACGAGGGCTTCGCGATCGCGCCGCAGCAGTCGTGCGTCGCCGGTCGCAAGCCGGTGGTCTGGTCCGACGACAGCGGCACCGGCGGGCACGCGCTGCGCGCCGGCACGATCGCCTGCGTCGACCTGGACGCCGACGACGACGGCATCCTCGACACCGTCGACCCGGCGCCCACGGACCCGGCCAACGCGACGTTCGCCTCGGCGGCCGTCACCGGCCGGATCGTCGACGCCGGTGGGCGCACTGTCGCGGTCTCGGCCGGGCCGTCCTCGGCCGTCCGGTTCGACGTCGGCGCCGGTACGACTCCCGCCGTCGTCCAGCTGTCCGGCAGCGATGCGGCGATCCGCCTCGGCGAGGGCTCCTACCTGCTCACGGGCGTGGTCGGGGTGTCGGCGCTGGCCGGCGACGCGGCGACCGTCGCGGTGACGGCGCGGTCGGTGCCGGTCACGTTCAGCGTCCCGGCCGGTGCGTCCCTGGCGTTGACGGCGGCCCTGACCGGCATCCAGCACGCCGGCGCCGTCACCGTCCAGGCCGCCGGCCTCACGTGCTTCGCGGTCGACGCGGTCGTGGTCGGCACCACCGGCAACGACCGGCTGGCCGGCACCGCCGGCAGCGACCTCATCATCGGCCGCGGTGGTAACGACACCGTCACCGGCGGTGGCGGGGCCGACTGCGTCGTGACCGGCCCCGGCAACGACGTCATCACGACCGCGGACGGCGACGACCTGATCGACGCGGGCGGCGGCAACAACGTCGTCGACGCGGGCGCCGGTGCCAACACCGTGATCGCCGCCTCGGGCAACGACGTCATCACGACCGGCGCCGGCGACGACCGGATCGAGGCCGGTGGCGGCAACAACGTCATCCGCGCCGGCGACGGCGGCAACGTGGTCGTCACCGCCGCGGGCAACGACAGCATCACCACGGGCGCGGGCGACGACCGCGTCGACGCCGGGAACGGCAACAACACCGTCTCGACGGGCGCGGGCGCCGACGTGATCGGCACCGGGAGCGGCAACGACGTCGTGGACTGCGGCACCGGCACCGACAGCGCCTCCGCCGGTCGCGGCACCGACACCAACGCGGGCGGTCGCTGCGAGTCGTTCGGCGTCTGACGCCGCGTGTGCCGGCGAAACTGAGATCCACTCAGCGCCGGCACACGCGGTACGCTGGTCGTACACATGAATGCGACGCCTCTGGAGGCTGATCGTGCAGAGTTCGAACCCGGTGCTCAACCGCCTGGGTCAGGCGGCGAGGCAGGAGCGCTCGCAGCTGTCGGCCCCTGGCTTCGGGTATCCCCAGTCCGGCTATGGGGTGCCTCAGCCCCCGGCCGCCACGCGGGCGATGACCATGGACGACGTCGTCGTCCGCACCGTCGCCCTGCTCGCGATCACCGGCATCTTCGGCGCGGTGTCGTGGGCGCTGCTGCCCGCCGGCGGCGCCATCACCGCGATCGCGGCCGTCGGCTCGATCATCGCGGGCGTGGTCCTCGGCCTGGTCATCTCGTTCGCGCGGGTGACCAACCCGGCCGTCATCATGGCCTACGCGGCACTGCAAGGCGTGCTGCTCGGCCTGGTCAGCCGCTGGTATGAGGGTGCCTACAGCGGCATCGTCATCCAGGCGGTCATCGGCACGTTCGGCATCTTCGCGATCATGGCGGTGCTCTACAAGCTGCAGATCGTGCGGGCCACGCCCCGCTTCACGAAGATGGTCATCGGCGCGCTCATCGGCGTCGTGGTGCTGAGCCTGGCCAACTTCCTGTTCTACCTCTTCGACATCAACCTGGGCCTGCGCCAGTACAGCCTGGAGGGCAAGGTCGGCTGGCTGCCGATCGTCTTCAGCCTCGTGATCATCGTCGTCGGCGCGCTCACGTTCGTCCTCGACTTCGACGCTGTCGAGCAGGGCGTCCGGTATGGGCTGCCGGAGAAGTACGCGTGGTACTGCTCGTTCGGCATCCTCGTCGGCCTGATCTTCCTGTACTTCGAGATCCTGCGCATGCTCAGCTACCTGCGACGCTGATGAGTGCCGACGACCAGCTCACCGCGACGGTGGGCAGGCTGGTCGGCCAGGTCGGACACTGGACGCCGCCCCGATGGGCGGCGTCCGGTGCGTCCGGGGTCCCGCGCGGCGACACGGTCCACGAGCTGATCCAGTGGCTCGCCGACCGCTGCGCCGACGCCGAGGGCCGGCCGCGACTGCCTGTGCCGCGGCTCGACAACGATCTCGCGCTGCCCGACCAGCTGCGGGTGGTGGCGGCGGACCTGGCACGCTTCGGCGGCCCCGCCCTGGTGGACGAGGCCGCCGAGAAGGTGAAGGCCGTGCGCGGTCAGCTCTGACGCCCCCGCCCGGTCGGCGCGACCCTACCTACGACAGGCGCTCGATGACCATGGCCATGCCCTGGCCACCGCCGACGCACATCGTCTCCAGGCCGATGGACTTGTCGTGCCAGTTCAGCGAGTTGATCAGCGTGCCGGTGATGCGGGCACCGGTCATGCCGAACGGGTGGCCGACGGCGATGGCGCCGCCGTTGACGTTGAGCTTCTCGATCGGGATGCCGAGCTGGCGGTACGACGGGATCACCTGCGCGGCGAAGGCCTCGTTGATCTCGACGAGGTCGACGTCGTCGATGGTCATCCCGGCCCGCTTCAGGGCGCTGCGGGATGCCTCGACCGGGCCGATGCCCATGATCTCCGGCGACATGGCGGTCACGCCGGTCGACAGGATGCGCGCGAGGGGCGTGATGCCCAGCTCGCGGGCCTTGACGTCGCTCATGATGACGACCGCGGCGGCGCCGTCGTTGAGCGGGCAGCAGTTGCCGGCGGTGACCCGGCCGTCGGGGCGGAACACGGGCTTCAGGCCGGCCACGCCCTCCAGGGTCACCCCGGCGCGGGGGCCGTCGTCGGTGGAGACGACCGTGCCGTCGGGGGCGGTCACCGGGGTGATCTCGCGGGCCCAGAAGCCGTTCTTGATCGCTTCCTCGGCCAGGTTCTGCGACCGGACGCCGAACTCGTCCATGTCGGCCCGGGTGACGCCTTCGAGCTCGGCGAGGTTCTCGGCGGTCTGGCCCATCGCGATGTAGATGTCGGGCAGGGCGCCGTCCTCGCGCGGGTCGTGCCACGGCTCGCCGCCGCCCTCGGCGCGCTTGGTGGTGCGCGCGTACGCGTCGGCGAAGGCCGGGTTCTGCCACGGGCCGCCGACCGCCGCCTGCGCCTCGGTGGGCAGGCCGTCGGAGTTGCCGCGGGCGAAGCGCGACACGCACTCCACGCCGGCGGAGACGAACACGTCGCCCTCGCCGGCCTTGATCGCGTGGAACGCCATCCTGGTCGTCTGCAGCGACGACGCGCAGTAGCGGGTGGTGGTGGCGCCCGGCAGGTGGTCGAACCCGAGCAGCGTGCTGACCACGCGGGCCATGTTGAAGCCCTGCTCGCCGCCGGGCAGGCCGCAGCCGAGGTACAGGTCTTCGATGTCCCGCGGGTCGAGCTCGGGCACCTTGGCGAGCGCGGCGCGCACGATGGTCGCGGCGAGGTCGTCGGGGCGGAATTCGCGCAGCGATCCCTTGGCGGCACGGCCGATCGGGGACCGGGCGGTGGCGACGATGACAGCTTCCGGCATGTCACTGACGCTACTGCAGGGTAATCAACCCCAGCGAGCACCTGTGAGAAATCTGCAGACTTAGTGCATCTTCAGTGCAGGAAAACACGACCGAGCGCCGGAAGCAGCGCTCTCGGAGCGGCGGTCAGTGCAGGAAGCCGCGGACGGCGGCGGCCTCCTCGACGGCGGGGAGCAGGGCGTGGGCCCAGACGCGGTAGCCGTCGGCGGACGGGTGGAAGCCGTCGTGGCACAGCGTGCCCGCGTCGGCGCGGAAGACGGCGCCGGTGCGGGCGGCCAGGTCGACCACCACCGCGCCGGCGGTGCCCGCGGCGGCGGCCTGCTGCTTCGCCACCCTGCGGCTGCGCCAGCCGAGCAACTGCCGCAGCGGGGGTGCGAAGGCGCGGAGCGCGCCGAAGTCGGGGCAGGTGCCGACGACGACCGGGATGCCGGCGTCGCGCAGGCGGCGGCAGGCGGAGCCGAGGTACTCGGCGGCGTCGGAGCCACGGCCGACGTGGGTCACGTCGTTGGTGCCGACGAGGATGACCGCCACGTCGGGCGCGGGGCCGACCAGCGCCCGGGCCACCTGCGTGGCCAGGTCGGAGGAGCGGGAGCCGGCCACGGCGACGCTGGACAGCTCCACCCGCCGGCCCACTGCGCCCTCGGTGGTGCCCTCCGACAGCAGCGCCGCGAGCTGGCCGCCGACGGTGTCGGCGACGCGGTCGACGCCGACGCCGAGCGCGGTCGCGTCGCCGAGGAGCACCAGCCGCATCGGCGGCTTGCCGGCGGCGCCGACGGTGGAGCGCATCGCCAGCCGCATGTCGGGCTTCGCGTAGGACCGGGCGCGGGCGGCCATCGCCTGCGCGGCGAGGACCGCGGCGCCGCCGACCGTGCCGGCGATCACGGTGACCGTGGCCATCCGCGCCAGTCGCTTGATCGTGATCATGCCGACTCCATCGTGGTCATGTGGACTCCTGCGGGGACCGGCCGTGCAGCTCAGGGGCGATCTCTACGGCGGTCTCAGGGGCTGGGGAGGGCTCGCGTGCCGCCTGCTGCGGCAGCCTGTGCCAGACCCGGTGGCGCAGCTGCGCCCAGCGACCGGCCGGGCCGCGCTCCTTGCCGGCCACCTGCGCCGCGCTGACCTCGGTGCCGGGGCGCTGGGCCGCCTCGGCCGCCGCGCGCGGCAGGGACCGCACGCCCTCGCCGGCCCGCAGCGACGCGGTCAGCGGCGCCGCCACGTCGGGCTCGGTCAGCGACGCGACCACGGTCGGCAGCACCGCCTGCGCCGCCGCGAGGTAACCGGCGCCGGAGGGGTGGAAGCGGTCGAAGCTGAACATCCGGTCCGGCTCCGCGTAGAACAGCTCGCCGAGCAGGTCACCCAGCGACACGGTCCGCCCGCCGGCCTCGACCACCGCGATCGTCTGCGCCGTCGCCATCTGCCGGCTCCAGTGCCGCGCCAGCCAGCGCAACGGCGGCTGGATCGGCCGGATCGTGCCCAGGTCGGGGCAGGTGCCAACGACGACCTGGATGCCTGCGGCCCGCAGCCGGCGGACCGCCTCGACCAGGTGGCGCACCGCGAGGGAGACGCTGACCCGGTGGGTGACGTCGTTGCCGCCGATGCAGATCACGGCCACGTCGGGGCGGTGCCGCAGCGCCACGTCCACCTGCGGCGGCAGCCCCCGCGACTCGCAGCCGACGACGGCGAGGCAGCGCATCCACACGGGCCGCCGCTGCTGCTCCGCCAGCCCGGCCGCGACCGCCGCGGCGAAGGTCTCGCTGGGCACCTCCGCCCCATACCCCGCGGCGGAGGAGTCACCGAGCACGACCAGGCGGATCGGCTCGCCGTCGAAGTGGGCGCCGTAGGTGCCGTCGGCGCGCGGGGGAGGGCTCACGACCTGCGGGATGACCCGGCGGGCGAGCAGCGCCTGCCCGACGACCACGCCGTAGAACAGCGCGCCGGCGCTCGCGATGCCGCCGCTGCCGAGCGCCGCTGCCGTGGCGATCCGCCGCACCTGCTCTGACCGAAGCCTCAACGCCCCCATCGCCTTCCCGCCTCTCGCCACTCAGCGCCCTGGCGAGGCTAACCCCCAGATCACAAGTATCCGCTCTCTCAAGTAAAGATCCCGATCGTCTTCATCCCGACCGATCGGGATGCCGGTCGCTGCCGTGGGTGATCATCCCAGCACAGGTGGTCCCCTCCGGTTGCCCGAAGGGAGCAACCGGCCAAACGTCCGCGCCCGCGGGGACCGCCGAGATCCATCCGTCATTCTTACCGCGCGCCGTCCGTGACAGACACCGTTACATTCATAGCCAGAGGAGAGAGGGCGGCGATCATGGCAGACAGCGCGCTGCGACGGCGGTTGGCGTGGACGGCCCTGCTGAGGGTCTTCAAGCCCGGCACGCCGGGGCTCGGCAAGCGGCTCGGCGCCATCCCGCGGATGGTGAAGGCGACGCTCAAAGGTGAATACGACGGCAGCACCCGCCTGGCGCTGCTCGCCGCCTCGGCCGTCTACATCGTGTCCCCGATCGACGCCGTGCCGGAGCTGTTCCTGCTGGTGCTCGGCGTCGTCGACGACCTGGCGATGGCGACCTACTTCGCCGGTGCGCTGCTGGACGAGCTGGAGCGCTTCCTGGAGTGGGAGAAGCAGCGCGACAACGTGATCCCGGGGCACGTCGTCAAGTAGCCGATTCCGGCGCTATACGCTGGTCGTGTGCGCTATTACGACAACGTCGTCGAATTGGTGGGCAACACGCCCCTTGTCCGGCTCCGCAACGTGACGGACGGGATCTCCGCCACCGTCCTGGCCAAGGTCGAATACCTCAACCCCGGCGGCAGCGTGAAGGACCGCATCGCGCTGCGCATGGTCGAGGAGGCCGAGAAGGCCGGCCTGCTGAAGGCCGGCGGCACGATCGTCGAGCCGACCAGCGGCAACACCGGGGTCGGGCTCGCCCTCGTCGCGCAGCTGCGCGGATACCGGTGCGTCTTCGTCTGCCCCGACAAGGTCAGCGAGGACAAGCAGAACGTGCTGCGGGCCTACGGCGCGGAGGTCGTCGTGTGCCCGACCGCCGTCGCGCCCGAGGACCCCCGCTCCTACTACAACGTCTCCGACCGGCTGGCCCGGGAGATCCCCGGCGCGTGGAAGCCCGACCAGTACGCCAACCCGGCCAACCCCCGCTCCCACTACGAGACCACCGGGCCCGAGATCTGGGAGCAGACGGCAGGCAAGGTGACGCACTTCGTCGCCGGCGTCGGCACCGGCGGCACGATCTCCGGCGTCGGCCGCTACCTCAAGGAGGCCTCCGGCGGCACGGTCCGCATCGTCGGCGCCGACCCCGAGGGCTCCGTCTACTCCGGTGGCACCGGCCGGCCGTACCTCGTGGAGGGCGTGGGCGAGGACTTCTGGCCCACCACGTACGACCGCGACATCTGCGACGAGATCGTCGAGGTATCCGACAAGGACTCGTTCGACCTGACCCGCCGCCTGGCGCGCGAGGAGGGCCTGCTCGTCGGCGGCTCCTGCGGCATGGCCGTCGCCGCGGCGCTGAAGGTCGCCCGCGAGGCGGGTCCGGACGACGTCGTGGTCGTCCTGCTGCCCGACGGCGGCCGCGGCTACCTCAGCAAGATCTTCAACGACGGCTGGATGGCCCGTTACGGCTTCCTTCGTACCGCCGCGGAACTGCCGACCGTCGCCGACGTCCTGGTCGGCAAGGACGGGCGCATGCCGCAGATGGTCCACGTGCACCCCAACGAGACCGTCCGCGACGCCATCGACTACATGCGTGAGTACGGCGTCTCCCAGCTCCCCGTGCTCAAGGCCGAGCCCCCGGTCGTGACGGGCGAGGTCGCCGGCTCGATCGCGGAGCGTGACCTGCTGGACGCGCTCTTCACCGGCCAGGCCCACCTCCACGACATCGTCGAGAAGCACATGGGCGACCCGCTGCCGATGATCGGCGGCGGCCAGCCCGTCAGCGAGGCCGTGGCCCTGCTGGAGAAGGCCGACGCCGCGGTCGTCCTGATCGACGGCAAGCCCGCCGGCGTCATCACCAGGCAGGACCTCCTCGCCCACCTGCGCTGACCCACTTCCGCCATGATCCGGAAGACATGTCGCCGCTCTGGCGACAATCTCTCTTCCGGATCATGGCGGAACGCGCGTCATGGCGGAACGCGCGTCATGGCGGGACGCGCGTCAGGGCGACAGTGAGATCGCCGGGAGTTCGAACCAGCGCAGGGCCTCGAAGTTGGCGGAGACGACGCCGTCGGGCTGCTCGACCTGCGAGACCTGTGAGGCCTCGGCGACGATGCGCGCCGCCTCGTCCAGGTATCCGGCCAGCGCGGACTCGGGCGCACGTTCGTGCCTGGAGGGCCAGCGCAGCTCGCCGTCGGTGTCGTAGCGCAGCTCCGAGAGGCGCAGCGGCGGCTCGACCAGGCCGTCCTTGTGCTTCCAGAGTCCGGTGTACGGGTCGAAGCGGTACTGCGGCAGCAGCGCCCAGCCGTTGGTGGCGACGAAGTGGACGGCGTCGACGATGTAGCGCAGCACCGCGTCGGAGATGAAGTAGTTGAAGGACACCCGGACCCAGCCGGGTTTGATGCCCTCGCAGCCGGCGATGATCTCCTGCTCGAAGCGCTGCGAGCGCTCGATGTCGATGCCGAGGAGGCGGTGGCCGTAGGGGCCGGCGCAGGAGCAGCCACCCCGCGACTGGATCCCGAAGAGGTCGTTGAGCAGCGACACGACGAAGTTGTGGTGCAGATAGCGGCCGCCGGGCCGCTTCACCACGAACGACACGATCGACAGCCGCGACGCGTCCAGGTTGCCGAGGACCTCGATGTTGGGGTTGGTCTTCCACGAGGTGATGGCCTCGCGCAGGAAGCGCTCCTCGAGGTCGCGGATGGTGTCGGTGCCGACGGCCTGCTTGAGCTGGAAGACCAGGCCGGCCCGGATGGACTCGACGATCGCCGGCGTGCCGCCCTCCTCGCGGTGCGCGGCGTCGGCGATGTAGTGGTGGTCGGTCGGGTTGACGTAGTCGACGGTGCCGCCGCCGGGCACGGTGGGCACGCGGTTGCGCAGCACCTCGCGCCGCACGACGAGGACGCCGGGCGTCCCGGGCCCGCCGGCGAACTTGTGCGGCGAGATGAAGGCCGCGTCCTTGTACTGGCCGGGGCCGGGGCCGTACATGGCCACGTCCACGTAGGGCGCGGCGGCGGCGAAGTCCCAGAAGGACAGCGCGCCGTGCTCGTGCAGCAGGGCCGAGATCGCGTGGGTGTCGCTGACGATCCCGGTGACGTTGGACGCCGCGGAGAACGAGCCGATCTTCAGCGGCCGGTCGGCGTGCCGGTCGAGCTCGGCCCGCAGGCACGCCAGGTCGATGTGCCCGTTGTGGTCCTCGGGGATGACGACGACGTCCGCGATGGACTCCCGCCACGGCAGCTCGTTGGAGTGGTGCTCGAACGGGCCGATGAACACCACGGGCCGGTCGGCGGGCGGGATGTGCGCCGACAGGCCGTAGCGGTCGTCGAGCGCGGCGGGCACCCGCAGCCCCAGGATGTGCACCATCTTGTCGATCGCGGCGGTCGAGCCGGACCCGGTGAAGATGACCACGGTCTCGGCGTCGCCGCCGACGGCGTCGTTGACGATCTGCCGGGCGTCCTCCCGCAGGCGGGTCGTCTGCAGTCCGGTGCCGGAGGACTCGGTGTGGGTGTTCGCGTACCGTGGCAACACCTCGTCACGGATGAACCGCTCGATGAAGTCCAGCGCCCGTCCTGACGCGGTGTAGTCGGCGTAGGTCACGCGGCGCGCGCCGTACGGCCCCCACATCACCTGGTCGTCACCGATGACGGCGTCGCGGATGCGCTGCAGCAGGGGGCTCTCCATGCCGGTCATTATCCGCTCCGCCACGCCGTCCCCTTTCGAGTGGTCGCACGGGAATCGCACAGGCTGTCCGCCCATGCGTGCATCCAGATTGTTTAACGTTTCGTCCGGAGGTTCTCAGGGAGCCTCAAGAGTTTGGGGGTAGGGAAGTTGGTCAGTGTTGACCAGTCCGAGCCAACAGACGTCGTCGACCGTCTGCTGTGGCGCGACGCCACGCA
Source organism: Dactylosporangium sp. NPDC000521 (assembly GCF_042898305.1). Taxonomy (NCBI): domain Bacteria; kingdom Bacillati; phylum Actinomycetota; class Actinomycetes; order Micromonosporales; family Micromonosporaceae; genus Dactylosporangium; species Dactylosporangium sp. NPDC000521. The sequence continues at coordinate 258,068 of NZ_JBIAYW010000008.1, forward strand.
GATCCTGAGCCGGCACAACGGGTCGGACGGTGACGGACAGTGCATCTGGTGCGGGCGGGAGTGGCCGTGCGCGCCACGCCGGCTCGCTGAGAACGCCGAGGCCGCCTCGCGGCGGCCGTGGAACGAGGCCTGGACCGCCCGGCACGACCTGTACAGCCTGAGGACGATGCCCGACTGGCGGATCGACCTCGGCGCCCCGCAACGTTCCCGGGGCGGCTGGCACCGCGCCGGCGGCAACCGGGGAACCTTTCTCTGACCCGATCGTTGATCTGAGCGGTGACTTCGGCGCTCCCGCCATGGCCGCGGTCACCGCGACACACAGACCCGCCCGGGCACGGTTGCCGGCATGCCTCCGCCGGCTCCGAACGCCTCCGGCCAGGCGTCCTCCCCAGGGATCGGGCGGGTCTACCACGGCAGGCGAGGGCACACGTTTCGTGGTTCCCCCGCATATATCGCGATGGTGTGCCCTCGCCTGCCAAAACCCCCAAGCCGGAACGGCCCGGTCTCCACGATGTGGTGGAGGCCGGGCCGTTGCCGTGTGGAGCGGAGCGTTACTCGGCGACGAACGAGAACACCGTGGTCGCGGTGTGGATGTTCGAGCCGGCGGGGGCGACGACCTTCACCGGGCACACGCCGGAGAATTTGCCAGCCCCGAGGCCGGCCGCGTCGTCGGCGAGGCCGGTGGTCGGCGTCTTGACGGTGATCGAGGTGGCGGCCGTGTTGAGCGTGAAGTTGGTGCCGGACACGCCGCAGAAGGTCACGTCGGTGGCGCCGGTGAAGGTGCCGGTGAGTGTCACGCTGGTGGCCGTGTTGATCTTGCCGATGTTCGGGGTCATGGCGGTCACCACGGGCACCGTGACGACGCTGGTGGTGAGGTCCGTGGCGGTCCACGTCTTGGTGACGCCGTTGTGGGTGATCGACAGGTTGCCGTTGGTCATGCCGGCGGCGGTCTTGCCGGTGAACCAGTTGCCGTTCTCGGTGGCGCCCGACGGCGCCGTGGTCATCTGGGTGCCGTCGGTCTTCTTCCAGACCTTGACCTCGGTCAGCGGCTTGCCACCGAGCGTGGCGCTCAGGGCGCCGCTGGCCCCGCTGAAGGTGAAGTTGTTGCCGGCCTTGACCCGGACGACCTGGCCGCCGGTCGAGGCGAACTGCTTGATCTGGTCCGCGGACTGCAGCGCGCTGCTCAGGTCGGTGATGACCGGGGCGGTGGTGTCGAGCTCCGGCGGCGCGATGAAGACCAGGCCGGAGAGCGCCTTGGTGAGCGTGCCGCCGCCGTTGGCGAAGTTGATCGCGATCGTCTCGGAGGCCACGCCGGACGTCGCCGCGCAGCCGCCGGTGGGCGTCTTGGTCGCGATCTGGGTCGTCCCGGTCACAATGTAGAAGTCGAGGCCCTGGCAGTCGGTGTCGGCGCCGAGGTCGACGCTCGCCACCGAGTTCTCGTCGAGGGTCGCGCCGGTCAGGCCGACGACGTTGATGATGACCACCTGCTTCTCGGTGTCCGCGGCGACCTTGCCGCCGGCGGGCGAGGCGATGGTGATCGAGGTGGCGGCGGGGGCGGCGTGGGCCATCATCGGTGTGGCGACCAGCGCTGCCGCGCTGAGCAGCGTTGCCGCGGCCGTGCCCGCGCCGGCCGCTCTGGCGAAGCGGGATTGCACGAAAGACATTGAGCAGGGTCCTCTCAGGCTGAACGGCTGACTGGGGATGCTCACTAAAAGTAACAGCACAAATGCTTTCAGTAGTGAGAATCCTTCAGGAATGCGACGGCGGCCCGGAGTCGAAAACCGCACTCCGGGCCGCCCATTTCGCGTGGTGTGTCAGTTCATCGCCATGAGGTAATCGGCGACGGTGAAGGTGGAGCCGCTGGAGATGATCGTCTGCGAGTAGCCGGCGGTGAGCTGTGCGCCCACGGTGCCGTTGCTGACGACCGTCACGGTGTAGGTGCCGTTCGGGATCGGGATGCCGGAGTGCAGCGTCAGGGTCGGCGTCGTCGCGGTCGCCGTGGCCGCGTTCGACAGCGTCGGCACGCCGGCGCTGACGCTGACGATCCTGGTGCCGTTCGGGATGCCCGGGCCGCTGATCGCCCGGCCGACGTCACCGGCGTTGAAGGCGGCTGCCGCCGAGGTGCCGAGCGTGGTGCTGCCGGCCGTGGTCGCGGCGTCGGAGATGACCCGGTTCGTGTTCAGCGTCATCGCGGTCACCGCGGCCGTGGTGTTCTTCGACAGCGTCACGTGCGTCGAGTCGGTGAACGACAGGATGCTCGTGCCGGTCGGGATGCCCGTGCCGGTCACCGCCATGCCGACGTCCGAGGCCGAGAAGGTGCACGCGGTGGTGGTGGCCGAGCCGACCACGGCGGCGGAGCCCGAGGCGACGGTGCAGCCGGTGAGCGCGCGGGTGGAGTTGGCGCCGGCGAAGCCGGTGCCGGCCGTGTAGAGCGTGCAGATGAGCTCGTTGTCGTCCACGACCGTGACGTCGAGGCACTCCGCGACCTGCCCGTTGGTCTTGACCGTCGGGCTGGTGCCCGCCGCCGGGTTGTAGGCACCCCGGACCAGGTAGACGTGCGCCTTGGCGTTGTCGGGCGTCAGGCCACCGGAGGAGTTGCCGCTGAAGTCGAGCGCGGAGAAGCCGACACCGGTGATGTCGAGGTCGGTGCCCTGGTTCCGGGTGTTCGGCGAATTCTTGGGCGTGACGGTGATGCCGTTGGTGTAGCTGAAGACGGCGGGCTTCGTGACCGTGCCGCCGGTGGTGGTCACCGACAGGGCGAAGGGGCCGCCGGCGGCGTGCGCCGGGACGGTCGCGGTGAAGGACAGGTTGTTGGCGGCGACCACGATGTTGGTCAGCGGCTCGCCGCCGAGGGTCGCCGTCATGCCGACGCCGCCGGTCGGGATGTTCGTGCCCGTGACGGTGATCGTCGTGCCGCCCTCGGCGGGGCCGGTGGTCGGCGACACGGTCGAGATCGTCGGGACCGGGCCGACGGTGTACTGCACGCCGGAGCCGGCGATCAGCGGGCTGTTCGCGTTACCGGCGGTGTTGCCGCTGTACACGCAGATGTACCAGTCCTCGGTCGTGAAGCCACCCGCGTTGACCACGCCGGCAGGGACGGCGATCGACAGCTTGTTGGTCGGTGGCGTGCCGTTGAGGATCTTCACGTTGGCGGTCGGCACGGCGATGATCGTGCTGCTGACGGCCGAGTAGGTCGTGGTGCACCCGGTGTTGTCCTGGAACTGGACGTACACGGTGCCGGTGTTGAAGACCTTGCCGATGGCCGTGGCGGTGATCGTGTTGCCGCCGCCGGTCGGGCCGGAGGTCGCGCTCGGGACGAGGTTGCCGTTGAGCGTGAACACCGCGTCGGAGGCGTTCTGCAGCGTCGTGCCGGCCGCGTTGTAGGTGCAGACGAAGTAGTCGGCGGTGATCTGCGACGGGTTGCCGAGCAGTGTCAGTGACGTCGGGACGGTCACGTCCAGCACGCTGGAGGAGGTCACCTTGATGTTGGCCGCCGGCACCTCGATGACGCCGCCGGTCTGTGTGGTCGGGTCCGAGGCGCTGGGTGGCGTCGGGGTCAGGGCGGTGGCCGAACACGCGGTGTTGCCGGCCGACTTCCACTGGAACTGCACGCGCGTCGCGCCGGTGAAGTTCGTGCCGGAGTCGGTCACTGTGATCACCGTGCCGACGGGGCCGGTGGTCGGTGAGATCGTCGTGGCCGCGAACGCCGGCGTCCCGACCGCGACCAGGCCGGCCGTCGCGAGCGTCAGTACGGCGCCTATGCGCGCCGCGGCGACACCGCGTTGCTTTGTCTTGACTTGCACTTTGGTCGTCTCCTCCGTCAGACCGCGGGATGGGAGCAATCGATGGACACGGATCACCTGAAACAGGGGATATGCATGCCGGATCGTCACTCAAAGTATCAGCAAGGTTGCTGAACGTGACGAAAAACTCGAAGGTTGCTCACACTTCGCGGACAAGACGACGGGCGCCCCGAAGCCGGGACGCCCGTCGTCGCGGAGGTCAGGGTGTCGGCATCGAGCCGACGCCGATCGGGCAGGTCATGCCGTTGGGGCCGTGGTTGCAGTAGCCGTACGGGTTCTTCACGTCCGACAGGTACTGCTGGTGGTAGTCCTCGGCGTAGTAGAACGGGCCGGCCTGGCCGATCTCGGTGGTGATCTCGCCCTTGCCGGCGGCGCGGACGACCGGGGCGAACGCGTCCCGCGAGGCGGCCGCGGCCGTGGCCTGCGCCGGCGTGGTTGTGTAGATCGCCGAGCGGTACTGGGTGCCGACGTCGTTGCCCTGGCGCATGCCCTGGGTCGGGTCGTGGTTCTCCCAGAACGCCTTCAGCAGCGTCTCGTAGGAGACCTTCTGCGGGTCGTACACGACCTGGACGGCCTCGGTGTGACCGGTCCGGCCGGAGCACGTCTCCTCATAGGTCGGGTTGGCGGTGAACCCGCCCTGGTAGCCGACGGCGGTGGAGTGGACGCCGGGGATGCGCCAGAAGATGCGCTCCGCACCCCAGAAGCAGCCCATGCCGAAGTACGCGACCTCCAGGCCGGCCGGCCACGGCCCGCGCAGCGGGGTGCCGAGCACAGTGTGGGTCGCCGCGACCGGCATCTCGATGTCGCGGCCGGCGAGTGCGGTGTCGGCGGTGGGCAGGTCGAGCGGCTTACGGGACCAGGGGAACACGATCAGCTCCTTACAAAGCTCGTGGGCTCAAGTCTGCCTCGCGACAGGCCCGTCCGCCTTATCAGGTCATTACGGCTGCGACCCGCAGTGAACTCCTCGCCGCCTCGTCGGAGCCGTCCTTCGTGCGGGGCCGGAAGAAGCCGCGCAGCCCGTCTCCTTCGGCGCGACCTCGAACCCCGGCGCCGCCCTCGACGCGATCGTCCAGCACGGGCAGCCCCACGGTATCGGAGTGCTCAGATCTGCCGCCGGGCCGCCGACGGGCGTACGTGCGGGGCTGGCGACTGCTGTGGACCATGGCTGCGCTGGTGCTCGTGAACACCGCCGCGTTCGGCGTGAAGCTGGCCGTGGGCGAGTTGTGGCCCCGCCCCGCCGACCATCTGCTGAGCCCGTTCGTAGCGCTGCTCGCGGCGCTGCTGTGCCGCGACGCCTGCCGGCAGTCGACGGTGCCGTGGGTGCGCCGCTTCTGGCGGCAGTCCGCCTGGGGCATGGGGTGCATCGCGGCCGCGCTCGCCGTCCGGGCCGGCATCGTCCTGGTGTCGCTTCCGGCGCTGGCACCGGTGTGGACCGGCCTGCAGACCGTGGGTGCCGTACTGCTCAGCTGGGCGGTGCTGCGCGTGCCGCTGGGCCTGCGCACCCGCGCCGAGCGGTTCGCCCTCGCCCTGGACCTCTGCACCCTGCTGGTGGGCGCCGCGGTGCTGCTGTGGCACTTCTTCGGCACCACCGCGCTGGCCGCGTTCACCGGCGGCGCCGCCGCCAACGTCGGGCCGATCATGGGTGCGGCGCTGGTCGCGGTGTTCCTGGGCGCGAAGGCGGCACTCGCCGGCACCGAGCAGCTGTCCCGCCGGGCGCTGTCGTGGCGGGCGGTCGCCGCTCTGATCGGCGGGCTGGGCTCGGCGGTCACGGTCCTGCTGACCACCCGCCCGGACGTGGACGCGCAGACGCTGCTCTTCCCCCTCGCGTCGTTCGCGACCGGCCTGAGCGCGTACTGGCACCTCGCCGACGAGGCCGGTCCCGCGGCGGACGCCCGGAAGGGCCGCCGGCGCCGGTACAGCGTGCTGCCCTACTTCGCCGTCGCGGGGGTCGACGCGCTGCTCGTCCACACGGTGGTCCACAACACCGCCGACCGTCTGCTGGTCGTCGGCGCCGCCGTCCTGCTCACCGGGCTCGTCGTGGTGCGGCAGCTCGTCGCGTTCGGCGAGAACGACACGCTGCTCACCCGCCTCGGCCACCAGGAGCGGCAGCTGCGCCACGACGCGACCCACGACGCGCTCACCGGCCTGGCGAACCGGGTGCTCTTCGCCGAGCGCGTCGAGGCGGCGCTGCGCGACCCGGAGCGGCGGCGCCGGGTCAGCGTCGCGCTCGTGGACCTCGACGATTTCAAGTCCGTCAACGACACGCTCGGCCACGCCGTCGGCGACGGGCTGCTGGTCGCGGTCGCCGGCCGGATGCGGGCCAACGTCCGTGGCGGCGACACCGTGGCCCGCCTCGGCGGCGACGAGTTCGCGATCCTCTTCGAGCAGTGCGACGGCGCCGCCGTCGACGGCGCCCTGGCCCGCATCGCCGAGGCGGTCCAGGTCCCGGTCGAGGTCGACGGCCACCTCCTGGTCGCGCGGGCCAGTTTCGGCGTGGTCGAGGCCGGCGCCGAAGCCGGATCGGGCGACGGGGGCGGCGACCTGCTGCGCCGCGCCGACATCGCCATGTACCAGGCGAAGGCGCTCGGTGAGGGCGGCTTCCAGCGGTACCGGCCGGGCATGGAGGCCCAAGCCGGCCGGCGGGTGCGGCTCGCCGCCGACCTGGGCATCGCGGTCGAGGAGGAGCAGTTCGTGCTGCACTACCAGCCGGTCGTGGCGCTGCCCGACGGGCGGGTGACCGGCGCCGAGGCGCTGGTGCGCTGGCAGCACCCGGAGCGCGGGCTGCTCGGCCCCGGCGAGTTCGTCCCCGCCGCCGAGGAGACCGGCCTCATCGTGCCGCTCGGCCGGCACGTGCTGCGCGAGGCGACCCGCCAGGCCGCTGCGTGGGGCCGTTCAGGTGGCGGGGACGGCACGGTCGCGGTCAACGTGTCGGCGCGGCAGCTCCAGCGCGACGACTTCGTCGCCGACGTCGCCGCCGCGCTGCGCGACAGCGGGCTACCCGCACGGCGGCTCACGATCGAGATCACCGAGTCGGCCGCGGTCGGCGGCGGCGCCACCGGGGAGACGCTGCGCGAGCTGCGGGCGATGGGCGTGCGGCTCGCCCTCGACGACTTCGGCACCGGCCAGTCGACGCTCAGCCTGCTGGCGAGCTGCCCGGTGGACCAGATCAAGCTGGACCGCTCGTTCGTGCCCGTGCCCGGCCCGGACGCCATCGCGGTCACCGTGCTGCAGCTGGCCCAGGCGATGGGCATCGAGGCGGTGGCGGAGGGCGTCGAGACCGCCGCGCAGGCCGCCCGGCTGCACGAGATCGGCTACCGGCTCGCCCAGGGGTACCACTTCGCCCGGCCCTGCCGGCCGCCGGACTGCATCCTGACGGTGGGATTGGGTGGCCCGTGACCCGGCTCACCCTGTCCCGCACTATGGTCGGTCCATGACGCACGGCTTCGAGACCCTCGCCATCCACGCCGGCCAGGAGCCGGACCCCGCCACCGGAGCGGTGGTCCCGCCGATCTTCCAGACCAGCACGTACGCGCAGGACGCGGTGGGCCACCCCCGGCGCGGCTACGAGTACAGCAGGACCACCAACCCGACCCGTGACGCGCTGCAGGAGTGCCTCGCCGCGATCGAGGGCGGCCGCCGGGCCCTCGCCTTCGCCTCCGGCCTCGCCGCCGAGGACACGCTGCTGCGCACGGTGTGCGTGCCCGGCGACCACGTGGTCATCCCGGACGACGCCTACGGCGGCACCTACCGGCTCTTCTCGAAGGTCGCGCAGCGGTGGGGCCTGGACTTCACGCCGGCGTCGATCCACAGCGTCGAGGCGGTCCGCGACGCGATCACCGACCGCACGAAGATCGTCTGGCTGGAGACGCCGACCAACCCGCTGCTCGGCATCGCCGACATCGCCGCGCTCGCCCAGGTCGCCCACGACCGCGGCGCGCTGCTGGTCGTGGACAACACGTTCGCCTCGCCGTACCTGCAGCAGCCGCTGCACCTGGGCGCCGACATCGTCGTGCACTCCACCACGAAGTACATCGGCGGGCACTCCGACGTCGTCGGCGGCGCCCTCGTCGGCAGCGACGACGAGCTGCTGGAGCGCCTCGCCTTCCACCAGAACGCGATGGGCGCCGTCTGTGGCCCGTTCGACGCGTGGCTGACGATGCGCGGCATCAAGACCCTCGGCGTGCGCATGGACCGGCACTGCGACAACGCGGAGAAGGTCGTCGAGTTCCTGTCCAGGAACAAGGCCGTGCGCCAGGTCCTGTACCCGGGGCTGCCCGACCACCACGGCCACGAGGTCGCGGCCAAGCAGATGCGGCGCTTCGGCGGCATGGTGAGCTTCCGGGCCGCCGGCGGCGAGGAGGCCGCCGTGGAGATCTGCAACCGGGCGAAGCTGTTCGTGCTGGGCGAGTCCCTCGGCGGCGTCGAGTCGCTGATCGAGCACCCGGGCCGCATGACCCACGCCAGCGCGGCCGGCTCGCCGCTGGAGGTCCCCGGCGACCTCGTCCGGCTGTCCGTCGGCATCGAGACGATCGACGATCTTCTCGCGGACCTGGAGCAAGCCCTCGCTCGTTGAGACACTGAACGCCCATCGGCCGGAAGGTGTCTCACCATGCTGCACCGCTCCACCACCTGGGTCGGCACCACCGCGCGGGAGATCGCCCGCGCGGTGCGCCGCGGTGACACGTCAGCGACGGAGGTCGTCGCCGACCACCTCGATTCGATCCGCGCCTATGACCGGATCGTCGGCGCGTTCCGGCAGGTCCGGGCCGGCGAGGCGATCGCCGAGGCGGAGATCGTCGACGACCAGCCGGAGCTGCGCAACCTGTCCCTGGCGGGCGTGCCCATCGCGGTGAAGGAGAACATCGCGGTCACCGGCCTGCCCACGTGGAACGGCTCGGCGGCCGCCCGCGGGCCCGTCGCCGAGCGCGACCACGAGGTCGTCCGGCGGCTGCGCGGCGCGGGCGCCATCGTCACCGGCGTGACGAGGATGCCGGAGCTCGGCCTCTGGGCGCTCACCGACGACGCCGACGGCATCACCCGCAACCCGTGGCGCACCGACCGGACCCCGGGCGGCTCGTCGGGCGGGTCGGCCGCCGCGGTCGCCGCCGGCCTGGTGCCGATCGCGCACGGCAACGACGGGCTCGGCTCGATCCGGATCCCGGCCGCCTGCTGCGGGCTCGTCGGGCTCAAGCCCGGCCGGGGCGTCGTCCCCGCCGGCATCGGCGCCAACGACTGGCACGGGCTCGCCGAGAACGGCATCCTCGCGACCACCGTCGGCGACGCGTCGCTGGGCTTCTCGGTCATCGCCGGCCGTACCCCCGAGGCGCTGCGGACGCCGGGGAAGCTGCGGATCGCCGTGTCCTCGCGCAGCCCCGCCGCCGGCGTGTTCCCCGACGCGGGCGCCCGCAAGGGGCTCAGCGACGCCGGCCGCCTGCTGCTCGGCCTCGGCCACGACGCGGTGCGCGCCGACCCCGCCTACCCGCCGGCGCTCGCCGCGAAGGTCCTCGCCACCTGGTTCGCCGGCGCGGCCGCCGACGCCGCTGATCTGGACGTGCCGCGGCTGCAGCCACGCACCCGCCGGCACGCGGCGCTCGGCGAGCGGGCCCTGCGGCGCGGCCTGGTCAAGCCCGCCGACCGGGACGAGTGGCGGGAGCGCTGCCGCAACTGGTTCCTGCACGGCGGCTACGACGTCCTCGTCACCCCGGCCCTCGCGAGCGCCCCGCCGCGTGCCCTGCGCTGGTCGGAGCGTTCCTGGTCGGCCAACATGCTGGTCAACACCCGCTACGCGCCCTACAGCGCGCCGTGGAACTTCGCCGGCTTCCCCGCGATCGTGATCCCGGTCGGCGTGCGGGCCGACGGGCTGCCCGCCGCGGTCCAGTTCGTCGGGCCGCCCGGCTCCGAGCTGCTGCTGCTCGCCCTCGCCGGCCAGGTCGAGCAGGCCGCGCCGTGGCGGCGGCACGCGCCCGGCTGGCCTCGCGTCGCGGCGCGGCGCTAGGCCAGGGCGATGCGGCGGATCAGGGCGATCTCCGGCTGGGCGACCGTGGCGATGCTCGCGGTCGCCGGGGCGGCCCTCACCCACCTGTGCGTGGCGTTCCTGCCCCTCGCCGACATCTGGGCCGCGCACCGCCCCGGCACCGACGCCTCGGCGGTGCGCCTCGCCGGCTGGGCCGCCCTCGCCGCCGCGGTGCTGGCCGCATGGGTCGCGTTCGCCGGCTGGGCCCGCCGGGCCCGGTCCAACCTGGCGGCGTTCGGCATCCGTGCCACGTCCGCGGTGCCGCTCATGGACGTCGCCGTCGGCAGCGTGGGCCGGTCACCGCTGCTGCGGCGGAGGATGACGGTGCTCACCTGGCTGTGGTGGCTCGGCCTGCTCCTCACCCTGATCGCCGTCGGCTTCGCCGTCCTGGCCGGCCTCGACAACCTGCGGGAGATCGACGACGTCCGGGAGCGGGTCGCCGCCGGTGGGACCGTCGACCGGGCGCTCGTGTCGCACCTGTTCGGCCGGCAGCTGCTGCTGCGCCTGCCTGGGGCGGCGCTCGGCATCGCCGCCGCGGTGGTCGCGCTGATCCTCATCGCCCGGGTGACCAGCGCGCAGTACGGCCGCGTAGCCCGCCTCAGGGGATCTCTCGTGCCCTCGGCGACCCTGCGGGCGCTGCGCTCCACGAACGAGGACTGGACGGTCGTGCTGCCGGTCACGGCGGGTGGCACGATCAGGGAATGACGGAACCTTCCTCGGGGCTTGTGACGCTCGCTGACATCGAGGCGGCACGCGACCTGCTGGCCGGCGTGATCCGCCGGACCCCGGTCGAGCCCAACCGGCCGCTCACCGCGAAGCTCGGCGGCCCGGCCTGGCTCAAGTGCGAGAACCTGCAACGGGCCGGATCGTTCAAGGTCCGCGGCGCGTACGTGCGGATCGCCCGCCTCAGCGCGGACGAACGCCGCCGCGGGGTGGTCGCCGCCAGCGCCGGCAACCACGCGCAGGGCGTCGCCCTCGCGGCCGGCCTGCTCGGCACCACCAGCACCGTCTTCATGCCCGTCGGCGCGCCGCTGCCGAAGATCGCCGCCACCAAGAACTACGGCGCCGCGGTCCAGTTCGCCGGCGCCACCGTCGACGAGGCGCTCATCGCCGCGCAGGAGTTCGCGGACCGCACCGGCGCGGTGCTGATCCACCCCTTCGACCACCCCGACATCATCGCCGGGCAGGGCACCCTCGGCCTGGAACTGCTCGAGCAGCTGCCCGACGTGCGGAGCATCGTCACCGGCATCGGCGGCGGCGGCCTCATCTCCGGCCTCGCCGTCGCGGTCAAGGCGCTGCGCCCCGACGTGCGCATCATCGGCGTGCAGGCGGCGGGCGCGGCGGCCTTCCCCGAGTCGCTGCGCGCCGGACGCCCCGTCCGCCTGGCCGCACTCGGCACGATCGCCGACGGCATCGCGGTCGGCCGCCCCGGCGACCTCACGTTCGCCCACGTCAGCAAGCTCGTCGACGAGGTCGTCACGGTCACCGACGAGGACATCTCCCGGGCGCTGCTCATGCTCCTCGAACGCGGCAAGACCGTCGTCGAGCCCGCCGGCAGCGTCGGCGTCGCGGCCCTGCTCGCCGGCACCGCCCAGGTCGAGACGCCCACCGCCGCGGTCCTCTCCGGCGGCAACATCGACCCGATGCTCATGCTCCGGGTGATCGAGCACGGCCTCGCCGCCGCCGGCCGCTACCTGACCTTCACCGTCCGCTGCACCGACCGCCCCGGTCACCTGGCGAAGATCCTCTCGCAGATCGCCGAGCACGGCGCCAACGTCGTCGACGTCGCCCACCGCCGCCAGGACCCGCGCCTGCAGCTCGGCGAGGTCGAGATCCACCTGTCCGTCGAGACCCGCGGCTCGGAACACTCCGACCGGCTGGTCAACGTCCTCCGTTCGGCCGGATACACGGTGACCTTCGGCGCGTAGAAGATCCTTGTGACCTTCGGCAAGCGGCTCGCGCACCGCCACACCTTCGCCACCTTCGACGCCTTCAGCCGCGGGGCGGACCGCGCCACGACGGCCGGCTCGGGCGTGCTCCTGGTGTCGTCGCTGCTGCTGTACGGGCTGGTCCTGGGCCTGCTCGCCACCGGGATCTGGCTGTGCACCGTCTCGGCCCCCGGCATCGTCGTGGGGCTGGTGGTGATCGCCCTCGCGGTCCTCCTGCGCCCCCGCCTGGCCCGGGTGCCGAAGTACGCGACCGAGGTCACCGCGGCCGAGGCGCCGCAGCTGCACGCACTGGTCGGGGAGGCGGCCGCCGCGGTCGGCGCGCCGGTCCCGCGGGTCTACGTCGAGGGCGACCTGTTCGACGCGGCGGCCTTCATGGTCGGCCTGCGGCGCCGCCCGGTCCTGGTGCTGGGACTGCCGCTGTGGAACGCGCTCCCGCGGCAGTCCCGGGTGGCGCTGCTCGGCCACGAGCTCGGCCACTTCGTCAACGGCGACCCGCGGCGCGGGCTGCTGGTCCAGCCGTCGTGGACGACCCTGGCCGAGTTCGACACGCTGCTCCAGCCGGAGTCCAGACGGGAGGGCGACGTCTGGACAGGCGAGGGGTTCCTGGTCGTCTGGGTCGTCAGGCCACTGCTGAACCTGGTCAAGTTGGTCCTGCGCGGCCTGCTGTGGCTGCCCAGGACCGTCCTCGCCGTCCTGGTGCTGCGGGAGGGGCAGCGTGCCGAGTACCGCGCCGACCGGGTCGCGGCGCGGCTGGCCGGCCGCGCGGCCACCGTCGACCTGCTCGACGTCCTGGTCGTGCTCGAGAGCCTGGGGATGCTGATCATGCGGGACGCCCGGGCCGGGCGGCCGCCCGCGGAGTGGCCGGGGACCACCCGGCGGCTGCTCGACGAGGTGCGGCCGCAGGTGGCGGCGCGGCGCGAGGCGGAGACGGAGCGCGAGATCTCGCTCTTCGCCACCCACCCGCCATCGGGGTTGCGGGCCCGGCTGGTCGAGGCGACCGCGCCGGAGTCGGCGGCGGTCGTGCTCGACAGCGCGCGCAACGAGCGGATCGACGCCGAGCTGGCACGACACAGTGCCAGCTCGGCGCGGACCCTCAAAGCGTTGTGATGCTCAGCCGGCGAACGGCTCGAACGAGATGACCTTCACGGCGATCTGCGCGCCGCTCGGGGCGGTGTACTTCACCTGGTCACCCTTGCCTGCGCCCAGGATCGCCTTGCCCAGCGCGGACTCGGGGCTGTAGACGGTCAGGTCCGTCGTCGCCGCGATCTCCCGGGAACCCAGCAGGAACGTCTCGGTGTCGTCCTCGTCGTCGTCGAACTGGATCGTGACGACGGTGCCGGGCGCGACCTTGTTGCTCGTCGGCGCCTCGCCGACGACCGCCTTGCGCAGGAACTCCTTCAAATACAGGATGCGGCCCTCGGCCTTGCCCTGCTCCTCACGGGCGGCGTGATAGCCGCCGTTCTCGCGCAGGTCACCCTCTTCGCGGCGAGCGTTGATCTCCGCAGCGAGCGCCGGCCGGTTGGCGATGTGCTCGTCCAGCTCGGCCTGCAGCCGGTCATATGCTTCCTGCGACAGCCAGGTTGTCCCCTGGTCGCCGTCGGTCGTCGACACTGAAGATCTCCTTACGGGCACGCTCGGTCAAACCACCAAAGTACCAGTGAGCCGCATCACCGTCGGCATGGAAATTGCGGGGTGCTCAGCGGATGCGGCGCGGGCCGCAGGCCGGGACCTCCACGGTGACCGGCCGAGCGCTCGTCGCGAGGCGGTAGGTGACCGGTGCCTCGGCGCCTTTCGGGACGTCGACCTCGGCCAGGCCGACCTCCTCGCCGCTGGCGGAGCGGGCCCGGACCCGGCAGGTCGCCTCCTTCGACGCGTCCTTGCGGACCACGAAGTCCACCGTGATGCCGTCGTCGCTGATCGCGTAGAAGCGCTGGACCTGCGGCTCGTACTCCTGCGGCCCGTACTGCTGGAAGAGCTTCACCGCGATGAGCACGCCCGCGACCCCCGCCACGGCGGCGAGGAGCACGACCAGCCAGGTGCGGCGTGGCCGGTGCTCCCGTCGGCGGCCGTAGCGGCCCGGCGGGTATTTACCTGTGGCGTGCGTCTCGGTCACGGGATGACGGTCCTCGTCGTTTCGTCGGAGGTACCGACCACAATAGGGTCGTAACCCGGGGCGCCCCCACCGCGGGGTTGACGGAGATCTTGAGGAGAGCTCGTGAGCGAGCAACTGCGATTGATGGCGGTGCACGCGCATCCCGACGATGAGTCGAGCAAGGGCGCGGCCGCGATGGCGCGCTACGCCGCAGAAGGCGTCGAGGTGCTGGTCGTCACGTGCACCGGCGGCGAGCGGGGCAGCGTGCTCAACCCGAAGCTCGACCGCCCCGAGGTCTGGGAGAACATCGCCACCATCCGCCGCGCGGAGATGGACCGGGCACGGGAGATCCTTGGCGTCGACCAGGCGTGGCTGGGCTTCGTCGACTCGGGGTTCCCGGAGGGCGACCCGCTGCCGCCGCTGCCCGAGGGCTGCTTCGGCCTGATGGACCCCGAAGAGGCGGCGGCGCCGCTGGTCGAGCTGATCCGCAGGTTCCGCCCGCACGTGATCACCACGTATGACGAGGAGGGCGGCTACCCGCACCCCGACCACGTCATGACGCACAAGGTGAGCATGGTGGCGTTCGACGCCGCCGGCGACCCGGCCCGCTATCCGGACAAGGGCGAGCCGTGGCAGCCGCTGAAGCTGTACTACAACATGGGCTGGTCCCGCGCCCGCATGCTCGCGCTGCACGAGGCGATGCTGGAGACGACCGGCGAGTCGCCCTACACGGAGTGGGTGAAGCAGTGGGAGGAGCGCCCGGACAAGGGCGACCGGGTCACCACCCGCGTGCCCTGCGGTGAGTACTTCGAGGCCCGCGACGACGCGCTGCGCGCGCACGCCACGCAGGTCGACCCCGACGGCTTCTGGTTCGCCGTCCCGCTCGACATCCAGCAGAAGATCTGGCCCACCGAGGACTACGAGCTCGTGAAGTCGCACGTCGACACCCGCACGCCTGAAGACGATCTTTTCGCGGGCGTAAGGTAGGTCGTATGCAAGCGTGGCAGTTCCTCGCCGAGAACAACTTCGGTGACACCCGCTCGGGCGGTCTGGCCGGCCCAATGGGGCTGCTCATCGTCGTCCTGCTCGCGATCGCGACAGTGTTGTTGATCCGCAACATGAGCGCGCGGATCCGCCGTCTGCCCGCCGAGTTCCCGGATCCCGACAAACCCTCCACCTCGTCCGACGGTGACCGCAGCGACGAGGGCTCCGACCTAGAATCGCGGCACTGACCACTGTTGTGCCTTTCTTCCGTGCTTTAGCCTTCACGGGGTGCGCGTTCCTCATGCCGGGCGCGTCTCCCTGTGGGGCAGGGAAGGGGGGCAGATGGTGGACACCCCGTTTGCCCGCGGATCTGCTCACGCTGCGCATTCGGATCGCCGCTTAGCGTCATTGTCGTCGGTCGATGCGGTGCATCGATGACGCCCGTTCCGGCGCGCCTCACCGCCGCCGTGGCGTCCGCTGCCTTCGCCGGTGTGGCCGTCGCGGCGGCGCTGACCGCCATGCGGCCGCCCGGGCTGCCGGGCCTGTGGGGCGCGATCGCGGCGAGCCTCGGCGTGGTGATCCTCGCCCAGCTCGCCCGCCTGAAAGTGCGGGCCGGCGCCGGTCAGGCCGCCATCGCCTGGGGCGAGGCCGCGATCGTGATCCTCTGCGTCAGCCTGCCGGCCCAGCTGATCCCGCTCGTCGTCCTGCCCGGCGCCGCCGTGTCGCACAGCATCCTGCGCGCCGTCGACGCCCGCGCCGGCCGCGTCCGCAGCGGGCGTGACCTGCTCTTCACCGTCTCCGCGCTCACCCTGGCCGGCACGCTCGGCGCCGCCACCGCCGCCCTCGTCGCACCGGTGCACGGCGCGCCCCTCACGCCGCACGGCGTCCTCGCCCTGAGCGCCGGCGCGCTCGTGTACTGCGTCGTCTCGATCACCGCCACCGCCGCGCACGTCGCCACCACCCGCGGCGGCCGGATCGTCACCGTCGCCGCCGAGCTGCTGCGCGGCAAGCTGCTCATGGTCGTCGGCAACGTCGCCATCGGCCTGGCCATCGTCTGGGCCTGCCTCACCGACGCGCTCCTGCTGCTGCTCCTGCCGCCGGTCCTGCTGCTGCTCCAGCAGCTCTACGCGAGCCGCATCGGCGACCGCGAAGAGCGCCGCACCTGGCACGAGTTCGCCGAGGCGACCCGCGACCTCAACCGGCTCGACGTGCGCGGCACCGCCGAGGCCGGCAGCGAGGGCGCCCGGCGGCTCTTCGGCGCTTCGGGCGCGCAGGTCGTGCTGGCGGACGGCACTGTCTTCGGCGCGAGTCCCGGCGGGGTCCCGGCGGCTCACCACCTGGTCGTCGGCGCAGTCACGGTCGGCGAGCTGCGGCTGTCCGGCCTCGGCCGGCTCAGGCCCCGCAACCAGCGGATGCTCGACGCGTACGGGGACGCCCTCGCCGCCGCCCTGCACGACGCGATCAGCCAGGACGAGCTGCGCTCGATGAGCGAACGCACCACGTACGACGCGATCCACGACCCCCTGACGGGCCTGTTCAACCGAGCGGCGCTGCTGTCGCGCGGGAACGCCCTGCTCCGCCGCCGCGGGCCGGACGACCCCGTCGCCATGCTGCTGCTGGACGTCAACGACTTCAAAGAGGTCAACAACGCCCTCGGCCACGCGGCCGGCGACGAGGTGCTCCGCGTGATCGCCGGCCGGGTCGCCGAGGCCGGCGGCGCCGGCGACCTGCTCGCCCGCCTCGGCGGCGACGAGTTCGCGCTGCTCATCACCGACCTCGACGCCGGCGGCGCCGATCTCGCCCTCGCCGCCGCCGTCGAGCGGGCCCGCAAGCTCGGCGCGCAGGTCGCCGTGCCGATGCGGATCGACGGGGTGCTCCTGTCGAAGGAGCCGTCCATCGGCGTGGTCGTCGCCACCGCCGGCGAGGTCGACCTCATCGAGCTGCTGCGCCGCGCCGACATCGCCATGTACCAGGCGAAGCGCGCCGTGCAGCCGGTCGCCTGGTACGACGCCGGTCGCGACGACGCCAGCACCGACCGGCTCGCCCTGCTCGCCGAGCTGCGGGAGGCGCTGCACACCGGCGAGCAGCTCAGCGTCGAGCTGCAGCCGGCCGTCTCGCTGGCGCCCGGCGCGCAGCAGATCACCGGCGTCGAGGCGCTCGTGCGGTGGAAGCACCCGCGGCGAGGTCCGCTCACCCCCGGCCAGTTCCTGCCGGTCGTGGAGGCCAGTGAGCTGATGGGCCCGCTCACCCGGTGGGTCCTCGACCGGGCGATCGGGCTCGCGTCCAGCTGGCGGCGTGCCGGTCTCGCCGTCCCCGTGTCGGTCAACATCTCCGCCCGCAGCCTCCTGGAGCGGCAGCTGCCCGAGGCGATCGGCGATCTGCTCGCCCGCCACCGCCTCCCGGCCGAGCTGCTCGTCCTGGAGATCACCGAGACCGTGATGCTGTCGCAGTCGACCGTCATCGACGACGTCCTCGCCCGCATCCGGCGGCTCGGCGTCCAGCTCGCGGTCGACGACTTCGGCACCGGGTTCTCCTCGTTCACCGTGCTCACGCGGCTGCCCGTACAAGAGGTGAAGATCGACCGGGAGTTCGTCGCGCAGATGATCGACTCCCCGAAGGCCGAGGCGATCGTCCGGGCCACGGTCGAGCTCGGGCTGCGGCTCAAGCTGCGGGTCGTCGCCGAGGGCGTGGAGAACCCCGATCAGCGCGCCGCCCTGGCCGCGCTGGGCTGCACCTCCGCGCAGGGTTTCCTGTTCCATCCGCCGCTGGCCGCCGACCGCCTGGCGGCCGTCCTGCGCGAGCGCCGCCAGGTGCAGCGCCGCCACCTGCGCGCCGAGGGCGCGGGGTAGTTCGTCCGGCCCTGATGGACATCTCAGCGTGCCCCAATAGTGGAATGGAGTATTCCGTTCTGATAGACTGGACGCAGTCACCGAGTTGAGGGAGTGTCGGATGAGCTCGAACACCTGGACCGTCCTGGACGAGTCGCATGTGGCGCTGCGGGCGGTGCTTGCCGGGCTGCGCCCGTCGGACCTGCTGCTGCCGACGCCGTGCGAGCTGTGGAATGTCACCCAGGTCCTCCAGCACGCCGCGGGCGACCAGCTCGGCTTCGCCGCCACGATCACCGGCGAGGGCTGGCCGGCGTTCGACCCGTTCGCGCCGTCGGGCGAGCTGGACGGCGACCTCGACGCGTTCAAGTCCTTCGTCGAGCACACGATGCGGGCGTCCGCCGCGGCCTGGGCGACCGTCCCCGCCGACGCGACCGACGCGCCCACGCCGCTGCCGCAGGGCAAGATGGCCGGTTGGCTCGGCGCCGGGGCGTGCGGTCTGGACGCCGCCGTCCACGCGTGGGACGTCGCGGTCGCGACCGGGCAGCCGTCGCCGCTGTCCGACGACCTCGCCGAGCGGCTGCTGCCGGTGGCGCGCGAGCTCGTCGAGCCGCTGCGGGCCTACGGTGCCTACGCACCCGCCCTGCCGACCGGCGACGACTCCGGCCCGGCGGTGACCCTGCTGCGCTACCTCGGTCGCGCGGCTTGACCCGCTTCGTGGTTGGGGGCTGCCCGGCCTTCGTGGTTGGGGGCTGCGCGGTTCTTCGTGGTTGGGGCTGCCCGGTCGGGTGGCCCCTGCGCGGCCCCCTGCGTGGCTTCCCGACCGTGGGTGACCGCTCCGGTACCGTCTGCGGCATGCGCGGGGAGCGGACGATCGTCGCCGGCTTCGTCATCGGTGCGGTCGCGGTCGGGGCGTTCGTGGTCCTCGACCGGTACGAAAGATCCACCCAGTTCGCGGACCTGCCCGGCGACGCGGACGTGCGCCTCGTCGGCAGGTTCACGCCGAAGCAGGTCGACCGTCTCGCGTCCCTGCCCCAGGCCGCCGCCGTCGAGTGCGGCACCACCCTCTACGGCGTCACCGTCGTCACCTCCCGCGGCCTGCTCAACGGCGCGACGGTGCTGACGGCCGCCAGCCGGCCTGGCCTGCGCTGGTCGGCGGTGCGCTCGGGCGCCTACCCGGCCTCCGACGCGCAGGTCCTCGTCGACGAGCGCACCGCCGCCGCCCACGACATCCGCCTCGGCGAGCGGGCAACCCTGTCCCGTGGCCAGGCCGTGGTCAACGCCACCGTCGTCGGCATCGCGGGCCGCCCCGGTGACACCGCCGTCGGCCCGAGCGCCCCGGTGTTCCTGCTCCCGTCGGGCGCGGTCGCCGCCCTGGACGGCGAGGCGTCCTGCGAGTCGGTGACGGTCGAGCTCCGCCGCCGCCGCGACGCGAGCACGTTCAGCAGAGCCGCCCACGACCTGCTGAACCCACCCCCCACCGTCATCTACGACGAGTCCCTCCGCGGCCACGTCTGACTGCCGCCGCTGTTCCTTCCCCAGCCCGGCACCGTGATCCACCGCACGCCGCACGATCGCCGAACGGTCCCGGGACTGCGCGAAGGAGCGCACCGTCGCCGATCTGTCCTGAGGCGGGCGGGCGAGAGTCGCGCCGTCGCCGGTCTGTCCTGAGGCGGGTGGGCGAGAGTCGCGCCGTCATCGGTCTGCTCTGGGGCGGGTGGGCGAGAGTCGCGCCGTCGCCGGTCTGCCCTGGCATCGCCTGCCCGGGCCGGCCGAGCCGGGCGCCGGCAACGCGCACGGCGAAGCGCTGCGCACCACCGGCCGCCTACGTGCACCTCAACGCTCGACGCGCCGCCGCCCACGACCGTCACCGACCTCACCGCCTCGCTGGCCTCGCCGACCCTGAGACCGAGACCAGCGTCGTGGTAGGCCGGCCTGATCGCGTCGGAGCCACTACGGGTAGCCGGCGAGGGGTCAGTCACCGGCCGCCTCCGACCAGTCGAGTCCAAACGGCCACGGTTGCCGGCGGGTGTCACTCAGCGGCTGTGTCCCGACTGGTCGTGTCCAAGCCGCCACGGTTGCCGGCGGGGGTCACTCAGCGACTGTGTCTCGACCGGTCGTGTCCAAGCCGCCACGGTTGCCGGCGGGGGTCACTCAGCGGCTGTGTCCGACCGGTCGCGTCCAAGCCGTTACGGTTGCCGGCGAGGGGTCACCTCGGCGGCCACGTCCGACCAGGTCAGCGACAGTCCGGACGCGGCCCGGGCGGCGCGGATCTCCATCATGTCGCCGAGGATCACGGCGCGGTCGGCAACGATGGGGGTGTCGTCGAGCGAGTACGTGATCCGCTCACTGACGAACACCGGCGTGCCAACCGCGGCGTGCAGGTGCCCGGCCAGCTCCTCCTCCAGCACCGCGGGCCGGATCGTCTCGCTGGCCCTGGCGACGGCCACCCCCGCGTCGGCCAGCGTCAGGTACAGCGACGCCGTGGCGAAGTCGGCCGACCGGATGCGGTTGCCGAACGGCTTGCGGACCCACGACACCTGATGCACGGCCGGCCGCCCGGCGAACGCCCTGACCCGCTCGAGCCGCAGCGCCGGTGCCCCCAGTAAGACCGCGACCGGCGACGGGGGGCGGCGCAGCGCCTGGTCGAGCACCCTGGTCTGCACCTCGAGGCCCTGCTCGCGCAGGTCGTCGGCGAGGTTGCGCAGCGGGCCCAGCCGGTACGCCAAGTGCGGCGGCGCCACATACGTGCCCTTCCCCGCGCGCTGGACGATCAGCCCCTCGTCGCTGAGATGCCGCAGCGCCTGCCGCAGCGTCATCAGGGTCACGCCGTAGCTGTGGCTGAGGTCGCGCTGCCCGGGCAGCGCCGCGCCAGGCGCATACTCCCCGGCGCGGATCTTCTCGGCCAGGTCGGCGGCGATGCTGCGATACCGCGGCTCGGCGTTGATGGCTCACCCTTCGTCCATGGCCTCCCGGATCGACCGGAGGTAGGCCCCGATCTCGGCCGGCGTGGCGCCGTCGAGCACCCGGCGCATGATCGCGGCGCCGATGACGACACCGTCGGCGAGGCGGGCGGCCTCGGCCGCCTGGGCCGGGGTGGAGATGCCGAATCCTAGCAACACCGGCAGGTCGCAGCGGCCGGCGAGCCGCCCCGCCAGATCGGCGGCGGACGCGGCGAGGGTCTCCCGCTCGCCGGTCGTGCCCATGACCGTGACCGCATACACGAAGCCGCGGCTGCGCCGCGCGATCTCGTCGAGCCGCTCGTCAGGGGTGGCCGGGGACGCCAGCAGCACCAGGTCCAGGTCCTGCTCCTCCGCCTCGGCGCTCGCCTCGGCGCACTCCTCCAGCGGCAGGTCGGGGACGATCAGCCCGTCGAACCCGGCGTCGCGGAGGCGGCGGCAGAACGTGTCGTCGCGGACGAGGAGATTGGCATACGTGCTGGCGACGAGCGGCACGGCGCCGGCGACCTCCGGCACACGCGTCAGGATGCCGCGCAGTGTCGCGCCCCGGGTCAGGGCCGCGTGGGTGGCCTCCTGGATCGTGGCGCCGTCGAGCGTCGGGTCGGAGAACGGCAGGCCGACCTCGATCGCGTCGGCGCCGTTGTCGACGAGTGCCCGGAGGTGGTCGGTCCACTCGGCGACGGCGCCGCCGGTGAGGTACGGCATCAGGACCTTGCGGTCGGTCGGCAGCTTCACAGCAGCTCCTTCAGCGCGGAGATGTCCTTGTCGCCGCGACCGGAGAGGGTCAGCAGCACGGTCGAGCCGGCGGGCAGCGTGCCGTCGGCGGCGGCGCGGATCACCCAGGCGACCGCGTGCGCGGACTCGAGCGCCGCCACGATCCCCTCGGTGCGGGCGAGCCGGACGACGGCGTCGACCACCTCGGCGTCGGTGACCGTCACATACCGGGCGCGGCCGAGGTCCCGCAGGTGCACGTGCTCGGGGCCGATGCCCGGGTAGTCGAGCCCGGCGGCGATCGAGTGGGCCTCCAGGACCTGGCCGTCGTCGTCCTGCAGGAACATCGACCGCACCCCGTGCAGCACGCCGAGGCTGCCGCGGGTCGCGCCGGCGCCGCCCTCGGCCTCGACCCCGATCAGCTTCGCCGTGGTGTCGACGAACCCGGCGAACGTCCCGGCCGCGTTGGACCCACCGCCGACGCACGCCACGACGTAATCGGGCACCGCCGCGGGCAGCGCGGTGGCGCACTGCCGGCGCGCCTCGTCGCCGATGACCCGCTGGAACTCGCGCACCATCCACGGATAGGGCATCGGACCGAGCACGGATCCCATGCAGTAGTAGCTGTCGGCGGTCGAGCCGACCCAGTGCCGCATCGCCTCGCTGGTGGCGTCCTTCAACGTCCTCGCGCCGGTGCGGACGGGCACGACCTCGGCGCCGAGCATCCGCATCCGGAACACGTTGAGCGCCTGCCGCTCGATGTCACGCTCGCCCATGAACACGGTCGCCGCCATGCCGAACATCGCCGCCGCGGTCGCGGTCGCCACCCCGTGCTGCCCGGCGCCCGTCTCGGCGATCAGCCGCCTGTGCCCCATCCTGCTCGCGAGCAGCGCCTGACCGATCACGTTGTTGATCTTGTGTGAGCCCGTGTGGGTGAGGTCCTCCCGCTTGAGCAGCAGCGTCACGCCGAGCTCGGCGGACAGCCGCACCGCCGGGGTCAGCGGCGTCGGCCGGCCGGCGTGCGTGGCGAGGAGGCCGGCCAGCTGGTGCTGGAACGCGGGGTCGGCCCACGCATTCCGGAACGCCTCCTCGATCCGCCGGCAGGCGGGGATCAGGGACTCGGGGACGTAACGCCCGCCATAGTCCCCGAACCTGCCCAGCGGTCCCGGGTCGTCCATCAGCCGGACGCGCGACGGCGTGCGGCTCGGCCGGATCAGCAGATCACCCATGGCCCACTCCAGAGTTCTAGAACAGTTGCGACAGTTCTAGAACAGTGACAGACTCCATGACGGAAGTCAACGCAGCCGGGGTCGCGAGGGGGACGCCACATGGCGTAGCGTCCTGCGTCGATTGACCAGTACGGGGGAAGCCATGGACGCATCGACCGTCAGCGTGCCGCCACGGGTGGTCGCACTCGCGGAACGACAGCAGCTCGGCAGGCACGTGGCCACGCACAAGGGCGACCATCCAGTGGTGGAGTGCGTCATCGGCCTCGTCATCTCGGCGATCCTCTTCGGTGCCGCCGCGGGCATCAGCTGGATCGTCTCGTCCATCGAGTTCCTCCAGGTGAAGGCGCTCGCCCTGGTCGTCGTGCTGCTGGCGATCGCCGGCCTGGCCGCGGCCGGCTATGCCTTCTACCGGCTCTTCGGCGCCTATGTCGTCGTCCACCACTTCGAGCACGGCCTGGTGTGGAGCCGCAACCGCAGCGTCGACGCCGCCCCGTTCTCGTGGATCGACGAGATGTACGTCGCCCGCAAGGACGACAAGATCACCGCCGCCGGCCTGGTCACGCTCGACGGCCGCGCCGTGGACATCACCGGCGCCGACAAGACGGACTACAAGGCCTTCGTCGAGCGGATCGAAGCCGAGCTCGTCGCCCGCCGGTGCCAGATCCTGCCGGCACGCCGAGAGGTCGGCCGCGGACCGGCCGGCGTCGGACTCAGCGACCGTGCCATCGCGGTCCTCGCCGTCATCGTCGGCGGTCTTCTCGTCGCCGCCATCGCCGTCCCGCTGTCCAGGGCCGGCCTGCCCGGCGCGATGGCCGCGGTCATCGGCTTCCTCGCCATCGGCGTCACCGTCGGCCTGCTCGGGACCCGCTTCGACGGCCGGATCGCCGTCGTCGGCGCGATCTTCGCCGCCATCGGCGGTCTCGTCACGATGATCGCCGTGGCCGCCCTGATCCCGCAGGTCAACAAGTACGTGACGGCGACCGTGGTCCTCGCCGTGGAGATGGGCGTCCTGTCGGTGGTGCTCAACGCGTACCGGCGCCTGCCCGCTCTGCGCCCGACCCGCGCCAGGCAGCGGCTGGCCGCCCAGCGCGGCTGGGAGTTCCTGCCCTCGCTCACCGTGCCCATCCCCGGCCCGCACACCGCCCGTGCCGTCATCGGCGTCCAGGAGCAGGCCCAGTCCGTCGACCTGTACGACGTGCTCAGGGGCAACGTGGACGGCGTGCCGGTGCTCGTCGGCGACCGGTACCGGCGCAAACCCCGCCGCTCGGACCCGGTGCAGACCATCTGGATGGTGCCGCTGCCCACCCCGGTGCCGCACCTGCCGCACACCGCCTTCGACCAGGCCGGCCAGGTCACTCCCGACGCGCCCGACCCCGCCCTTGCGAGCCTCTTCGCCGGCCGCGTCCCGGTCCCCGAGTTATTCATGACCGTCCCGCCGTGGTGGATCGAGGGCCAGTATCTGCTGTGCGAGGGCCCCGGCGACCTGGACGTGGTCGTCGCCTGGTCCGGCCGCCTGACCCGCGCCGTCGCCGCCATGCCCTGGGACACCGTCCGCACCGCCATACCGGGAGGTCACCGAGCCTGAGCCTCGTCTCCGCGCTTCGCCATCCGGTTGCGCTCGTTGTCGTGGGACCGCCTTGACGGGGTTCGCCAGCAACCGTGCATGGCCGGCTGCGTTGCTGGGCCGCCGCCATACGCGACGTTCGCTGGTCAGGTTCGCTGGGTCAGGCGGGAGCGACCGTGGAGACCTGGCGGGCTGTACGGCCGTCCGCGTGCGGGGCGGCCCTCGGCTTCCGGGTCGTGGCCCGAGTCGTGAGTCTCGCGCCGCCATGCCGCCTGAGCACCGTGCCGCCGGTGGTGACGGGGGGCCGCGCCGCGTGAGTAGCGTGTCGCCGGCTCGATGATCGCTGGCCGCCGGACAGAGGAAGTGGCGCTCCGGGAAGGCCGGTTCGGCCGGCGGCTCGGACCGGCCACTGTGGACAAGCGGGCGTTCATCGCCAGCGTGCCATCTGGAACGTAGACCACGCTGAGGCCGCGCCCATGTCGGACCGGTGACGGGGTCAGCGATCAGGTCCAATATCTGGTGGGTCCGATGTGGAGTGTCGGTGTCCTGATGCGTTGGGGAAGATCGCAGTGACGTTGATTCCGGCAATACCGGGGTAGCCAGCTCTGGAAGGGAGACTCCATCACCGTGTGAATTCGGCGCCGACGCTGTGGGATGGTCGGGTGAGACCGGGGAAACCGCAGGGTGAGCAGGGTGGGAGATTCGGCGGAGTCATTCACCCAGGCCGTTCTTTTGGTGATTTCGGCGGCAGGCCGCTCCTATGCTTCCGTGGTGTCTGTCAAAGCCCCGGCCGTCGGTGCGGCGGTCGACGTCGCCGCCGCTGGTGACGTGTCAGCGCCTGTATTCGTCGATTCCACGGGCCGTCGTGGACGGCGGATCCGATTCTTCTTCCACCTGGGTGGTGTAGCGGCATTGGCCTATGCGGTGCTGGTGCTGGTCGCCGCGCTCCTCATCACAGGCCCGCTGGACCTGCTGTCGTTTCCGGCGCCGGGACCGTCCCCGTCCGCGACGACGCCGGCCAAGAAGAACCCACCCGCGCCCGGCCAGCCCGGCAGCATCGGCAAACGGACCACCGGCGCCGGGTCCACCCGCAGCAGCCTCACGCCCAGTGCGGCGAGCGCGCCCGCCGGGCCGAGTGGTTCCGTGACCACCACCCCGACGCCTGAGGCGGCGAGCGCGGCGCCTTCCGCATCACCGTCGACCGCGCCGACCAGGCCGTCCGCGTCGACCACGCCGACCGCGTCGACCACGCCGGAGCCGAGCGCCTCGCAGAACGCCGCCCCCGGCGTCACCGTGGTCGTCGTTGTGGGCCCGGCGTGACCCGTACGCGGAAGCGGGTGTCGTTCAGTCGCCTGGTCTTCGGTGGGATCGCGCTCAGCGTGCTCATCGGCACGCTGCTGATCGAGGCCTATGTCAACGCCGAGTTCCACCCCGACCACATCGCGAGTGCGGGGCAGCACACCAAGGTCCCGGCCGAGGTCATCAGCGGCGGCCCGATCATCGACACCCGTAAGGGCACGGTGCGCTCCTACCGGCTGCCGGCCCGCACCATCGCCCTCATCTTCGACGACGGTCCGGACCCGGAGTGGACGCCGCGGGTCGTTGAGGTGCTGCGCCGGCACCACGTCAACGCCACGTTCTTCGTCGTCGGCTCCCAGGTGATCCGGCACCCGGGCATCGTCACCGAGCTGGCCCGGGACGGCGACGAGATCGGCGTGCACACCTTCACGCACCCGCAGCTCGACCGCCTGTCCCGGCGGCAGCGCGAGCTGGAGTACTCCCAGACCCAGCTCGCCGTCGTCCACGCCACCGGCACCAAGTCGGCGCTGCTGCGGCTGCCGTACTCGTCCAGCGCCCGGGCCATCGACAACGCCGAGTGGCCGCTGATCCTGGAGGCCGGCGGGCTCGGCTACCTGTCGATCATGGCGGACACGGACAGCCGGGACTGGAGCAATCCCGGCGTCGACGCGATCATCGCCGGCGCGACCCCGCCGGGCGACTCGGGCGCGATCGTGCCCATGCACGACGGCGGCGGCGACCGTGCGCAGACCGTCGCGGCGCTGGACAAGTTCATTCCCCTGATGCAGCGGCGCGGCTACACCTTCACCACCGTGTCGGAGGGCCTGGCGCGCACGCTCGCGGGTCAGGCGGTCGTCGTCGAGGCGCCGGCGGGCGCGGTCGACAAGCGGCGCGCGTTCGCGCTGGCCACGGCCGTCGTGCTGGCCGACTGGGTGGCGGCCACCCTCCGCGTGCTGTTCCTGGTCGCCGGCCTGCTGACGATCGCCCGTACCGTGGCGCTGTTCGTGCTCGCGGGCCGGCATGCGCGGCGGCGGCGGGCCGCGTCGTGGCGGTGGGGCCCGCCGGTGCTCCTGCCGGTGTCGGTGATCGTGCCGGCCTACAACGAGAAGGAGGGGATCGAGGCGGCGGTGCGGTCCCTGGCGGGTGGCGATCATCCGGGCGGGATCGAGGTGGTGGTCGTCGACGACGGTTCGACCGATGACACGGCGGCGCTGGTGGAGGCGCTGCGACTGCCGAACGTCCGGGTGGTGCGGGTCCCCAACGGCGGCAAGCCGAATGCGCTCAACGTCGGGGTGGCGATGGCGCAGCACGACCTGATCGTCATGGTCGACGGTGACACCGTCTTCGAGCCGGATTCGATCCGGCACCTGGTGCAGCCCTTCGCCGATCCTTCGGTCGGTGCGGTCGCGGGCAACGTCAAGGTCGGCAACCGTCGTTCGATCGTCGCCCGGTGGCAGCACATCGAGTACGTCATCGGGTTCAACCTGGACCGCAGGCTGTACGACATCCTGCGCTGCATGCCCACCATCCCGGGCGCGATCGGCGCGTTCCGCCGCGAGGCGTTGCAGGACATCGGCGGGATCAGCCACGACACCCTGGCCGAGGACACCGACGCCACCATGGCGCTGTGCCGCACCGGCTGGCGCGTCGTGTACGAGGAGCGCGCCCGCGCCTGGACCGAGGCCCCCGCCACCCTGCGGCAGCTGTGGCTGCAGCGCTACCGCTGGAGCTACGGCACCATGCAGGCGATGTGGAAGCACCGCCGGTCGATCGTGGACCGCGGCCCCTCGGGCCGGTTCGGCCGGGTCGGTCTGCCCTTCATCGCGTTCTTCGGCATCGCGCTTCCGCTGCTCGCCCCGCTCATCGACATCCTGCTCGTCTACGGCCTGTGCTTCTCCAGCTGGATGGTCACCACCGGCGCCTGGCTCGTCATGTTCGCCATGCAGGTCCTCACCGCCGTCGTCGCTTTCCGCCTCGACAAGGAGAAGCTCCGCGTCCTGTGGGTGCTGCCGCTCCAGCAGATCGTCTACCGGCAGCTCATGTACCTCGTGCTCCTCCAGTCCCTCGGCACGGCCCTCACCGGCGCCCGGCTCCGCTGGCACAAGCTCCACCGGGCGGGCTCCGCCGCCGCGGCCGCCCCGGCACCCGCGGTGTCGCCGCACACGGTTGTGCCGTCGCAGGCGGTTGCGCAGTCGCAGGCGATGGTGCCGTCGCAGGCGATGCCCGCGGCACGCCCCGCAGGGCAGCTCAGCCGCCACGCGAAGGCTCGTGACTGAGGCCCGGTGCGGTGAGGCGTTGTTGTGATGGATTCTGTTTGATTAGTGGGCGCATGTGAGCTGTTCCGTTCGGGAATGTTTCATGTTACGTTCCCGGAACCTGGGCCCTACCCAAGCCCGTCGATGCCCGCCCCAGTGCTCGTCTCAAGGCTCGCTACCAGCGCGCGGCCGATCGCCAACCGGCCGCGGGCCGGTTCTGCGTGCTCTTTCCCGCCAGAAGGAGTTCGATGCGCCACCTCCTCGCCCGCACCCTGGCCGTGCTGACCGTCGTCGCCGGGGGGCTGGTGGCGTCGGGTGCGCCGGCCTCGGCCGTCGTGCCGAAGACGCCGCCGCTGACGACGCCGTGGACCAGTCAGGTGTCCACGACGAACCCGCTGCCCGAATACCCGCGGCCGCAGATGACCCGCAACGAGTGGCAGTCGCTCAACGGGGAGTGGGAGTTCCTGAACCCCGCCACCGACAGCGCCGGCAACGTGAACCGGTACGCGGCACCGCCACTGGGGCAGACGCTGCCGGAGCGGATCCTGGTGCCGTTCCCGGTCGAGTCGGCGCTGTCCGGCATCATGCGCAACGACAACCGTGACCTGATGTTCTACCGGCGGACCTTCACCGTGCCCGCCGGGTGGAACGGGCGGCGCGTCCAGC
The DNA here is from genome assembly GCF_042898305.1 of Dactylosporangium sp. NPDC000521. Taxonomy (NCBI): domain Bacteria; kingdom Bacillati; phylum Actinomycetota; class Actinomycetes; order Micromonosporales; family Micromonosporaceae; genus Dactylosporangium; species Dactylosporangium sp. NPDC000521. The sequence goes on from NZ_JBIAYW010000008.1 coordinate 286,418, forward strand.
TGCACTTCGGCGCAGTGGACTACGAGGCCACCGTCTGGGTCAACGGGGTGCAGGTCACCACCCACAAGGGCGGCTACGACCGGTTCGAGGTCGACATCACGCCGCAGCTCAACGGGGGCGTCAACGAGATCGTCGTGCGGGTGTACGACCCGACCGACGGCCGCGGCGAGAAGCAGCCGATCGGCAAGCAGACCAACAGCCCGAGCGGCATCTTCTACACGCCGACGTCCGGGATCTGGCAGACGGTGTGGCTGGAGCCGACGCCGGTGTCGTCGATCTACTCCGTCGACATCTACGCCAACCTGGCCGGCAACACCGCGCGGGTCAGGGTCTTCACCCGCGGCAACGTCACCGGGCACACCGTGCTCGCCGAGGCGATGAACGGCGCGACGGTCGTCGGCAGCGCGGTCGGCGGGTTCACCGAGTTCAGCGTGCCGGTGCCCAACGCGCGGCGGTGGTCGCCGGACGACCCGTTCCTGTACAACCTGCGGGTCTCGCTGCGCAACAGCGCCGGCGCGACCGTGGACCAGGTCGTGAGCTACTTCGGCATGCGGGAGATCGGCAAGAAGCTGGTCAACGGCGTGCTCCGGCCGACCCTCAACGGCGAGTTCGTCTTCCAGGCCGGCACGCTCGACCAGGGCTTCTGGCCCGACGGGCTCTACACCGCGCCGACCGACGCCGCGCTCGCGTCCGACCTGCAGAAGCACAAGGACCTCGGGTTCAACATGGTCCGTAAGCACATCAAGGTCGAGCCCGCGCGCTGGTACTACCACGCCGACCGCCTGGGCCTGCTGGTGTGGCAGGACATCCCGTCGACGCAGGCGTTCGACGCGAACCGGACCCCGGCGCAGATCGCCGAGCTGGAGGCCGAGGCCCGCGAGATCATCGACGAGCACCGGTTCTCGCCGGCGGTCGTCACCTATGTACCGTTCAACGAGGGCTGGGGCGAGTGGAGCCTCGCCGACACCCAGCGGATCACCACGGACCTGAAGAACTACGACCCGACCCGCCTGGTGAACCCGCACAGCGGCTACAACTGCTGCGCGTCCAAGGGGGACCCCGGCACCGGCGACATCATCGACTGGCACATCTACACCGGCCCCGACGCCCCGCTGCCGTCGCCGACCCGCGTCTCGGTCCTCGGTGAGTTCGGCGGGATCGGCCTGCACACGCCGGGGCACGAGTGGAGCCCGAACGGGCAGTTCTTCGCGTACGAGCAGGTGTTCAGCAACGCGCAGCTCAACGACCGGTTCACCGGCATGATCCGCGACACGCAGGCGCTCATGACGACGCGGGGGTTGTCGGCGTACGTGTACACCGAGATCACCGACGTCGAGGGCGAGTACAACGGGCTGCTCACCTACGACCGGCGGATCCAGAAGGTCGACACCAACCTGGTCCGCGCCGCGAACACCAACCTCATCAACGCGTCGAAGAACCTGAACGCGGCCGTGCCGATGACCCTCGGGCACGTCAGGTCGTTCCAGGTGACGACGGCCGGGCTGACGAACCGCTACCTGCGGCACTCGAACAGCTTCGCCCGCACCGACGTGCTCAGCTCGGCGAGCGCCGACGGGGCGCGGCAGGACGCGTCGTTCCGCACGGTGGCCGGCCTGGCCGACCCGCGGTGCTACTCGTTCGAGTCCGTGAACTTCCCCGGCCAGTACCTGCGGCACGCCAGCTCCCGCGTCCGCATCGACGCCAACACGGGCGGCAGCTTCGCCGCGGACGCGACCTGGTGCAGCCGGGCCGGGCTGGCGGCGGGCGGCACGTCGTTCGAGTCGTACAACTTCCCCGGCTCGTACATGCGCCACTACGCCGACAACGTCTACCTGGCACGCAGCGGCGGCCCCAACGCGTGGGACACCGCGTCGGGCTTCGCCGCCGACGCGACCTGGAACATGGCGAACCCGGCGCTGTGGCGCAGTTCGGTGCTGCTGCAGACCGACGTGCGCAAGTCGCTGCAGGTCACCACGTGGGGCTTCACCGACCGCTACCTGCGGCACTCGGACAGCCTCGCCTACACCGAGATCGTCAACGGCGGCAGCAGCGCCCTGCTGAAGGCCGACGCCACGTACACGGTGCGGCGCGGGCTGGCCGACTCGTCGTGCTACTCGTTCGAGTCGGTGAACTTCCCCGGCCAGTTCCTGCGGCACGCCGACAGCCGGGTCCGCAACTCGGTGAACGACGGATCGGCGCTGTTCCTCGCCGACGCCACGTTCTGTGCCCGCCCGGGCATCGGCGGCACCGGCATCACGTTCGAGTCGATCAACATCGTCGGCTCGTACCTGCGGCACTACGACTCGCAGGTGTACATCTCCGCCGGCAACGGCACCGGGTTCCAGCGGCCGCAGGCGCTCAGCGCCGACAGCAGCTGGAACCTGGCCGCACCGTGGGCCCCGTAAGGCCCTAAGCGTTCAGTCCCGCGATCGTGGCGGAGAGGGCGGCGTCCTTCTCCGCCACCATCGCGCGCAGCGACTCCTGGAAGTCGCGGACCTTCGCCAGCAGCGCGGGGTCGGCGACGGCGAGGATCCGGGCGGCCATCAGCCCGGCGTTGCGGGCGCCACCGATCGCCATGGTGGCGACCGGGATGCCGGCCGGCATCTGCACGATCGACATCAGCGAGTCCATGCCGTCGAGGTACTTCAGCGGTACGGGCACCCCGATGACCGGCAGGGGAGTGGCGGAGGCGACCATGCCCGGCAGGTGCGCCGCGCCGCCCGCCCCGGCGATGATGACCTTCAAGCCACGGGCGACGGCCTCGCCGGCGTAGTCGAGCATCAGGTGCGGCGTGCGGTGGGCGGAGACGACCCGTACCTCATGGGAGACGCCGAACTCGTCCAGCGCCTCGGCGGCGAGCCGCATCACGGGCCAGTCGGAGTCGCTGCCCATGATGATGCCGACGTCGGTCAATGCTCATACCCTTCTTCGAGGATCCGGGCGGCCCGCGCGGCGCGCCGGCGGCAGTCTTCCATGTCGTCGCCGAGGACCGTCACGTGGCCGATCTTGCGCCCGGGCCGGACCTGCTTGCCGTACAGGTGGACCTTGGCACCCGGCTCCTCGGCGAACAGGTGGTGCAGCCGCTCGTCGATCGGCATCCCGCCGGGCGCGCCGCCGAGCACGTTGGCCATCACGACCGCGGGGGCGGTGAGCCTGGTGTCGCCCATCGGGTAGTCGAGCACGGCCCGCAGGTGCTGCTCGAACTGCGACGTCCTGGCGCCCTCGATCGTCCAGTGCGCGGAGTTGTGCGGGCGCATCGCCAGCTCGTTGACCAGGATCTTCCCGGTCGTCGTCTCGAACAGCTCCACGGCGAGCACGCCGACCACGCCGAGCCGGGTGGCGATGTCGATGGCGAGCCGCTGCGCCTCGACCGCCACCTCGTCGTCGAGCCCGGGCGCCGGCGCGAGCACCTCGACGCAGATGCCGTCCTTCTGCACGGTCTCGACGACCGGGTAGGCGGCCACCTGGCCGAGCGGCGACCTGGCGACGACGGCGGCGAGCTCCCGCTTGAGCTGGACGCGCTCCTCGCCGATCAGCCCGTCCACGGCCGGGATGTCGGCGACCGAGTGGGCGACGAAGACGCCGCGGCCGTCGTAGCCACCCGTGGCGGTCTTGACGATGATCGGCCAGCCGACCTCGTCGCCGAACCGCTGCAGGTCACCGTCCGTCCAGCGGGGCACGGGGAAGCCGAGCTCCGCGAGGTGCGTGCGCATGTCGCGCTTGTTCTGCGCGTACCGGAGGGCGTCGGCCCCCGGCAGCAGCGTGACGCCCTCCGCGGCGAGCGTGCGGATGAGGTCGCCGGGCACGTGCTCGTGGTCGAAGGTGACCACGTCGCACCCCTTCGCGAACGCTCGCACCGCGTCGATGTCGTCATGCCGGCCGATGACGACGTCGGCGGCGACGAGCGCGGCCCCGTCGTCGGCGGAGACGGCGAGCACCCGCAGCGACTGGCCGAGGGCGATGGCGGCCTGGTGGGTCATGCGGGCCAGCTGGCCGCCGCCCACCATGCCCACGACGGGGAGTCCGGTTCGCGAGTCCATAGGCTGGTGAGCCTAGCGTTTTCCGGCCGCGGCACCCGAGCCCCGGGCACCGCGACCGGCACGGATCACACCGACGGGCCCTGCCGCGTCGCGTGGCACCGGCCGCCGATGCGGATCACACCGACGGGTCCTGCCGCGTCGCGTGGCACCGGTCGCCGGTGCGGATCACACCGACGGGCCCTGCTTGCGGAGCTCGTCGACCTGGGTCATTGCCTGGCGGAGCTCGGCCAGCCACGACTCGGCGTGCTGGCCGACGAGGGCGACGCACCAGGCGAGCGCCTCCGAGCGGGACCGGGCCACGCCGGAGTCCACGAGGGTGTCCAGGACCTGCCGCTCGGCCTGCCGCAGCCGGGTCATGACCGGTGCGGAGAACGTGGTGAACAGCTCCCGGGTCTCGCCGACCCGCACGCCCCACGCGACCTTGCGCTGGTAGCGCCGCTCCAGCTGCTGGGCGATGCCGATCCGCTGGTCGCGGGTGGTCTCCCGGAACCCGGCGATGCGGCCCTGCTCGGCGGCGGACCGGTCGGCGTCGGTCGCGTCGTCGGGGAGGGCCGGGTCGCTGAGCCGGCCGACGATGGTGATCTCGTCGCGGTCGATGGTGATCTCGGCGGGTCCGGTGAACCAGCCGTCGGGCAGCGCGCCGCCGATCCAGGCGGGCGCGTCGTTGGCGGGCGGGGGCTCGCTGCGCGGACCGCCGGCGCGGCCCCATTCTCCTCGTCGCATCTGCTTACTCCCTTACTTGCTTGCTCCTGCAACGCTGATTACATGATTACACCGTTACAAGAGCATGCCAAAGGAGGGCGTGTTCGCCCAGAGGAGAACGGCGCCGCTAGCCGAGGCCTGAGACCAGGTCCTCCAGCTCGGTGACCGGCGCGTCGCACACGAAGTCGCGGCAGACGTACGCCGTGGGCCGGCCGTCGCGCAGGCCCCGGCCCTCCAGCAGCGGCGCCCCCGGCGTGTCCGGCGGGCCGGCGACGACCACGGCGCCGGGCGGGGCGTGCCACCAGGCGGCGGTGACGAGTGGGTCGTGGCGGTCGTGGGTGGCGATCGCGATCTCGTACGGGCCGGACAGCAGCGCCTCGCCGACCGCGCACGCGTAGCCGGTGAACCGGCCGTGGGTGGCCGCCACCATGGCGACCGTGGCCAGGGCGCGCTCCGCCGCCTCCCGTTTCGCGACGTCCGCCGTCAGCGCCGAGTAGGCGACGAGCGCCGCCGCGATCGCGGACAGGCCGGACGGGGTCGCGTTGTCGGTCACGTCGGCGGGGCGGCTGACCAGCTGCTCCGCGTCGTCGGCCGTGTCGAAGAAGCCGCCGGCCGGGTCGGCGAACCGCTCCAGCGCCACGTCGAGGAGCCGGCCCGCGAGGGTCAGCCACTCGCCGTCGCCGGTCGCCTGGTGCACCGCGCAGAACGCCTCCGCGACGGCGCCGTAGTCCTCCAGGACGCCGGCCGGAGCGCCGGCGACGCCGTCGCGGGACACCCGGCGCAGGCGGCCGTCGACGAGGTGGGTCTCCGCCAGGTACCGCGCGGTGTCCACGGCCAGCTGGACGGCCTGCCGGTCGCCGTACACCTGGCCGAACTCGACCAGCGCGGTGATCGCCAGCCCGTTCCACGCCGCGACGATCTTGCCGTCGCGGCTGGGCTGCGGCCGGGCGTCCCTGGCCTCCCGCAGGCGCCGCTTGATGTCGAGCCAGCGCTCCAGGTTGAGCGGGTCCTCCGGCAGCTGCAGCACGGAGGCGCCGTGCTCGAACGTGCCGTCGGCGGTCACCTCCAGCAGGTAGCGCGCCCAGGCGCCGTCGATCTCGCCGAGGACCTCGTCGATCTGCTTCGGCGTCCACACGTACGTGAGGCCCTCGACGCCGTCGGTGTCGGCGTCCAGCGCCGAGATGAACCCGTGGCCGTCGTGCAGGTCGCGGCGCAGGAAGTCGGCGACCTCCCCGGCCACCCGCCGCGCGGTGCCGCCGCCGGCGATGCGGTCGAGCTGCACGTACATCCGCAGCAGCAGCGCGTTGTCGTAGAGCATCTTCTCGAAGTGCGGCACCGTCCACGTCTCGTCCACCGAGTAGCGCGCGAAGCCGCCGGCGAGCTGGTCGTACATGCCGCCCCGGGCCATCCGCTCGGCGGTGTACCGCACGATGCCCAGCACCTCGTCGTCGCGGGTGCGCTGGTAGTGCCGCAGCAGGAACAGCAGGTTCATGTGCGGTGGGAACTTGGGCGCCCCGCCGAACCCGCCGTGCTCCTTGTCGTAGGCCTTCACCAGGCTCTGCGCGGCCGCGTCGAGGACGCCCTCGTGCATCGGGCCGGCCGGCGGCTTCGCGGCGACCTGCCTGATCGCGTCGACCACCGCGGCGCTCTGTGTGAGCACCGCGTCGCGCTGGGTCCTCCACGCGTCCGACACGGCGTGGACGAGCCGCTGGAACGCGTCCCGCGGGAAGTAGGTGCCGCAGTAGAACGGCTCCCCGTCGGGCGTGGCGAACACCGTCATCGGCCAGCCGCCCTGCCCGGTCATCGCCTGCGTGGCCGTCATGTACACCGCGTCGACGTCCGGCCGCTCCTCCCGGTCCACCTTCACCGGCACCGTCAGCTCGTTGACCAGCGCCGCGACGCCCTCGTGCTCGAACGACTCGTGCGCCATCACATGACACCAGTGGCAGGCGGCATAGCCGACGGAGATGAGGACGGGAACGTCCCGCCTCCGCGCCTCCTCGAACGCCTCCGGCGACCACTGCCACCAGTCGACCGGGTTGTCCTTGTGCTGCTGCAGGTACGGCGAGGTCGCGTCGGCGAGACGGTTGGCCATGCCCCAACCCTATGCCGCGCCGGCTGCCGGGGTGGCGTATCGATGATCGCGGCTGTGACAGTGGCTCGACGAGTTCATCGCGTACTTCGACCGGCTCGGGGCGCGGCGGATCGCGACGGTGTGGCAGTCGGCGGCGTGGCCGCGAAACTGTCGTACCCGCCGGGCAGAATCGGACCCATGATGGAGTCCCGACACGTCAGCCGCAGCATCAACCGATCCGCCGGGGACGTCTACGCATACGCGTCGAACCCGGCGAACCTGCCGGCCTGGGCGCCCGGGCTGCTGAAGTCCGTCGAGTGGGTCGACGGGCAGTGGGTCGCCGACTCGGACATGGGGCGGATCCTGCTCGACTGGGCGCCGGACAACCCGTTCGGCGTCATGGACCACCACGTGACGGTGCCGTCCGGCGAGACGTTCTACAACCCGATGCGGGTCACCGCCAATGGGGAGGGCAGCGAGGTCGTGTTCAGCGTGCGCCGGCAGCCGGGCATGACGGACGAGGAGTTCGACCGGGACTGCGCTGCGGTCCAGGCCGACCTCGACGCCCTGGCGAGGATCCTGGAGCGTTAGATGCTCGCGTACGGGGGCGACTACACGCCTGAGCAGTGGCCCGAAGAGGTCTGGGCGCAGGACGTCGAGCTGATGCGTGTCGCCGGCGTCAACCTCGTCAGCGTCGGCATGTTCAACTGGGCGCTGGTCGAGCCGGCCGAGGGGCGGCACACGTTCGAATGGCTCGATCGCGTGCTGGACCTGCTGCACGCCGCCGGGATACGGGTCGACCTGGGGACGCCGACCGCCGTGCCGCCGCCGTGGTTCATCCGGCAGCACCCGGGCGCGCGGCTCGTCGACCGGGCCGGGCACGTGCTGGGGCAGGGCGGCCGGCAGAGCTTCTGCCCCAGCTCTCCCGACTACGCCCGGGCGTCGCGGGCGATCGCCGAGCGGCTCGCCCAGCGCTATGGCGGGCATCCGGCGCTCGCGCTGTGGCACGTCCACAACGAGTACGCCGGGGTCAACGCCCACTGCTACTGCGACACGTGCGCGGCGGCGTTCCGCGAGTGGCTGCGCGACCGGCACGGCGACCTGCCCGCGTTGAACACCGCGTGGGGCACCGCGTTCTGGGGGCAGCGGTATGGCGACTGGGAGGAGATCGACCTGCCGCGGCTCGCGCCGACCGCCGTCAACCCCGCTCAGCAGCTGGACTTCCTGCGGTTCTGCTCCGACACGCACCTCGCCAACTACCGGCGGGAGCGCGACGCGCTGAAGCGGCACTCGCCCGGCGTCCCGGTCACCACGAACTTCATGATCGCCAACTGCAAGTGGCTGGACTACTGGAAGTGGGCGCGTGAGGTCGACGTCGTCGCCAACGACCACTACCTGACCGCCGAGCGCGACGACCGGCACGTCGAGCTGGCCATGTGCGCAGACCTGACCCGCAGCCTCGCCGGTGGCGCGCCGTGGCTGCTCATGGAGCACTCGACCGGCGCCGTCAACTGGCAGCCGCGCAATATCGCCAAGCGCCCGGGCGAGCTGGCCCGCAACAGCCTGGCGCACGTCGCCCGCGGCGCCGACGGGGTGCTCTTCTTCCAGTGGCGGGCGTCGCGGTCCGGCGCCGAGAAGTTCCACTCCGCGATGCTGCCGCAGGGCGGCACCGGCACCAGGATCTGGCGCGAGGTCACCGAGCTCGGCGGGCGCCTCGCCGGCCTGGGCGCGGTGCGCGGCACCCGGGTCGCGGCGGACGTCGCCGTCGTCTGGGACTGGGAGTCGTGGTGGGCGCTCGAGCTGGAGTGGCGGCCGTCGGTGGACCTCGCGTTCCGCGAGCGGGTCGAGGCCTTCTACGGCCGGCTGTGGCGCGACCACCTGACCGTCGACTTCGTGCACCCCACCGCCGACCTCGACGGATACCCGCTGGTCGTGGTGCCGTCGCTGTACCTGACGACCCCTGCCGCGGCGGCGAACCTCGACCGGTACGTGTCCGGCGGCGGGACGCTCGTCGTGTCGTACTTCTCCGGCATCGTCGACACCAACGACACCGTGCCCGACGGGCCGTACCCGGGCGCGCTGCGCGACCTGCTCGGCCTCACCGTCGAGGAGTTCCTGCCCCTGCGCGCCGGCGAGCGGGTCACCCTGAGCGACGGCTCCACCGCCGACGTCTGGGCCGAGCACGTGATCCCTTCGGGCGCGGACACCATCCTGTCCTATGTGGACGGACCCGCACCGGGCGGCCCGGCCGTCACCCGCCACCGGCACGGTCGGGGCGTCGCCTGGTATGTCTCCACCCGCCCGGCCGACCTCGGATGGCTGCTGCACCAGGCGTACGACGCAGCGGGCCTGACCCCACTTTTGACCCAGCTGCAGGACCTTCCGGACACCCTGGAGGTGGTGCGCCGCCCACCCTTCCTGTTCGCGATCAACCACGGAGAAACCCCCGCCGACGTACAGGGCGTCACGATCGCCCCCGGCGCCGTAACAGTCATCAACGAGCAATGACAACCAAGCACCCACCCCCCCGACACCACCAACCCACCCACACCGCGGTGCACCCCCGGCCACCCCGCCACCGCGCCCAACTCACCACTCAAGCCCGCCCCACCCCGCCGCCGCCATCGCTCCAGCACACGCGTCGCCATCGCCCCGTCTCCACGGCTTTCATCCCGACGCCCCGTCGCTCGCACCCCGGCGCAGCCATCGCTCCAGCGCACACGTCGCCATCGCCCCTACCTCCACGCCGCCGTCGCTCGCACCATGGCGCGGCCATCGCTCCAGGTCGCTCGTCGCCATCGCCCCTGTCTCCACGCCGCCATGGCTCGCACACTGACGCCGAGCAGGTCCCACCAACGCCGACGGCGCCCCACACCGACGCTGCCGTCGGCCGCGCAGACACCACCGTGTCCCCGAGCAGCCTCGCACCGACACCGGGCAGCCTCGCACCGACGCCGAGCAGCCTCGCACCGACACCGGGCAGCCTCGCACCGACGCCGGGCAGCCTCGTTCCGACACCGGGCGGCCTCGCACCGACCCCGAGCAGCCCTGCACCAGCACAGCCAGCGGACTTCCGAAGCCAGGGAACTACACGTTGCCGAAACCGAGCCGCTCAAGCCCGATCCAAGCGATCGCCGAATTCCTCCCCGACCAGGCCCAGCACCACAACCATCGCCACCCCCGTGGTCAGGCACGACAAGACGTGGCAGCGCCACGAACCTCACGACCGACGCAGGAAAGCCGGATCCATGCGTCGGTCGCAGCACCGACCCCACGGACGATGCCGCGCCGCCCTTCGTAACGCACGTCGGCACAATCGGGGGGAAGGGGGCGAAGCCCCCTACAAACCGCAAGCGAAGCGATGCGGCTCAGCCGAGACCAACGGTGAGCATCTCCGCAACCAGAGCACGCGGCCACGGTCTTGAGGGGGCGAGGGTGGAGCGAAGCTCCCCCTGTGGGGAGCGAGCTCCGCTCGCGCGGGGAATGCGGAAACCTGAACGGCAAGCGGCCCCCGCCGCGAAGCAGGGGCCGCCAAGGTTGTAGCGGGGACAGGATTTGAACCTGCGACCTCTGGGTTATGAGCCCAGCGAGCTACCGAGCTGCTCCACCCCGCGTCGGTTTCTCAACCTTACCTGACGGGTGCGACGGGATTTCGCGCGGGGCGGCTCAACCTTTCGGGCGGCGGGGTCGTCTTGACCGCGACGAAAGGAGAGCCTGTGTTCTGGAAACGCGGCTTCGACGGGCTGGATGCCCTCGTCGCGGAGCGTGGCAGTGCCTTGCTCGCCACGGCGGTGCTGCTCACGGGCAGCAAGGTGGCGGGCGAGGACCTGCTGCAGGGGGCGCTGGAGCGGTTGATGCGCTCGTGGGGAAGGGTGCGCGAGGACCCCGAACGGTATCTACGGCGCACGATGTACCACCTGGCCGTCGACCAGTGGCGGTTGCGGCGGCGGCGGTCGGAGGTGGCGCTGTTCGCGGAGCCGCCGGGGGAGCCGGACGGTGCGGACGCCGTGGCGCTGCGGCAGGCGTTGCTGCAGGCGCTCGCGCAGTTGCCGCCGCGGCAGCGGGCCGTGCTGGTGCTGCGGTACTGGGAGCAGCTCAGCGAGGCCGAGGCCGCCGACGTGCTCGGCTGCTCCGTCGGCACGGTCAAGTCCACCGCCTCGCGGGGTCTGTCCCGCCTTCGCGAGCTGACCGCCAACTGGGACCTTCAACCGTTTCCCGTCCCGAATGGAGCGCGGCGATGAGCATCGACATCGAGAAGCCTGAAGACCTCGCGGAGCAGCTCGCGGCCGGCATGCGGGCGCACGTCGCCGGGATCACCGGCGGCGGGGACGTCCTGGCGCGGGCGACGAGACGCCACCGGCGTCGCACCGCGGTGATCCGCACGGGGTACGCGCTGGGCGTCGCGGGCCTCGCCGGTGCCCTGGCCGTCGGCCTGACGACCGGCGCGGGCGGTGGCGAGCAGGACGGGCGGCAGTCGCCGGTCGTGCAGGCGGAGCCGCCGGCGTCCCTCAAGCTGTCGAAGGCGGCCGCGGCCAGCGACAACATCAGCTACCGGATGAAGCTGACGATGCGCAGCGCGGACGGGAAGACGGTCGGCGAGTCGGAGGGGGCGTTCGATCCGATGACGGCCACCGGCTACATCCGCCGCCCGCAGGACGACTCGGTGATGGTGGAGCTGCTCATCGACGGGGTCCGGTACATGGGCGCCGAACCGCCCCTCGCGCCGCTGCCGCCGGACAAGACGCCGGGCGGCGAGGTGTACGGGCGCTACGGCCAGTATCCGGGCAGGTTCGACCGCCTGTCCCTGGCCGGCAACGGCATGGGGGCCCTCGGCTCGGCCGGGCCGGACCCGGCGACGCTGTTCAAGGCGCTGCAGGGGGTGAACGCGGCGGTCACGCAGTACCCCGACGGGACCCTGCACTTCGAGTACTCGACCCACGGCGCCCCGGGCGATCCGACCCTGGAGACGAGGGTCTCCGGTGACGTCACCCTCAACGCCGACGGGCGGATCGCGAAGGTGACGATGCAGGACTGGTGGCAGTCGACGATCAAGCGGACCGTCATGTCCGGTCAGTCCTTCACCACGCTGGAGCTGTCCGACTACGGCGTTCCCGTCCACGTGGACCGCCCCACGGACGTCGTCCCGGCGAACTGACCGTGCCGGTGGTGCTCCGCGGCAGGAGCACCACCGGCCGTGCGGTGCGATCGTCAGGTCAGGACTGTCACGGCAGGGTCCAGCGCTGCGCCGCGCCCTGGTTGCAGTCCCAGATCTGCAGCCGCGTGCCGTTGGCGGAGTTCGAGTTGGGGACGTCGAGGCACTTGCCCGACTGGGGGTTCATCAGCGACTGGTACGGCCCGACGACCCACTGCTGCGCGCCGCCGCCGTTGCAGGTCCACAGCTGCACCGGGGTGCCGGTGGCCGTGCCGCCGCTGGTCACGTCGAGGCAGTACGCGGCGATCTGGACGGTGCCGTCGCCGAGGATCGCCCAGAGCTGGGAGTTGACCCCGCCGTTGCAGTCCCAGATCTGGATCTGGTTGCCGTTGGCGAGCCCGCCCGTGTTGTTGTCCAGGCACTTGCCGGGGAACGCCGACCGCACCAGGCCGATACCGGTCGCGTCGAGCGTCCACGTCTGGTTCACGCCGCCGTTGCAGTCGAAGATCGTCGCCTGCGCCTGGTTGCCCATCGGCATCGGCACGTCGAGGCAGCGGCCGGACTGCGGGTTGACCAGTGACTTGTTCGGGCCCGGCCGCCACTGCTGTGCGCCGCCGTTGTTGCAGGTCCACAGCTGCACCTTGGTGCCGTTGGCGAGCCCGCTGCTGAGGACGTCGACGCACTTGCCGTTGATCCGGATGGTGCCGTCGCCGGGCATCGTGAACATCTGCGACCTCGAGCCGGCGTTGCAGCTCCATGCCCAGATGACGTTGCCGTCGACGTCACGGCCGAGCGAGTCGTCCAGGCAGAAGCCGGCGTTGTCGGAGCGGAGCAGGCCCTGGTTGCCGCTGGCGTTGGCGACCGCCGCGCCGAGCGCGTTCGCGCCGGTGTTCAGGTGCGCGTGCACGGCGACGTTGCCGCGGTTGACCCACAGGTCCGGCCTGCCGTCGACGTTGATGTCGGCGCCCGCGATCGCCGGTGCCGACGCCGCCTCGAAGCCCGAGGCCGCGTAGACCACCGGCGTGCCGGTGCCGGCCGGGGTCCCGGTGGCGGTGTTGCCCGTGAAGAGCTCCAGCTTGCCGGTGCTCGCGGTGCGGGCGAACAGCGCCGGGTCCGCCCCGACGGCCGCGGCGGTGAGGGTCTTGCCGGCCCAGCCGCCGCTGAGCAGGATCGGCGTCTCGTACGCCCCGGGCGGGAAGCCCGGCGGGTACAGGTACAGGCTGGCGCCGACGACGACGTACAGGTCGGGCATCGGCGAACCGGTGACGCTCGGGTTCGGTGACGCGACGACCTGGTCGGTGACCTGGTTGCCGGCCGAGCCGTCGACCTTCGGCAGCCGGATCTGGATCCGGTCGACCGGGTCGAAGCCGGACCCGTCACCGGGGCCCGGGATCACCGTCACGTTGCCTTCGGCGGTGCCGACCGGCAGCTTCACCACGAGGTCGAGCGCACCGTCACCGGTGAGGTCGGTCGTGCCGACGGTCGTGCCGGTCCAGTCGGTGAGCCCGCCGGTGCCGCCCGCGCCGCCGGTGCCGCCCGCGCCGCCGGTGCCGCCCGCGCCGCCGGTGCTGAGGGCGCCGACCTGCACGGGCGCGCCGAGGTGCCCGGCCTTGTCGGTGCCGGGGTACAGCCAGGCGCCCGGCCGGGCGGCGGTGCCGGCCTCGATGTGGTCGGGAACGCCGTCGCCGGTCACGTCGCCGGCCACGGCGGGACGGGCGGGCGCGTCGGTGGTGAACCGGTACACGGTCACCGGGCTGGGGTTGCCCGCCGCGTTGATCGAGTAGACGTACAGGATGTTCGGGCCGAACCGCCGCGGGGTCAGCGACACCGCCGTCGGTGCGCCCCCGGCCTCGGCGATGAGCAGCGTGCCGCCCCGGAACGGGCCGTACTGCCCGGGCACCGTCGCCGGTGGGGCGACGTTGAGGCTGTACACGTAGCTGATCGGCAGGTCGGAGCCGGTCGGCGGCTTGAAGGTGAACGTGCCGGCGGTGCCGACCGGCGCGCCGGTCAGCCCGTCCGGGTAGGTCGCGGACGTGACGACCGGCGGTGCCGGCTGGCGCTTGTTGACGGTGAACGTGCACGTCGGCGTCGCCGGGCCGGTGTCCCGCCCGTCGGTGGCACGGACGCTCCAGGCGTACGTGTGGCCGTCGGCGAACTGCGCCGCGGCGAGGCTCGTCGAGGCGGTCTGGTTGTTGCTGACCGTCACCGCCGGCGTGGCGAGCGTCGTGCCGGCCGTCTGGTCCACGATCGTGAACTGCCCCTCGAGCAGGCCCTGCGTGCCGTCCGGGTCGGACAGGTGCGCCGAGAACGTGACCGCGGTGTTGCCGATCTGCCCGCCCGTGCACGGCGCCGACGGGCTGGTGACGGCCCGGTCCGGGGTGTTGGGAGTGGAGTTGAACGTGACCGCGATGCTCGGGTTGTTCTCGAACTTGCGCCACGCGTTGCGGTCGGTCTCGGTGTCGTTGTACAGGCCCATGGTGGTGGCCGACCAGCGGCCCGCGGCGGCGTTACGGATCTCGCCGGTGACGTCGAAGTCGTGCTGCATCGGGTTGTAGCTGCCGTTGCTGCGCCAGTTGCCGGGCAGCGTCCGCCGGTCGATGAAGTAGTCCTTGCACGGCTGGCTGTCCCACGTCGTGCTGCTGCTGATGCCGCAGGTGTGGTGGATCGCGAACGAGTAGGCGGTGTTCGTCGCCGACCACACCGACTTCGTCTGCAGGGTGGCGCTGATGATGGAGGCGCCCCACAGCCCCGACGGGATCGGGAACTGGAAGAACGACCGGGCCCTGTAGTACGGCGTCTCCCAGCCGGCGTAGCCGGCCCGGGCCACGTCGCCGCTGTTGAAGTACGGGGTGGTCGAGTGGTTGCTGTTGACGTAGGCCCAGGCGTTGCGGGACGTCGAGGTCGAGTTGGGGTTCCACGACGGGTCCAGGAAGACGGGGTACTTGACGCCCGGGCCCTTGAGCGCGCCCGCACCGGGGGTGAGGGTCAGGCCGCCGCCGGACACGCGCACCCCGACACCGGCTCGCTTCGCGGCGTAGCCCGGCTCGTGCGCGGTGGACACGCGCGGCTCACCAGCGGCGTTGCGGGCGGGCACGGCCGCGCCGGTCAGTGCCGCCGCGCCGGCGCCCTCGACCGGCTCGGACGAGTCCCACACCTGCGCGGGCGGCGCGGTGAACACGCTGCGGCCCTGCCGGTCGACGACGACCATGTCGCCGCCCGGGTTGACCTTCGGCGTGGCGTCCTGGGCGACGATCGGCAGCGTCAGCTCGGCCAGGGCGGGCTGGGCGGCGGCCGTCGCGTCGTGGATCACCAGCACGTGCGAGAAGCCGCCCTGCACGGTGGCGGTGACCATCAGGTCGACGCCGGGCAGCACGCCGGCGTAGGTGGCGGTGGCGCCGGAGACCGTGGGTGAGGGCAGCCGGCCCGGCCAGCGCAGCCCGAGCCGGCTGGCGCCGTTGGTCATCGTGGCGAACGCGGCGTCGCCGCCGCCGGACAGCACCAGCGGGGCGGCCGAGGCGGCGGGACTGAAGGTGCCGTCGGCGTTGCGCCGCAGCGTGGCGTCGAGCGGGACCCACGCGCCGTCGTGCTTGACGCGCACCGGCTGCGGGTTGAGCTCCATGGTGAGCGTGCCGTCGGCGTTGGCGAGCGTCCGCTGGGTCGGCGTCGTCACCGACGTGATCTCGACCGGCCGCCCGGTGAGCCGGGCCCGCGCGGCCGCCTGTGCCATGTCGCCCGCGGCGCTCCCCGGCCGCGCCGGCGCGGGGTCACGGACCGGGTCCGCCAGCGCCGGTGACGCGGTCGCGCTGAGCACCGTGCCGGCGGACACCGCACAGCAACCGGCAGCGACGGCGCGAATCAGGCGTGATTTGGACATACGTGTACTTCGCATTGACATCCCCCGTTCGTTGCGAATCACGCAATGACATTGATCATCGCGTGATGATCAATTCAGCGAGCCTCCGCGGGCGCACCATAAGGCCTCCGAACGACGAAAATCGAGAGTTCCACATCGACTTTTTTCGGTGTATGGTCCGGTCGACAGCGGAGGCGATCATACGGGGGTCGAGCGCCGTGAGAATTGTCGTGCACAAATCTGTCCGGATTCGTTCCATGGCGCGGCAACGGTTTGCTCTGCCGATCGCCGTCCTCATGCTGACAGCGCTCGCCGGCGTCGTGCTCCCGGCGACCGAAAGGCCCCGGACGACGCCACCGCCGACCCAGCAGTGGCCGGGCGTGAGCGGGGCGCCGGCCAAGCCGGTGCAGGCGCCGGCCCTGTCCGGCGGCGACCCGTGGGCCGCCCCGCCGGTGTCCTGGCCGGCCGGCGGCACCGCCCTCGTCGATCTCCCCGCCGTCATGGGCGACCCGACGCAGCGGGACCTGCGCAGTGGCGCGACCCGCCGGGCGCCGGCCGGGAGGCTGCCGGTGTCCGCCGCCAAGGAGACCGCCGACGCGCCAGCGCAGGTCCGCGTCACGCTCGCCGACCGGCCCGCCGCGCAGCGCGCCGGCGTCAACGGCCTGCTGCTGCAGGCCACCGCAGGGGCAGGGCTCGAGGCCCGCGGCCGGATGCGGGTCTGGGTCGACCCGTCGGGCATCCTGGGCGCGTACGGCGGTGACTGGCCCAACCGGCTGCGCCTCGTCTCGCTGCCCGGCTGTGCCCTGCGCACCCCTGAGCTGGCCGAATGCCAGGCCCAGACGCCGCTGCCCACCACCCGGTCCGGCGCGGAGCTGAGCACGGTGCTCGACCTCGGCGCGGCGGGTGCGAGCGGCGCCGCGTTCGCGGTCGCGGCGGCGCCGAGCGGCTCCACCGGCGACTACAGCGCCACGCCGTTCAAGCCGGTCGGCTCGTGGACGGCCGGCGGGCACTCCGGCGACTTCGGCTACAGCTACCCGATCGACACGCCGCCGGTGCCGGGCGGCCTGGAGCCGTCGGTCTCGCTGTCGTACTCCGCGCAGTCCGTCGACGGCCAGCAGGTGTCGACGAACAACCAGACGTCCGCGATCGGCGACGGCTGGAACTACGCCGCCGGCTTCATCCAGCGCACCTACCGCACCTGCGCGGACGACCCCACCGGCACGGCGCCGAAGGTCAACGACTCCTGCTGGGCCGGGCAGATCGCCAGCATCTCGTCGATCGCCGGCTCGGGTGATCTGGTGAACGACCCGAGCACCCCGACGAAATGGAAGATCTCCAACGACGAGGGTGCCCGCGTCGAACTGCTCACCGGTGCCGACAACGGCACGAAGAACGGTGAGTACTGGAAGATCACCACCCAGAACGGCACGCAATACTTCTTCGGCCTGAACAAGCTGCCCGGTTTCGCCAGTGGGAACCCCGAGACCAATTCCGCCTGGACCCAGCGCGTGTACAGCCCGCGCACGAGCGACCCGTGCTACAACGCGGCCGGCTTCTCGTCCTCGCATTGCGACATGGCGTGGAAATGGAACCTCGACTACATCGTCGACACCCACCACAATGCCGTCGCGTTCTACTACGGCAAGGAACTCAACCGGTACGGCGCGAACAAGGGCACCACGGGTGTGCAGTTCGTGCGCGGCGGCTGGCTCGACCACGTCGACTACGGCCTGCGTGACCCGAACCCGTACAACGGCCGCGCGCCGGCCCGCGTGCAGTTCAGCTACGGCGAGCGCTGCATCGAGTCGGCGAGCGCCTGCGCGCCCGGCAACATCGCGTCCGCGCCCACCCGCTGGCCCGACACGCCGTACGACCTGAACTGCGACGTGGGCGCCACCTGCAACAACCACGCGGTGACGTTCTGGACCCGGCTGCGCCTGACCGGCATCGCGACCCAGATCAACAACGGCTCCGGGTACTCCACCGTGGACAGCTGGGCGCTGACGCACACGTTCCCGGCGCCCGGTGACGGCACCACGCCCGCCCTGTGGCTCCAGTCGATCCAGCACACCGGCGGCACCGGCGCCTCGGCCATCACCCTGCCGCCGGTCACGTTCGAGCCGACGAAGCTGGCCAACCGCGCCGACGGGATCGACAACGCCCCGGCGATGAACCACAACCGGATCTCCACGATCAGCACCGAGACCGGATCCGTCATCGGCGTCGGCTACCGGACCGAGTGTGCCGCGCCGGTCTCGCTCGACCCGGCCACCAACACCAGCCTGTGCTATCCGGTGTACTGGACCCGGGAAGGCTTCACCGACCCGACGCTGGACTGGTTCCACAAGTACGTCGTCACCGAGGTCACCGAGCAGGACCCGACCGGCGGCTCGCCACCGGAGACCACCCGCTACGAGTACCTCGACGGCGGCGCCTGGCACTTCGACGACAGTGAGCTGGTCAAGGCCAAACACCGCACGTACGGGCAGTGGCGCGGCTTCGGCCGGGTCCGGATCCGCGAAGGCTCCGGCACCGACCTCAAGACCCTGTCCGAGACGATCTACTACCGGGGCATGGACGGCGACAAGCTGCCCGGCGGCGCACGCCGGAGCGCGTCGGTGACGCTGTCCTCGGCCGTGCCGGTCCCGGGCGCCATCGTCACGGTGCCCGACGTGGAGGAGCTGGCCGGCTCGGTGCGGCAGACCGTCACGTACACCGTGGACGGCGGCCCCGCCGACAACGCCACCGTCAGCGACTACTGGGTGAGCCCGCCGACCGCGACCCGGGCCCGCCCGGAGGTCGGTGACCTGACCGCACGGATCGTGCGCACGGTCTCGTCCCGGACCACCTCGGCGATCACCTCGACCAGCCCGGCCACGTGGCGCACGACGCGGACGGACACCACGTTCGACCCGGCGACCGGCCTGCCCACCGTCGTGTACGACTACGGCGACGTGACGCAGCCGAGCCAGGCGACCTGCATGGTCACCACGTACGTGCCGGCGAACACGAGCGTCCACCTCGTCGGCCTGACCGCGAGCACCGAGCGGCTCGCCCTGCCCTGCGGCGGCTCCGGCGCGAACGGCCTCACCGCACCGGCGGCCGTGAACCGCCCGGCCGACGTCATCAGCAGCACGCGGTCCTTCTACGACGACCCGGCGTTCTCGGCCACCTGGCCGCCGGGCCCGGCGGCGGTCGGTGACCTGAGCATGTCGCAGCAGGCGACCGACACCGACGGCACGTTCGGGTTCACCACGATCGCCAAGACGCTGTACGACGAGTACGGCCGGCCGGTGCAGGTCGACGACGCGCTCGGCAACCGCACGACGACCGCGTACACGATGACGAACGGCCTCACGACCGGCGTGGCGACGACGAACCCGCTGAACCAGACGGTCCGCGGCACGCTCGAACCGACCCGGGGCCTGACCGTCCAGGACACCGACGTCAACAACCAGACCACCACGCAGGCCTACGACGCGCTCGGCCGGCGGACCGGCGTGTGGGTGCCCGGCCGCGCGCTCAACCTCGGCGCGAACGAGAAGTACGCGTACGGCGTCAGCAAGACCGCACCGCTCACCGTCAGCACGTGGAACCTCAACGACGACGGCTCCTACCGGCTGCAGGTCGAGTTCTTCGACGCGCGGACCCGGCCCCGGCAGACGCAGACGGCGACGCCGGTCGGCGGGCGGACGGTGACCGACTCCTTCTACGACTCGCACGGCTGGGTGGTCAAGACCAACGCCGCCTACTACGACGCGTCCAGCGAGCCGACGACCACGATGCTCGACATGGTCGGCAAGGACCAGCAGGTGCCCAGCCAGGAGCTGACCACCTTCGACGGGCTGGGCCGCAAGGTCCAGGTGACCGCGCTGTACAAGGGCCAGGTCCGCGACGTGACGCGCAACGTCCACGGCGGTGACCGGGTCACCAGCATCCCGCCGACCGGCGGCACCCCGACCACCACCGTCAGCGACGCGCGTGGCCGGACCACCCAGCTGCTGCACTACACGTCGATGCCCACGGTCAACGGCCCGGTCGTCAGCGGCGGCAACCCGGTCCAGATGACCTACGGCTACGACCGGCGGGGCAACCAGGACCGGATCACCGACAACCAGGGCAACAGCTGGCGGACCGTGTTCGACATCCGGGGCCGGGCGGTGCAGAAGATCGACCCGGACGCGGGCACGTCCTACACCAGGTACGACGAGCACGGCAACGTCACCTCGTCGACCGACTCGCGCGGCAACACGACCACGTCCGTCTACGACAAGCTGGCCCGCAAGGTCGCCGAGTACGACGGGCCGACGACGTCCTCGCCGCTGTCGGCCCGCTGGACGTACGACTCGGTCACGGTCCCCAACGGCATCGGCCGCCTGTCGGCGCAGTTCAGCTACGACGGGACGGGGGCGGTGTACGAGACCCGGACCACGGGGTACACCGTGCGCGGCAACCCGACCGGCACGACCGTCGTCATCCCGGCCACGCCCGCCAACGGGTCGCTCGCTGGCACGTACACCTTCACCAGCCAGTACACGGCCACGAACGAGCTGCTGCAGAAGACGCTCTTCCCGTCCGGTGGCGGCCTGCCCGCGGAGACCGTCAACCGCACGTACACGGCGACCGACCTGCCGTCCGGCATCGGCAGCGCGCTCGGCCCGTACGTCGACTCGACCCGCTACACCCCGTTCGGGCAGGTGTCGCAGACCAAGTTCGGCTTCGGCACGACGAACGTGTCCTGGGCGACCTACATCTATGACGAGCACGACGGCAAGCTGCTCAACACGTACATCGACCGCAGCGGCACCGGCGCGTCCCGGATCAACGACCTCACCTACACGTACGACGCCTTCGGCAAGATCGAGAAGATCGGCAGCGCGCGCAACAGCGGCGCGGCCACCGAGACGCAGTGCTTCACCTACGACCTGCTCGGCCGGTTGACCACCGCGTGGACGGCCACCGACCAGTGCGCCGTCAACCTGGGCGGCGGCGGCAGCGACGCCACCGTCGGCGGCATCAACCCGTACTGGACCAGCTGGACGTACAACACCATCGGCGACCGGACCAAGGAGGTGCAGCACGGCCTCGCCGGCGTCGCGGACACCACGACCACGTACACGTACCCGGGCGCCGGGAACGCCCAGCCGCACACCGTCTCGGCGGAGACCGTCACCGGCCCGGGCGGCACGCGGACCCGGACGTTCCAGTACGACACCGACGGCAACACGGTCGGCCGGACCACACCCGAGCGGGGCACACAGACCCTGACCTGGGACGGCGGCGGCCGCCTCGACACCGTGAAGACCGGCACGACCGTCAACGCGCAGTACGTGTACGACGCCGACGGTGACCTGCTGCTGCAGCGCAACCCGAGCGCGAACACCACCACGCTGTACCTGCCGGGCCAGGAGCTGACGCTCAACACGTCGACGAACACCGTCTCCGGCAAGCGGTACTACGCCGCCACCGACGGCACCCTGTGCGTCCGCTCCGCCACGACGTCGACCGCCTACAGCTACCTGTTCAACGACAAGCTCGGCACGGCCACGATGACGCTGGACTACCGGGGCCAGAACCCGAGCTGGCGGGCCTACACCCCATTCGGCGCGCCGCGCGGCACCCAGCCGGCCACCTGGCCCGACACGCACGGATACCTCGGCAAGCCCACCGACGCCACGACCGGGTACACGGTGCTCGGGGCCCGGCACTACGACCCGGTGAGCGGCCGGTTCGCCAGCGTCGACCCGGTCCTGAACACGGCCGACCCCAACCAGCTCGGCGGCTACAGCTACGCCGGCAACGACCCCGTCAACCGGTCCGACCCGGAGGGCACCAACTCCTACGACCTGTCCACACCCTGCCGCATCTACAACTGCGGGCCCGCCAACGTCGACCGGTCCGACACGGCCACCGAGAACGCGACGAACAACGCCGCCAACGGCTGGACGAAGCCCCCGAAGACGTGGACCCCGCCGGCCGGCGGCCCGCCGCCGAAGAAGAAGAGCTCCTGCGACAGCTGGCTGTGCAAGGCCAAGAACAAGGCCAAGGGCGCGGTCGACGCGAGCGTCCGGTGGGTGAAGAGCCCCGAAGGCATCGGCACGCTCGTCGGCATCGGCCTGACGCTCGGGTGTTCCGCGCTGACCATGGGTGTCGGTGCCCTGGCGTGCGGCGCGCTGGCCGGCGCGGTCGGGGCCGGGCTGACCTCGAAGCTCAAGGGCAACAGCTGGGGCGAGGTGGCGCTCGACGCCGGCATCGGCGGCCTGCTGGGCATCGCCGGTGGCGCCGTCGGTGGTGCCGGCGGGACGTTCGCCGCCAAGACCGTCGGATGGATGGCCTTGAAGGGAACCAACCGGGCGGCCACGCAAGGCGTCGCCGGCTTCTTCAAGGGCGCGTTCGGCGGCACGGCGATCAAGCAGGGCATGAGCCAGGGGACCGCGGCCGCGGTCACGACGACGAAGCAGTTCTTCACCGACGTCCTCTCCACACCCACGGCCGCCAAGGAGGGCACCAAGATCGTGGCGGCGGGGCTGTCCCGCCTGGTGACCCGGGGCGCCAAAGGCCCAGCCATGGGCGTCGGGGCGAAGTTCTACGGTTCGGTCATGAAGGCCAACTTCGGCAACGCCGTCGCCGCGGGCGGCGTCGGCGGGTTCCTGCCCGGCAAACGCGAGGACCTCACCGGCATGACCTGGGACCCGGGCAACACCGTCTCAGGATTCGTCGGCCGGCTGTTCGGATGACGCCCGGATGACGCCCGGGTGGTGGCCCCGCGAGCGCGCTCGCGGGGCCACCCGAGGCAGGCCCTCGCCGGGCCGCGGGCGCCGCCTTCCTCCGAATGCGTATCAGCCACCGAGCACATCGAAATATGGCTCATTGCCTGATATCAATCGTGACCGTCGAAACAATGCTGTGCCGTGCGGTAACCGGACCGATTCTTCATCGGCGTCCCGCTGGAACAGGCCGTTCCTATCTTCCATTTCGCATTGAAGCTTTCAATGCGAAACAGGGAGAGCAGCACATGGTCCGTTTGGCACCCCTCCGGGGGCGAGTCCGTCTTCCGTCCGCGATACTCGCCGGCTGCATCGCCGCAGCCGGCCTTTTCGTACCCTCCGCCGCCGCGGATCCCGGCGAACCGGTCGTTTCCAACGGCTTCACCGTCGACACCTTGCCGGACGGCGGCACGCGGGTGACGCTGCGTCTCGACGAGCCGCTGCCGGTCCGCGACGCCGTGCCGGAGCTCGCTGTCGACGGGCGCGTCATCGGGGCGGCGAAGGAATCGGCTGACGGGCTGAGTCTCACCGTGGAGACCACCGACGCCACCGTCGCCGGCGCGCAACGCGTCGACGTCGCCTGGAACGGCGTGGTGCCCGGATCCAAGGCGGCGCCGCCGAAGTCCGCGGCCGCCCCCACCACGCCCAAAGGCCTGCTCAAGAAGCAGCTGTACACGGACCCGGCGCAGCCCGGTCCGTTCCGGGTCGAGCGGGTCGACTACGACCTCGGTGACACGGCGACGACGCTGTCCGGCCTGAGCGACCTGCCGGCCGAGATCCGGGCCGCGGTCTACGCACCGGCCGGCGCGAAGGGCGCCCGCCCGGTCGTGATCTTCCTGCACGGCCGCCACTCGGCCTGCTACAACCCGACCAGCCGGGCGACGAACAACACCAACTGGCCGTGCGCGGCCGGGTTCGTTCCGATCGACAGCTATCTCGGGTACACCGAGACCGCGGAGGCCCTGGCCACCCACGGGTACGTGGTCGTGTCGATCAGCGCCAACGGCATCAACGCCAAGGACGCCAGTTTCACCGACGACAACGGGGCCCTGGCCCGCGGGCAGTTGGTCATGGACCACCTGGACCTGCTGGCGCAGTGGACCAGGACCGCGGGTCACCCGCTCGCCGGCCGGCTGGACATGTCGAACGTCGGGCTGATGGGCCACTCGCGCGGTGGCGAAGGCGTGGTCGAAGCCGCGCTGCTCAACGCCGAACGGCAGCACCCGTTCGGCGTCAAGGCGGTCCTGCCGCTCGCCCCGGTCGACTTCGGCCGGCCGACGCTGCCGGACGTGCCGATGGCGGTGCTGCTGCCGTACTGCGACGGCGACGTCTCCAACCAGCAGGGGCAGCACTTCTTCGACGACACCCGGTATTCGGTGCGGGACAACGTGCTGCGGTCGTCCCTCATGATCATGGGAGCCGACCACAACTTCTTCAACACCGAGTGGACGCCCGGCGTGTCCGTAGCGCCGTCCAGCGACGACTGGTCGCCGGCCAACGACGAGGTGTGCGGCAGCGCCAGCCCGACCCGGCTGACCAGCGCCGAGCAGCGTGCCGTCGGCACCGCGTACATGGCCGGCTTCTTCCGGCTCGTGCAGGGCGGCGAGACGGTGTTCCTCCCGCTGTTCGACGGCACGAACGGCACGGTGCCGTCGGCCGGCCGGGCCGTCGTCCACGCCCAGGCCCAGCAGCCCGGGTCGCGCCGGCTGGATCTCGCACCGCTGGAGCGCCCGGCCGGCAACGTCTCAGTCTCCGGCTTCGACCTGGGCGCGTACTGCTACAGCGTGACCGCGCGGGTGCTCCCCGGGGACACCCCGTGCTCGGCGACCACCGCGACCTCGAAGATCCCGCACTGGACGCCGGCGACGTTCGCCCCGTCGGTGCCGGTCAGCCCGGTCCTGCGGCTGCAGTGGAGCGCGGCGTCGGTGTCGCCGGAGGTACGGGTGGCGCTCGGGCCGGGTGAGTGGAACGTCAAGAAGTACGACGCGCTCACCTTCCGGGTGGCACGGGACGAGACGGCGGTCGGCGACGTCGAGCTCGAGGTCACGCTCGTCGACAAAGCGGGCGGCACCGCGACCGTCCGGGTCGGCGACGTCAGTCCGGCGCTCACGCCGTTCCCGGCGTCGACGAACACGGCCAACGGGATCAGCAGGCTGGGCAAGACCTGGCTGCGCACGGTCCGGCTGCCGATCACCTCGATGTCCGGGGTGGACCTGACCGGCATCCGTTCCGTGATCGTGCGGCCGGCCACCCCGGCCGGCGGCGCCTACCTGTCCGACATCGCCTTCGACACCCCGGGTGTCGGCGGCGGCGGCGCCACCTCGGCGGTGCACGCCAGCATCGCCGACGTGACGGTGTCCGAAGGCAACGGACCCGGCACCGCGGCGATGCGGCTGTCGCTGAGCGGAAAGCTCCAGGAGGCGGCGACCGTGCAGGTGCAGACGGCGGCAAGCGGGTCCTCGTCGGCCGGGCAGGTGCCGCTGCTGTCGTTCCCGGTCACCATCCCCAAGGGCGCGAGCGAGGCGACGATCCAGGTGCCGCTCAACGGCAACACGGTCGCCAACACGGCGTCGCTGCGATACAAGATCACGATCTCGGCCCCCACCGGTGTCGTGATCGGCGACGGCTTCGCCTGGCTGACGGTCGTCGACGACGACGCCTGACGCGAATTGCACGCGGTGGGGCCGGCGCGACCCGTCGGCCCCACCGCCCCGGCTGGCTGGGCAAGGCCAAGGGCGCGTCTCCGGCGCCATGCCGCCGTCACTCTGGCCGCCGGGACCGCCCCCATAGCTGGGCGTGGATCGGTTGCACGCGGAATGCACGGCTTCTGAATGTGGGCGGGGTCACGCTGTCGGCGCAAGCGGCAGTGTGGACCCGACACTTCGAGGAGCTTCGATTGAGACGACTATTGCATGCCGCGCTCGCGGCGCTGCTGGCCCTGGGGGTGGGGCTGGTGGTGCCGGGGAGTCCGGCGCAGGCGGCACTGAACTGCGATGTGCCGAAGCCGCCCCCGCGCTGTAACCCGACCGAGCCGGTCGATCCGGAGGGCGTGCTGACCAGTGCGACCCGGGTGCCGGGCGGGGTGGCGGTGGTCGGCTGGGCCACTGATCCGGGCGGCTATCTGGTCCGGGTCAGCGTCATGATCGACAACATCATCGTCGGCACGCTGGACGCGGCCCGGAGCGGGAGCTTCTCCGGTACTGTGCCGGCGTGGGCCGGCGCGAACGTGTGCGCCCTGGCGGTCACCACCAGCCCGGCCGGCGGGAGCACCCACCTCGGCTGTGTCAGCCTGGCCGTCGCGCTCAACCCGGTCGGCGGGCTCGACTCGTTCGAACGGTCCGGGACCGACCTGGTCCTCAAGGGCTGGGCGATCGACGGCGACACGACAGGCGCGGTGGACCTGCACCTGTACCACGACGGGGCCTTCGCCGGCACGGCCCGGGCCGACGGGCCGCTGGCCTCGCCGCCGGTCGGCTACCCCAACTACGGCACCGCGCACGGCTACACGGTCCGGACTCCGGAGCGGCCGGGCGACGGGGCGCACACGATCTGCCTCTACGCCATCAACGTCGGGGCGGGCAGTATGAACACGCTGCTGGGCTGCCGGCAGTACACCGTGAAGCACGACCCGTTCGGCGCGCTCGACGGCGTGACCCGCACCGGGGACAAGCTGCGCGTATGGGGCTGGTCGGTCGACCCGGACGAGCCGCGCACCCCGACCGACGTGCACTTCTACGACAGCGGTGTCTTCGTCGGCTCGGTGACCGCGAACGGGAACCGGACGGACCTGCCCGGCGAGTACGGGCCGGCGCACGGCTACGACCTGACCCTGCCGGTGCGCATGACGGCGGGCGACCACTCGGTCTGCGCGTACGCCATCAACCGCTCGTACGGCAGCAACAACACCCAGCTGGGATGCCGCACCTACAACGTGCCGGCGCCGGTCGTGGCCCCGACGATCCTGCCCTTCCAGGAGTGGGACCTGACGTCCAAACTGGTCGATCTGGAGTGGACGGACAACTCGACCAGCGAGACCGGTCACCGCATCGAGCGGTCGGTGGCCGGCGGGCCATGGCAGGAGATCTGGCGGGACGACCGCAACGTCAGACGGACGTACGCCGACAATGCCGTCACGCCGAACACGCGGTACTGCTACCGGGTCATCGCGTTCAACGACATCAGCGAGGCGGCGGCCGAGGTCTGCGCGACCACCAAGTTCCCGGCGCTGCCCCGCCCGACCGGCGTGACGATGGCCGGCCGGACCGACAACAGCATCACCTTCCGGTGGACCGACAACGCCGACGGCGAGGACCACTACCTGGTCGGGTGGGGCCGCTCCACCGACTCCGGCGCGACCAGCACCGCGACCGTGCCGGCTCGTCCGGGCACCGGCGGCGAGATGACGTACACGATCACCGGCCTGCCGGCCCTGACCGGGTACCGGTTCTACGTGCTCCCGGTCAAGGCCGGCTACGACAACGGTGACACCGTGTCGGGCACCGGGGGCACGAGCGGGCCGCCGGTGGTCGACACGTTCACCTCGTCGACTGGGTCGGTCGAGGCGTGTGCACCGCGTTCGGTCACCCTGAAGTGGCAGACCTCCGGCGCGAGCCGGGTCGTGGTCTCGCGGGGCGGCACCGTCCTGTACGACCAGACCAGGGACCTGTTCCAGTGGTCGGACGAGGTCGGGGGCGGCACCCACGACGGCAACGTCACCTACACGCTGACCGCTTACGGCCCGGACGGCCGCACGACGACGAAGACCGTCACCGTCGCCCGGACGACCAGCCTGCCGCTGTACAAGAGCATCGAGTTCAAGAACACCAACAGGACGAACAAGATGTACGTCTGGTACTACGACCGCGACGGCTGGCCGTTGGAGCAGGTCGCCGAGCTCAACCCCGGCGAGACGTACAAGCTCACCCTGCAGCACTGCGTCGCCCGGCGGATCAGGGTGATCGAGGGGTACACCGGGCGGGTCGCGTGGGAGACCAGTCCGATGATCATTCTCGGCTACAACGAGGGCCACGAGTCCACCGAGGAGGTGCGCTGACCTGAGCCGGCGGGTCCGGCAGCGTCGCGCATCGCGGCCCTGCCGGACCCCGCCGGTCACGGGCTCGGCCTGCTAGAACGCCACGAACGGACGCAACGGCATCATTGCGGAGCAGCCAGCCGAGCCGGCCGGAATCGTCCGAAGTCGACCGGAAGAATCGTTTTTTACTGATTGCGCCATTCATCTGCGACAATGTGACCGATCTAGCCGTTGAGCAGCTGGCGGGCCATGACAATGCGCTGGACCTGGTTGGTGCCCTCGTAGATCTGGGTGATCTCGGGTTGAATTAGCTCTGAGCTGCGAAAACCTTCCTGATCGACCGGCTGGCCCAGCATTTGCCCAGAACTCTTGTGAGTTCGGATCCGGCCTTCTTGCTGGACTCGCTGTGTCCGCAAAGGGCGCTGCAAGGGTGGACCACGACCTTGCGACCTGTGTAGCTCGAAGACTTTCGATCATTGCTAGGCTCGTTGACTTTCGGGGGTGTCACCGAAAGTGACCGGAGAGCCAGCTGGATGGTGCCCCGTATCTGTTCAACCAGCCGTCAGTCGCCGGGTGCCACGGCAACCAGCCTCCGCCACCAGCGCCGGCGCGGCATCCACCGCCGGGTAGCGCATGGGGCCGTAGCCGGGCGTAGACGGTGGCGCGGTCGAACCTATGTTTTGTCACTGTTACGTACGAATTCTTTTAGCCTGCTCCACCCAGCGTTCCCTCTTCGAAGCCGGCCTGATCGAATTTCAGTGCGCTACTGTTCTCGGATATGGTGCGAACTCGGAACTCCGAGAATCCGAGCGAGGTGGTTGCCTCGATTTCAACGCGAACTTTGAGGTCGACGCCCGGCGTGCCTGCGAGGTGCTGAATCACCTCGTCCATCAACCGCTTGAAGTCAAGCCCATAGTGCGCGGGGTCGAGCGTCTTGCTCCCGAAGAAATAGTCGACCTTCGGGTTCGGTGCGGATCCCGCGCCGGACCCCGGGTCACATCCGGGGGCGGAGTCCGTGCCGTGTCCCTCCCGCTCTTCGTCGCCGGTTCCGGCGCTGCGGTCGGCATTTGGGCTTCCCTCGCCGCCGAAATCGGTCCTTTCTGCCAGCTCGCGTCGCCGCTGTTCGACGGCAACGCTGGGCTTGACCAGGAGCATCGAGTCGGTGACCTGGCCGAACCTTCCGTCGGATGGCAGTCGGAGGCCTTCGTAGCGTTCGCCGTCGAATGCCAGTGCCACCGCGAAACCCTCGTTCTCCCAAAGCAGTGGCTGTTCTGCGATGCCCTGGATCAGCACCGACCGGTCTCGCAGGCGCGGCATGTAGGGATAGGTCGCGTACTGTTCCCAAAGGTCACCGACCCTGACATGCCCGGCTTCCCAGAGCCGCGGCAGCCGCATCAGCCAGTGCGAGATCGCTGCAGCGGCTTGCTGGGTGGCAAGGTCCCCGTCGGCGGCGAGGCGCTTCGACACGCGTTCAGCAAGCCACGGTGACTGCCCCTCCGCCTTGACGGGCTCGATTACCGACGCTGCAGCTGGGTCTGACGCTCTGGGCACAAGTGCCCAGTGGTAGGTCCCGAGAAGTCGACTGTGCACGGTGTCGTTCGCCGACGCTTTCCGCTCTGCCGCCTGGTTCTTCTGATTCTGGGTCAGGTCAAGTTCATCGGCGTCGTCCAGGACCCGGGACCACGCCAGATAGTCGCGGACAGCCGAATCGAGTTCTTCCATGCGGTTGACGTCAGGAGCGAGGAACACCAACATGTTGCGCCGTGTCCGGTGCTTGGCGCCGTAGTATTCCAGAGCCGCCTGCGCGAACGTCATCGCTTTCGACTCGGATTCTGCTTTTTTGTAGACGGCCTTTGGATGCAGGATGACCAGCCGTGCCTCATCGATGTTGGAGATGTCTCCGCTGTCGTCGGGGCAGATGTGGACGGCGGCGAAGTCGCCCGGGTGTTTTTCCTGGACGACGAGTCTGGCGCAGATTTCCGCCCAGACGTCTTCGTCGTGCAGGCGTTCCGCCTGGTCCCTGGCGCGCCGGGTGATATTGGCTTGCAGGTCGTACCAGTATTTCCCTGCGCCGGAGTAGAAGTAGGTGGCGCGGTCGGTGAGGGCGGCGAGGGCGGAGTGGAAGTTGCCTGGGATGTCACCGGGTATGGCGGTGCCGAGGAACACGCGCTGCCGTTCCAGGCCCTTGTGTGCTGAGCCGAGAGTCGGGGCGGCGCCGAAGAAGACGGTTCGGGCCAGCCGTTTGGTGACCCGGCGGCTCTGCAGCAACGGCTTCTCATGGTCGATCTTGGTGGGTTCTGCGTTCGGGCCGTCGACGTCGGCGTCGATGACCGCTTTCCAGGAGTCCTGCAGATACTGCGTCAGTTCCGAGTTCACCGACGACGCTGCGATCGGTATCGAGCCCGGCATGATCAGCGGGCCGCTGTCCTCGCCGACCCACAGGGCATGGATCACAGTGTTCATCAGACGCAGGACGCCGCGGGTCCGCTGGAACCGCTCGAGGCTGGACCAGTCCTCGTAGAGCCGGTCGAACAGTTCGGGATGGATCGGGAACGTCCGCTTGATCCGGTCCTCGTAGTCTGAGTCTCGGGCCTCTCGCGGGAACTCGTCGGCATATCTGCGGTAGAACTCGACGAACGCTCGGGCGGCCGCTCGGATCGATGCCAGCGCCGCCGCGTCCGGCGTGACGAATAGGCGCTGCCGGACGATGTGGTATGCCTCGTCCGATGAGGCGGGCCGCCACTGGTCAGCGACCCGGCGTACGACGTTCTGCAACCTCTGCAGTGCGTCCAGCCCTCGGCGGCCGCCGACCTCTTCGACATTGCCGGCGACCGGCTCGTCGGGGTCGTCGCCGGTCTCTGCCGCCGGGATAGAGATCGCCAGCAGCACGCCCTTGGTCGACTTCGCTGCCTCGGTCAGGGACTGGGCGAACGTGAACTGAGTGTCGAAGGTGCCGCCGGTGATGCCCGCTGCCGCGGCGTCGTCGGGATCGTCGGGCAGTTGCCGGGCGTACGCCACCCACTCGTCGATGAGGATCACGGCCGGGGCGTGGGCGGCGAGGAGGTCGTGCAGCGCTCGACCGGGGTTGGTGCCGGCCCGGTCGGCGTCGGCGACGAGCGCGTACGACGGTGCCCCGCCGAGCTGCCACGCGAGTTCGCCCCACAGCGTGCGAACGATCGTGCCGTCCGTCTTGACCTCGCCGGTCGGGGCGAAGTGGTTGCCGACGATCGCGACCCGTCTGGCGTTGGTGATCTGCTCATAGCCAAGCGGGCCGAGCAGGTCCTGCGTCTCCTGTGGCAGCGCTGTCAGTTCGGTGCCGCCCGCGAGATGCCACAGGGCCAGCATGGAGTGGGTCTTGCCGCCGCCGAAGTTGGTCTGCAGGTTGATTACTGGTGAGGCGTTGTCGTCGCCGCGGAGCCGTCGCACGGCACGCTGGACGAGGTCCCGCAACCCTTCCGTGAGATACGTACGGGCGAAGAACTGCACTGGGTCGGCGTAGTCGTTGGCAGCTGCGCCCTGCGCCACCTTGAACAGGTCAGCGGCGAACTCCGAAGCTTGGAAATTGCCCGTTGCGACGTCGTCGTGTGGCCGGAGCACTTCACGCCACGGTTTCAGCCCCGTCGACTCTGCCGTCTCGGCGGCGGTCTTGAGGGTCCTGCGGTCGTCCTTATCAGCGGTGACGCGGCGCAGGTTGAGCCTGATGCGCTCGATCCGCACCGCGGCGTCTCCAGCGCCGATCGCGTTCGCGAGACGCTCGGCCGTGTCCAGCGCGCGGTAGGCGTCATCATCGGTGAACGACTTCATGTGCGCCCACGCGTTACGGACGTCGAACAACTCGCCCGCATAGGCCTCGTGGAGCCGATTCAGCTGTCCCCGGAACGGGTACCAGCCCTTCTTGAACCGCCCGGTGTAGTTCTGGGACAGCAGCTTCAACTGCAGATACGGGTCGTCTGGATTGTGCTCACGGTCCATCGTGTTGTCGACTGCGGCGACGATCCGCACCCATCCGGCGCCATCCGGCAGCTCGGGTTCGACGGCCCGGGCGATGAACCGGTTCAGCGCTGGAGCGAGGACGTCGAACATCTCTCCGATGCGATCGCGGTTACTGGTCGCCATGAGCGTTGCTTTCTCCTTGATCTGCCCGGGTGTTCAACGAGAGTTCAATGATGCCGGTCTTGTCACCGATCGCGGCAGGAGTGTATCCGTACGTGACGACATCACAGCTCGGCGTCGGTGAAGTCAAGTTCACCCTGCACGTGTGGAGCTGGTGCCGTCCTCGCCGCGTCGACCACGTCGCCCCACGACTGCGCGACTGTGTTGAACGCGATGGCGTCTTTAGCCCAGCCGTTCCGTTCAGCGATGGAGAACAGCAGGAACGCCAGCTCCTTGATGAGGTCCGGGTCCACGGTGCCGTCGGCGCGGCGCTGCGCAGCAGACAGGAACGCGCCAGCCGCCGGGACGCCCTCCGACTCCAGGGTCCGAATCGTGTGGTGCAGGCTCTCCCACACCGATGGATGTTCGTCGCCGACCACGTCGTAGTCCTCGGGTGTGTCGGCTGGCTTGATGAGCGCGACCTTTCCGGCCCGGCTGATCAGGATGCCGGCACGGTCCATCCGCTCAACGGACGTGTTGCGGGCGCGTGCGAGATTGTCCGCGTCGCCGAATCCTCCCGTTGTGTAGCCATACTGCCGGTACCAGGCGATCGCGAACCGGGTCGTCGCGTCGAAGTCGCCCTCCTGCTCGTTCAGCACCTGGTCCAGGATTTCGTTGATTCGGGCCAACGCCGACCGTACCGCCATCGGCGAACCGTCCGGCTCGAGCACCTTCGCGTACCGGCTGAACACGGCCATGCCTGGCCCGATCGCCGCCTGTGGGAAGTCGACCGGGGCGATTGCGCCCTGCTGAAGCTTGCGTAGGGCGTCGGGCAGCTCCCGCTGCAGCGCGGCGGTGAAGCCGCGCCGATCCGTGGTGGGTGCGTTCGCAGGCCTGGGGCGCAGCGCCAGCACGATTGAGGATGCCAGGGCGTTCGTGCCGATACTGATCATCCTGCCGCCGCGCTCGCTTCTGCTCGGCCACGTCGCGGTGATCGTCCAGCCGCCGCTGACCATGCCGTCGAGCAGCGTCTCCCACCCCGAGGAGACGGTGCCCTCATCCGACACGTCGGACTGTTTGAATGCATACCACACGGTGATCGGGAAGTCCGCATGCGCGTTAACCCGCGCATTGGCGAAAACACTACGGAATCCGTCCTCGAAGAACTTCTTCGCGCCGTCCTTGCCGTCCTGCCGGTACGGGTTGGCCACCAGCTCCTTCGCCTTCGGCACCAGCATCGTGCTCAGCAGCCTCGGGTGGATCGCTCGCAGCGAGCGGCGCAGCCATACGTAGAAGTAGTCCGACAGGTCCGAATACCCGATGTTGTCGTAGTACGGGGGATCGGTTGAGATCACCGCGGGCTGTGAGACCGCCTCGACGGCGTCCGCCTGATGCACGACAGCCGGGATGGCGCCGTCCAGCCGTTCAATCACCCGCACGACGCCGCGGAGCATGAAGTTGAAGTTGCCCGAAGCGTCGGAGAAGGGGTTTGCCTCCGCGAAGTCCCACGTCATAGGCAGCGCCTGCCGAGCGAACGTGTTGCGAAGCCCCTCGTTCTTCGGGTCCGGCATCCACGTTGCGATCGTGGAACCGTAATCCGCCACCCTGCTGACGGCGCAGCCCAGATACGTCGCGACGGCGTCGGCATAAGCGGCAGCGTCGACACCGCCGGACTCCAGGCGATCGCCTTCCTGCATACCTCCCGCCATCGCGTCCTGAAGCACCAGCTGGCGGGCCTCAACGACAAGATCGCTGAACGTGGTAAGCGCGACGAGTTGCCGGTTGGTGAACAGATCAGAGAAGTGCGTCAACCCGTACGCAGGCGGGGAGAACCAGCGAGGATTGCTCGCGATCACGCCATCAGGAACATCGTCCGGTGGGTCGATCTGGGCGGCGGCCGCGTGCGTGACATCCGGAGCGTTGTAGATGCGTCGGCGGTGGCCTTCGGCGACCACGGCCATCAGGGTGGCACCGCCCCGGCCTTCCTTGAACTCCTTACGGATGTACGCCATCGGCGCCAAAGCGTCGCAGGACACGCAGACCGCTCCTGCCCGTCCGGACACGGTGCCGTCATTGCTCGCCGTCGGCGCCTGCCGCTTGTCATGAACCACGCCGAACCGAACGCGCAGACCAGAGGGATGCGCATCGTCCTTGACGACCGAAGGGACGATGTACGCCTCTTTGCCCTGCTTCTTACCCAGCCACCATGTACGGACCAGTGGCATGGTAATGCCACATGCCGGGTTGGTGCACGTGATGGTGCGCGCCCAGATCCACGCAATCGCCGTCGCCGTGACGCCCTCTGACGACACGACCTTCGGGTACAGGTGGCCGATCCGCTTCTCGGCCTCGTTCCGTATCCATGTTCCGTACGCCTGAACGTCCGCCGCCAAGCCCTGCGCTCGCATCCACGGTCGGAGCTGCGACTCCGCAAGGCCGGGGAACACGGGTTTCCGGTCACGGAATTTCGGAGGCAACTCGATGAGCGCCTTGTTGATCAGCACAGCGACAGGGTTGAGGTCGGAGGCGCGTGCCTTAAGGCCCAGCCGTTGCGCCTCGAGCGGGATGGTGGCGCCACCGGCGAACGGGTCGAGGATCGCCGGAGGTTCTCCGTCGCAGGATTGCATGATCTCGGCGTGCGCGTCGCGCAACAGATCTTCGTCCCGGATGTCTTCCCACACCACCAGACGCTCGATGATCCGGTGCAGCCGCTCGCGCTCCGCGCGCTGCTCCTGATCGGTCGGGAACCTGTCCGGATGTGCTGACGGGTCGTCGACAAGCTGGGCGAAGAGGACTGCGCGCGCTGCGGCCAGCGGCCGGCGTGCCCACCACAGATGCAGGGTGGACGGGTGGCCGTGACGGATCGACTTCTCCCTCGCCGACTCTCGGTTGATCGCTTCCAGCGGGAGCGCGACCTCGATCAGCTTGCGCTTCATCAACTTCCTCTTGCCTCTGGTTCAGAAGGGTGCGGTGCCGGCGGCCCACGTTCTCGCCCAGTTGGCGCGCACGCCGGTCGTGGCGAGGTCACCGAACTCAACGCCGGCGAACGGGTCGGCAACGTACCGTACCTCGTCATGTTCGGGGCCGGCCTTACTGACCGTGACGAGGGCGAGCCGGTAGTGCGGCACGGCGTTCTTACCGGTGATGACCTCGTTGTGAGTGGCGTAGAAGTCGTCGGATCCCTCGATGCGTGCCTTGACCTCGATACGGATAGACGGGCCACCGTCGGCGGGAATGGACAGCACGTCGTAGCCGGGATTGTTGAAGGCCTGCTCTTGGGCGTCCCGGCCGAGCGCATGTTCGGTCGCCAGCACGAGGTCAATGCCTCGCCGTTCGACCTCTTTCGTCTCCTTGGCGTGCATCGGTGCGTCCGGCGCGAGCTTGTCACCGACCGCGGTCAGTGGAAGCACCAGCGCGGCCGTCATGATCCTTGGCGGTTTCGTGGCGAGCTGCGCCTGCTGGGCGAGGACCGCGAGCCGGCTCGTGCGCCGGGCCATGAGATCCTCGGCCTTGCGGGTAAGACTGTCCGAGCTCTCCCTCGGCTTCGTCCCTGCGCGTTCCTTTTCCTGTGCCGCCATCGCCTCACCGATGAGCCGGTTCGATTCGGTCGCCAGGCGCTGGTCGACACGGTTACGAATCCGTTCGACCTCCGCAATCCTGCGGGGTCCGACCTCGGCGAGGTACTCCTGCAACTGATGACCGATGATCCAGGTGCGCGCCCGCGCCTCGGCGTCATTGAGCCACGCTAGCCTGGTTGCGGCAGCCGCAGCGGTCGCGCGTGGTGCGGCGACGCAATCGAGGTACGGGGCGGGACCGGCAGGTCTGACCTGGCCGGCCGGATCGACGTAGGCGTACCCGAACCGCCGCGCGACTGAGGCGCCCGTACCGTCGACGACGTCTTCGACCACGCCGACGAGCAGGGTGGGCGCTTCGACGTTCGGCGACACGAGCACGGTTCCACGCTCGAGGACAGGTCGTAACTGGCTGATGGTCAGCTCGGCGACAGCGTCGTGCAACGGGTGCCCGGGGGCGAGCAGGTCCGCTCGTGGCCTGCCGTCGAGTTCGACGTGCCGAAGATCGAAGCAGACCCGTTCATAACGAGTCGCGATCGGTCCGAACTTCGTGACAGCGCGGATCGCGGCGGGGACGTGCGTGATCTCCTGGCGTCCGCGTTCGCGGCGCGCAAGGCGGCCGCCTAGCCGCTGGAAGGCGTGGCGGAACGCCCATTCGATGTAGTGCGGCTGCAGCCGGCGGGCCCGGGCTTCCTCCATGAGCCGCTGGATGCGGGCTAGGTCGGCCTGCGACATGGTGTCGTGGGCCAGTGCCCGCTCCTCGAGCAGTTCCTTGAGCCCGTGGGCGACGGACTCGTCGATGACCTTCTGCATCCTGGCCCGGGTTTCGGGCAGGTCGCCATAGCGGATGGCTTCGATCAGCAGGTCGCGCAGCGGTGTCTCGTCGAAGGCGGCACCAAGGACGTCGAAGACCTTGCCGCCGTACGCCTTGCGCTGCTCTTCGACCTTGAACAACAGCTGCGTGAACACCTCGCCTTCCCTGGTGTTCGCCGCCACCAGGTTCCACAGCCGACACACTTCCGTCTGCCCGATGCGGTGAATCCGCCCGAACCGCTGCTCGATGCGGTTCGGGTTCCACGGCAGGTCGTAGTTGACCATCAGATGGGCGACCTGGAGGTTGAGGCCTTCACCGGCAGCGTCGGTGGCCAGCAGGATCTGGCATACCGGGTTCTTCGTGAACTCCTCAGTGACGGCTCGCCGGTCGTTGCGGCGGACCCCGCCGTGGATCGTCTGCACCGTCTGCTGTCTGCCGAATAGCGACCGGATCTTGCGGGCCAGGTAGTTGAGGGTGTCGCGGTGCTCGGTGAAGATGATCAGCTTGCGTGGGTTCTCGGCCGCGGAGCCGATGAGGTCGTTGTCTTCCAGGATTTGTCGCAGCTCGACCCACTTGCGGTCGGTGTCGAGGTTGCGGACCCGCCGGGCGACCTCGATGAGCCGGTCGAGGTCGGCCAGCTCTGCGGTGAGTTCCTCGACCGTCCGGGCCGCCGTTGCCGCGTCGAGCAACTCCTCTTCGATCCGCTCGACCTCCTCCGCGCTGTGCTCGTCGTCGTCCCACGCGTCCGGGTCGATCGGGGCCGGTTCATCGGTGACGCCACGGCCCAGGACCAGGTCGTCGCGTCGGCCGCGGAGGCGTTCGGCGCGGCGGACGAGTGACTGGTAGATCGCCTCAGGGCTGGAGGCCAGACGTCGCTGTAGCACTGTCAAGGCGAACCCGACCGTGTTGCGGCGTTTGTCATCAAGCCGCTCAGCCCGGTTCATGCCATCCCGGACGTATGCGGTCACCCGCTCGTAGAGGCGCTGTTCCTCAGCGGTCAGGTCGTAGGGCACGGTTTGTGCGATGCGCTCCGGAAACAGCGGCTTGCCGTCGAAGGTGAGCAGATCCTCCTTCACCATGCGGCGCATCAGCCCGGTTGTGTCCGGTCGTTGCCCTCCTGCCCGCAGTCGGCCTTCAAAGCCATCCCGGTCGAGCAACGTCAGGAACAGCTGGAAGTCTTCCTCCTTGCCTGCGTGCGGGGTCGCGGTCATGAGCAGGAAATGCCGCGTGCGATCCCGTAATGTCTCACCGAGCTGGAAGCGACGCGTCTTGGTGACCTTGTTACCGAAGTAGCGCGCTCCCATCCGGTGCGCCTCGTCCACGACCACCAGGTCGAACTCGGCATCGCCGAGCTGCGCCAGCAGGTCCGCGTTGCGCGCCATCTGGTCCATCCGGGCGATCAGCAGCGGATGCCGCTCAAAGACGGTTGCTCCAAGTGCTGCCTCCACCATCGACGTGGCGAGGATCTCGAAGCGCAGCCCGAACTTGAAGAACAACTCGTCCTGCCACTGCTCGACCAGGCCCCCGGGGGCAACGATCAGGCATCGCCTGACGTCGTCGCGAAGCAGGAGCTCCTTGATGTAGAGGCCCGCCATGATGGTTTTCCCCGCGCCCGGGTCGTCGGCGAGCAGGAACCGCAGTGGTGTCCGATCGAGCATCTCACCGTAGACGGCCCTGATCTGATGCGGCAGCGGGCGGACGTCACTGGTGGCCGCGGCGAGCATCGGGTCGAACAAGCCGGCCAGCGAGATCCGTTGCGCCTCGGCAACCAGCCGGAACTGTGCAGCGTCGCCGTCGAACGGCCGGCTGCCCGCGTCGGACAGGTCCAGACGGTCTTCGTCGGCCCGGAACAAGACCTGCTGACGCAGCTTGCCCCCGAGCGTCTTGTACGTGAGCTCCAAGGCGTCGGAGCCGTGCCATTGCACGGCGACCACGGAGACCGTCTCGCCCGGCACCACGCCGGCGACCCGGACGCCGGACGCAAGATCTTCAAGCCGCATCGACTACCTCCACCTCGATAGCCTGCAGAAGCTTACCGGGACCCACCGACATTTCCGGGTGGACCGGCCCGGACATGCCCCTGTGCGGACCCTTTGGTCCCGAACGGTTGCAGGCAGCGGCATGTAGTTCTGCCGCATGTCGGCGGTCGAGTGGGTTCGAGTCTCGGCCGTCTCGCCGGCCGCGCTGCCTTCTGCGCCTTGTACCGGCCCCGCCCTGGTCCGGCAAGGGCGCGCCGCCCCGCCGCCCTGCCGGTGCCGCCTCTGCAGACCGTTGCCGTGGCAAGGACAGCTCATGCCGGCTGCGTTCCCTTGCCCGGCTGCGGGCGTGGGTCGGTTGGCGGCGCGGTCAGCGCGGCCGACGGTGACACGCCCCCCGGCTACTTCACCACCCTCGGTACGCCTGCAGGCGCAGGCCAGTATCGCAGCCCTGCGTGCGCTGACGCGATGCCATCCATAGTGAGGAGAACATCCAGCATGCTCAGCAGCGATCTTCATCCCATCCAGATGGTCGGAGGTAGAGCGGTCACTGTCAGATCACGGATGGTGATTCCCCGCCCGTCGGGTCCACAGGGCGACATGGTCGGCCGCGTAGGCCACCCGACAGCGAAAGGCCGGATCGGGCGGGTGCGGATCGGGCGGGTGAAGGTGTGAACGGCGACCGTCAACAACAGTCCACCGTCCGGCTGCCGATTCTGCTCACCCGTCCGTCCCGGCGATTGGCGCCGTGGCACGCCGAACTCGATGTCGGCCCCGCCGACGTCCACGGCGCATGGCGGGTGCAGGGCGAGAACGCGGCTGAGGCCAGGCGCGCGCTCGCCCAGTTGCTGACAGCGGCTCTTGCCCGGATGGGCCAGGGCCCGGTCGTGGTAATCGGTGGTAGCGACTACTACGCGAACTGCGTTCACCTGATCCTTCCAGAGTCGCACGGCTGGGTGGTCCGCGTCGTACGCGACGGGCGGTACGCAACCAGTTGGTCGAGCAGCCACGAGCGGGACAGGGTCATGCGCCAAGTCCTTGATCACGTCGGCGGCCAGCCCGTCGTTGTCGTGTTCTAGCTGCGTCCGGCGCCAGTGAATCTCGCAGCATCGGCAGGCAGCGTCACGATCGCGGTCTTCCGGGTCGTGTACCTTGCTGATGGTCGGTCACCAGCGCTGATCGATGCGGTGGTCGAAGTCATGTGTCTCGCGGCAAACACCTGCAGCGCTCACCAGGTCGTTCCCGGTGAGCGCTGCAACACCGTGCTCACCCAGCATGGGGGCCGTACTCGCATAAGCCCGACTGGGCGCCGGGCCATGAAGGCGGCGGCCGAGGGGTGAGACACGGAGCCGACGTCGGTCTGCTGGTTCTGTGGGGCGGCCGTGCGGGGTTGTCCGTTGCCGTTGCGTTGAGCATGGTGACGCGGTAACCGATACCGAAGATGCCAAAAGTCAGCCGGTGAGCATTGGGCGTGCGCGGTCCTTGACCGGCTGGGTTGGGCGGCGGCGTTGACCAGGGACGGTCTGAAACGCACCAATGTGCTGGCAGTGCAGATGCAGCCGCCTCGCTGGATGGTCGAGTTGCAGGTCAAGATTGCGACCCGCCGGAGCGCGGTAACGAACTAGCTGGTCAACACGATGGCGCAGCAGATTGCGGTGCCAGAGCGGGAGTGGTTTTCGTTCGTGGAGCTTCCGGCAACTGAGCCGTGGGCGGCGCCGCGTACCCTTATCGTTGCTCGCGAACATGTCGCTGCGGTCGTGTGGATCGTGCATCAGGACTGGCTGACCGATCCGAGCATTCCGGTCGGGCAGCGCAACACGCCTGTCGAGCAGCCCTGGGTTAACGTGCGTGTCTGGAAGCCATACGCGGAGCGTTGGGACCTGTTGACGGAACCGGCCTCGATGGCGCCGGTCCTGTCTGACGAGCAGATCTGGGGGTGGCGATGGACGACCGGGTGGGGTGGATTGCCCGGATCATCCTTGGCGCCAGACATTGCCCACCTGGCGAAGTGATCGATTCGGGTCGTCGCCCCGAGTGGTCGCACAGCACCAGCATCATGTCGCGCGAGTTCGCATCGACGGCTCGGCGTGCTGCGGGCCGACGAGCGTTACGCGCGCGACGGGCTGGGGGACGGGGGCAGATGCAAAGTCAGGTCCGGGCCGGCCGCGCTGCCTGGCGGTGCCGCCGTCGGGCCGCTGGACGATGAGCGAGCGCTGTTCACAGTGGGATCGGGCCGCCGTTGACGTCGAGGCGGCCGAGGATCTGCTCGTACCAGGACGCGGTTCTGGCCCGGCGCTCGGTGGCGTTCAGGGAGCGGTAGGCGCTCCAGGCGGCGAAGTCGGCGATTTGGACCCATTGGCTGGCACTGGCGTGGCGGAAGAACGGGTCCTCAATGAGGCGGCGCCCCTGGCGGGGGAGGCTGCGGTGTCCTTGGGTGTAGCCGGTGTTGGTGCCGTCGCCGTCCATCACGACGGTGCCGTAGGCGTCCTCGTCGTCCAGGGCGGTGTTGAGCGTGGCGGTCAACCGCTGGTACAGGCTCTGCTTGTCGGCTTCGAAGGCACGGCCGCGGGCGGTGGTGCGCCGGTAGGCGGTGCCGATCGTGATCCCGGGCAGCGTGGCGATCGCGTCGAGGCCGGCGCGGATGATGGCCAGGCCGGTTCTGCCGGGGCGCCAGGCGTGCTCGTGGGCGGTGCGGCCACGACCGCCGGCGAGTTCGGTGGCGTGTAGCCGGACCGAGGCCGGGATGCCGTGGCGCTGGCGAAGTGTTGCGCGGAAGCCCAGCCACCGACTGGTCGCCGCAGCCCAGTGGGCGGGGTTGACCCGGATCCAGGTGAACGTGGTGTAGCCGGCGTTTTCGCTGCCGGAGTCGTCGACGTAGAACACGGCGAAGTTACATGTGGTGACCATGACCGGGGGGTGTGCTCCAACTGGTCGTACGTTCTGGACAAATGGGATGTGATGTGGTGCAGGTCACCGTTGGCTGCTGCGGGTCTCCAGCCACGCGTCAATCTCGCGCTGCCGGTACCGGCGGTATTTACCGACCTTGTACGACTTGGGGCCTTCGCCCTTGTAGTTCATGTAGTGCAGGGTCTGTTCGGTGATGCCGAGGTAGGCCGCAGCCTGTTCGTGCGACCACAACCCCTTCACCTCGTCCGCCAAGTCGCCTACTTTCTGATTCAGCAAGTGATTCGCACTTGCTTACGTCTGTGGAAAGCGAGCGTGGCTGGAGGGCTTGATCTTTGTCAAGGGCGCGAGTAAAACTTACGAACATGACAAGTGGGCAGGTGGAGGGTGCGCCGCGGACGCTGGGCGAGGTGGTCCGGGAGCGGCTGAAGGAGCTGCGCAAGCGCCGCAAGCTCAACCCGACCCGGACCGCTGAGCTGTACGACGACCCAGCGATGTCGGCGACGGTGCTGATGAATATCGAGGCCGGGCGCCGGCAGACCGCGACCACCGTCGACGAGCTCATCCGGCTCGCCTACGTCCTCGACGTGCCGCCGGAGGCGCTGCTGGTCGCCGCGTCCGGCCCGGTCCAGGTGGCGCCCGGTGTCGTGGTCGACCCGGCGCGGTTCCTGCGCTGGATGCGCGGCCAGGAGGCTCTCGAGGGCACTGACGGGCACCACTACGCCGCCGTCGCCGCCGAGATCCCGGGAGGTGGCGAACGGCCGCTGTCGCAGCAGCTGCGAGCGGAGTTCCTGGCGAAAGCCACGGCGGCGTTCGACGGGTTCTTCGCCGACAGCGAAGAGATCCATCGCAAGACCCGCAAGCAGGTCCACGACGTCCTCGGTGAAGTCCGTGACGCCATCACCTCGGGCGCGTCGACGCAGGACCTGCTCGCCACGATCGACGGCTTCCTCAGCCGCCTGGAATAGCCACGAACCGCAGCGCGGCCAGCCGTCCGCGCTGACCCCTTGCTAGACCGATCAACACCCAGCTCGTGACGCCGGACCGGCACGCGAGCCGATACCTCGTATCCATCCACCGGGGCGCCGAGTGGCGTCCGCGGCCGATACCCCATACCCGTAACCCGCTGCCGTGTCCGGCAGCCGGGGCGATCACCCCTGTCCGCGACCCGGCCGCCGCCCCGGCGTGCCGGGGCGATGACACGCGCCTCGGCCCGGTGCCCGGCGGTAC
Source organism: Dactylosporangium sp. NPDC000521 (assembly GCF_042898305.1). Lineage (NCBI taxonomy): Bacteria > Bacillati > Actinomycetota > Actinomycetes > Micromonosporales > Micromonosporaceae > Dactylosporangium > Dactylosporangium sp. NPDC000521. The sequence goes on from NZ_JBIAYW010000008.1 coordinate 328,626, forward strand.
AGCAAGGAGCAACGCATGGCACGTGCATGGGTCAAACCCAGCAGCGACGGTCCCGGCTTCACCTGTTTCTGGCGTGACCCCAGCAAGCGGCAGCGGCAGCGGACCTTCCGCCTCAAACGTGACGCCGACGTGTTCCGCGCCAAGATCGAACGAGACCTGCTCACCGGTGTCTACATCGAGGCCGAACGCGGCGCCGAGACGGTCGCGGCGTTGTTCGAACGGTGGGCGACCAGCCGCGGCCTGGAGAACTCCAGCGTTCGGACGTACCGCAGCATGCTCAACCAGGCAATCCTGCCGTTCTTCCAGGACCGCACGATCGGATCGCTCAAACTCGCCCAGATCCAGGAATGGATCCTGTGGATGCAGGACACCAAGCACTACAAACCGCAGACCATCCAGACCCGGTTCGGGTTCCTGTCCTCGGCGTTGCAGTGGGCGGTCGCCAACCAGGAACTCGGCCGCAACCCCGCCAAGGGCGCCAAACTGCCCGGCCGGCGCGCCAACGTCCGCCGCCGGGTCAAGGAGAAGGTCGTCGTGCCCTCCCTGGCCGAGGTCGAGGCGCTCATCGACGCGTTCGACCCCCGCTACGTCGCGATGATCTGGCTGATGGCCGGCTGCGGCCTGCGCATCGGCGAAGCGATGGGCCTGTGCCTGGACCAGATCGACTTCCGCAAGAAGCTGCTGCACGTCGACCGGCAGATCACCGAGGACGGTGAAACCGACAGCGGCAAGAACGCCCGCGTCCAGCTCAAGCGCTACACCAAACACCGCGACCCGGAGTCCCCGGGCCGAACTGCGCCGCTCCCGAAGATCGTCGCCGACGTGCTCCGCTGGCACCTCAAGACCCACGGCACGTGCGGGCCGGACCAACTGCTGTTCCCCAACCACACCCGCACCGGGCTGCTGTACCAGTACTACTTCCGCAACCGGGTGTGGCTGCCCGCCCTGCAGCAGGCCAACCTCGTCCTCGTCCTGGCCAAGACGCACGCCCTGCGGCACTTCTTCGCCTCATCCATGCTCAGCAACGGTGTGCCGATCACCGACGTGTGTGAATGGCTCGGCCACGGCAACGTCGAGGTCACCTATGAGTACTACCGCCACCTCATGCCCGACGCCCCGGACCGCGGCCGGACCGCCATCGACATCGCCATGAGCCCGCTCAAAACCCGAACGAAACGTACGGCCACCGGCGGCGACGCCGAGCCCGCCGCGCCCACTGAGCCCGCCGCCGCTGCGGCAGCCGATGTTCCGGCAGCTGACGAGTCGGTGTGGCCGGAAGCCGCCTGAAACATGGCCGGACCTGCCGATCCACAGGCGTGGGGCAGGTCCGCACCCCGACCGTAGCACGCAGCGCCGCCGCCACCGTCACCGTCTCGGAACCTCCTGAACACCATCACCCCGGAAAGGACCTCGATCATGCCCGGTCCCACCTGCCGCATCCGCCCCGACGGCCGCAGCACGGTCACCTGGACCGATTCGCGGCAACGCCGCCACCGCCAGACGTTCCGCACCCGCCAGCACGCCGAGGCGTTCATCACCGGCCTGCGTACCGCCCAGCGCCGTCGCGCCACGCAGTACCGGGCACCCACCTCCGTGCCCGTGCCGTCTGCCGGAAATGCCGGACGGCCCGCGCACCACCGCTCAATCGCCCCGCTCCGCGAACTCGGCCGCGCGTTGGACGCCGACGCCGGCCCCACCACGCTCGCGGTGCTCTTCCGCAACGTCGCACATCCGGACGACGACGCATGAACCCACCCGCGTTGCCCGGCCACCGCCGTCCAGACGACCACCGACGCCCGCCATTCAGCGGGCGTTTTTGCATGTCAGGAGAACGAATGTCCCACCATCCCCACCGCGGCGCTGCCGCCGCGGCATCACACCGCACGAGTGGGGCCGCGTGAGCCCCACCACCAGCCACGCCGATGCGGCGACCCACCTGGCACACGACCCACGGGCGGCGCGCATGCTCGCCGCTGCCGAACAGAACCGCGCCGCGACCCTGGCCCAGATCGAGGCCGCCGACGCCGCTGCCGCCCGCGAGCTGCACCTGGCCGAGCAGCGGCAGCGCCTCGCCGCCCAGGCCCGGACCGACCGGCTTCGCACCGCCGACGAAGCCCGTGCCCGCCGCGACGCTCGCCGCGACACGCGCCGGCAACGCCGTGCCGCCGTCCTGCAGCGCGTCAGCACCACGGCTCGCTACGCCCGCACACACGGCGACGCCGTGTACGCCGCAGGCATCTACGCCCTCGCCGTCGGCGGCGCGGTGTACGGGCAGGTCACCGCAGCGACGAGCCGGGGCTGGCCGCTGCCGGTCGGGATCGTCATCGCCGCGGCGATCGAAGGGCTGGCCCTCGTCATGGCGCTGACCGCGCAGCGGCTACGCCTGCACGGCGAGGCGGCCCGCACCCCACGAGCCCTCACCTGGGCCTGCGCCGGGCTCGCCGCCGGCATCAACTACGCCGGGCATGCGCACACCACCCGCACCGGCGCCGCGCTCCTCGCCGTGCTGTCCGCCGCCGGGATCGTCGTGTGGGAGATCCGGTCCGGCGCGAAGCACCGCGCCGAGCTCCGCGCCCGGCAACTGCTGCCCGACCCTCCCGCCACCTTCGGTTGGCGGCGCTGGCTGCGCTACCCGCGCTCGACCGCCGCAGCCTGGTCCCTCGACATCCGCGACCGGGTCAGTCCCCGCAGCCGCCACCTGTTGGACCTCGCTGAAACCGAACGGACCGAACGGGGCCTCGCCGGCGACCGGGCCGCGGTCCAGGCCGAGGTCCGCCGACTGGCTCGCCGCGCCGTCCGGGCCGCGGTCCGACGCGGTGACACCGGCGCGGCTCTGACCTCACTGACCTGGTTAGCCCAACACGGCAGCCCCCGACCCGTCCGCCCGCTGCCGGCGGACCGGGACCCCGCCGACCGTGGGAACGGACCGGCGACTGGCGCTCCATCGCCCGCCGCTGCCGTCGCGGCTGCCGGCCGTGACCTCACCGCGCCTCGGTCAGCCGCCTGCGTGACCAGCGGGATGTCCGGATCGGACCCGGACCGGACACCGCAGCCGCCGCATCAGCCGGACCAGAGCGCGGACGAGGTCGACCACGCACCACTGGACCTCCCCGGCGGCCAGCCGGACCAGTACGGTCCTCCCGCCGGGCCAAAGGCCGCGACCTCGGACCGCCCATCCGACGGCATGCGGACCGTGCCCCCGGTGGACCGGCCGCACGGGCGTCGGCGCCGTGCCGCGGACCTGGACGTGTCGGACCTGCTGCCAGTCGGGCGGCAGATCCGCGACGAACTCGCCGAGCATGGCATCGCCGTGTCCAGAGCTGCCCTCAGCAGTCGCTTACGCGACGCCGGCGTGCCGATCGCCACGAACCGGGCCGGGGCCCTGCTCGCCATCCTGAACGCCGAGCCGCCGGGAGGTCCGGCGACCTGACCGTTCCCACCACCGTCGCGGCCGGACCGGGGAGCCGGCACGGTCCTGCCCGGTCTTGCCGTCGTCAAGCCGCCCGGCGGGCGCCCCGCGCCCGGCTCGGCGGACCCGTCCGGCGTGCAGCGCAGCGCCGGAAACGCTGCGCTCCGTGCGCCGATCCTCGGCGCGGGGGCTGCCGACCTGGCTTGACCCCGGTCGGCGCCCGCCCAGGCACCACGTGACCGTCCCCGGCCCGGACCGCCCCAGCGCGGTGCGAGCCCGTCGTATCAACCCTGCGGAGGTTCCTGATGCCCGACTCTGCCGTCGAAGATGAGGTCCGTTCGGTGCGGGCGTTGCTGTCGCGGTACGTGGGCGGCGAACTCCCAATTGAGCTGCGCGGTGCCGCACTCGCCAACGGCATACCCGACGACAGCTGGGTCTTCCCCCGCCGGGAGGATGACACCCCGGCCGCCGAAGACGGGCACGGCCCGGTGCCAGAAGATGCGGTCGCCGCCGGGCGGCAGATCCGTGATGCCGCGCACCGCTCAGGGCTGAGCATGCTGGTCCCCGGAGATGCCGGATGGCCGGCAGGGACGGGCGCGGTCGACGTGCCGTGCCTGTGGGTACGCGGCGACCGGGATGTCGCGTCGCTGCTGCGGCGGGCGACGACCGTGACCGGCGCGCGGGCCTGCACCGCGTACGGCGCCCACCTCGCCGCCGAAATCGCCGCCGCCCTAGAGCGTGTATCGAAGTCGTCAGCGGCGGTAGAAGTCACGCACGTCATTGATCGATAAAGGGCGAGGTCTCCGGTCAGCGGTCCGGCAGCAGCCAGGTCTTGCAGTCCAGACGCTGGGCTAGGTCGTCGAGCAGGCGGCGCAGGGCCTGCTCGCCGGCCTGCCGGTGTCCACGCCCGACCGTGAACGGCACGAGCCTGCCGGCTAGGCCGGCGGCGCAGTTGAAGGTCTGCTGGCGCACAAGGGTGTGGCCGGAGCTGTCCTCCTCCACGCTGAACCGGCCGCACCACCACCACTCGCCGCGGGCCTGCACCCAGCCGGCGTCCTGGTCGACTTCGATCGTCATCGGGATGCCGGTGAGGATCGCGCGGAACACCTCGGGTCCGCCGGTGATCAGCACCCGGCGATCACCCTGCCCGCCGATGACCAGCGGCACCTCAGCGCCGCTGAACTCGCCGGTCGGGACCGCAAGGACGAGCTCGCGCACCCGGCCGGCCGATGCGGCGACCATGCCGCTGTGCTGTGACAACACCGGGCCGGGATCCTGGGACGTCATGGCCCCATTCTGGACCCTCCCGGCAAGTGGCAGTCGTCGGCGAGGTCGTTCGGCATGAGTGCTGGACAGCGAATAGCCCCGGGCCGCGAGGCTCGGCGGCCGGGGCGGGCGGGCGTACCGCAAACCTGGCGGTCCGCATGGGAAGCAGACCCGGGAGCTAGGTCGTGTGTCGAAGTCATAGCCACTCGTTGATCGCGGCGATGTGGAGGGTGGCTTCGTATCGCACGGCGAGCTTGTCGTACCTGGTGGCGACGCCGCGGTTGCGTTTGAGGCGGTTGATGCCGCATTCCACGGCGTGGCGTTGTTTGTAGGTCTCGGGGTCGAAGGTCGGTGGTCGGCCGCCCTTCGACCCGAGCTTGCGCCGGTTGGCGTCCTGGTCGGTCTTGGACGGGATGCATGCCTTGATCCCGCGGCGGCGCAGGTAGCGGCGATTCCCCCGGGACGTGTACGCCTTGTCGGCCAGGACCCGGTCCGGGCGGGTCCGCGGGCGCCCGCCGTGCAACCTGGGTACCCGGATGCCGTCCAGGACCACCGTGAACTGCGGGCTGTCGCCGCGCTGCCCGGCGGTCAACACCAGCGACAGCGGTTTCTGCCCCTGTTCACACCCGAGGTGAACCTTCGTGGTCAGCCCACCACGAGACCGGCCCAGCGCATGGTCGGCTGGCTCGTCGCGGACACCGCCGGGCGGTTCGGCCTGCAGATCCCCCTTTTCCTGGCTCCGGCGGCGTGCTGATGCGCCCGAGCGGTCGTGGAGTCCACCGACACGTCCCAGGTGATCTGCCCGGCCTCATCAGCGAGGGCCTGCAACGCAGTCAGCAGCCGCGCCCAGACCCCAGCCCGCTGCCACCGCCGGAACAGCCCGGCCACCGCCGGCCACGAGCCGTAACAGGGCGGCACGTCCCGCCACGGCGCGCCGACCCGGACTCTCCACCGGATCCCATCGATCAACTGCCGCTTACTGAACAACGACGGCCGACCCGACCGCTTCGGCTTGGGCAGCAACGGCTCCAGCGCCGCCCATTGCGCGTCGGTCAGGTCATGCCGTCGTGTCACCGCTAAGGTGTCCACGAGGTCTCCGGTGCAGGTTCTTCTTGGTCGATGAACCAACTACCGGAGACCTCGTCCATTGTCGATCTCCGACACGCGGCCGATCACGTCCGGCCAGCTCAGACCCACGCCCGACTTCGACACACGACCTAGCCGAAGCCGGGCGAGTGGTCGTGACCAGCACATCGCCGTTCGGGATCGACGACCACGCCGCACGGGCAGCCTTCGCGGCAGGCGGGCGGCTGCTGGCGGTCGCCGGGCGCGGACTCGACGAGTCGACCGAACGGACTGACCCGGCCGTGCACCCGCTCCTGGACGCGCCCGCCGGCCGCGGCGCGATCGTGTCGCCGTTCCCGTCCGGCGCGCAGCCGACCCTGCCGCGGACCGCGGTGGCGCGGCGGCTGCTCGGCACGCTCACCCCGGCGGTGGTGATCGTGGAAGCGGCCCGGCACGGCGGCACCCTTACGGTCGCGCGGGCCGCGGCGGAGACCGGCCGGACCGTCGGCGCGGTGCCCGGTCCGGTCACCTCGGCGCTGTCGGCCGGCTGCCACGACCTCATCGCCACCCAAGGCGCCCGGCTCGTCGCGTCAGCCGACGACATCCTGACCCTTGCGCCTGACCTGCCGTCCGACGTGCCGCACGGCACGGCGCGCGTCGCCGGGCTGTACCAGATCACCGCGACCGCGTCGTGGGACGACGGCCACTGGCGGACCCGCCGGGTGCCCGTCTTCTACGTCACCGCCGACAGCCACCACGCTGCCGCGGACACCGCCTACGAGGTGGTGTTCGCGGCTCGGCCGTATCCCAGCGGCGACACCCTCACCGCCGGCCTGCTCGACCCGACCGGCGCGTACGAAGCCCTCGAAGTCTCGTCCACCACCTGACCCGAACATCGCCAGCCCCGCTCTCGCGGGTCCGTGCTCGTCTCCTTCGCCCCCCGCCATCTGGTGGGGCCTTCTTCCGTTTCTGGAGCTGTCCATGTGCATTGCCATCACCATCGCCATCACCATCGCCCTGGTCGTTGCGGTCGATGTCGCGCAGGTCGTCGTGCTCGCCGCGCTGGCGGCGCGGTTGGACCGCACGACCCCCGCAGACCCCGCCGCCCCCGTGTCCCCGACACGGCAACGGCGGAGGTCGCTGCGGTGGATCGGGAGACGTTCGGACAGCTCTGCGAGCTTGTGGCGCAGGACCCCGACGTGCCTGAGACGCTGCTGCTGTCCGACGACCTTGACCAGCTCGCCAGCATTCTTGCGGTCCTTGACCCGGGCGCCCGGGACTTCGGCACCGACGCTGCCGTCCTGGTGCCGGCCTGCGTCGCGCTCCGGCTGCGTGCGCCTGTCCTGGCAGTCACGGTCGAGCCGACATCCGTGGGCGAGTCCCGCGACGGCGGGGTTCTGCTGCTGGTGCACCAGGGGCCGGTGACGCTCGCGTCCGCCCGGATCGCGTCCGACCGGTTCACCGGCGCAGGCGCGCGCGCCGCCGGGCAGGTCCTCGACGTCGTCGCCGATCTGGTGAACACCATGTCCGCTACGATGACGGCCGCGACGACCGGCACGGGTTCGCGGTGGCCGCGGCGACAGAGTAACCGCACACTTCGCGGTATCGCCAGCGGTGGTGGCGGCACCGGCACAGCCAGGTGCGCCGCAACCGGAGCAGTCGAGGCGCGCCAGCACGTGCTCGCCCGACTCGGCCAGACAGCGGCGTCCGTGCTCGAACACCGCAACGCGGCGCCCCTCCCGGCCGCCCTGCGGCGCTCTGGCATGCCCGACAGCACCGTCAGCATCCTGCACACCGCGTCCAGCGCCACGACCGGCGGTGGCCGGTGAACGCCATCCTCGACATCGTCACCGACCCGCGCCACGACGGATGGCGGGCCGTCCTGGTCACCGACATCGACGCCGGACAGCCGTGGGGCGACGCATTCGCCCCGACGCTGCTGATCGACCGCGACGGCCGCGCCCACCTCGCCGCCGAGGTCTACCAACCGGCCCACGGCCACCGCATCGAGACCGCCTACGAGCACTTCGCCGACGTCGACCGGTTCGCGCGGTACCTGCGCATCCACCACGGCACCAGCACCGTCGCGGTGATCACCGGCCCGGACTGCACCGTGCTCGTCTTCGATACCGCCGCGTACCGCACGCACATCGGCGTCACCGGAGGCTGTGACCTGACCGCCGAGCAGACCGAGTGGCGGGCCTGGCTCGACGGCGACGTCTACGGCGTCCTCGTCCAGCAGCGCGTTCCGGCCCTTCACTGCCTGGTGTGCGGGCACAGCGAACCGGAACGGTGGTGCGACCTTGACGCGTACTGGGGCTTCTACGGCACCGGGTACGGTGCCGGGCGGGCGCTTGAGCTGCTCCGCGACGCCGCGGCAGCGGCCAGCACGAACGCGGACGCGGCCACATGACTGGGCCGGTGGTGGCGAGTGTCGGCGCCGGCGTGGACTCGACCGCGCTGGTGGTGCGGTGGCTGACCGATGCGTCCAGCCGCACGTTCCCGCTGTCCGCGCTAACTGTCGCGATCGCCAAGGTCGGTGACGAGTACCCGGACACCTACAGCGACACTGAGCAGGTGCTGCTGCCCCTGCTGAAGGCGAACCGGGTCCGCACCGTGCAACTCGCACGGCCGGCGCTGCGCACCGGGGGTGGCCGCCGCTATCTCGTGCTCGACGACACCGCATCCCCGACCCGGCTGGTGCGGTCCGGGCCGGTCCGGCTCTCCGACGAACTCGCCGCGACGGGGACCGTCACGCAGGTGTCGAACCGGCGGTGCATAGTTGACTGCACCAAGCGTACGCAAGCGGATACACGAACTGATCAGAATTGGCTCACGGCGGCCGGCTCCGCAAAGCAGTAGGCGGCGGTGAATGTGGAGCCGATCGCGGCGGCGGTGAAGCTGCCCGGGTACCCAGTGCGGGGCGCGATGTCGCGCCCCGCGGTGCCCATGGCGAGGATGAGGATGGTGCGTCGCGGCAGCGGAGGCCGGTCGGGCCCGGTGCCGCGCCGTGCTCCGAATGGCTACGCCGTGCCGGGATATCTTGGAACGCCCGCAATCACGGGCCCCTGACCCACCTATTCTCCCTGACGGCAGCCCCTTGGAGGCCGCATGCTGTTCACCCAGATCGTCCGCGGACAGGTCCATCCGCCGCGATCTCCCCGGCAGGCGTTCCTGGTGCGAGACGGGTGGAACGACTACGGGTACGTCACGATGTTCCAACTGCAGATTGTCGATGACGCCGGTACCTGGCACGCTATCGGCAACCTCAAGGTCGGCGGGTTCGGCGTGCCGGAGGGCTGGACCGCCTGGTCTGACCTGCCGTCTCAGTTCGAGATCCTCGACGGCAGTTACTTCACCCTCGGTGTGGACGACACCTACTACGAGAATCTGAACGACCTCGGACCGGCCATCCGGGTCGAGGTACTCACGGCTTTGCGTGACCTGGCCTATTACCCGGCGCTGTTGCGGCGTGCCGAAACTCTCGATGTGACCACCACGTCTCTGCTGCGCGGTGTTCCGGTGAGCGTTGTGCAGAATCAGTTCAGCCGTATCGCGCGCGGCGGAGCCCGGGTGACGCCCTACGAGTTCGAGTATCAGCCCGCCGAGCGATCATTCAATGTGAGCCCGACATGGGAGCGGAGCCTCGAGTTCACCGTGCTTCCTGGCCAGCAGCCACCGACGAACACTCACGTACTCATCGGCCGCAATGCCGCCGGCAAGTCGTATCTGCTGCGAAATGTGGTCCGCGCGGTCGCTGACCGCCGCGCAGATCCGACCGAGGTCGGACGGATCATCGAGCGTGGCACCACATCCGGAGCCACCTTCCGCGGCGTAGTCGCCGTCTCTTTCAGCGCCTTCGACGAGTTCGTATCCATTCCAACGGAGCACCAGGCCGTGCCCTATGTTCATATCGGGGCGCACTGGCCTGAAGGAGACTATCGTTCGGCTCGTCTCGACCGACACCAGCTGGCCGACATGTTCTCCCTCAGCCTGGAAGCATGCCTGACAGGCCCGGCTGCCGAACGGTGGAGAACAGCCGTGGCCACGCTGCGATACTCGGGCTCCGGGTTCCTAGAGGATGACTCCTGGACGGCCGAGTTTGGCGGCGCATCAGCCGAACAGCGCCGCACGATGGCCACGGGCCTTTTCGCGTCCTTGAGCTCGGGCCACGCAATCGTCCTGCTCACAATCACCAGCCTTGTCGAGCGGGTTCACGAACGCACCCTCGTAGTCCTGGACGAGCCGGAAGCGCATCTACACCCGCCGCTGCTTGCCGCTTTCGTGCGGGCGCTGTCCGACCTGCTGCTAGACCGCAACGGTGTCGCGATCGTCGCTACCCACTCGCCGGTCGTGTTGCAGGAGGTGCCCTCGTCCTGCGTGTGGCTGATCCGTCGCCATGGCACGGTCGTTGTTGCGCAACGGCCCTCGTTGCAGACCTTCGGGGAGAACGTCGGCATTCTGACCCATGAGGTCTTTTCCCTGGAAGTAACCGACTCCGGCTACCACCGGATGATCCGCGCCGCCGTGCGCGACGGCATGTCGTACGAGGCAGTGCTGGGCGAATTTGGCGGCCAGCTCGGCACGGAAGCGAAGGCCATCGCACGGACACTGATCGCGGTGCGGGACAGCGGCGGAGAGCCCTGATGTGGCCTGTCCCGCGCCCTCTGTATGCCGGCTGGGAGGTCTTGACCTTCTACGTGGACGTTATCTGCAGTTCCCGCTCGAAAGACCGACTCGACCGGCTCTCTCGGCTCAACATGGTTGTTCTTGAGGTCGCCGAGCGTTATGAGCGAGCAGCTCTCTTCGGCGAGTTGCACCTGCTGAAGGATCTCAAGGACAAACCGGATGACGAAGCCGTCCGGTCAGCACTGCTATGGGCATACAACGGGGGCTTGGTCCAGAACGAGGTCGGTAGGCGACGCTACAACGAGCTTCTCAGCCGGGCCCCGGATGGCCGTTGCCCGTTCTGCGGACACCGGGACGTGGACACCCTCGACCACCAGCTACCGAAGGCGTCCTATCCGCTGCTGGCCGTCGTTCCCGACAACCTTGTCCCCGCCTGCTCGGTCTGCAACCACCGCAAGAACGACATGGTCGCGACCAGCACCAGCACACAGACCCTGCATCCGTACTTCGAACATGCGGATCGCGGCCGGTGGTTGTTCGCGCGGGTCGTGTCGCTCGATCCCGTTGCCTTCGCCTTCTTCGCCGAACCGGACCCGACATTCAGCGCGACAATGCAAGCGCGGATCCGGCATCAGTTCACACAGTTCCATCTCGCTACGCTGTACGGCACCCAGGCGTCACGGCAGGTCAACGGTGAGCGAGAGTGGCTGATCAAGCTGCGCCAGCATGGTGGCCCAGATGCACTCCGGGAACATCTCCGCGACGCCGCGTCCAGCTGGGCCGCAACGTCAGTCAACTGCTGGCAGCGCGCCATGTACGAAGCGTTGGCTGATAATCCTGGCTACCTCGCCGACAGCGCGATCCGCACCGCCGGTGAGGTCACCTAATCCGGCTCATTGGCGGATCGAAGGCATCTACTAACTTACGGGCGAGCGCGCCGGGGCCGGAGACGACGTTGAACAGCAGGTTGGTTGGCGTGACGGCCGGGCTGGGCACGTGCAAGACGCTGAGCTGCACTGGGAACAGGAACAGGAACAGGAACACGGCACCGGACACGCCGACGATCGAGATCAGCAGACCAGCGAGGAAACCCGTGAGCCCAATGCCGGCTGCCCGTCCGCAGATTCACCATCCCGGCCGGCGTGCCACCGGCCCTGTCAACGCCAGGTCCCGCAGGTACCGAGTCACGGGCTCCAATTCGATGCCCGAATCGTCGATCACCACGTACGGCGGCAAGGTGCCTAGGCCTGGCTCGACCAATCCGATCCGCGGCAGGTCCATTCGGCCGTTCATTAGCCGCTCTCGCAGCGCATCCATACGAAACATTCCCCTCTCCTACCAAGGAAACGAGTCGAACTCACCTTGAGCTACCGGTTCCATCTGGTGCAGAGAAGCAGCCTTCGTTGGAAGGGTGAGCCGATTGATGCGTGGATCGCCGAGCACATCCCGGCCGGGTACCAGCCATGTGCTGGGGTTCGCGGCCAACGAGCAACGCCGCATCGACCGCGACCGGGCCATCGACCGGCACGGCCGCCGCCCCGACTACCCGCTGCACTGGTGGAACTGGACCCGGGATATCAGCGCCCGGCTTCCGGGCCGGACGAGCCGCCTGGACCGCCCGCTGGAACGCACCCCCCACTTCAGCCGCGGACGCGTTGCTGCTGGAGCGCGGCGAGCGACTGCTCACCATGACCGAGAGACACCAGCACCACGACCTACGCGGCCCGCCGCCGAGGAAGTAGCAAGCCGACTCGCGAACTTCGAACGCAAGGTTGCCTATGTCGGCAGCGTGGTCACCGACCCGAAGCGGCTCGCGCTGATCATGCGCCGCAACGACCCGAACGTCTACCTCGGGAAGTTCGTGACCTGCGTCTTTAACCCCGACCGAGCGCTCCGCCGGCGACAACTCAGGCCCGAGGGTCCCGACCTGAACAACTGCCAGCCGTTGCGTTGCCGCAACGTCGCGCTCACCGCCGAAAATCGGCAAGCTCTCGTCGACCGGCTCGGAAGACTCGATGAGTTGCTCAGCAACGCCGACGCGATCGCCCCCTACGTCGTCGACCGCCTCAATCAGCAGCGCCAGGACCTGCTCACCCTGCTGTCGGCGCCGGACACCAGCCACCATTACCGGAGAACCGATGAACCGTCCCGCGCTGCCTGCCGACGACGAGGTCCGGACGGCAGCGGAGCAACTACTCACCGACCATCGGAGCGGCGGCGCCTTCCCCAGCGTCACCGCGCTCGCCAACCAGTTCAGCGTCAACCGAACAACCTTCTACCGGCACTTCGCCGCGATCACTGACGCCGTGCTCGACGCCGCAGGCCAACAACACACCGACGGCCCGAAGCGTCGCCGCCCGCCGCGCCAGACCACCGCGCCCGAGCAGGCCCTCCGCCGCCTACGAAGGAAGAACGAAGACCTCCGCCGCCACCTCGAAATCTACGAGGAACAGCTACGCATGTTGACCACAGAAAACAAGCGCTTGCGAGACTTCATTGAAGAGCGGGCCGGCGTTTCGGCCATCCGGCGACGTGCGGGTTCCAGTCGCAGTGCAGAGCCGTGTACGCCGTCGAGTACACAGTAGCCATCGACATCCGTAAGGCCGGGCAGCAAAGCTGGCGGCCGAGGCGCCGCCAGAGTCCTCAGCTACCCAGGGTGATGGGTGCCCTCTCCGCCAGCGCCCGGATCTGAGAACAGTGCGTCGCTGTTGCCTTTGGTGGGCGGCAGCAGTGCGTACGATGGTGCGTTCCTTGTACTGAGCGCCCTACGGTGTCTCAGCCAGCCCGAGCGAGCTCATCAGTGCCACAGGCGTCGACATTTGCAAACGACGTCGGATGGAGTAACGAGTGAACTCACATGACGCAACTCCGCCGTTCCGTGGTCCCGACTGGCGAAGCGTTTGAGGAAGTTCTCATACCTGATCATATTGGGCCATTCCCCTTGGCACGTCTTCGACTGTGTGCTCTTGAACTCGATCAAGTAAATGCGGTTCTGCCAGCCCATTGAGACGAGCATGAAGTCGAAGCGGAACCTTGCGGCCCCATGCGGCCCCTTTAAACCTCGAAGCCGGGCATCATGTCCATCGCAGTACTGCTGAAGCGTAATCTTGGGGGAATTTTCCTCCAATTCCTGCTCATCCACGGGAAGGCTGTAAAATTCCATTTCCGCGCTGTCGTCATGGCTGGCGTAGTCGAGGTCTCCTTCGACAAGCACGGACGTGAAGGTAAAATCCTTCTGGCGCACGTACTCAATCTGATTGCGGACCACGATAAGGACGCGTAACCAGAGGTTTTGCTCGAACTCATGGAACCCGACCGCCGCGGCTCGTTTGGCCTTAAGGTGGGCCTTGTGACACGCTGATAACGCCTCGCCGTAGCCGTAGATAGAAGTCGTCAATAGCTCATCGACGTCGGCCGCGATGCCTGCAAGTCCTTGACTGTCGAGCATATCGCCGAATCCGGTGGGGGGTTGTTCGCCATCGTGCTGGCAGCGCCGAACTATGATTAAGACTGCCGCTACGCAGGCGACGGCTGCGACCAGGTCAATGTCGTTGTTCGCCTCCACCCGGCAGTCGAGGAAACCAGTTCCGCTAGACGAGTTTCGCCTCCTGGTGAATTCCTGTACGACGTCCTCGGCGAGCGAGCCAACAAGCAGATTTTCAGTCAATTTTATCTGAGCTAAAGCCTCCGTTACTCCTCGCGCCATTGCCTCGACCTCTCGCGATCTTCGCAAAAATTCGCCTGTAGCCTTGTCGCTGCCGGCCAAATTCTCCGCCCGAAGCTCCTTCGGCCACGAGATGGATGCAGTAGGACGTGTGAGGCTCGCGGTCGCCCAAAGCTTCTGGTGAAAGCTGCGCACCCAGGACGAGGAGTTTTTCGAGTAGTCGCCAAATTGAGCTTCCCGGATCCAGCGAAACAGCTGTTCCGGCGCTGCCAACGTATTCATCCAGTGCTCCTTGGGGCTGGCCCCGGCTGGGACTCTAAGTTGCTTACTAGGATGACGCTGCCCATCCGCCAATCGTACGGGCAGCAGTTCTCGATCGGCGCTCTTTTGTCGCGATCCGAGCGCCCGGCCCCACGCTCGTCAACTACTGAGCGTGAGCGTCGGATGCAGGCTGTTCGGCTGGCCGCCGTCGCTGCGTCCCGTGCGCTCCCGTCCGGAGCTTGCACATTTCGCGTACCTGATTCTGCACTGGAACTACCTGTACGCCGTACGCCGACACCATCTCGAATCGCAGGCTAGAATTTGACCACTGAACGCCTTCAAATCCGCCACATAACCTCGCCCTGAACCCGCGGGCGCGGCTGTTCGGTGCCACCGCGGCGTGCGACCTGGCCGCCGAGCACGGCCTCAACGAGCCGCTCACGATCGTCAGGCGCCGGCTCGCCACCGCCCGCTGGGCCGTGTAGAAGGTTCGGCGCGCCTGCCTCGCCCCGAACTGGGCCATGCGCGCCGTCCGCACCCTCGCCACAGGCAGCTGCGAGCAGATGTGGGCCGTCCTCGCTCGGACCGGACCAACACCGCCAAGCGTCGTGTGTCCGCCAGGGATGGCGGCGCTCGCCCCGCTGCACTTCTAGCGACTCGGAGTCACGTTGGGGCCGCCTCGCTGAATTCGGACATGCCGATGACCGCGTAGCGGTTCCTTGCCAACTGCACGTCTAACGAGGGACTACGAGGTGGCCGGCGTGGGAAATGCTGTCTCGTTCCGGGCCGGGTGCTCCTACGCTGACAGCGTGGTAGAGCAGATTTTGGTCGCGTTCAGCACCAGTGACAGTCGGTCGCTTGGCAACATTTGGCGCATTACCGCCAAGAGCACCGACTTCTACCTTGAACCAACGAACCCGCAAAGGGCCTTCCACCTTTCTGTACACGGTCCGAACAGCCGATTCCCCGCCGGTCACCGTTTCCACGTCAAGGTCGACGGCCGGGCAGCTGCCGCTGCGGACCGGCGCGGCGACTTCTTTGTCCACGACGTGCCTTCGGAGGGGTTCGCGTTCGACGGGACGGAACTTGCACCTGGTGTCTTTCGGGTCGCCCGCATCCGGTGGAACTGGGATCTGCAACGTCCCAAGTACCGAAGCGCCGCCGCCAACACCAGCCGGATACCGGATATCACCGACAACCGCTCCGGCGCACGTCTCTCGCACCAGCTGCCTCCCAACGGTGCAGCCGATATCGACTTGGTCATCTCATACGGCGAGCCGTACTGGCCCCACCCGGAGAACTCGATACGCGACAACGCTCGGCTCGGACCGCTGTACAACAACGCCGGTATGTGTCTGACCGCCACCTCCTACCGGCGCTCTCAGACGACCGACCCCGCACCAGACGGTCTCGTCCCCCGCCTGCCAAAGCGCGGCGAAGACCCCAACCGCATCACGGGAGCCGCACCCGGACCTGCCGCACCCGGCGACATGTACTGGTTCGTGGAGTCGATTACCTCCCGACAAGTCATCGATGCTTCCCGGCCGTCGGATCCGCGAACCAACACCTGATCGCGACGCTGACCCTTGGACGCCTCCACGACGTAGTCGCCGAACGCCTCCCGGTCAGGCAGCAGCAACGGGACATGAGGCCAACCGGCACCGCCCGGAGGAGTTGCAAGAGACGATAGGAACGGACGCAGCGCCTTCGCGTGCCGGGTACCGATGTCCGTGCTGTCACTCCTGCGAGTCGCCGCGAACAAAGTTCACTGACACGTGGACAGACTTCGTTGGCAACGGACAGATCCGGGGACCTCCGTATTGGTGGGGCCGACCAGCTCCGTCATAGCCAGCCGGTTCACCCACGTCGCTGGTCTCGCTCATGAGGACGCTGCGCGGTCGGCGGCGGTGCCGGCATCCGACGAACTCATTGACGAGTTTGGCGGACGTCCTGTACGTCCTGGGTCCGCGTGCACGGGACTTCGGCGCCAACGTCGCCGACCTGGTGTCCATCTGTTTCGCGCTGGACGTGCTCCGGCTGGCCGCGCCGCTGGACGATGTGGTCATCGAGCCGACGACCGTGCGTAAGCGCAGCGACGGCGGGTTCCTAATCGTCGTGCGCCACGGGCAGCTCCTGCTCGCCTCGCCCCAGATCGTGCGGCAGCGGTTCGGCGGCTCCGGCAGGCAGGTCGCCGTCGACGTGCTCAGCACGGTCGCTGACGTCGTGTGCACGACGTACGCCACGTTCCTGACCGCCACCGCCGCCACCCGGCGTGGCCGGTGATCGCACCGGCCTGCCGCATCTGCCGATGTTGGCCGCGAACGGATGCGGGGCACTGTCCGCGTCCCGTTGCGCGGTCAGGAACGTGCCGCGTGCCAGCTCCCGCAGATGCTGGCCGTGCTTCAGTGTCCGGTGGCGGCGTCGGCGCCGGACGTATCGAGGGCTGCGCAAACCGCGTCGGCCCGCACAGCGGTCGCGTCGTCGCCCCGTGCCTGGCTCATGACGGCCAGGACGCCCAGTAGCGTACGGGCCTCACGGGCCTGGCCAGGGGTCAGCGTGACCGGACCGGCACTGCCGGCTGAGGAATTGGCTGGGGTACTGGTGTGCAGGACGACGGCGGTACGGATGCGTTCGATCGAGCCAGGGCCCATCAGCCGTAGGTCGAGCAGCCCCATGTCAGGGATGGCGGCGAGGTCTTCGACCGTGGTGATGCCGTCACGCACGAGCGTGTTGTAGACCCGCGGGCCGAGCGCGCCTCGGATCGTGGCGAGGTCGGTGCCTGGTGACGGTTCGGCACGCACGTGCCAGCCCTGGTGCGGGAACAGGCCGCGGACGGCGGCGGCAAGTGTGCCGCCACCGACGACGACCACTGCATTGCCGTGCGCCGGCCGGTACAGGGTGGCGTGCTGCGCGGGCCGGTCGGCGCCGCGATCCATCATGATCCGCGCCGAGCCGACGAATGGCCGGTTGCTGAACGCCTCCAGCACGCGCATCACGGCCGCCCGGCCGCTGACCCGCGCCGCACCGTCCGCTGAGTCGTCGGGTGCACCGTGGACCGTGACCTGCACCTGCTCGGCGTCCATGTCGACGGTGCCCGCACCGATCGGCGCGCCGTCAATGTGTTCGGCAGTCATGACGCCACGCTACGGCGACAGCACCACGTCGGCGACCCCGTCTGGCCTTCCCACACGGGCATACACGCAGGCACACGCACTCGTCGCAGGAACGCGCGACAGCACGTCGGCACGGTACCCATGACACCGACGTCGATGACCCGAATCGATCTGCTGTGCGTGGAACCTCCTCGGCTGCGCCGCGGCAGTGTTCAAGGTCCGTGACCTGCAGTAGCCGGGCGTGAGAGCCTACCCCGGCCCTTGGCGCCGCTTCCCGCCTGACCGGGACGGCACCTGGCCGGGTACCTGGCAGGACCGTCCGGGCTCGGCTGCCCTGCTGCGCTTGTACCGTCCCGGCCTTGCCCGGCAAGGCACGCCGGGCCGCCGCTGATCGATGCTGCCGTCAGCTGCTGATCTGCGCCTCGCGTGCGGTGGCGGGTTCGGCGGCCTGTGCCTGCCCTCGGCCTTCGGGACGGTCCGCGCATCGGGTCAGCACGGCCCGGGACGGCACCCGCCACCCCGGGGCCGCTCATCCACCGGGTGGGCCGGCGACGGGCGTCGACCGCTTCGTCTCCGGTGCGAACCCAGATGCCGCGAAGGAGCACATGCCCATGGTGGCGGTCACGATCTATCACAACGTCGAGGGCCGGTTCGAGCCGTACCAGGAGGGGCAGCCGCTGCTGCTGGTGCTGTCCTACCGGCTGGCCTGCGGCGCCGAGCTGGGCCCGCAGGGCGTCGCTGAGGACGCCTTCCAGTTCTTCAACGCGGACCTGGAGTTCCTCGAACCACGGCGTGGCGGCGACGACCGCGAGGTGCTGTTTCTGGCCGCGTGCGTGTACCGGCTGCTGGGGTGCCGGTCGCTGTCCGTCGGCGACGTCATCCACGTCCGCAACGACACCGACGGCCCCGACGGCACCGCCGATGTCTGGCTGGCCTGTGACCGCAACGAGTGGCGGCCGATCGCCGAACCGTTCTCCCGCAGCGGTCCGCGTGGTACCGCTGCCGCCGTGTATGAGCGGCTGACCGCCCTGCGGGCTTCCGCGTAACCATCGCTCGGGTGCTCACCTGCCGCCTCCAAGCCCGGGGCGGCAGGTGAGCACCCCCTTGCGCCGCTGCGGCCACCCGGCCGCAGCGGCGATCATCGCTGTCAATTTGCTTGCGTGAAGGAGCTGTTGCGTCATGTGTGCACATCACGTCCGGATGGCGGTGCCGTCCCGCCGCGACCTGCTCGGGATGGTCCCGTATCTGCTGGGGTTCCACCCGGCCGAGGGCAGTCTCGTGACGGCGTTCGTCGGTCCGGATCGGCGGGTCGCTGCCATGCTGCGGCACGACCTGGAGGCGCCGACGGTCGTGACGGTGGCGGCGTTGCAGCGGGTCGCCGCGCACCGCGAAGTCACCGCGGTCGTCGTGGTCGGCTACGGCACGCCCACCGTCCGCAGCCGGGTCACGGCGGTCGCTGCGGCGTTGAGCGAGCACACCGAGGTGCTTGACGTGCTGCTGGTCGGCGAGGGCCGGTGGTTCTGCCTCGGCTGCCGCTGCCTGGCCATGGCTGGTGAGCCGTTCGATCCTGCTACGACCGTGTCCGCGGCGCGGGCGACGGTGTCGGGGATGGTGGCGCTGCCGGACCGGGCATCGGTCCTGGCGCTGCTCGACCCCGACGAGGCCGACCAGGCCGCCGTCTCCGCGGCCATCGCGGCGGCGGTGACGGCGGCGGCGCCGTATGTCCGCGGGGACGGCGCGGCGGTGGTCCGGGAGGTGCTGGACAGGTCGGCGGACGGGCACCGGTTGTCGGTGCCGGAGCTCGCCCGCCTCGCGCTGGTGCTGCATGACGTCCAGGTGCGGGACGTGGCCATTGAGGCGACGACGGGGTTGATGTGGCAGCGGGACCTGTGGCTCGACGTCACCCGCCGCGTCCCGGACGGGCACGTGGCGGCGCCGGCGTCGCTGGTGGCCTGGTGCGCGTGGATGCGCGGTGACGAGGTCCTCGCCATGGCGGCGGTGCGCCGAGCCCTGCAAGCGGACCCGCGGTACCGCCTGGCCGGGCTGATCGGCACCGCGGTCGCGGCCCACATCCCGGCGACGGAGTTCCTCGCGATGCGGTCGCCTGCAGCGGCGCCGCAGGCCGAGCGGGACCGCCCGTGAGCGAGGTCCTCGCCGTCACCGCAGACCCGAGGTTACGCGAGCTGCTGGCCGACGCCGCCTCGCGGGCCGGGCTGCACCTGCCCTGCTATGCCAGTGCCGTGCAGGCCCACCGGGCGTGGACGGACGCGCAGCTGCTGGTCCTCGGCGTCGACGCCGCCAACGCGGCGCACCGGTACCGGCGACCGCGCCGCCGTGGTGTGACGATCGTGGTCAGCGCCGGCCACCGCGTCGACCGCTCGCTCCTCGCGGTCGCTGACGCGGTTGCCGCGTCGAGCGTGGTGGCGTTGCCGACCGGCCGGGATCACCTCGTCGCGCGGCTGCGCCGGCACGGCCGTGCGTCGCTGGACCGGTTGCGGGCGGCGGGCTACACCATCGGCTACGCCGACCGCAGCACCGCGACGCAGTTCGACGCGGTATGGCGCCAGGACTGGCGCGACCGCCAGGACGGGGCGTATCCGCACGTGTTCGTCGACCTGTCCGCCGTCGCTCGCGGTGCCTGCACGGCCGGGCAGTCCACGACCGTGCAGCGGTCCAACTACCGCGCCCTGCGCCGCGCGTTCCCGGATGTGTTCACCGACCTCGTCTACAGCAACGGGCGCGGGCTCGGCGCGTTCGCCGCCGACCTGCCACCGAACGTCGTGGACGTGTTGTGCCGCCTCGCGCAGCAACACCTGGTGTTCGACGAGGACGAACTGTCCACCGTGTGGGAGGACGAGATGGTCGACTCGTGGCGGCAGTGGGTCGCCGCCGACGTCGCCGCCATGCTCGGCCCGCGGGCGCGGGCAGTCTGGGATGCCCTCGACCAGGACACGCAGGACCTGCTGTGGTGGCAGACCGTCGAGGGCACCGAGGCGATGCCCGAGCACGACCTGCGCCGGATCCGATGGCCGCTGGACCGGCTCGTGCCCGCGTTCGCGCATCGGCTGCTCGCCGAGCAACGACGGCTGCGCGCCGCTGTCCGCCGCGACCGGGGCCCGGAATGAGCACCGGCACGAGCGGCGGTGCCGGCCGGGTCGCAGCGATCCGGCTACCGGTCGCCGTCGACCGGGTCAGCCCCAGTGGCCGTGGTGGGTGGTGGCGGGCGAGCCTCGACCTGGACCTGGCCCGGTCAGCGCCCTACACGGCCACCGCCCGGTCGGCGGGTGCGGCCCGCGGCGAACTGGCTGAGGCCGTCAGCGGCGCGTTGCTGCGCCAGGCGCAGCGGCCGGTCGTGGTCATCGGCGGCGGCGACGGCTACACGGGCTGCGTGCACCTGATCCTGGCCGAGTCGTACGGGTGGGTGGTCCACGCCATCCGCGACGGACGAGCCGCCGGGAGCTGGCACAGCGACCACAACCGGGCTGATCTGCTGCGTCAGGTCCTGGATCACGTCGGCGGCACACCCGCCGTCGTGCGCCTGTAACCGCACAACCGTCCACACAGGACGCATCGCACGGTGCGGCGCGCCGTCGCCGCCGAGCCCCGTGACATCCGGCCGGTGCAAGCAGCTGGTCCTTCCTGACCTCATCAGCCCGGCCTGCCGCCGAGCCGATGCCCCATGTCCAACCGTACGTTCGAAAGGCCCGCACCATGGACACCCTCACTGCAATCCTCACCCCCTCCGCCGACGTGGTGTCGGGCGAGCCGACGACCGACACCCCGGCTGACGACCAGCCGGAACCGCAGCGCACGCTTGGCGACGTCCTCGCCGACGCCGGCACTGCGGCGTTCCCGGCGGTCCGCCTGACCGGCAGCGGCGCCGAGGGCATCGTCATGGGCCGGACCACCATGACCGCCGAGATCGCGTTCGCCGGGATCACCCGCACCGAGACCCTTGACCAGCCTGCGGTCGCGGTCACCGACCCGGCCCGGCAGGCCGGTCTGCTGCGCAGCGCCCTCGGGGCCATCGCTGAACGGTCCCGGCTCGACCAGCATCGGCTCGGGCACGAGCGGCGGGAACACGGCCGGGTCCTGGCGGAGATCCGCGCCTACGCCATCGAACGCCACCGCGGCGACGACATCTGCCGCGACGGCCTCGACAAGTTCCTGGCCGAGTTCAACCTGGCCCCGTACGAGCCGACGTTCCGGGTCCGGTTCACGATCACCGGCAGCTACCTCGTCCGCGGCGACAGCGAACGCGACATCATCCGCGACGGCAGCTACGCCGGCATCGACCTGAGCCGCGTCGACGACGTCGTCGAGGACTCCGAAGACTTCGACGTCACCATCGACGGCGCCGACGAGATCAGCGACGACGACTGACCGTCCACGCATCGCAGCGCCGACCTGCTCCATGTCGGCTTGCTCCATCACGGCCGTCCCCGGCCGGTCACCGCAGCCTATTCGCGGTGCCGCGCCGGGGGCGGCCGTCGCCGTGTCTGTCCTGGCACCAGCTCCGGAGTTGAGACGCCGTATGCGCAGTACCGTCCTGTCCGCCCCACGTCTGCTCGACGACACGACCCGCGACATCCTGTCCACCGCCGAAGTCGGCCCCGACGGGCGGCGGCTGCGGCTGGCCGAGCAGCTCACCCCGGCCGCGTTCGAGCCCGTCGGGGCGGTCCTGACCGCGCTCGGCGCCCAGTGGCGGGCCGCCGAGCGGGCGTTCGTGTTCCCGCCCTACAGCGACCCTGCCGGGCAGATCGCCGACGTGCTCACCGCCGGCGTCATCCCGCTACCCCCGCGGACCGGCGAAGGGTTCGTCCGCACCCCACGCGGCCTCGCCGACGATCTGTGCGACTACCCGTACAGCGACCTGCGGTGGCTTCCCGCTGGCGCGACGGTCCTGGAGCCGTCCGCCGGGGACGGTGCGCTCGTCGCCGCGATCGGGCGGATCAACCCGCACGTCGGCATCGTCGCGGTCGAACCGAACCAGGCCCGCGCCGACCGCATCCGCGACATCGGCGCCCGCGTCGAGGTCCACGTCGGCACGTTCGAGCAGTACGCGGCGACCGCGATCCGCGCGAGGACGCTGTTCGACGGGATCGTGATGAACCCGCCGTTCGCGCTGCCTACCGACCCGGAACCGTGGGTCGAGCACCTGCGGCTGGCGTGGCATCTGCTGCGCCCCGGCAGCCGGCTCGTAGCGGTCGCCCCGGCCGGCCTGGCCTACCGCGGCAGCGACAGCCACCGGGCGGTGCGGCAGTTCGTGGAACACCACGGCAGCCACGCCTCGCTGCCTCCGGACGCGTTCGCGGGGTCCGGGACGATGTTCGCCACCCGCCGCGTCCAGCTCAGCAAGCCGGTCCGCGCCGGCGGCCCGGACCACTTCCTGCAACCTGCCGACGGTGCGCCGGTCCGGGTGGATGACCCGGTGTTCACGGGGGCGGCGGCGGCCGGGACGCCGGTGCAGGTGTGGTGGGACGGATGGCGCTCCCGGGACCGGATCCTGCGCTTCCACGGCCGATGCATCGGCTGCGGTTGGCTGTTGTGGGGGGCTGATGACGGCGAGAACGACCCCCGCGGCATCCTCGGCGACTTCACCGTCGGGTTCAGCCTCGACCCCCACGACTACGACCAGGCCGGCCCGCAGGTCGGGCTGTGCTGCCGGTGCGGCAACGACGGCGACCTGTACACCGCCGGCCTGACCCGCGCCCGCACCCACTGGTCCACCCCAGCGCACGGCACGGCCGCCGCCGCCCGGACCCCCGGCGCGTGCGACCTGGTGACGCGGCACTGATGGCGGAGCCGAGAACCAGCGACAGCCACGACGATCCGGCTGCACCGCGAGCGATCGGGGCCGGTGAACATGTCACGGTCGCCGACCTCACCCCGGGCCGGATCATCGAACGCTGGACCGACACCAGCACCTCGACGGTCCGGGTGCCGATGCCGTGCCATGAACGACAGGTCGTCACCGCCAGCCGGCACACGGTCAACGCCGTCGCGGTGTGCCGGCTGTGCTCACGGACCTACGAGCTGACGCTGGAACCGGACGCCGACGGCGGGCACTTCGCCATCCTGACTGTGGCCTACGTGCCCCATCTGCTGTCACGGCAGGCGAAACGCTGACCCATGTCGTCCTGACGACCAGGGATCTGCCGCACCGGGCCGAGATCACGCCATCCACAGCTCTGCCCACGCAGTGTTGCCAGCACTGATGTACGGATGCCGGCGGGCGCGAGCCGGAACTCGCGCCCGCCGGGTTGTCCGGCGATGTCGATGTCGGCTCACCGCTCGACGCTCCAAGCCGCGAGCTGTATGCAGGCGTCACGTGTTGGCTTGTTGGTCGGCGCGGCGGCTGCCGTGCTGCGGTAGGCAGTGGCTCCGGCGGATGCCACCCCGCCGCCACGCCGACCGGCAGCCGGTACCCGGTGACACGGCGGCGACGCATCGGCTCGTCCTGTTGGAGCATCGTGCACATCGCGGCAGCAACCGCATCCATTGATCGCCAGCATCCAGGGCTTGCGCCAGTGCCGGCTCGTTCACCCCCGGTTGCCGGCGGCCGGCCGCACCGCAGAGACGAGCGCACGGATGAACGCAGAGATGTCGGGGGATGCAACGCACCGGAACGTCTGCGCCCATGATCCAGGGTGTCCTCATCAGCCGGCTACTTCGGGTTCTCCGCTCGGTATTGATCGATGACCTGCTGGGCGATGCGTCCGCGAGGGGAAACGAAGATACCGTTTGCTGCCGCCCATTCACGGATCGCCTGATTACGGGCACGTTCGGCGCGAAGGGGCTCGCTCGGCTTCGCCGGCTGGGACCTGGCACGTGCGGATCCGGGACCATCAGCACGGACTCGGGTGCCGGCCGAAACAAACGGCGATAACACGTCACGCAGTCTCGATGCGTTGGATGCGGACAAGTCAATCCGATACTCGACGCCATCGACGCCAAAGGTCACGGTCTCATCTGCTGGCTTGCCGTCGAGGTCGTCGATGAGTTCATGGATGACGCGTTTTGCCATCGGAATCCCTTCGCAGGAACAATGCGCAGCAACAGACAAAATGGTGATCATAGCTGTGGCGGCAATTCCACCCGCCGTCATTTGATTATGGGCTAGCTGTGCCGTCCACTACTTGTCCGCGATCGCTGAACCGAGACTGCGACAACGCCATCACGGCAAACACGATGCCGGGCGGGTGACCTGTCGCTGATACCGCAACAGGAACCTTGGAGGGTCAGCCCGGTCAGCCTAGTCAGCTCGGTCAGCTCGGTCAGCTCGGTCAGTTTGGTCAGTTTGGATTCGCCGGACGGGCAGCTTGCTCGGTCGCGGGGGCGTCCGGCAGCTCGGCAACGATGGTGAACACGCGATCCAGGCCCGTCATCCGGAAGATACGAAGCAGCCGCTCGTACGGGCTGACCAGGGTCAGGCCCCCGGGCTCGTCCCGCAGACGCTTGTGCACGCCCACGAACACGCTCAGCGCGGTGGAATCTAGAAACGCCACTGCGGTCAGATCAACGATCAGTACCGAGGCGCCGTTGTCGATGCAGGCATGCAGAAACTGCCGCAGCTCAGGAGTCGTGGCGACATCCAGTTCCCCGGACACCGACACCACCGCCGTGCCGCGTGACTCACTCACCGACAGCTGCATGACGGCTCCCAACGGGCCAGAGGCGAACAGCCCATCGTAGCCCGCCATCGCAGCCTCCAAGCGCCTGATCCAGGCCGAGCCGTACGGCGGGTGTCACGCGTCCACGCGAGATCCGATGCATCCCTGCGCGGCGGTACGGGGCGTAGCTACGACCGGTCTCGAACCCGCTGCGGCACGGAGTGGATGGGGTTGGTGATGGCCGGTGCGAGTGCCGGAGGCGGTTGCTAGGCCCGTGATCCTGACCGACCGCGGCTTGCTGCGCAAGACCCACCCGGTCACCCGCGTGCTGAGTGCGTAGTGACGGGTGCGGGTGGGTCTTGCGCGCTGCGCCGATCGGCCGGCCGGACGGATCGGGCCAGCACCGCTCATCCGGCCACCCGCGCCGGACCGGGTCGGTGATCGAGATCCGGCTTGAAAAGAGGACCTGCCATGACCACAGCACTCCTGCCCGCCGAACCCGAAACCGTGGACGCGTCCGTCTTCGCCGGTGACGTCTTGGACGCCGCCGGGTCGGTGACCGTGCCGAGTCGGCGATCCCGGGACGTCGATCTGGACCCGCGGGATCTGGTGGACAACCCGCGCAACGCGCGGGTCAAGCCGTACGACGTCGAGGACCTCAAGGCGTCGATTACGCAGGTCGGCATCCTCTGCCCGCTGATCGTCGTCCCGGTCACCGTCACCGAGACCGTCACCGACACGGTCCTCGTCGACGGCGTCGAGATCGAGGTGCAGACGCAGGTGGAGGTCGAGCGGTTCCAGATCGTCATCGGCCACCGCAGGAAGCAGGCCGCGATCGACCTCGGCCTGGATCTGGTGCCGTGCTGGGTCGCGGCCGATGAGGACGCCGCCGCGCAGATCCTGGCGCAGCTGGCCGAGAACGGGCACCGGGTCGGGTTGGCCCTGACCGAGGAAGCCGAGCTGTACCACCAGCTGACCCTGCTGGACTGGACGCCGGAGCGGA
Organism: Dactylosporangium sp. NPDC000521; assembly: GCF_042898305.1. Lineage (NCBI taxonomy): Bacteria > Bacillati > Actinomycetota > Actinomycetes > Micromonosporales > Micromonosporaceae > Dactylosporangium > Dactylosporangium sp. NPDC000521. The sequence continues at coordinate 354,649 of NZ_JBIAYW010000008.1, forward strand.
TCGCGGGGTTCCGGGCCGTGCCCGCGGCGAAGGTCCAGCAGACGCTGCTGCTGCGCGAGCTGCCGCAGGCCGCGAGGACCGTCGCTGACGCCGGCACCGTGGACCTCGTCGCCTTGGCGGAGCTCAAGGAGTTTGCCGACGAACCCGCGGTCGTGGAACGTCTCGTCGCCTCCGCCAGCTCGACGTGGGGGATGCAGCACGCGGTGATCGGCGAGCGGGCCAAGCGGAAGTTCGCGGCGGCGAAGGAGCGGGCGCGGGCCGAGCTGATCCTGGCCGGGGTCAAGGTGACCGGCAAGCCCAAGCAGTTCGGGTGGGGCAGCGTCGAGGTCGAGGCCCGCCAGCTGTGCGACGCCGACGGTGAGCGCCTCGACCTGCAGCAGGTTCGCGCATGGCCCGGGTTCGCGGCGTTCATCGAGAAGATCGGCGACGAGCCGAGGGTGGTCGTGTACTGCACCGACCCGGCCAAGTACGGCTACACCCGCAACACCGGCGCCCGTAACCCGGCCGTGCCGGCGGTGCTGTCCGAAGCCGAGCAGGCCGAGCGGGAAGCCCGCGAACAGGCACGGCAGGAGTACATCGACGGCCTGACCGTCGCGGCCACGGTGCGGCAGCAGTTCTACCGCGCCACGTACAGCACGGCGAAGGCGGCGAAACAGCTGAACGCCGACGTGCTGCGGGACCTGGTCACCGGTCGCTGCCCCGACCGGTTCGCCACCGAGGACATCGCCCTGTACACCGCGCTCGGCGGCGTCGACGGCGCCGTGATCGCCACGGCCGGTGAGGACCGGCTGCGCCGCTGCATGGTCGCGCAGTGGATCTGCGCCCACGAGCACAACCTCACCCTCGCCATCCAGCCGTACAGCGGCTTCGACGACACCGCAGCCCTGGCCTGGCTGAACCGGCTCGTCGCCGACGGCTACCAGCTCTCACCCGCCGAAACCACCCTCCACCAGCAGCTCAACCCCGCCGACCCCGACAGCGAAGCCGAGACAGAGGCTGAGGCTGACGTAGATGTGGACGAGGACCTCGATGGTGAGGTCGACGACGAGGACCGCCGCCAGCTTCTGGCAGAGCTCGACGAGGAACGCGGCGCCGACGCCACTGGCTCCGGTCCTGGCGATCTCGACAAGGAACTCGCGGCGCTGACCGAGGCCGAGTCGCTGACGACCGGCTGACCCACCGCCTTCTCTGACCCTCACCTTTCTGGCCTGCTTCTGCCCTTCGCAGCGGCGGGAACCCCCAGCATGCACGCCGTGCCCGGGTTCCCGCCGCTGTTTGCGTTTCTGGAGGAGATTCCGGGTGGGCTACACCCTGACCGATCTGTTCTGCGGCGCCGGCGGCTCATCGTCCGGCGCCGAACTCGTCGACGGCGTCACCACTGTCATGGCCGTCAACCACTGGCGGCGAGCCGTGGATACCCACGCGCACAACCTCACGCACGCCGCGCACGACTGCGCTGACATCTCCCAGGTCGACCCGCGCCGCTATCCCGCCAGCGACCTGTTGTGGGCCTCGCCCGAGTGCACCAATCACTCCCAGGCCAAGGGCGTCCGGCTTGCCGACCGCATCCCGGACCTGTTCGACGAGGTCCTGCCCGACGACGCCGCCGAACGCTCCAGGGCGACGATGTGGGACGTCCCCCGGTTCCTCGAGGCGAAGATCCTGGCCGGGCGTCCGTACCTCGGGGTGATCGTCGAGAACGTCATCGAGGTCGAGAAGTGGCTGCCATACCCGGCCTGGCGAATGGCGCTGCGGTCCTTGAGGTACTGCCTGCACACTGTCTTCCTCAACTCGATGCATGCGCAGGCGGGCGGGGATGGGGCGCCGCAGTCGAGGGACCGCTGGTACACCATCGGCCACCTGGAGCGGCTCGGCCGGTGCCCGGACCTGCGCCGCTGGGCGCGACCGGACGCTACCTGTGACCGGTGCGGACGCACCCAACGACCGATCCAGGCGTGGAAGCAGCCGGACAAGGCGTGGGGGCGCTACGGCGACCACGGCCAGTACGTGTGGCGCTGCGCCACCACCGCGTGCCGCGGCAACCGCGTCTACCCTGCAGTGTTGCCCGCGGCCGTGGCGATCGACTGGACGCTGCCCGGGACCCGTATCGGTGACCGGGCCCAGCCGCTCGCGGCGAAGACGATGCAGCGCATCGAGGCTGGCCTGACCCGCTACGCCCGGCCGATGATGGTCCCGACCGGCGGCACCTGGCGCACCGACGCCACACCCCTGGACCTGCCGATGCCGGCCCGGACCACCCGCGAGAACGACGCCCTCGCCGTCCCCAGCCCCGCAGCTGCAGCCGGGGAGCCGAGCGGCGCGGATGGCTGGGCCCAGGTCGGGCAGCCGCCGCTGGTGGTCGCGCTGGAAGGCCGCGCGACGGTCGCGCACGTGCGGCCGGTCGACCAGCCGCTGCGCGGGCTGACCGGCCGGCACCAGGACGCCCTCGTCGTCCCGCTGCGCAACCACGGCGTCGCCCGCTCCGCCCACACCGAACCGCTCCCGGCGGTCACCGCCGCCGGGAACCACCACGGGCTGCTCGTGCCGTACTACAGCACCGGCCGCGCCCGCCCGCTCGAGGAGCCGATGGGCACCCTCAGCACCCGCGACCGGTACGCCGTCGTCGACCCCGACATCGACACGGTGATCGGTTCCGCCGCCGTGGATGTCAATGCGGCGTTGCGGGTCGATCTGCTGGACTGCCTGTTCCGGATGCTCGAACCCGCCGAGATCGCCGCCGGGATGGCGTTCGCGCCGGACTACCAGATCCTCGGCACCCGCCGCGAACGCGTTCGGCAGGCCGGCAACGCGGTCACCCCACCCGCCGCGAGGGACCTGATCGCCGCGCTCGTCGAAGCCATCTCCGGCCAGACTCCAACGTTCCGGATCCTCAGCGGCGAGCGGCGCAACCGTGACCTCGTCGGCGCCGCCGTATGAGCATGACCCTCGGCGGCAACGGCGGTGATGGCGCGACCGGCAAGCGGCATCCGGACACGGTACTCGTGGACGAGGTCACCGCGTACCTCAACGGCACCCACGAGCCGTCCGGCGCGGACGTGATCGAGCTGCTGTGGACGCTGATCCGCCGCAGCGGCCGGCCGCTGCTGTCCGAGACGTGGGACTTCACCGCCGACGTGACCGAGGACCGGCACGGGCTGCTCACCGCCACGATCACCGCCGGCCCCTACACCATCCGGGTCACGCAGCCCACCGACGACAGCGGTGAGCTGCGAATCGACGTGCGCAGCCACGACGACCCAGCCGAAGCCGACGACTTCGGCCTCGCGATCACCGTCGACGGCCGGCCGGTCCTGGACCCGATGACCTGCACCTGGCGCAGCACCGTCCCGTCCGATCTGCAACTCACCGAAGAAACCCGCCGACAACTGTTCCGCGGCCGTGCCTGAACGGACGGATGCCGCAGACCGCCCGACATTGCTGTCTCGATCGAAAGGAACGTTCCCGCGTGCTGTCTACCCCTGAGCCTCCACAGCTGGAGCCGGACGCCTACCAGCAGCAGATCACCCCTGAGCCGGCGTCGGCCGAGTACGGCGCGCACACGTTCGGCCGGCAGATCACCAGCGGCCTGCAGCGGCTGCTCGGCACACCGGTCGACCCGCCGAGCTACCGGTGCAACCCCACCGACCGGCGGCCCTGCCCGACCGCGCAGGAGTACACGTTCACCGCCGCCGGCCACCAGGTGGTGATCACCTGCTTCGAAGCGACGCACCCGCTGCGCCGCGGGACTATGCCCGCCTACGCGATCCACCTCGACGGGCAGCGGCTGCCGTTCGAGCCGTACACGTACCGCGACGTGGACCGGCAACTCGCCCGCACGGTGTGGATCGCCATCACCGACCTGCAGTTCGCCGCCGAGCGCGACGCCAGCCCGGCCGCCGAGGCTGCTCCGGGCGAGGCCGGTCCGGGCGTGGCGCCGCAGACTGCGCCGGGCGGTGCCCGCTGATGGACGGCGTGCCAATTGCGGGCCTAGACCCGATCGGCGTTGCGATCGGCGTGCTGCGCGGTGCGGGGTTCGAGCTCAGCGTCCTCGCTGACGACCTCGCCGGCCGCACCGTCTCCGGCACCGCCGATCACACCGCCGGCGCGGCCGTGTTCATCGCGGACGCGGCAGGGACCCGGCGGGTGGCCTGGTGAGCCAGTCCACGCAGGCCGAAGCCTTCGAGGCGTTCCGGCGGCTCCGGGACGTCAACGCCGGTCGGCTGCGCGGCCAGTCGGTCGGCAACCGCTACGGCGCCCCGCTGTCCTACGCGGGCCTGCATCCGGGCGCGGCCGAACGGTTGCGGGTCAGCGCCTACCCCGAACCCGGCGCCCCACCGGCCCCGCACACCGTCTGCTTCGTGGTCGCCTACGACCGCACGCCGGTGGCGTGGCTGGAGACAGACGGCACCGTGGTCACCCCGGCCGCCGACCTCACCACGGCCCAGCTGCGCCAGCAGCCCCGCGCCGTGCAGGCGCTGTCGAACCTGCACCGGCGGGCGGTGCGCACCCTCGCCCAGCGGCATGACACCGCCCACGACCGCGCCGACGGCGGGACCGGGCACCCGCCTGTCGACGGGCCGGACACCTCGGTCCTGGCCGCGGACCCGGCGGCGGTCACCCGCACCTGGTGGACCCGGATCAGCGCCGACCCGGCCGCCTCTGCCGAGCACTTACGCCGCGTCACCGGCGCCGCCGGCCGGGTGCTGCTGGTCGACGTCGTCGGGTACGGCCGGTACGGGCTGCACACCGACGTCCTCGACCTGGACCTGCTGTGCACGATCGAGGACCTCGCCGCCGCCGCGCAGCTGCCCGCCACGGCCGTCGGGGAATGGCTGCACCTGGAAGGCGCCAGCCACCGCGCACCGACACCATCCGAGGTGCGGGCCGCGTTCAGCGCCGCGTTCGACGGCATCCACGCCAGCCGGCACACGTACGCGACGGCGGAACGGGACCGGCGCGGCTGGACCGCCCTCCTCGAAGCGGCTGGGATCGACAGCCGGTTCTTCGACCTGCCGGCGTTCACCCACCACCTGTTCGACGGCGGCGCCCACGACGTCAACCTGCCCGACCACCGCATCGCCGTGTTCCGCCGCACCCAAACCCCAGCGACCCCCGCGACCCTAGCCGCCTGAAGCGGGTCGCCGCCGTTGCGGTGGTGTCATCGCCGAGCCGGGCGGGCACTGAACGGCCGCTCACGTCGGGTTCCGGCACTCGGCCGCCCGGCGTAGCGGCACACCCGGACGTGACCGGGATCAACCGCATCACCGCCAAGCCCGGCCCCGCCGTCTGCGGGGTCGGGCGTTCGGCATGCCCATCGCACGACCCCGTCCAAGGGAGTACCCGCTGTGATCGTCATTTCGCACACCCACGCCGAGGGCACCATCCTGTCCGGTTCCCGCAGAGGCGACGGCGTCTACGACATCGTCAAACTGCATGGGTTCCGGTACTCGTCGCAGGTCGGTATCCATATCCGGGGCAGCCGGGACAAGGACGCGCAGCGGTGGCGGATCGACGCCGCCGCCGCAGCACTGCGCGAGCGCGGGCACGAGGTCACCGTCGATATCGACGACGTGTGGCGGCCCGCCGCCGATCGGGAAGCCGCGCGCAGCGAGCGGGCCGAGGAACGCGCCGACCGGCTCGACGACCGCGCCGGCGCGGCGGTCGGGCGGCGTGATGCCCGGCAGGCCGCCGCCGACCGGGTCCTGGACGGTATCCCCGCCGGGCAGCCGGAGTTGCCCGGCCACCACTCCTACCCCGCCGACCGGCGCCGCCGCGAACGCGCCTGGAACAACCTGGATCAGGCGCTCGTCGAAGACCGCACCGCCGGCCTGCTGGCCGGCCGCGCTGACGCGGTCCGCGCCCACGACGCCGCGAAGGAGAACCCGCGCGCGGTGATGCGCCGCATCGAGCGGCTGCAGGCCGACCAGCGGCGGTGGCAGCGCGAACACGACCACCCGGGCGCCGGAGACGCTTATCGGCAGCGCGCGCAGCGGGAGCTCGACCGGCTCGGCGAGGACATCGTCCACCAGCAGGCGAAACTCGGCGCCGCCGCCGCGACGGGCGCGTTCGTCGCGTGGAGCTCCGCCAACGTCGCCAAAGGTGACCTGGTCAAGGTCGGTGGGCACGGCTGGTACCGGGTCACCCGCGTCAACCGCAAGACGGTCAGCCTGGACAACGACCAGTGGCCGCAGCGGATCACCTTCGACGAGCTGTTCGGCCGCCGCCGCGACGGCCAGCAGTGGGACACCCCCAACGGCGAGCCGTGGCCGGTCGAGCTCGCGGTCGCGGTCGCACGCTGGCACCGGTACCTGCGCACTGCGGCGGCGGCCGGCTATGACGAACCGGCGCGGACCCCGGCCCGGCACGTCGGCTATGCGCAGCGGCTCGTCCACGGCCTGTCCCTGACGGCGTCCGACGCCGAGGTCGCGGCGTTCCGACCTGACCCGGACGATCCCGCAACTCTCGCGGACCGGCGGCGGCTGGCCGCTGCGTCCCTCGCGGTGTTCGAGCGTCTCGAAGCCGGGGAGACGGTGCCGGACATCGCCGCGTCGCTGACCGTCGATGAGCGGCCGCCGGTGTGGCGGATGCCCGCCGGTGACCCGGTCGACCGGCACCCGCAGGACCTGCACCCTGGGGACATCATCGCCGGGATCTGGGACCGCGGTTACGACGGGCGCCGGCTGTGGCCGCACTTCGCCGGGCCCGTCGCCACGGTCAGCGGCATCGACCGCCGCCGGGAGGCCGGGGACTGGGTCACCGTCGCCCTCACCGACGGCACCAGCCGCGAACTGAGGACCAGCCAATGGCTCGCAGTGCACTGCTGCCCACCCTGCTGACCGGCACCCGCACCGCACCTCGCCAGCCCACACCCCATCCCGGGGTGCGGGCCGGTTTCGTTCCATTCCTCGTACCGGAAGGGCTTCCACGTCATGTCCGAACACACCGTCGCCGTCGGCGACCGAGTGATCTGCGACCCCGCCACGACGCCGGCGAGGTTTCACGGCACCGTCTACACCGTGGAGCGCGTCGACCGCGTCAACGTCGCACTCGCACCCGTCGCCGGTGGACCGAGGCTGCGGATCCGACCGTCGCTGCTGCTGCCCGCCCCCACCGGCGATGGCGCCTCGGTGACACTCGTGACGGTGGCGCCGCCGCCCCCGCCACTGACCGTCGGTGCGGTCGTCACCATCGCCGACGCGCAATGGCGCGGCAACAGCGGACCCTACGTCGTGCTCGCCGACAACGGACCCACCGTCAAGGTCGCCGTCCTCGGCGGCGACAACTTCAAGTTCTGGCCCCGCGTCGCCCGCGCGTGGGTGACCGAGGTCGACCGCGACCGGCTCCTCGCCGCCTTCGCCCACCTGACCGGCGGGACCCGGTGACCCGCGATGACGCCTCCCGCACGCCACCCACACCGGCCCGGCGAGGCGTCGCCGCCGCCCGCGGGGCAGCCAGCCGACCCGTGCGTCCTCGTCGCCGCAGCGCTGCGGTACGCCGCCGCCGGCATCCCAGTGCACCCGTTGCACACCCCACACCTCGACGGGTGCAGCTGCCGCGAGCACAGCGCCTGCGCGTCACCCGGCAAACACCCCCGGCTGGAGCACGGCATCCACGGCGCGTCCACCGCACCGGCGCTGATCCGTGGCTGGTGGCGACGATGGCCGACGGCGAACATCGGCGTGGTCACCGGCACCGTCCTGGACGTCTGTGACGTCGACACCAACGACGGCCTGCACCTGGTCCTCGACGTGCTCGACGTCGTCCGGCCCGCCGGACCGCTCGTGCGGACCGGACTCGGCTGGCACCTGTGGTTCGCCGCGTCCCAGCTGCCCAGCCGGATCGGGTTCGTGCCCGGCGTCGACTGGCGCGGCCGAGGCGGTTCAGCCGTCGCCCCTCCGTCGCTGCACGCATCCGGCGTCCGCTACCGATTCCAGCAACCGTGGAATGTCGGCGCCGCCCTGCCCGGGTGCCCGCCGACCCTGCGCCGGCTCGTCCTGCCTCCGCCACCACCGCCGACCGTGGTGGTGGCGCGGGCCGGTGACATCGCCGATGGCATCGCTGGCCTGGACCGGTACGCCGCCGCCGCGGTTGACGGCGAGATCGCCCGGCTGCGTTCGGCGCCGCGCCCGCTCGTGCGGCACGGGCAACGTGTCAGCGGCGGCGGTCGGAACAACGCCCTTGTCCGGGCTGCGTTCCGGCTCGGGCAGCTCGCCGCCGCCGGGCTGCTCGACCGCGCCGCCGTCTGGCCGCGGCTCACCGACGCCGCCCTCGACATCGGCCTCGGCCCCGCCGAAACCCGCCGCACCATCGCCTCCGGATGGCGGGCCGGACTGCGCCACCCACGCCGGCCGTCACCGCAGCGACGGCACCACAACCGATAACCACCCCGCCGCCAAACCGCACCCCCCGGAGGACATCGCACCGTGACCACCAGCAACCAGGCGTTCCCCGCCGACCAGCAGCTCACCACCGGGTGGGGCGTCACCTTCACCCCCTTCTACGACCCGGCAAGGCACGACCCGGCCGGACAGATTGAGCAGGTCAGCCGGGTCGGGTTCCGTGCCGTCCGCGACGGCCTGACCGACCTCGTCTACCTCGCAGCGCCGCACGACCCGGGCAACGGCCCGCCGCTCGTCGTCACCGCGCACAGCCGCCCGGACACCACCGCCGAGGACGACCCCGACGACGCCGTCACGTCCACCGCGACAGTGGACCTGCCGGGTCCGGTCACGGCGTGGCCGTGGACGGACGGGCACAGCGTCGGCTGGCGCCTCGCCGGGCTGCACGGCACCCGGTACGTGTACCTGTGCCCATCGGTCGACGGGGACGTCGCCGACACGCACCTGTACATCTCCGCCAGCGACGACCCAGACAACGCCGACGACGCCGAACCCGTCGTGTGGCTGCCGGTCCACGAGCGCACCGCCAGCCGTCTCGCGGCCGTCGAGCCGGTGACCGGGGCCGGCGTCACGTTCAATTCGGACGCGTTCACCGACTGGTTCACCGCACCGCCGACCCAGCAGACGCTGCCCGGCAGCGTCACCGGCCGCTACGACAGCGCGGACCCAGACGACGGCGCCGGGCTGCGCGTGCAGCTGCTGCTCGATCACGACCTGCCCGGCGGCGTGTGGAAGCTCGGCACGGGGGTCGCCGCGGTGAACGTCTGGCCCACCACCGACCCCGAAGCGTCCGCCGCCGGTGACGGCGGCGCGGTCATCACCATCCGGTACGGCGGCGTCGACCTCAGCGCCGGGACCTGACCGCTGAAGACCTCATTCCGCAGCGGTACCACGAGCGGACCGGCACCGTCCGGGCCAGTGGGCACGACGCTGCGGTCCAGGCCCTGGCGGCCGTCGCCGCCCGCGTCAACGCCACCATCGACGCGCTGCCCGCACCGGCATCCGGACCAGTGTGCGGGCCGGTGTCCGCCGCTGGGAGCGCGGTGTGGCATCTTCCGCTCCCGGCGGGGCAGCTTGTCGAGCGCACGGTCAGCATCGAGGGGATCACCACCGAAGCGATGTGGCGTGACCTCGAAGCCGCGCTCGGGTTGCGCCGCTATTCGCTCGGCCGGTTCAAGGAGTGGGCGGCAGACATGCCGAAGCATCTGCACGGCGGCTACGACCTGGACGCCGCGATCGCCTGGGCGCGCCGCCACGGCCTGACCTTCGAGGCCGAGCAGCGCGTCCGCGTCGCCGCCGACACCCCGCTGCTGCCCGACGACGGGCTGACCGGCCGGACCGTGCACGTGCTGATCTGGGAGCGCGGCGAGGACGGCACCCACAGCTACGTACGAGCCAGTCGGCGTGGCGCGGCCGACCTGCGTGACCAGCTCATCCGCGAGTACTGGGACAAGGTCAGCTGCTATAACGGCTACCCAGAGGAGCCGCCCCCCGCCGGCCCCGACGAGGCGCTCGCGGTCTGGGAGGCCGTCAACCACGACCAGGCCGACCCGCGTGTCGGCATCTTCTACATCGACACCGTCGTCATCGGCGGCTAACCACCGCATCCCGCCGGCAAGCGCCCCGCGCGTATGTCGCGTCGCGCGACCCAGCCGGCTTGCCGTACTGCGGTAGGCGGCGAACAGCATCGTGCCCGGCCGATCCGGTGGCGGGAGTGGTCCGGGCAGCTATGACTGAGCAGCCATGTTGGCGGTCGGGGTTGGTGTCAGCAGGTGATTCCGCTGGTGTGGGCGGCGTAGATGACGGTTGCTGGGCACGGCAGTTGGCGGTTGCGTACGCAACCGCGAGCAGCTGGCTATCGCAGTCCGTGCTCATCCACCGCGCTGAGGACAAGACTGACCCGTTCGCCACACGTCGACGAAGGCCAACGCTGCTGCACTGTCCACAGCAGCAGAACCGCTCACGAGATCTCAGCGCTGCCCTCACGATAAATCTTTGCCCACGCGATGCGTTCGCCACGGAGTCGATAGAACCCCGCGATAAAGAACGTCCGCTCTTCACCGGCCACCGTCAGTGTCTCGATCATCTGACAGGCGGCCCGATCCCCGTCGGCGAGCAAATCGTGGACCACCAACGTCGGCAGCAACCCCGTCATCGCACCAGCAAAGAGCTCAGTGAGCTCACCGATCCCTCGAGCGATGCTCGATCCGGTGATCCACACAGCGTCCTCAGTGAAACCGGTCATCAAGGCGTCAAGATCCCGCGCGTTGAAGGCATCCACATGCCTGCGCATCACAGCACCCGGGTTTACCTCAATCACGAACCCAGTTTGCCAGCCAACTCAGCCGCGGTTAACGAACGATCCGCGTCGGTCGCCGAACGCACTTGGGCGCAGCCGACCGCGCTACTGCCATCGCCGCCAACAAGTATGCCCAACCGCCATCAAGCGTGCTCAGTCACAGCAGCAGGGTTGCCGGCTGCTGGCGATCCGTGGGCGGGCCGGGGCGTCGCTGCTGAAGGACCCGATGGTCAGCCCACCCGGACCGAGGTCGCTAAGCCGCCCGTGCCCGGCATCTTGGCAACCGTGTCTCGCTGCGCTCGACGCCAACATGCCGGTCCCGGTGGCTTGCACCCCCGATCCCGGGCGGGCTCCGACCGGCCCGTCAGCGCGGCACCCCGGACGCCCGGATCACCCGATCCGGCCCCACCCATCCGGTGCCGCACCACAGGTCACCGAAACGGGAGCCACCGTCATGCTGTTCAACTTCTCTTTCGAAGGCAACCTCGCCGAAGCGCCCGAGCTGCGGTTTACCCCGTCGGGCAAGGCCGTGGCGAAGATGCGGGTCGGGCACAACACCCGCCGCCGCAACACCGCCGGCGAATGGGTCAACGGCCCCACGATGTGGGTGACCGTCACGGTCTGGGAGGACCTCGCCGAGCGGGTCGCGGAGCACCTGCGCACGGGCGACACCGTGATCGTCGACTGCAGGGACGACCTGTCCGTGTGGGCGTACCACAACCAGCACACCGACAAGCCCGCCGGCCAGCTGCAGGTCACCGCCTCCAACGTCGCGCTGAGCATGCGCTTCAACGCCGCCACCGCCATCGACGCCACCAACACCACCGCCAGCGGCAACTTCGACGACCCGTGGCAGACCGACCCGGCGCTCGCCGGCGCACTCGAGCCCGCGCTCTAGCCACCCGCTTCGGGCCGGCCCACCCCCTGGGCCGGCCCAGTCGCACCCCTCACCCTCGTCGAAGCTTGGAGCTCACCGTCATGTTGTTCAACGTTGTCATCGAAGGCCGCCTCACCGCATCTCCGACCACCGGGCGCACCCGTGAAGGCCGCGAGTACGTCCAGTTCCCGATCGTGCACCGCGACCGGTACCGCGACCACACCGGTCAGTGGAAGGACGCCAAGGCCATGTGGTTCGACGTGCTGTGCTGGGGCGACCTCGCCTCCCGCGTCCGCCACCTCAACCGCGGCGATCAGGTCCTCGTCGAGGCCGGGCAGCTGCTGCCGTACCTCAACGAATCCGACCTGCCCACCCTCAAGCTCAGCGCCCGCAACGTGTCCGTCTCGATGCGGTTCACCGAAGCGCACGCCGGCCCGAACACCCGCAGCCGCCGCGGCGACATCATCACCACCCCCGACGGCGACCAGTTCGCCGCCGACGCCTACCCCGACGCCATCACCCGACCGCGAACTGCTGCACCACTGACCAACCGCACACAGGCCGCACACCGGCCGGTCGCGCCGCCACGTGACCGGCTACGCGGCGGCGACCACCGGCCGTCGCGCCGAACCGTTCTGTCGCACGTCCCAGCCCGGTCCGGCTGGCGGAGCCTTCCTCCGCGAGCCGGGTCGGGCTCGTCGCATGTTCCGCCGCACCCCCGACTCGATACCGGAAGGCAGCCCAACATGGACCCCACCAACTGCGCGACGTATGGCTCGTGGATCGCCGCGACCGGGCCGCCGGCCGCGCTCGCGCTGTGGCTCGCCCGTCGCCGTGCACGCCGCCGCCGTGCCGCCGAGTCCTGGGAACGGATCATCACCACCGCGGACCGGCTGCCGGACGCCCGGCTCGGGCAGGTCGTGGCCGTGCACCAGCGTGCCTGCACGGGGACGAAGGCGTCCGTGTGCTGGCACGGCGCCACCACAGTGCAGGACGTGTGGTTCCGCGGCGTACACGCCGTACCCGGCGTCTGGTACCTGGTCACCGGCTTCGACCGGTACGGCCCGCACCGCCACGAGCCGCACCTGTTCGACGTCACGGCCGTCATCGCGTCCGCCCCCGGCCGTTGCTTACGACGCGTGGCGGCGCCGCCAGTCGCAGACCTCCACGCGGTCCTTCACGCCGGGCGAGCGTCGGTGAGAGTGCTGGCCGCAGCGGTCGGGTCGGCTGCTGTGGCTCCGGCGGGTCTGCGGTGGCGGCCCGGCGGGCCTTCAGCCGGGTCGTGGGCGTCGGCCGGGTCTCGGTTGCCGGGGGCCGCGCTCGCCAGTCCGTGAAGATGACCGACCAGCCTGCGGCGGCAAGCACCGCCCGCACCCGGCCGGCCCGGCTCGCTTCGCGTCGCCGTCCGCTGCGCTGCCACCCGGGTCCGGGCTGGCCTTCGGCCTGCTTGCCCACCGCTGCGGCTCGGCCGGTCCCTCCCCAGTCCTGTCAGCGCGACACCCGCAACCGAATCCGGACCGGGTGCCGCACCCACGACCCGAGACGCTGGAGGCCCGCCATGATCCACCACCTTGACCTCGCCGAAGCCCCGCGCAGCAGCCTCCCCTCCCGCCGCGGCAGCGGCATCACCCCGTACGTCGCCGTCGGCGAGAAGGAGGTCTACAACTGGAACGACCCCGCCGACGCCGCCGAGTACCGCACCGTCCTGGGCTACCGGCAGCGCTGACCCACCCGCACCGCCGGAGGGCCGCCTCGTCAAGGCGGTGCGGTCCAACCGGCACGCTCAGCCCACGCGCCACCAGCGGCCCGCCAGCCGCCACGAAGCAACGAACGGCCGGGCCCGCCATGGGTCCGGCCGTTCGTCGTGCTCACTCACCCGTCGGCCACCGCTGGTGCAGCGTCGGTCAACGCCCCTGGTCGTTGCGGTGCGGGTGGTTCGCCCCGGTTATCGGCGCCGGCGCCGGCGCCGGCGCCGCCGGGCGGTGCGCTGCGACCGGCTGCCCGTGCCAGGGCCGCCCGGACCGTGCCCACCGACTGGTCGGTCATCGCCGCGATCTCCGCTACCGGCTCGTCCAACCGGCGCAGCCGATCCAGCGCGGCGTCCGCCGCGTCCTCCAGGTCCCGCGCCGCACGGTCGGCGTCGTCGAGGACCCGCTGCGCCTTCACCCGCGCCTCCTCACGGAGCGCGCCAGCACGGCCGGACCGGTCGAAGAACGCCGCCACCTGCTCGGTCACCGCCGCCTCATGCGCCGCCAGACGCGCCTGCCGCAGCGCCGCCACTTCCGCCGCCCGCCGGGCCGCCGAACGATTCACACCTGCACCCGAAACACGCTTCGTCATGCCGCAAAACATAACGGGGAGAAACCATCCAGCTCAAGGTCATGTCCAATAATCAAGCCACATTCAGATAACCGCAGATAACCGAAAACAGCAGCAGGCCAAAACGACACAATACCACCTCCCAGCAGCCAAAACAGCAACCTCATCGGTGGCGAGAAGAACACCGACACACCTCTTGCAGATGCTCTGGCCATGGATGAAAGCGTTGGAAAAACGACCGCGAAAAGCTATGGTTAGCAGCCGCCGAAAGCTGCCCGTGGATCGTTGATCCGCGGGCATCGCCGCGCCGTTGGAATGGAGGTGAAACCGTCGTGATGACGCTGCACAAACTCAGCGTCGGCGACGGCTACACCTACCTCACCCGGCACGTCGCCGGTGGCGACTGCGACCGGGAGACGGGCCAGGACCCGGTCGACTACTACACCGCGCACGGCACCCCGCCGGGCCGGTGGGGCGGGCTCGGCGCGTCCGAGCTCGGGCTTGCCGGTCAGGTCGACGAGGCGCAGATGCGGCACCTGTTCGGGTCCGGGATGCACCCGGACGCCGACCGGATCATCGCTGAGTACCTGCACCGGCACACCAAGGCGGGGATGACCGACGAGCAACTCGACGCGGTGATGCAGACCGCGCTGCGGGCCGCCACGCTCGGCCGCCGGTTCCCCGTGTATGAGACGTTGGAGCACTTCGACGCCCGGGTTGCGCAGCGGTTGCAGGTGATCCGGGCCGAGACCGGGCGGGAACCGACGCAGGCGGAGGTCGGGAAGGTCCGCGCCGACGAGGCCCGCCGTCCCCGTGGTGGGGTGGCCGGGTACGACCTTGTGTTCACGCCGGTCAAATCTTTGGTGCTGCTGTGGGCGCTCGATGAGCGGCAGTGGGTCCGTGATGCGGTCCTCGCCGCGCACGAGCAGGCCCGCGACTCGGCGCTCGCGCTGCTGGAGCAGCATGCGGCGTACACCCGGGCCGGGGACGTCGGGCAGGCGCAGCTGTCCACGAAGGGCCTCGTGTATGCGATGTTCGACCACTTCGACTCCCGCGACGGCGACCCGAACCTGCACACTCACGTCGCGATCGCCAACAAGATCCGCGGCGTCGACGGCGGCTGGCGGGCCCTGGATGGGCGGGCGTTGTACCGGATCGCGGTCGCCGCGTCGGAGCACTACAACTCCACCGTCGAGACCCTCGCCGGGCAGCTGCTTGGCGTCGACTTCGAGGTCCGGCCCGACACCGTCGGCAAACGGCACCCTGTCCGGGAGGTCGCCGGCATCCCCCTGGAGTACATCCGGTCGTTCTCGTCCCGGCGGACGCAGATCGAGGCCCGCTACGAGGACCTGATCGTGCAGTACCGGCGTCTCCACGGCCGCGACCCGGACCAGCTCGCGGCGTTCGGCCTCGCCGAACAGGCCAACCTGGACACCCGCGGACCCAAACCGGCACCGCGTGGCCTGGCCGCGCTGCGCGCGGAATGGGCGACCCGGTTGACCGACGTCCACGGCCGCCGCGCCCGGAGGGTCCTCGCCGCTGTCGTCACCGCCGCCCGCGCCGAGGACGTGCAGCCGCAGCCGTCCACCACGCTGTCCGTCGCCCAGATCACGGCGCTGGGCGAGCTCACCGTCGGGCATGCGGAGGGGTCACGGTCGACCTGGACGGTGTGGAACCTGCGCGCCGAGGCCGACCGGCTGCTGCGGCAACCACCGGCCGGGCTGTTCCCGCACGGGCTGCGCTTCGACAGCCCCGGCGAGCGCACCCGTGTGCTGGAACAGGTCGTCGCGGCGGCGGTGCAGGCGGACTGCGAGCCGGTCACCGTCGCCCCGCTGGTGAAGGAACCGGCGCTGCTGCGCCGCGCGGACGGTGTCTCCGTCTTCGCTGAACACGCCGCGACCCGCTACACCAGCCGCGGCATCCTGGCCGCCGAACAGCGCCTCCTCACCGCCGCCCAGACCCCGGCCTCCACCCCACCACCGTCCACGCTCAGCGTCGAGGCGCTGCTGGACGGGTACGAAGCGCTGCACGGTAAGACCCTCGACGCCGGACAGCGGGCGATGGTCGTCGCGTTCGTCACCGACCCGTACCTGATCAGCGTCGGGCTCGGCCCGGCCGGCGCCGGGAAGACCACCACGATGCACGCCTACCAGCACGTGCTATCTGCGTCCGGGCGGCGGCTCATCCCCCTGGCGACATCGGCCGCGGCGGCGGCCGTCCTCGCCGCCGACCTCGGTGTGGCCGCGGAGAACGTGCACAAGTTCGTCTACGAACACCTCACCGATGACCAGGCTGAGCCTCGCGCCGACCGCGCCGCCCCGCCGAAGAAGGCGTTCTTCCACGTCCGTTCCGGGGACGTCATTCTCGTCGACGAGGCGGGGCTGGCCGGCACCCGCAACCTCGACACCCTGCGCGACATCGCCGCTCGGTACGGGGCGACGGTGCGGTTGCTCGGTGATCACCGGCAGCTGTCGGCCGTCGAGTCCGGCGGTGCGCTGCGCCTGCTCGCCACCGAGGCCGGTGCGGTCGAACTCACCCAGCTGCACCGTTTCGCCAGCCCGGCCGAGGCCGACGTCACCCGCCGCCTGCGCGACGGCGACGCGACCGCACTCGATTACTACCTGCAGCACCGGCGCGTCCTCGGCGGTTCCGCCGAGGCGATGATCGAGCAGGCATACACCGGCTGGCACGCCGACATGACCGCCGGCTCCCGCACCCTCATGCTCGCCGCCACCGGTACCGGGGTCACCGCCCTGTCCGCGCGTGCCCGCGCCGACCGCGTCGCCGCCGGACAGGTCGAACCCGACGGCGTCGACCTGCACGACGGCAACCGCGCCGGCCGCGGGGACTGGATCGTCACCCGCGTCAACGACCGCACCATGACCTGCAACCGCGGCAAGGACTGGGTCCGCAACGGCGACGCCTGGACCGTCACCGGCCGCAGCCGCGACGGCGCCCTCAAGGTCCGCCACCAGCAACACGGCGGCACCATCACCCTGCCCGCCGCCTACGTCGCCGCGCACGTCGAACTGCTCTACGCCACCACCGTGCACCGCGCCCAAGGCGCCACCGTCGACACCGCCCACGCCCTGATCAGCGACGACATGACCCGCGAAACCCTGTACGTCGCCGCCACCCGCGCCCGGCTGCGCACCATCCTCTACACGGTCACCCACCGCATCCTGCCCCAAGACGAAGACGCCCGCCTCGACCGCACCGTCTACGACCGGCACGCCCGCGCCGCCCAGGAAGTCCTCGAGACCGTCCTGGCCCGCGAAGGCGCCCAACCTTCGGCGACCGAGGCCATCGCGAAGGCGCACGACGACGCCCGCAGCCTCGCCACCCTGCTGCCCCGCCTGCGCTACGCCGCCGAAAAGGCCGACGACCTACGCCTCCGCGCGATCGTCAGCACGGCCCTCGGCGACGACGCCCGCGCCGTGCAACGCGACCCCGCCTGGCCGACCGTCGTCCGGACGTTGCGCAGCATCGAAGGCGACGGCTGGGACCTGCCGCAGGTCCTCGCCGGCACCGCCCGCCGAGGCCCGCTCACCCGCGGCGACTCCCCAGCCCAGCTCCTCACCTGGCGCATCAACGAACACATCGACGGCCGGACCCCGCCCGCACCGCTCGCCCAACCAACCCTCCACGACGCCACCCGATACGCCGCGCTGCTGCACGCCGCGATCGGCGACATCGAACCCCTCGACCCCGCCGAAGCCGTCAAGGCACCGCGGCTGCTGCACACCGACCCGATCACCGGCGACACCGACCCGCAGCGGCTCCTCGCCCTCGTCCTCGGCGACACCACCGCCGCCACAGCCGCCCAGGAGACGGCGTGGCCGGCGCTGCGCGCCGCGATCCGCCGCGCCGAACACACCGGCCACCACCCACTCACCGCCGTCGCCACCGCCGCACTGTCCCGGCCGCTGACCGGCGCCCGGTCAACCTCGCAGGTCCTTGCCTGGCGCATCAACGACCACCTCGCCAACACCCCAGCACCCACCGAACCGGACACCGGCGACGCGTGGCGTGCCCTGGCCTGGACCCTCAAAGCTGCCGAACACCACGGTCAGCCCGCCGAACTCCTCCTCGCCCCGGTCCGGGCCGGCAGCGACCTCGACGGCGTCCGCCAGCAGATCCACACCTACACCCGCCCCCGGCCCGCCACTGGTGTACTGCCGTGGCTGGCGGCGAACCCGGCCACCCCGAACGCCGAACTGGCCGCCTACATGGACGCCACCGGCGACCTCGTGCACCACCGCGTCCAACACCTGTCCACCACCGCGATCGGCACTCGCCCCGCGTGGCTCGCCGGCCTCGGACACATGCCCACCACCGCCCCCGAACTCACCACCTGGCTGCGCCACGCCGGCACCGTCGCCGCCTACCGCGACCAGCACCAGATCAGCACCAACGACCCGACCCAGCCGCTCGGGGCGTACCCAGCCGCCGACACCGCCGCACACCGCGCCTACCTGCACGCCGCCAACGCCGTCCTCGCCGCCCGGCACCCACACGCCCCGGCAACCGACCCGACCACCGCGCGGGTCGCCGCCGACATCTACCTCGCCCTGCCCGACACCGAACGCGACGCCATCACCCGCGCCGTCGCCGAACGGCTCGGCAACGACTGGCTCGGCCCCCGCCACGGCGACGCCGACACCCTGCTCACCGCGCCCATCTACGCCACCCACCTGCACACCGAACTCGTCCACCGCCGCCACCTGCACGCGATCACCGAGCCGTTGCCGACCCCGCCCGCGCCGCCACCGCCGGCCCCGCACATCGTCCGGCAGATCCGCTCCACCGCACCCATGGAACAGCAGCAACCCCAGCCCGGAACCCACATCACCTGGTAGTCCATCGCGTCCTGCCCGTGCACTGCTGTACGCGGTTCGTCGCGGCGGCGGCGAGCCTCCGCCATAGGTTCGGCCGCTTCGTGTTCAGCACCGCATTGTCGTCCGCTGCCCGGCCCGTCCAGGAAGGAGCACCGGCTGTTGACCCGTCGCGTCCATCCCGGCGACATCGGGCTGTATTCGATCGTGTGGCCGACGCCGCGAACGATGACCGCCCCGACGATCTGCTACCGGCAGCCCCGCTGTGTCGTCCTCGCGGTCTGCTGGCCCTACGCGATCATCAAACCGCAGCCCCGCCGCGGCGCCACCGACGGCGGGCCGCGCTACCGCGTCCACGTCGACAATCTCAGATGCACCGACCCCGGGCAACGACGTGCTGTCCTGCCCGGTGTCCGCCGGACGCCGCCGGCGCCAACGACTGCCGACGTGGTTCAGCAGCGCCTGTTCTGATGCACGGCGCGTCCGTCGACCTCCGGCGGTCGGGGCCGGGGACTGTAACCCCCGGCACAGCGCGGCGCCGACACAGGACGGGAACGCGGGTCAGGGCGCACCTGGGCCACCCGTACCCGGTCGCTGTCACTGCCAGAGCGCGCCGTGGTTGAGCCGCTGATGCCAGCGGTCGAGGCGGGTGTTCTGGTTGGCGTCGATGATTTCGATGAAGCCGTCGCCGTCGCTGACCCACCAGACGTTGTCGTAGCGCACGAAGATGCGGTGCCGGTCGCTGGCGGACAGGACGGTGGCGGTCTGGCTGTCCAGGTGCGCCCGCATGTCTGGGTGGGTGATGGTCCGCGGCACCGGGCCGGGCGCCGGGTCGCTCGTGGCGGTGATCGGCTGGGTCTGCTCGTTCATGGCTGGTCCCGCGTTCACAGCTCGATGGGGCGGATTGGGGCTGCCGTCTCCGACGTCACCGGTGGCGGACTGGCGGTGATGCGCCGCGCCGGTGGTGCGGTGGTGTGGGAAGCAGCGTCACTGGTGGTGGCGCGTTCGGCCACCGCGGTCGCGCTGAGCGCGAGCGTCGTGTGGACGTGTTCGGTGAGCAGTTCCCGGCCGATGACGACCGCGGTGCCGGTGGTGACGGTGACCGCGTGCAGCCGGGTGAGGTAGACGAAATCCGGCTCGGCCGGCGGCTCGGCCAGGTACAGCCCCGCACCGAACTCCACCCCGTCGCCCGAGGGGAGCGCGGTGACGGATGCGTCGTAGCTGGCGAAGTCGCGGGCGCGTTGCACGTGCCAGGCGAGGGTGACGGTGTCGAACAGGTCGCCGTCGTAGGCCAGGGAAACGGCCAGTTCGAAGGTGAGTCTGCGCTGGCCGGTGGTGAACACGGCCGGGTCGAGCCAGGCGGCGACCTCGACGGCCTGTTCGGGGTGCTGGACGATGTCAGCGATGATCAGGTCCTCGCGGTGCAACTCGACGCGGACGTCTGTCCGGGCGAGGACGAGGTCGACGCTCACTCGCGCGTCGGCAGTGACGTCCACGGTCGCGGCCGTCGAGAACGCGGCGGCTTGCGCATCGAGGGCCTGCCCGAGCCGGGTCAGCACATCGCGGCCGGCCTCGTCGGCGGTGAGGGCAGCGGCGTCGTAATACGGCTGGGCGAAGCCGGCGACGTCCCGGTCGAACGACGCCTGCAGCACGATGCGGGTGTACTCCGAAACGAGCTCGGCGGCAGGCGCGACGTCGGCGAGTTGCACCAACCATGCGGCGTCGACGTCCGGCCGGTCGGCAACCGCGGCGACCGCCTCGGCGCGCTGTTCGGTGGTGTCGAAGGCGACCAGTTCGACGTCGAGCAGCGCCTGGTAGACGGCGCGGTGGGTGGGATGGCCGAAGTCGTCGCCGTACAGGTTCGCGCTGATCAGCGCGGTGTCTGCGCCGGTGAGCAGGGCACCGAGGACGCCCTGTTCGGCCCTCAGGATGAGGTCTGACATGCCTACTGATCCTTACCGTGGGTGAGCTTGTCATGGGCGGCGTCCGCGCCGCGGATCTGGCGGCTGGTCCGGTCGAGGTTGGCGATGTGGCCGGGGTCGGTGCAGCGCATCCACGTGGTGCCGTCCTGGCTGCGGGCCCACCACACCCCGGACCAGAAGGCGTAGTACGGCATGGCCCGGCTGTGCCGTTGCGCATCGCCGGACCGCAGCGCAGCCTGCATGTCGTCGCGGCTGACCTCGGCAGGCAGAACTGGCGGGGGTTCAGGTGCGGACGCCATGAGCGGCGGCCCAACCTGCCGCCACCGCTGCGCGAGATCGGGTTGAACGGCGGCGAGGAGCGCCGCGCCGGTGTGCCCGGTGCGGCAGCCGGGGGCCCAGAAGCCGGTCGCGGCGGCCACGGTCTGCCGTAGTTCGCCGTGCCACGAGCGGGCCGCGTGCGGGGCGCCGAGCGCATCGGCGCTGTCGTAGACGGCGTCACGCCACGCTTTGAGGCTGCGCAGCTCCTCGACGAGGCCGGGGTGCTCCGGCCAGCACAACGGGAGCCGTTCCTCCCGGGACAGCTCATACAGATCGTGGACCCAGATGACCCAGGCGGTCAGCGCGTCCCATTCCGCGGTCTGCTCGGCCGCGGTCATCGTGTGCCATTCCCGGATCAGCACCGGCGCATCCGGTCCTGGTCCTGGTCCCGGTCCCGGCTGCGCGGCAGCTACGGCGGCTGGCTGAGGGGCGGTCATGCCGCATCCCCGGTCTGCGAGCGTGCCGACCCCTTGCTGGCGTCCGTGCCGGTGAGCTTCTGGGGGATGCCCATTTTCTGTCGGGCGTCGGTGACGGCCTGTTCGTACTCCTGCCGGTGCGGGCCTTCGAAGTGCCGGACCATGCGGGTGATCACAGCCGGGGTGGTGGCGTGGATGACAAGGGCTTCGCGGCGGTCCTCGTCGAGGGTCCGGACCGCGTCCGGGGCCATCGTCTTGCGGTCCACGACGCTCGCCTGGACGTGCATGCCGTGCTGCCGGTGGTGCTGCGGCACCAGCAGGGTCTCCCGGTACATCCCGGCGAGTTTGGAGAAGTCGTCGAGGTCGTCGCCGGCCAGCCCGCCGAGAGCGATCTTGATGGTGGCGTGTGACCACAGCATTTTGCGGCCGATGGCCCGCCAGCGGTCCTCGGCGGCGGCGAGGCTCTGCATCACGGTCGCGGTGAAGATCCCGAAACCGGCGGTGTAGGACATCAGCTGCGGCAGGTCCGGCAACGGGACCACGTTCGTGGCCTCGTCCAGGATGAGGCCGAGCGGCGGGTCGAGCCGGCCGTTCGGTGACAGTTTCGCCAGCCGCACAGCGGTGGTGATGAGCTCGTTGACGAACGCGGTCACGAGCGGCGCGAACGCGTCCGCCTTCTTCTCGTCCACGACGAGGTACAAAGTGTCGGCACCGGACCGCAGGAACCGTTCGATGTCGAACGAGTCGGCGGCCGGGCCGCAGAAGACCGCTGCGGCGGCCGGGCCGAACAGGCAGCTGGTGCCGGTCTGCACCGTCGTCCACAGGTTCGAGCGGGTCGCGTCAGGCTGCCGGTAGAACCCGTCGAGCATCTTCACCACACCGGGGCGGGCGCCGTCAGCGTCGCGGAGCAGCTTCACCGGGCTGTCGTCGGTCGGGTTCGTCGACCAGTGCAGGACATCCTGCATGGTCCTGCCGCACAACGCGGCCGTGTGCAGCCAGGCGGCGAGCAGGTTGGTGGCGGTCAGGCCGAAGAACCCGGCGTTGGAGGAGTCCGCGGCGTCCTGCTTCCCGACCTGGATCATGACGTCGGCGCGCTGGCGGGCGATGTCGTAGTCCTCCGCCCCGGCGACCGGCGTCCAGGTGATCTGGTCCGGCCAGCTGAACACCGGGTCGAGGTTCATCAGCCAGGACGTCCCACCGCGCAGCGTCGCGGTCGCCTCCAGCACGTCCGCGCGCACCGACGTGACGACCGCGGCACCAGGGAACGTCCGCAGCCACGGGATGATCACCTGACTGGTCTTGCCCTGCCGGGGCGGCGCGACGACGAGGACCGAGGACTCCAGCCCCGCGTAGAGCGCGGTCCGGCCCGCGGTGCCGAGCTCGACCGCCACGTCGGCCAGCGTGGCCTGGCCGGTCAGCGATGGCCGGATCCGCGACGCTCTGCGTAGGACCGCGCGGGCGGTCATCGTCTTGTCGAGCTGCTGCCGCGACGCCATGCCCCCGGCCTGCCGTCCCGCACCCCAGGCCCGGAACCCGGCGACCGCAGCGGCGAGCAGGACGGCGACGACGAACACCGTGGCGGTGTAGAAGCCGGCCGGGCCCGGCAGCTGCTGCTGAGCCTGAACCGGCCACGCCAGCCGCGGATCGGCGAGGTGCTTCGGGATCGCGAACACGATGGTGAACGCGTCACCGATCGTCGAGTCCGGCCACGTGAACCGGAACACCAGCCCGGCCACCTGCCCAGAGAGCCAGATCCCGATCGACGCGAACCCGACCACGCCGAGCAGCCCCGCGAGGGCGAGATCCGAACCCGACATCGTTCCGGAACCCCGGACCCTGGTCGTGGTGGTGGAAGCTTCACTGCGCATCGACTACACCGCCATCCGCTCGTTCGTGTAATACAGGGCGCGTTCCTCGGGGTGCAGAACGACCTGGACCACGTGCGACGAAGTGCGACCGATCTTCCACACCGCCCGGCCCGTCTGCTCCCCGGACCAGGACGCGATATGCGCGCATTCCGTGTCGGTCAACCCGATCACGTCTCGAGTCATGGCGAGGGGGGCGGTGTCCTGGCGCAGGCAGATGCGGATGTCGCAGGAAGAGACGAGGTTCCGGGCGATGGCAACCTCCGCGCTACCGGCGGTGCCGACGGCTTCGAAGTCGGCGAGCCGATGGGAAGCGAGGATCTGAATGGTGCCGTCGTTGCGGGACAACCGCAGGTCGGCATCTACCTTGCGGACCATGGCCGGGATGCGCAGCTGCCGCCACAGCTCGTCGCGGACGACAGCACGGACCGGCCCGCCGGGGGTGTCGATGGCCGCCTGCCCCCAGGAGGAGACGCAGGCGAGGGTCATCGCCACGGTCTCGTCGCCACGGCCGTCCAGGCGCGACAGGTCGACGGTCTGAATCCAGGCGTCGAAGTCCATCCGCACCGTCGTCGGCCCGTCGAACAGCCCGGACAGCGACCCCTGGACCATGTTGCCGAGGGCGTCGGCCGCCGGGCGGATCATCTCCCGCAGCTCGCCGATGTCCTCGCCGCGGACCCGCAGCTCGGCGGCCATCTGCGGCAGCGGATCCCGCAGCAGCGCCCACACCTGCGGAATCGTCGGGTCAGAGAGCCGGGTGCCGCCTTCCGCTTCGCCGGACGCGTACTGGATCGCCAAGGACAGGGCGGCTTCCTCAGTGGGGGTGAGGTCCCGGCCGAGCCGGACCACGAGCAGTGAGCTGAGCAGGGTGATGCGGCGGCGGTGGATCTCGTCGAGCCGATCCCGGAGCTGATGCTGGTCGGTGGGCAGGTTCGCGCCGAGCGGGCCGGCGTCCAAGGGGTTGAGCCTGGCCGGCAGCCCAGGGCCGATCTCGACCGGGTCGACACCGAGCGCGCGGGCGAGCGGTGCGTACTCGTTCTTGATGTCGCCGAGGACGAACGTCTTCACCCCGTAGCGCATCAACCGGGTGACGATCGCCTTGATCGTGGCCGACTTCCCCGCGCCAGGAACGCCGGTGATCAGGGTGTTCGGGTTAGAGACATAGCCGCGGTGCAACCACTCGATCGGATGGTAGGAGAACGTACCGCCGGACAGGCAGTCAACGCCGAGGTACGAGCCGACCGGCGGCATACTCGCCCCGTACAGCCACGGGTACAGGCCCTGGATCTGCCCGGTCGAGCCCCGGAACGTCGGCACATCCGGGGTACGAGGTGCTCGCCCGGCGAACGGCCGCGCCCAGCCGCGGCTGGGCGGGACCGGCTCGGTGCGGGGCCGCCGCTGCTGCACTGGACGCTCCTTCGCCGGGGCGGCGAGCGTTGTTGCGGGAAGGCCGAGGAGGTCCGCGAAGTCGGCAGCCGGAAGCTCGGGCCGGGACCGACGGAAGCGCATCGAGCTCACCACCGCTTCTTCGGCAGGCCGTACCCGAGCGGCAGCGCACCCATCGCGAACCCGATGTCCTGCGCGAACCACATCCTGCGCAGCTCGATCCGCGCGGCGGCAGCATCCGCTTCGAGGGCGGCGCAGGCGTCTTCGACGTCGTCGGCGTTGGTGACGGTCAGGGTGACGTACGCGGCGATGCGCACGAGGCCGTGCCCGGCAGCGCGTTCGGCGTCCTGCGCACGGGCGCGGTCGAGAGCGACCTGTTCGTGTTCGGGGACGATCTGCCCGGACTTCTGCCGCATCTTCACCGCCACCGACCGGGCCGTCCGCTCCCGCATGACCTCGCGTTCCGCGTCACGCGGGCCGAGGGGTTCGACGTGGAAGGAGAACGCCCGCCGGTGCACGCCTTCGCCGAGCAGCGGCGCGAGGGCGGTGGCGTACACCTCGTTACGCGGCCAGGAGTGCACCCAGAACGTCACCGAATGCGCCCCGTCATGGGTGTAGACGCCAGGCCGGGCCTCGGCGGCGGCGGGCCCAGCGACCGCCGGGTCCACGCCCGCCTCAAGGCCACCGGTTTCACCCTCGCCGTCATCCGCCGCGGCGACGGACAGCTGTCCGGCACGGACTCCGGTCGCGGTAGCGCGACGCTCGGCCAGGTGCCTCGCGGAGTGCGGATCAAACGCCGTGCGCAGCACCTCGGCCAGATCGCGCGGGCCGAGCCACGCCTCGATCTGCAGATCCGCGCCGGCGATCGCGGCGTACTGAGCGCGCAGCTGGCGGGTGAGGACAGCGGCGGCGCCGACCGTACCGCCACCGGCGTGCTTGATCACGCGGGCGGCTTTGCGGCCGTCCATGGTGAACGCCAGGTACGCCTCCCGGCTCGATGTGGCGAGGGTCGCGGCGCCGAGCAGGCCGGTGACGACCCGGTCGGCTAGGTCGGGGCTGTCCGGGTCGGTGTGGTCGCGGTCCCAGCGGCGCAGCGCCGCCCCGGACTCCGGCACTAGCCGCTGCAACGCTTGGACGCGGGTAATCGGTGAACCTTCGGTGCACAGCCCGGCGAGGAGAGCGCCCCACCCCGCGACGCGCTGTTCCCGGCGGGAACTGTCGACGAGCCCGATCCCGGGGAACCGGATGCGGGCCACGGCGGTGAACGTCTTGTCGTGGCGGTGGTGCGCGATCGCGAGCGGTGCGCCGTCGGGCATCTCCGCCTCGAGGATCGTCAACGGTGCCAGAACGCCGGGCAGGTCGGCGGGCCGGGGCGCGTCCGGGGCGGCGGTCTTCGCCGGCGGCGCGAACGCGGCCGAGGCGAACTTGTGCTGGCCGCCCATCCGGCCGATGCCATATGAGACGGCAGCGGTCAGCCACTCATCGACGGTGCGTCCCCCGACCCGAAGGAACGCCAAGACACCGAGGACCGCCGCGACAGGCCAGGTGATGATGCCGGCTTGCAGGTTCGACGCGGCGAGCGGCCATACAGCGGCGAGGATCGCCACGGCGACGAGTGCGAACCGGTGCCCGGACATGCCGTACAGGAACGCGACCTGCTCCTGCTGCCAGCCGAAATAGGTGCGGGGGCGCGACGGCTCAGAGGCCGTCGGAGGTGGCGTGCTCACGACTGTGATCCATTCTGCTCGTCATGCCCTGCTGGTGCCGGCGGTGCCGCTGGTGCGGCCGGGGGTGCCGGTTCCGCAGATGCCGGTGGCGGCGGTGCCGGTGGTGCTGCCGTCGCTGAGGGCGGTGGCGGGGATGGCGGCTGTTCGTCCGCTCCCGGTTCGGGGTCGGCGCTGCTGGTGGTGCGCGGTGGTGGTGCGTAGCGCGGGTGCCCGGCCGGGTGGGCGTAGGGAGCGGCACCGTCCAGACCGGCGTGCGCAGCCATCTGTTCCGACCGGCCGACCAGGCTGTTCGCGGCTCGCTGCGCCAGGTCGAGGCCCTTGCTGAGGACCATCGGAATTGCGGTCAGGCCCGCGGTGGCGGCGCCACCAGCAGCTGATGCCGCCGCACCGCTCGCCGCGCCGCTGGCTGCCGCGCCGCTGCCGGCGGTGGCCTCCCCGGCGCCGGCCTTGCTGGCATGCGAGGCCATGGTGCGGGCCTCGGTCGCGGCACCGAAATCGTCCGGCGACATCCCCGGACCGCTGCCTCCGCCACCCCCGCCGCCTCCGGCGCCGGGCAAGCTGGCCGCGGCGTTCGCGGCCATACCGAGAACCGCGGCCAGACCGGTCGGGCCGCCGGTGTGGGAGGCGGCGAAGGTGAAGAACCGGCCGATCGCCGGCCAGGCAAGGACCGCGAGCAGCAACACGACCATGCCGGTGAACAGAGCGTTCAAGTCCGCGCTGTCGGTGTTTCCGAACAGCCCGAACCCGACGGCGAACACCAGCGCGATCACCGGCTTCAACACAATTAGCCGGATCGTGGCGGACACCAGCTTCGTGAACCAGTCCTTCGTGGTGTCCGACATCATCCCGGTCGCCGAGATCGGCGACGTCGCGATCAACACCGCCACCGCGGCGTTGCGCAGCACCAGCTCAAACCACAGCACGGTGACCAGACAGATGCCGAGCAGAGCGAGGAACATTTGCAGCGTCGGCGCGTTGGCGATGTTCCAGGAGATGAACCCGGCGAGTTTGTCCGACAACCCTTGTGGCGAGCCGAACGTGCGGTTGACGATCCACAACGTCAGCTCGTCGGCGGCGACCAGTGAGGTCCCGGCGACGGTCAGGGTCACCATGAACGCCAGGACAGCTTTGAAGATCCCCGTAATTCCGCGCGCCATCGCTGAACCATCGTGGGTCAGGGCTGTTTTGCCGATCTGGACCAGCAGCAGAATCCCGGCAATCAGGCCAGCGAGGCCGAGGGACATGCCGTACACGGAGCGGATGCCACCGGAGGACAGGTCGATCGGCGGGAACGCGACAAAGGCTTTGGCGAAGAACTTCAG
Source organism: Dactylosporangium sp. NPDC000521 (assembly GCF_042898305.1). NCBI lineage: Bacteria > Bacillati > Actinomycetota > Actinomycetes > Micromonosporales > Micromonosporaceae > Dactylosporangium > Dactylosporangium sp. NPDC000521. The sequence continues at coordinate 382,334 of NZ_JBIAYW010000008.1, forward strand.
TTCCGCCACCGCGCCGTCGGCGAAGCTCTTGCACACCGCCTCCCACGCCGACAAGGCGGTCTTGGCCGCCATCTCCTCGGCGAGGCATTGCGGCGGCGTCTTCGGGAACTCACAAGCCATGACGGGGTCCTTGCGGCATCGGGAAGATGGTCATTGCAGGAAGTCCAGCCAGCCGGCCGCTGCCGCTTCGCTGCTGCCCGGTTGCAGGCGCAGTTCGGCGTAGTCGTGGGCGTTGTCCGGGCGGTCGTGCATCTTCCAGTCCGCGCCGTTCCAGACCATCAGCAGCGGAAACACGGCCACGGCCGAGCGGTAGCCGTAGGTGTCACTGCGCAACGTGTAGAACGCGAGGATCAGCACCGTCACCCGGTCCTCAGCCATGTCACGGACCTGGTAGCTGACCGGGCTGGACACCACCGACGCACCGAGCGGCACCGGACCCGAGGTCGCGACGCCGAGGAGCTCGCGGACACTGATCACCCCAGCGATCCAGTCACCGGCCGGAATCGAACCGTCGCCGACCAGCGTCCCGAACGTCGCCGCGCGTTGCAGGTCCAGATTCGACGCCACCAGCGTGCTCCACTCGACGGAAGCGGACACCGCCCCGGCAACCGACTGGGGGTAGCCGAGCGAGACGCCGTCGGTCGTCCGCGACCCGCGCACGAGCCGGAGCGGTCCCGGCGAGGCGGACGGAGCAGCCGCCGACTCGCCGGTCAGAACCTCCTGGGAGTCGGGCAGGGCCGATCTGGCCGACGGTGGAACAGCGACGGCAGGTCGGGACCGATCGCCGTCGGGAACCAGGCGCACCACAGCGCCGATACCGAATGCAACGAGCAACGCGGCGCCTGCGATCAGCAGCCGGTTACGGACACGGCGCGGGGAGGCGAGAAACTGGTTGTCCATGATGAATCGTCAGGAACGGATTCAGCTCGCCGCAGTGAACACGGTGTTCAATGCCGGAATAGCGATAGCCGCCGCAACAGTCGCACCGAACGACCACAGAAACGCGGTCTTACCCTTGTGCACATTGTCCGGACGGTCCGACAACTTCCCTGCGGCCATGTAACCCGCCGACGCCAACGCGACGGCGCCGCACACGATCAGCACACCCCATTTGATGTAGGAAAACAGCAAACTGATCCCCTTCGCGCCGCCGGTCGGATCGGCTGGCGCCGGGTTCGGGATCTCAGCTGCGATCGCATGGGTGAGCGTGTTAATGAGGTCGTGAACGGACATCGAAGACTCCTGTACTCGTGACGGCGACGCGCCGGGACGAGCCAGACAGAAACAGACAGGCAGGCAGTATCAAGCCTCTGAGCTGCGGTTTCCCCGTGGCGGCCGTGCGCCGGGTCACTGTAAAGAGTCCGTCTAGAACTCTGTCAACCCACGCGTGACATGGACCACCAAGCGGTACTCCGATGTATCAGGACACCAAGTGACAGCAGGTCAGCAAGACCACGTAACTCTCTCACTTGTCCAGAAGAATGAATAGTTGATCGAGCAGTAATTGACGCGCGGAATGGCTGGGGGATTGGAATTTCCAACTCCTGTGCAGATCTGAGGCGCATGGAGCGCATCATGCGCGACGCGTGGAAGGGCGGAAAATCTGACCGTTCGCATGACGCGGCAAGCAGAGAAGCGGTTCCGTCGGCTTCAGGCCGAAAACAACCGTGGGCTTGTTCACAAACAGGTAGACCGCACCAGTGGTCGCGGCTGTACGGTCTGGCATCTTCGCCAAAGCGCGACCACGCTGGCGTCAGCTTCCACAAAGGACAGACAGCTCACGATGCCGACCAGTCGGACAAACGAAACCGCGCCGCAGCCATGAACGGCAGCAGCCTCTTCGCGGCCGGGCTCGCGTTACCGATCGCGGCAGTTGTCGCGATCGCGCTCGTCGCGGCCGGCTCCACGACGCTGACCCCCGCCGCAGCGACCAGCGCCTGCCAGCTACCGGCCGACGCCGACGGAACCGGCGATGCCAACGACCCCGGGTCGGGCGGCACCGTCGAAGACCTCGACGCCGTCCAGGTCGGTAACGCGCGCATTATCTACACGGTCGGCATCACCCAGCTCGGCCTGCCGCACCGCGCCGGCATCATCGCGATCGCCACCGCCCGCCAGGAATCATCGCTGCGCAACCTCACCACGGCAGTCGACCACGACTCCCTCGGCCTCTTCCAGCAACGACCAAGCCAAGGGTGGGGAAGGCCCGAGCAGCTCATTGACCCCGTCTACGCCAGCACCGCCTTCTACCAACGCCTCGTCAAAGTCCCGGACTGGCAGACCCGCCCGCTCACCGACGTCGCGCAAGCCGTCCAACGCTCCGCCTACCCCAACGCCTACGCGAAATGGGAGGCGCTCGCCATCACCCTCGCCGCCATGTTCGGCGACGCTGAAGGCACCTGCGACGCCGACACCGGCATCGACATCCCCGGCGACCTCACCGAAAACCTGCCGCCCGGCTTCACATTCCCCGCCGACACCCCACCGCAGGTCGTCATCGCCGCCTCATGGGCACTCGGCCAACTCGGCACCAGCTACCACTTCGGCGGTACCTGCACCGACCCCCACGGTCCCAACCTCGCCAAACACTGCGACTGCTCCAGCCTCATGCAACAGGCATACAAAGCCGCCGGCATCAGCATCCCCCGCGTCACCACCGACCAGGTCCGCACCGGCATCCCCATCCCTCCAAGCTTCCTACGCGCCGGCGACCTCATCTTCCTGCCCGGCAGCCTCGGCTCGAAGACCAACCCGCGCCACGTGGGCATGTACCTCGGCAACGGGCTCGTCATCCACGCCCCAAAGACTGGCGACGTCGTCAAGATCGTCAAGCTCCAGGGCTACTGGCTCAACAACATGGTCGCCGCCCGCCGGATCGTTTCGACAGGCACGTCGGTGGGTCTCGCGTAGGACTTGCATCCGGTACCCAGGTGCAGGACTACCGTTGCCACCGGTGAACGGGCAACCGGTGCCACATGGCTCGGCGCTCGTGAAGATTCTTGCGTGCCGCCGGAACGGAACTGTGGTCGACTGTCGTAACTCTGGCATGACCGATACGACAGCAAGCACGGATATGAGCCTGGCGGGCGAGCGGGAACTGACGTACACGGAGATCGAGGCGTTCCGGCGGGACAGTGTTCTGCTGGACGAGCGGACTGCGACGCCCGAGCGGTATCCGCGCATGTTCAATGTCTTGGCTGGATTCCACTATCGAGCCATCGTTCGACCCGACTCGCCCGAGCCGCCTGAGTACGTCACCCTTCCGATGCAGGACACCGCCAGGGACGAATTCGAGGTTGCGGTTGCGCGGTGGAATCAGTTGTGGGAAGCCGCGCAGTTTCGCCGCAGGTTCTTCGCCGACACGGACGAGCTACCGCCGAAGCTGCAGCGCATTGCCGACCAGGGCGATCTGAACGTCGTGTTCGTACCGAGGACCCGGACGCGATATTACGAGCATGCGCCGCTGTTCCACCTACTTCCGCGTGAGGTCCCGGCGGAGGTTTGGGCTTCCAGTGTTGCAACCCGGACAGTGGCCGTTGACGTCGCCGTCGCAGTTCGTCGACAACTTCCTGCCACCGGACTTCGGTCGGCGACTGGAGCAGGCGTGGGTAGCGACCGCATGGCGACACCTGGTGTCGGGTTCGCCGATGACGGCGTTTACGAAAGACGATCCGATCCGCCTTCTCGCACACAACCTGGACTTCTGGCTTCGCGCGGTGTCCGCGGTGATGCAGGGGATACTCCGTGGCTTCCCGGCCGTCAACAACGGCGTCGAGTAGGGACCGGTGCCGTTGAGCGACGGTGGTGTGCTTGAAGGAGCCGTCGCCGCGAACCCTCGTACGGGTGGAGATCTCTGGTCCGGAGAAAATGAGGCCGCTGAGATTCTGGATTCGGTCGTGGAGCAGGCGGACGCGCACGGCCAGCTCCGCGGCATTCTTGACGCGGTATGTTCCAACCGGGTCGAGGACGACTTCTCCGACCGGTGGAGCTTCGCCCGCGAGGACTTCGAGCGCAGGCTGTACCGGAAGCGATCCAAGGTCAAGAGTCGCTTCGTCGAGCTGACGGACACGACTCCGGTCGCGGCCCCAGAGACCGAGATCGACGGACAGTTGGTGTTCGCCGACTTCCTCGCGCTGCTCGACCCGCGAGGACGGCAGATCGTGGTGCTGCTCAACAGCGGAATGACGAAGCTGACCGACATCGCGGACGTCCTCGGCTACCGCAACCACAGCCCGGTCTCGAAGCGGCTCAAACGCATTCGCGAACACGCTGCCGGTACTTCGACCACGCGCAGCCGTGAGCGGCCGCAACTGCCGGCGAGCTGACCTGTCAATGGCGCGGTGAGCGAGGCAACCGATCTCAGCCGTCTCAGCTGGACCTGAGGACCGCAGTTGCCTCATTCCAGGTCAGGGTTCTGCCGCCCATGACGACGCCTGCCAGTCGTTCGACGAGGTTCCAATAGCGCTCACCGGCGACGAGCTCGTCGAGGCGGGTCTGCAGCGTTGACCGGATGAGGGTCATATCTGAAGGCCAACCGCCGTAGCGAGCCAGACTGGTCGCGTACAACATGATCTGCCGGGTGTCGTACTGGGCGTGCTTTGCGAGCGAGTGGTCGTCCAGTGCTGGGACCATGAACTGGCGATACAGGAGACGCTGCGCGTGCTCGCCTGCCAACAGAATCATGATCATGCGCTCGATCCGTTGGCACTCCTCAGGCGTGGACACGCCGTTCACGTCGTAGCCGCCATCGTCGAAGGCCACGTGTCCCGCGAGTCTGGGTTGTGCTGTGCCCTGGTTCTGCACGGTCGTGACGTACAAGAACGGCTCGTTCAGGAGGAATCCCGCCACGGCATGCCCAGCCTCGTGGATCGCCACCTCCCGTGTATCGGGACCTCGGACCATACCGAGTGCAACGGCGTTCGGGTGCTACGAGTTTCGTCGCATTGCCTCACGCCTCGAAGCCCTCGGGCGCAGCGAGCTCGAAGGCCCGCTCGGCTCCGTCGAGCAGGTCCTGGTAGGTCATGACCTCCACTCTGGAGAGATGGGCGTTGTACATGCGGATGGCGTCGTTCACCTCTGCCGGAGTGGCGCCGGTGGCGACAAAGTTGGGGTGACCGATGACCACGGTGGCGGCCGCTCGGCGAGCATCTATGCCAATTTCGCTGAGCAGTAATGGTCGATGTTCGTCGAGCGTGCGTAGGTAGTTCATCGCTTGACCGACTGCCTCGTTTACCTCAGCGCCGACGATCCACTCGTTGCGGTACTGCTGGACGAGCTTGGCGATGTTGGACCGCTTCAGCTCGACGATGTGGAGCGCGCCGTCTGCCCGGATGAGCGGGATGTCGACCTCGTGCAGCGCGGTGAGCCTGCGGCGGGTGGCGACGCGGACGTACCGGCCGCCGAACAGCCATGCCTCGTTCTTGATGAGGCGCTGGATGTCGTTCTCGTTCTTCGTGGAGTCGAGCACGACCTCGCGGACAGCAGCCAGGCGTTTGCGTTGTCGGTGACGCTCGATCAACCCTGCGAGCAGACCGCGCTCATCAGATTCCGCGATCAGCTCGGCCGCGCCCTCGACGGTCGAAAGCGCTCCGACCAAGCGGCTCACGACATCCGGGTCGAGCTCGCCGTCGGTCATCCGTTGCACGAGTGCCGTGGGATCCGAGTTCGCCGACGCGAGCGTGTAGGCACCGGACTCCGGAAATTCCTCGTTGAGGAACTTCTGCAGGACGGTGATCTGGCCCTCGCTGGCGGCCCAGTGTTCTTGCGGATGCTCGAAGTCCCAGCCGCTGCCGCCGGGCACGCGCTCGCAGGTCTGGACCACTAACCAGCGCTTCTGGCTGCTGCCGTACGTGCAGACGGCCGCGGTCTTGTACGTCTGTTGCGACTTGTAGATCTGGACCCTGCGGAGGGTTTGATGCGAGGCGCCGTCGCCACCATCCATCTCGACGTACTGGATGACGTCGCCGGTGCTGCTCACGCACCGAATCTACGAGGCGTCGGGCCAGGTCCGCGTCCCCCCGGCGCGGTCGTCCGAAGCCCCACCGGCGCTACGGCGTTTCGGTGACCAAGGCGTCAACTGATGAGGTGGTGCTCGATCAGGAAGACGACGGTGGCCGGTCGATCCATTGGGGTCGCCGTCAGCTTCCGTGGTGCGGGAGCCGGACCTGTGTCGCTGGCGAGTAGGCGTCGACGGTGCAGCCCTCCTCGGAGACCTCCCGTGCGACGCACGTTACTGGGTCTTCGCCGAGTCCGAGCCTGCCACCGGGCACCTCCCATTCGTCATGTTCGTTGCGCAGCAACAGGACCTGACCAGCTCGGACTCAGACGCCCTTCACCGACCCAGGGAAAGCATGCGATCGGTACACGGCATCCTCTGAAATCGGCGGCGCGGTGGATCGTGACACCCACCGTGCTCGTTCGAGAGGCGTCGGAGGACCAGGTCACCAACGGGCCGAGCTCTCCGCGTTGCGACTACGAGGGCGGTTCGTCCCGCTGCAGGAGTTCGGCGACCCGATCGATTTGTGCGGCGAGTTCTGGGCGTGCGCGTCGCATTGCCTTGTGGACCGGCGTGTGCGGTGGATTGTGGTGCAGGATTTCGTCGAGGCGCGCGTCGAAGGTCATCGGCTGGACTTGGGGGCCGGCGGTGAGGTCGGCGGCTGCGATCATGTCGAATGCGACGTCGGCTTCGTACGGAACTCGGCCAGCGCTTCCGTGAGGCCGCGCTCGGTGGCCTCGTAGCGGCTGCCGCTGTGGTGCGCCACAAGCGCGACCAGGCGAGGTGGGTATCCGCATCGCCGCGAAAGCGGGCGCCGTCGATCGCGTGCACGCCGGTGTCCACAAGGGGTGGCGCATAGCCAAGGTCATGAAGCCACGCTGCAGCAATGCTCAAGGTCCGGTCTGCGGCGTCGGCGGTTCGTGTGAGCACCTCCGCTCTGGCGCCGACTGCCTGGACATGTCGCCAGCGATCGGGCAGCTCTGGTACCTCGAGATGCCGACGCGCGAGGTCGTCGGCAGCCGCGATGAGATCATCCACGTCATCGAGGCTAGTGAACGTACCGGCAGATGGCATGGACAGAACTCGACCCCGGTCGGCAGACGGTCGGGAGCGTCACCGACTCGAGGAACCTCCCGACGTACGACGACACCGCGCTGGCGAAGCAATCGCGACGGCTACCGAGACGACCGTCGCGCGACCTGCCTCCGAATTCTCTACCGACGGTAGGGTAGGCGAACGTGGCTGACGACGAACTGCGGGCGCGGCGCCGGCACAGCTTCGACGAGGACCCGAACAACTACCAGGCGGCGCGTCCCGGGTATCCATCGCGCGTGTACGAGGTGCTCGCTCAATGCGGGCTGAGGGCCGGTGCGCGGATGCTGGAGGTCGGCCCCGGGACCGGTCAGGTGACGGGCCGTTTGACGGCGGCCGGCGCTTCGGTGGTGGCGGTGGAGCTGGGTGTTGGTCTGGCCGCGCGGCTGCGGGACAACCTCGCGGGCCAGGACGTGACGGTGGTCGAGGGCGACTTCTGCGAGGTGGAGCTGCCCGGAAGGGACTTCGACCTCGCGGTATGCGCGACCGCGTTCCACTGGCTCGATGCGGAACGCGCGGTACGTCGGCTGGCGGCGCTGGTCCGTGCGGGCGGTTGGCTGGCGGTCTGGTGGACCGTGTTCGGTGACCCGCACCGCCCCATGGCCTGGCGCGCGGAGTTGCAGCATCTGTATCACCGGTGGATGCCTGCCGAGTCGCGGGACCCGACCGAGGTACCCGCGCCGATGCGGGTGGCTGAGCGGACCGCGGAGCTCGCGTGGGGCGGCCTGTTTGGCCCGGTCCGGGTAGAGGTGATCCGCTGGGACCACCCGATGACACCGGCTGCCGCGCGAGGGTTGTGGGCGACGTTCCCGAACGTCCGTGAGCTGGACGCGGTCCGCCGGCAGGCCTTCCTCGATGGTGTCGCCGAGGTGGTCGCGGGGCAACCCGGCGGTGTGGTGGTGGACCACTACGCGACCGTGCTGTACACCGCTGAGCGCCGTGCCGCCGCCGTCCGCGTGTGACACGCAACTGGCGACGAAGCACGCGATGCTCGGCCCGTTGCCGGAGTCGTGCCGGCGAAACAAAAGTGCGTTCACCTTCGGTTCGCCCCAAACCGTGGATGCAATGCTGAACCGGCCGTGAACGCCGATGCCGAGGCCCGTTCACCGGCCGGCCATCGCTCACCCACGGGACCAAATTCGCTGTTGAGCGAGGAGTCGAGCACTTAATGTGATCGTTCATGGTCGCGGCTCATCAACGTTCAGTCCTCACGGCCCCCGAAGCTGACTTCCCGCGCTGGTACCAGGAAGTGCTGGACAAGGCGGAACTCGCCGACAACGGCCCGGTCCGGGGGACGATGGTGATCCGTCCGTACGGGTACGCGCTGTGGGAGCGGGTCCAGGCAGAGATTGACACGCGGATCAAGCTCGCGGGTGCGGACAACGTGTACCTGCCGCTGTTCATCCCGGAGAGCTACCTCAAGCGTGAGGCCGAGCACGTCGAAGGGTTCAGCCCTGAACTCGCCGTGGTGACCCACGCGGGCGGTAAGCTGCTGCCGGAGCCGCTCGTCGTCCGCCCGACGAGCGAGACGGTGTTCGGCGAGCTCATGGCGAAGTGGGTCCAGAGCCACCGCGACCTGCCGCTGCTGCTGAATCAATGGGCGAACGTGGTCAGGTGGGAGATGCGGCCCAGGCTGTTGCTGCGCACGACCGAGTTCCTCTGGCAGGAAGGACACACCGCGCACGCCACAGCCGAAGACGCCGCAGCGTACGCGCGGCGCATCCACCTCGATGTGTACCGGGACTTCCTGCAGAACGTCCTCGGCCTGCCCGTCCTGGTCGGCGTGAAAACCGCGCGGGAGCGGTTCGCCGGCGCCGTCAACACCATGTCCTGCGAGGCCATGATGGGTGACGGCAAGGCGTTGCAGATGGCGACGAGCCACGAGCTGGGGCAGAACTTCGCCAACGCGTTCGACATCACCTACACCGACGCCACCGGGCAGCGACAGCACTGCTGGACCACCTCATGGGGCAGCAGCACCCGCATCGTCGGCGGTCTGATCATGGGCCACGGCGACGCTCACGGCCTCGTCGTACCGCCGAGGCTGGCACCGATCCAGGTGGTCGTGCTGGCAGTCAAGGACGACCAGCAGGTCCTCGACGCCGCGCGTCGGCTGACGACCGCGCTGACCGAAGCCGGCGTCCGGGCGCGAGTGGACCTGCGCACCGACCAGGGATTCGGCCGGCGCGTGACGGACTGGGAGCTCAAAGGCGTCCCGCTGCGGATCGAGATCGGCCCCCGCGATCTCGCTGACGGCGAGGTCAGCGTGACCCGCCGGGACATCCGCGAGAAAACGTCGGTGCCAGCAGGGCAGGTGGTGACGACCGTCGTACGCCTGCTCGACACCGTCCAGCAGGACCTGCATAAGACCGCCGTGCGGCGATTGACGTCGCGCATGGTCGACACCGAGTCGCTGCAGGAGGCGCGGGAAGCCGCGCAGTCGGGGTTCGCCAGGATTCCATGGAAGATCCTGGGCGCGGACGGCGAGCGGGCGTTGGCCGACGACGCCATCAGCGTGCGCTGCCTGCAGACCGCGGACGGTGCGGTACCACCGGACCCTGACTCCGTCGACGTTGTCGCGGTGGTCGGCCGAAGCTATTGATCCATGACGGTTCGCTCACGGCGCCTACCGGAGCGATCCTGGCGCCGCCGAGGACGCCCAGACGTTGATGAGGAGGGCAGCAGGCGGACGCCAGGAGACCCAACCGATGAGGTTAGGAGACTTCGATGAACGCGGTCGTCAGACGCGCAGCCCGCGCCATACTCATCGACGACGGACGGCTGCTGCTGATCCGTCGGACGAAGCCGGGGCGGTCGTCGTACTGGACGACTCCTGGCGGCGGCGTCGAACCCGGCGACGGATCGGTGAAGCAGGGCCTGGTCCGGGAACTGCGGGAGGAACTCGGTGCCGAGGTCAGCCACGTGCAGCAAGTGTTTCTGGTCCCCGACCCGATCGGAGATGCCAGCGTCGCCGTGCAGCACTTCTTCGTGTGCCGTTTGCAGCACCCTTGACGCTGATCGGCGCTGCGGGCCGGAATACCTCGAACCGGACCGCGGTCGCTACGACCTCGATCCGGTGGTGCCCGGCAGAAGCGGCTCGCTGCCCGTCGACCTGAAACCGGCAGCCGTCAAGGCGTTCATCGAGGCGAACTGGGTCGCGCTCGTCGACTCGGTGGCCCTCAACGGGCGATGAGGGGTTCCGCTGCAAAGTGCCTGCTTCTACGCAACAGTTCACAACCCGGTAGCCCGCTCCGAAGGTCTATAGACCCGACGCTGGCTCCGCGCGACCACATCTCAGCGCAGTTGGATCAGAAGCCGGCCGCACTTGATGAACGTCTGAGCTTGCGGCTGATCGACCAGAGCCGAGTTGGCGTCCACCAAGTCAGCGATCGTGGTGTTGGCGTTGGCTTCCGTCAGCGACACTGTCTGCTGGTCGTTGCCGGGTACCTCGACAACCAGCCGGAGGCCTCCGCCACTGGCGACGCGCCGTACCTGGTTGAGACTCGGCACCAGCTGGATGACCTTGACGAACAGCTCCCCGACGGTGGAACCACCATGCTCGGATCGATCGACGATCGGCAGGTTGGGCGTATCGGAGAAGCGCTTCTGGGAGAACTGCGCCTTGAACCCCGTCCTGCTCTCGGCTGCGGCCTCCAAGCCGTGAATGGTGCTCGTCACATCGGAGGCGAGCAGGGTCTTGACGCCCATCGGGTGGATCTCGCGGCTGGTCATCATCTGCTGCAGCAGCTCGATCTCGGGGTCGAGCAGTTCGGTCAGGGCGCGCAGGTACGCCGGGAGCAGCCGGTCGGCGGCGGACATCAGCTTGCCGAAGACATCCTTCGGTTCGAAGGCGAGGCCGACGTAGTTGCCTTTGCTCTTGCTCATCTTCGTCCCGGTGCCGTCGGTGCCCTCGATCAGGCCGGTGGCGATGATGATCTCTGGGGTCTGTCCAGCGTTCTCCATGACGCGTCGGCACATCTGCATGTTGAGGAGTTGGTCGAGGCCGCCCATCTCGATGTCGGCTTCGATCTCCACCGAGTCCAAAGCCATGACCACCGAGTAGACGAGTTCGGCCATGGTCAGGCCGCTGCCCGCTGCGAGCCGGTTGCGGAAATCCTCTCGTTGCAACGATGCCGAGAGCGGTAGTTTCTCCAGCACGCCGATGAACCGCGGCAGCGTGAACGGGGCCAGCCATTCGCTGTTGAATCGGAAGTCGGCGTGGTCAAAGTCGAAGAACGGCGTGACCTGCTCCCGGTAGGACTTCATGTTGTGCTGGATGTCTTCATCGGTCAGCGCTGGCCGGTCGGCGGTCCGGCCGGACGGATCGCCGATCTTGGCGGTGATGTCCCCGACGATGAAGACGACCCGATGGCCCATGCGCTGGAACCGGCTGGCGATGATCATCGGCACGGCGTGGCCCACGTGCACGTCGGCGGCAGTCGGGTCGATTCCGAACTTGACGATGAGCTGCCGTCCCGCCGTCCGAGCGGAGGTCAGCAGCTGCCCGAGGTGGCCGACGGATGGCAGGAGTTCTTGAGCGCGGCTGGCGATGAGTGCTGCCTGCTCGTCGGAGGGCAGATCGGAGAGATCCATGGTGCGGCGTTGCGCCAGCAGTTCCAAGACTTCGCCGAGTGCCTTGCCTTCGCGCAAGTCGGGCGCAGTCCGGAGGATGGTCATGAGCATCTCGGAGGATGCACCCAGTCGAGTGTTCATGTCTGGCATCGAATGCTGCCCTCTTCAGTTTCGTGCGTCGGCGGTTGCGTGAGGCTCGTTCATGTAGACGGTCTTGAGAACGTGTCTACGTTCGAATACAGATGGCTGCGGATCATCCGCCGACCAAGTCGGCGTCGAGGTGATGATCGATGCGAAGGCGTCGGGCGCGCTGGTCAAGAGTGCAAGCGCGGTGGCGAAGTCATCGTGACTGTCGCTGACCCGGTACGCCTTGCTACCGCGGAGCGTGGACTCCTTTTCCAGAAGACCGCGAACCGGGAGGTCAGCGGTGGCATCCGGGCGATACACGCCGAGCGCCACGATCTGCCCCAGGGGTGCCACGGCGGTTGCTGCCGTCAATATCGGTTCACTGCTGGCGCCTCCCACCGACTCCACTACGACATCGTAGTGGTCGGCAAGAAGGTCCTCTGCAGTGACTACACGATCACCGAAATCTGAGAAGCGTTCGATCCGGTCGGGTTCCTTCACCGCTACGGTGACGTGCCGGGCGCCGCGGCGGTGCGCGTAGACGCACGCGATCGCCGCCATCGGTCCGTCGCCGATCACGAGCACTTCGGCGTCGCGGAGGCCGGCGCCGCGCAATGCATGTATGAGGCACGCCAGGGGGTCGGCAAGGGTCGCCACGGTGGTCGGTAGGTGGGCCGGCAGTGGGTAGAGCTGGTCGGCGCGGACGCGTACCCGGCCGCTGAATCCACCCTCGCCGTTGTCGCGGCGGCCGATGCCGGTGTCATCGGCACACTGCTCGGTCCAGCCACGTCGACAGACCGAGCACAAACGGCATGGGCTGAGCGGCCGGATCGCCACAAGAACACCGTCGGTAGGTCTTCGCCCGACCAGTTCGTGGCCGAGCGACGATACGGCGAAGCCGTTGCGGTAGCGCTGCACGTCGGAGCCACAGATGCCGACGGCTACAACTGGAATTGCGGCGTTCGCGGTCATAGCCAACGCCTGAGTGCTGCGCTGGTTCCACCGCTGAACTTGATGAGTTCGTGCAGCTTGGCGAGAGCGGCGCCGCTGGCGAGCAGGTCCCGTGCCAACGTGAAGGCTTGGGGCACCGTGCGCTGCGCCGTACCCAGGAAGATCAAGGTGGCCGCGTTGACCGCGACGAGGTCGATCAAACCCCGAGGGGCGCGGCCCGTCAGGATGTCGACGACGATTCTGGCCTGGTCGGCGGCGGTCACGCCGGGCGCAATGTCGCCCAGCTCGTAGGGGCCGACACCGAGCACGTCGGAGAGCGTCAGCCGGAGGGTGCGGCCACGTTCACCACCGCGGACGCCGACGATCGAGGTCTCACCGATGATGCCGACCTCGTCGATCCATCGCAGGTTGTCCGGTGTCGAGGACACCACGAGCGTGTCTCCGGTGTGGTATCTGCGCAGCACCTCCAGTGACAGGCTCACGTCCGGATGGGCGATGCCGTACAGCAGGGTGTCGGTCTTGATCGGCAGCAGTAGCGCGGGGAAGGCCAACGACAGGACGTGCGGGGCGAAGAACAAGCCACCGTACGCCGCGTCGAACCGGGGCACCATCTGCTCGATCTCAAAGAGGCCGAGGCCGCATCCCGCCATCACCTCCAGCGTTCGGGCCGTGTCTCCGGTGACCCGCACACCGAGGTTCTTCAAGGTGTCGGCCGAGCCGGCGACCGAGGACGTCGCAGCGGAGGCACACTTGGCGATCTTGATTCCGGCGGCCGCGGCAACGATCGCCGCGGGTGTCGAGATGTTCGGAGTTTTGATCCCCTTCTTGCCGCTGCCGGCAACCCCGATGACGTGCTCTCCCGCGAACGGATGCGCGGGCCGGTCGGCGGGGTGGTGCGCATCCAGTTCGAGGGCCGCGTCGATGACCCCGGTCGCCTCCTCGACGGTGGGGTGTCGAGCCATGAAGCCGTTGAGCAGCACTCCGAGCTGCGCGCTACGCTGGCGCGGGTCGTCTATGGCCAGCACCATGCGCATGTAGGTCGCCGCTTCGTGGTAGGTCATGCTCTGTCCGGAGTTCAGCCGGTGCAGGAAGGCGCCGAAGTGCGTCGGGTCTGGACTTGACAGCCGTTCGTCTTGGCCGATGAGGTCGGCGTACATGCTGCCTCCCACGGGGGTCACCACAGCTCCATGACGGAGATCAAATATTCGGCCAGTTCTGTTTTCGTTTTTCGCCACAGCGGTGACCCGGTAGCGCAGTCGCGGATCAGCGCGATGGTCTCCTCGTGCGGCCGGAAGAACGTCTGGCACAGCAACTGGTAGGCGGGCGACTCCGCCGGCGTCCGTGCCTCATCACCCGTCACTCGCGCCCTGATCTCCTCCGGAGTGGAGACGACACTGATGGACGAGTCCGGGATGCTCTTGGACATCTTCGGCTGCCCGCCGAAGCCACGAGTCAGCCGGGAGTAGATCGACGCGAGCGCGAAATCGCCGCGCAAGGTCGTGTTCCCGTCCAGTCGCTCTGCGATCTCTCGGGTGAACCGGACATACTTGTGTTCATCGATGCCGAGCATGACCAGTACGGCGTCGTGATCCTGCCCAAGGGTCACGAAGTCTGATGCCATGAGCGCCAGAGACACCTTGCGGCGGAACGTCATCCGGTCATCCACGACGCCCAGCGATGCGTAGTAGCTGTGGTTGTCCTCCTCGGCGTGGCCGAAGTCGCCGTCGTCCGCGTAGAACCCCAGCAGGTAAAGGTTGCGCAGGCAGTTGGTGTCATCGAACTGGTTGCGCAGAATGCCGGCGGTGTCGTTGAAGCCGAGCCGCTGGCAGAACGCCGCGAACCGCTCAGCCAGCTCGCGGGTCTGATCCAAGGAGCGCCCCTTGCCGTTGTGCGCGTCCAGGTCTCCGAGCACGATCTGGCACCGCTCGCCGGCCAGCTGAAACCGGGTGATGCCCAGGATCTGCGCGACCGTCCCCATATGCGGAGGTCCGGACATGCCGAACCCGGTGGTGATGATCCGTGACGCCTTCGGGGTGGACAGGAACGCCCCACCGCGGTGGTGGCAGAGGAACCGCAGGTTGAGCTCGTCTGCAGTCAGACCGGCCAGAGCAAATGAGAACCGTTCCAGTTCGAAGGTGTCGTACCCATGCTCCCGTACGACGCGCTGGTAGTAGTCCTCGGAGAAGGTGACCGGCTGTCCGGGCGTCGGCGCCGTACGGTCGAGACCGGTAGTGCTCGCGGATGGCATCACATGCGCTCCTTCGTTGCATCGCCTTCCGTGCCAAGCACGACGATCCTCAACGCGACCGCGCGCGGCCAGATCACAGCGGACCCTCACCGTGGGGTGTGCCGAGCGGGGCAACGGACATCTGCATGCGCTGCCATGCGCCTGCCGGGTCGCGAAGTGCGACGTTCGGCGCTCAATTCCGCCGTGCTGAGGCGCCATCACCGTGAGGGCTCACCGTGGTCTGATCCTGCTCCGCGGCGCGGACGCACCGTGAACGTGTGACGAATCAGCACTCCACCACAGATGGCAGGCCGTTGGCTGAGGTCGACCTGCCTATCATCCACTTCGTCCTCAACACCGACTGCAATGCCTGGGCGCTGCAGGCCGTATCCGGCTCGCCAGGTGTGTGCCGGTTCTGCTACCGCGAACGCAACCGGGTGGCGACGGACGCGACGACGGTCATCCAGGTACTGGATCTTCTGCGGGCCGAGTCGGCTGCAAACCGGATCGTGTTCACCGGGGGCGACCCACTCATGCCGTACGACAACCACCTCGAAATCGCCCTGAGTCACGCCGCTGGCGTCGGCTTCGCGGTGAACGTGCACACCAATGGCCTGCTGCTCCGGGATCGCTACGACCGGCTACGCGACTGGGTGGATGTCTATTCCCTGGCCATCGACGGCCCAGACGCCGCGACCGCCGACTGGTTCCGCGGCGCGGGATACTTCGCCCGATTCACGGACAATGTCGCGCTGTTGACCGCCGACCGGCGAACCGTCGCCTTCAACACCTTCACCGCGCCGGCCAGCATCGGCCGACTCGACGAGATCGCGTCGCTGATCCTGAACGTGGCGGCCCGCACCCGGGTCGAGTACTGGCTGATCTCCCAATATCGCCCGATCGGTCGCGCAGACGGCCGCAAGGCTGAGATCTACGCCTACAGCGCCGCCGACTTCGCTGCGGCTGTCGAACAAGTGCGAGCACGTATCGCAGACGTCGGCATCGATCTGTTCGGCCAACCGACCCGCGACGCCACCGACCCGTACCCGTTTCGGGTCTGGGTGCTGGCGGACGGCACGGTGACCGTCGACCTCGGCAGCGTCGGCGCTCCTCGCAACGAGGTGCTGGGCAACGCTCTGCGCGACGGCTTCGCCCCACTGGTCCGCTCGGCGCTGGCGTTGCGCGATGCCACATTTGACGCTCCCGACGCACAGAGGGCACACGCCGATGGTCGGTGACCCGATCTCCTGGATCATCTTCGACATCGATGGGACCGTTGCCGACTGCCGCCACCGCCAGCACCACGTCACCAGAACCGTCCCCGACTGGGAATCCTTTTTCGCTGCCTCCGACCTCGACGGCCCGCTGGCCGAAGGCGTCGCGCTCGCGCTCGAACACGCCGCCGCTGGTCGCTTGCTGTGGCTGACGGGTAGGCCCGAACGCTACCGGCCGGGCACCATTCGATGGCTGCAGGACTGTGGGCTACCGACCAACCACCTGCACATGCGGCCCAACGACGACATGCGTCCGGCCGCGGAATACAAGGTCGAGTCCCTCCGCCGCCTCGCTGCAGAGCTCCGCATCCAACTGATTGTGGACGACGACGATCTCGTTGTCGCCGCGGTTCGTAAGGCCGGGTGGCCGGTTCTGCATGCCAAGTGGATGACAGCATGAGTAGACATCTCATACTCATGATGAACGACGGCGTCTTCAGTCGTCGTACCGGCGCAGGCCGCATGAACGAAAATGTGCTTCAGTTCGTTGCCTCGATGGCGGAACACTGGACTCAGGTGACACTCCTTGCGACGAGCGTCCGTTCAGATTCACCGGCCTGGAACCAGGAGGTATGGCAGCGCACTGAGACAGTTCTTTCGACATGTGGGTGGGACATGTTGGAGATCCCCAACCAACATGACCTGCGGGGCCGCTACGCTGGAATATCCGAATGGCACAATATATCTCGCCTGTCCTCCCAGTTCCTGGCACGACTTGCGCATGCCCGGACAGATTGGCGCACCGGTCTAATCTCTTCTGATGTGCCATTTCTGGGAGTCGCTGTCCCGAAAACCGTCATACGGCTACACGTTGCGCACACGCTCGCAGCGCTTCAGGCGCCGGGCGACCGCGAGTGGAGCAGATGGGAGGGCGTCCACTACCGCACGTGGCATGCCCGCAATGGACGCCTTGCGGTACCCTCGGAATTCCTGCGCAACCGTATACTGACGTCCTGGCCTGCGCTTGCCTCACGCGTTTCCTTGTGGCGAAACGGCTACCAGAAATCGGCCTTCCGGACGACTCCCGTCGAAGCGAAACGCAGACTTTCCGTCCTGGCGTACGGACGGGCCCTGCCGAGCAAAGGTCTCCATCTGGTGATATCGGCTGTCGATGCACTGAACGCCAACGGCCTGCCCGTCCAACTCTCGCTGATCGCAACTCCGGAGATCGGAGAAAGCGAGTACTTCGGGCGGCTTCAAAGCATGGCCGAGGCGTCTGCGACCACAAGGCTCGTGGCGGGCCCGGTCGATGACATCCATACCCTCGTGAGCGACCAAGATCTTGCCGCCGTGGTCATGCCATCGATCAACGAGCCCGCAGGTCTCGCGCCCATCGAAACATATTGCTGGAGTGGCGGTGCCGTTCCGGTGGTGGTCAGCTCTGGTGGTCTGGCTGAGACCGTGGACTCCACAACTGGAATAGTGGCGCGGCGTTGGGACGCCGAATCATTGGCCGAATCGATCCGCGCAGCTGTGGAGCTTCCCTTTGTCGATCGCGATCGCATGGTTGCTGCAGGGCGGCGCAGGCTCGCGCGAGACCATGACTTCCACCGCAACTCCGCCGAGGCGATGACCGCCAGCGGCCTGCTGCTGATCTAGGTCGGCGCCAGATGATCACGGCTTGGGAATTGATGAGGCCGAGCGGCCCACCCGGAGAACAGGAGTTACGCGACGCCCACTGTGAGCTACACTGCCTGATCGGCATCGATGGAAGGTGGCGTCTCTTGCCGGCAGCAGTCGATCCAGCGTGGTGGGTCTCCGGGACGTGGGATGGTCGACCGATCGGGGCCTTCCTGGCGCGGCGCGATGTTGCGTCAATCTTTCGATTTGTGCACGCGCGAGGCATCTCGTACAACGCGATCGGCTCGCTCGTGGGGCTCTCGGCGAACCGGGTTGCTGAGATCGCCAAGGACGTCCGCCAGGTGACGGCCTATGAGGTTTTGGAACGTGTCGCCGTCGGCCTGCAGATTCCCCGGCCTGCGATGGGTGTGGGGGTGCTGGAACCCGAGACGTTCGATGCGCCTGATCGCCGCGGTGACAACGTCAGTGAGCCTCCGGTGCGGCGCATCGTTGCGGATCACGGCCCAGCGGCGGATCTGGACTTGCTGGCAGGGCTTCGAACCGGACTGGACGAGGCGTTGGCGTCGTCGACCGTGTCGCCACGGCAGATGGAGTTGATCGAAGAGTCTGTCGCCGAGCACGTCCAGGCGTATCCGGCGTCCGCGCCGTCGTTGATGTTGACGCGGCTTGCCAGTGAGTGCGCTGAGGTACAGGCGTTGTCGCGCCGTAGGCAGCCGGCGATGGTGCAGGCTCGACTCTCTGGCACTGCGGCGTTGCTCGCCACAATGTGCGCGGACGCCCTGATGCGTCTTGGTGAAATCAGGCAGGCGCACCTGTGGTACCGGACGGCCCTCGTCGCGTCTGATGACAGCGCGGAGCCGCGTCTTCGTGTCCTCGTCCGCGCGCAGGCGGCGATGCTGCCGTACTACTTCGGTGATCCGCACCGCACGGTGTCATTGGCGGATGCGGCGTTGGCACTGTCCAAGACTGCGTCACCATCGACCGCGCTCGCCGCCGCCGCCCGGGCAAGGGCGCTGGCGCGCCTGGGTGCGGTGGATGCGGCGCGTACCGCGATCGGAGAGGCCCGCCGGTCGTTCGATGAGGTCGGCGACGACGACAGCGACGCGGCGTTCCGATTCCCAGCCAAGCGGCTGTTGTTCTACCTGTCTGGTGCCACTACATGGATCGGGGATACCGCAGCGGCATACCGTGTGCAGGGGGAGGCGCTGCAGCTGTATCAGGCGAGCCCAGTCAAGACGTTGATCGATCCTGCACTGATCAGGCTGGATCAGGCGATGTGCCTGGCGAGTGATCGGCGCACGGCTGAAGCAGCGGCAGAAGCTCAGATGGCGGTCGCTCAGCTTCCTCCACTCCAGCGGACCGAACTCGTTCTTACCCGAGCTGCCGATGTCGTCGAGGCCATCCCGCAGTCGAAGCGGGGGACCGAGGTGGCTGCCTTGTCACACTATGTTGCGGCGTGCCGGTCGCAGGCCCGTACGCTGGGCGGAGGAACCGTCTCGCCTGACCCATAGGAGCCCGATGTTCGTCGAGACACGAACACGTCCTGTGCTTGCCGAAGTTTGTCGTCGTCTGGGCCGCTCCGCTGCAGAAGCGATCTTACTCCGACACCACACCAATGCCGTGTACGCCGTCGGTGACGCTGTCGTAAAGATTGCCCCACCGGGAGTCCTGGTAGGCGACCTGCGACCCGTGGTGACGGTCGTTGAGTGGCTGGTTGACAACGGCTTCCCCACCGTGGAGCTATATCCCGGCATCGTCCAGCCCTTTGACGTCTCCGGACATGCGATCACCATCTGGCAGCGCATCGACCCCGCTGATGCCGACCCCGTCAACGCCGCAGAGCTCGGGGCGCTCCTGCGTGTACTGCATGTGCTTCCGGCGCCACCGATCAAACTGCGACGACTCGAGCCGATCGAGGGGATTCATCGTTCGATTGCCGCTTCCTCGATCCTCAGCGACGACGACCGTCAGTTGCTGCGTTCGCGCCTTGAGCATCTCGCCGAAGCGTGGTCAAGGATGCGTTTCGCGCTCGACGAGGGTCTGTTGCAGTCAGACCCCCAGACCCGCAACGCTCTCCGTCGTTTTGATGGAACGCCCGTCTTGGCCGACTGGGATGGTGCCGCGATCGGTCCACCCGAGTGGGACATCGCCACGGTCGCGGTTCACTGCCGTCGATTCGCCCAAGAGACACCAGGGGCGTTTTCTGCTTTTACTGCAGCCTACGGCTGGGATGCGACGAAGTGGGGCGGGTTCGAAGATCTCTGCCTGCTGCGGGAACTGAAAATGATCACTACAAACGCTCGCAAGTCGCAATCCGGCTCTACCGCCGCCGCCGAGGTGGCGCGCCGTATCGCCGCTTTGCGAACGGGTCATGAAGAGATGGTGGAGTGGAACATCATCTAAGGATTCCACTGACGTCAACCGAGCCTTGATGACGATCCGGGCCAACCGACCTAGTCGTCGGCCTGGGTCTTCGGACGGGCGAATTCGTCATGGATACCACATGGTTTCGATCTGCAGCTCAGTCTGCCGTTGTCGGATGACGACCGTCGCGCTGCTGTGGGCTGTTTAATGTTGCAGCATTCCGTTAGTGGCGGCACACCGTCAGCGCCGGAAAATGGACGTTTGTAGCGTCGCTGATCGCCACCGGTCGGCGGGCCGGCAACATTCCGACCTCCCGTGTCTGGGTGGGTGTTATTTACCGCGGTGGTCGCAGAAGACGGTGGGGTTCACGGTGAGCGCCCACCATGTACCTAGCGAATGCGTCAATCATCAGCAATCTTCGAGTGTGGAATCGAAATAGACGCTGAACGCGTCGACGCTCGGAGCGTGCTGGGGAAGTGTGGTGGACGATTCGATGTCTGTGATGGCGCCGGACCGATTGCTGTCGACGGTCGGCAGGGCGTTGCAGGAGTCGCACGACGTTGTGCGGGGCGCGGCCGGATGCGCGCGGGGGTGCCCTGGTGCGCTGCCGTGTTCGGCGCATCGTGTTGGTGTTCAGGCGGTCGCTGCGAGCACGGCCGGTTGGCTACGGCGATGGACGCTGCGGCACGATCTGCGGTCCGCCGGCCTGTTGCAGATCGCGTATGCCCATGGCGTAGACCAGCGGGGCGGCGCCAGCCACGACCTGGACGCTGACGGTTCATGCGCTCGGGACACCGGGCGATGACCACAGCCATGACGCGACCACCGAACCTGCTCGCACGGGATTGGGCTCGCAGGTCCGGTGGTCGCGTCGAAGTGCAGATCGGCGGCGCTGATCCAGTCACCGCGGCCGGCCGCATCCGCACCGGGTTGGCCGTGCCAGTCGCGACGGAATTAGGCAGCGCGTATTCGTGCGGTCGCAGCGTTTCAGGCAAATGGTGTCCGCGTCCGCGTCATGAACACGCCGTTGAGACGTGAACGGCCCTTTAATACGTGCCCCGGCTGGGCGTGAGCATCGCCTCCGTCCAGCCGGGTGCGCTCCAAGGAAAACGCCGGACATAAGACAAGACTAAACGGCTCCGGGGTTCACCCAGCAAGGTTCGCGCGTCAACGCTCCAGCCATCCTGAGTCGCCAGGTTGCCGCCCGTACGGCGGACACGGGCGGACGGCTTGCAGACGAATTAGTTCAGCATCCGCGTATCAGGCGGTTATACGCGTGATGTGCCATGCCCGCAGACAGTGAGGCCTGCGGCGGACCCGACCAAGGGGAGGACGAAACATGAGTACAGAACAGCGAGTACCGATCGATGCGGGCGGCCAGGCCGCAGCGGCCAGCTACCTGCCGGAGTTGCGGCGGTCGCTGGGGTTCAAGGATCTGGTGTTCTACGGCCTGGTGTTCATGGTGCCGATCGCGCCGATGGGGATCTTCGGGTCGGTGTACAGCGGTTCCGGTGGCATGGTCGCGTTGACGTATGTGGTCGGGATGGTGGCGATGGTGTTCACCGCCGCCTCGTACGCGCAGATGGTGCAGGCGTTCCCGCTCGCTGGCAGCGTCTACAACTACGCCAGCAGGGGGATCGCGGCGTGGGTCGGGTTCTTGACCGGGTGGGTTGCCCTGCTGGACTACCTCCTGGTCCCGAGTCTTCTGTATCTGATCGCGGCTGTCGCGATGCATGCCACCGTCCCGGCGGTCCCGGTCTGGGCGTGGCTGCTCGGGTTCGTCGCGTTCAACACCGTGGTGAACTTGCGGGGTATCCGGATGACCGCGCTCATCACCCGGATCATGCTCATCGGCGCCGTGATCGTCCTGACGGTCTTCCTCGTGGTCGGTGTGTGGGCGCTGTTGGAGGGGAAGGGTCGCGGGTTCTCGTGGGAGCCGCTGTTCAACAGCGGCACGTTCACGTGGCCGTTGCTGTTCGGTGCGGTGTCGATCGCGGTGCTGTCGTTCCTCGGCTTCGACGGCATTTCGATGCTGGCGGAGGAGAACAAAGGCGGCCCGGGTCAGGTCGGTCGGGCGATGGCTGCGGCGCTCGGCGTGGCTGGGTTGTTGTTCATCGCGCAGACGTGGGTCGCGGCGCTGCTCGTCCCCGACCCGGCCGGGCTGCTGAGCAATGGCGACCCGGACGGGGTCGCGTTCTACGACGCGGCCCGTCAGGCGGGTGGGGCGTGGCTGGCGACGTTGTGCGCGGTGGCGACGGCGATCGCGTGGGGTGTCGCGAACTCCCTCGTGGCGCAGGTCGCCACGTCGAGGTTGTTGTTCGCGATGGCCCGGGACCGGCAGCTGCCGTCGTTCCTGCGCAAGGTGTCCGTCCGGTCCGGGGTCCCGGCGAACGCGATCACGTTGACCGGTGTGTTGTCGGTGGCGATCGGCCTGTACATGGCGTGGCGTACGGATGGGATCGCTCTGCTGTCGTCGCTGATCAACTTCGGGGCGTTGACCGCGTTCCTGGTCCTGCACGTCGCCGTCGTGTGGCACTACCTGATCCGCAAACGGTCCCGGAACGTGTGGTCGCACCTGCTGATGCCGGCGGCCGGGTTCGCGATCCTTGCCTACGTCGTGGTCAACGCGAACGTGGCCGCGCAACGGCTCGGGTTTGTGTGGATCGGCGTCGGAGTCGTCGTCCTGATCGGGCTGTACGCGGCCGGCCGCCGACCGAAGCTGTCCGGCATGCCGGGAACGGAGGGCGCGGCATGACCGAGGTGATCGAGCACAAGATGACGGAATCGGATCTGACGTACCTGTTCGGCGGTCACCGCTTCCCGATCGCGGACGTGCTGCCCGGACAGGTGCTGTCCACGACCACGGAGGACTGCTTCGGCGGTGCGGTCCGCAGCGTGCAGGATCTGCCGTCGCGGGTGTGCGAGCGGTTCAACCCGGTCACCGGCCCGTTCCTGGTCCCCGGCGCCGAACCTGGCGATACCCTCGCCCTGCACTTCATCGACATCACCCCGGCCCGGGACTGGGGGATGTCGGCGACGTTCCCGCACTTCGGGGCGCTGACCGGCACCCACACCACGGCCATGCTGCAGCCGGCGCTGGAGGAGCTCGTCTGGCGGTACACCATCGACCAGGCTGCCGGGGTGGTCCACTACCACGCCCGCCGCTGCGACTATTCGGTCGAGCTGTCGCTGGACCCGATGCTCGGCACGGTCGGAGTCGCCCCGGCCGGCGGGGAAGCGCGGTCAACGATCGTCCCGGACCGGCACGGCGGGAACCTCGACACCCCGGAGCTGCGGGCCGGGACCACCATGTACCTCGGAGTGAACGTACCCGGGGCGATGTTCGCCTTCGGCGACGGCCACGCCCGGCAGGGGCAGGGCGAGGCGTGCGGGGTCGCGGTGGAGACCGCGATGCACGTCACCGTCGCCGTCGACGTCATCAAGGGCGTGGTCACGCCGTGGCCGCGGATCGAAACCGACCACCAGCTGATCAGCGTCGGCGCAGCCCGGCCCTTGGAGGACGCGTACCGGATCAGCCAGCACGACCTCGTCACCTGGACCGCGGACCTGACCGGGCTCGACGTCCTCGACGCGTACCAGCTGGTGTCGCAGGCCGGCCGGGCCGCGCCGGGCAACGTGTGCGACCCGCTGTACACGATGCACGCCGCCGTCGACACCGCGATCCTGCGAGGTGCTTCGGCGTACGGCGGGACGCATCAGCGGCTGCGGGCGCTGGCCGGGTCGATGCGGTGACCTGCGGTGACGTATCCGATTGGTGAGGCGCCGCCGCCGAATCTGCGGCAGCCGCTGCGGGTCGAGTTGTTCTTCCTCACCCACTCCGAGACCGGCGAGCCGCTCACCCACCCGAACGCGCACGCCGTGGCGCTCGCTGGTGCGGTCCTGATCGACGACCTGCTGCGGCCGGTTGAGCGGATCCGGCTGGTCGGGTCGCAGGTCGTCGTCGTCAACGCCGACGTGTCCGGTGACCCGGTCGCTGACTGGGTCGTCCGGACGCTCGGCGGGCGCCGCGGTACGTCCGTGCTTGAGCAGCCGCAGCGGTCGTACTCGGTCCGGGATGCGGTGCGGGCCATCGCTGTGCACGCCTACGACCGCACCGCGGCCGGGATGTACGCCGGGGACCTGGTGCAGGAGGTCAAGCGACGCCGGCTGAGCGGTGGCCGGCGCCGGTACCCGCCGACGGACACGGGGGTGATCGCCCGGGTGCGGGGCCGGTTGTGCAGCGTCCTGGCTGGACACACGGAACCGGATCCGCAGACGGCAGCGCTCGCCGGCCTGGTTCTCGCGCTGGACCTGACGTCCGAGTTGTACCTCGACGGGTCCGGCCTGGACGTTCGTCGCCTGCTCAAAGCGTTGGTCGGCTGGGCCGGGCGCGGCGTGCCCGAGATCCAGCAGTTGATCGCCGCGACCGACGACCTGATCGCCGAGGCAGCGGTCGCGGTCTACGGGTAGGCGCGCTCACACCGGACGCCGCATCGACACGGGGGTGACTCGCGGCCCCGGGGACGAGCGCTCGGCTGTGCCGGATCGGCGGCGGCCGGGCGCAGGACGGACGGCGGACGGCCCACCGCCGAAGCCGCCGCCGTCCCGCGGGGTGGTCCGGCGTTCGCGCCTCCCAGGGAGCCGGGCCACCCCGCACCAGCACTCGTGACCAGCACTCGTGACACCGACGGCAAGGAGTGGAAGTCGTGGGTACAGCAACAGCCGCCAGGGCGGCGCGTGCCGTCCTGGCGTGCGCCGACGCACCGACCGATGTCGATGACGATGATGCCGCTGTCCTGCTACACGGCTACGCCGCGCTGACCGGCCGTGACCCGGCGACCCAGCTGCCGGGCGCTGGCGTCATCGAGGCCGCGCTGGGTTATGCCCGGGTGGCAGCGCCGGCCGCCGACGCGTTCCTGGACGCGACGGTCTGGGCGATGTACGCCTACCGCGCTGCCCGGACGTTGCACGGCGTGTATCACCTGCGGACCGTGGAGGCCACCGAGGTCCTGATCTGGGTGTTGTACAGCCGCGGTCTGGACCGTGAGGCGAGCACGCTGCGCCGTGACCTGATCCAGCTGCACCTCGACCACGGTGCTATCGCTGCGCACCTCACCGGACGGGTCGACCTCGCCAGCCAGCTGCACAGTGCGGGTCGCTGTGCCGCCGCCGTTCGGGAGGCGGTCGCGGGCTGGAACGCCTGGACCGAGCGGTTCGGCGAACACGATCCGGCCGGCCTGACCCTGATCCTGCAGCTCGCCGGCATGCTCACCGGCTGCAGGAGCATCCCGGACGCGCTGCGGCGCGTCGAGCAGGCGAGGCGGTTGTGGCCGAAACCCGGCGACCCGGCCCATCGGCACGCGACCGCCTTCGTCGGCACCCTGCTCATGGCTGCGGCACAGCACAGGTTCGTGTGCACCGCTGCCGGCGCCAGCGGCGGGCAACCCGACGCGGTCCAGGTAGCGGAGCTGTTGGCCGGCTGGTCGGACCTGCTGCCGTGACACCTCGCCATCCATGGCGGCGGTCTGCCCTAACGCGGCGTCCTCTGAGGAAACGCGTCACCTTGACCACACACCATCGACCTGGAGCCAGACCATGACCAGCGCCACCGACGCCGCCGCACCGGCCTCGGCCACCGCCCGGGACATCATCGCCCGCTACCACGACCTCGCCACCACCCAACCCGATCGCGTCGCCGTCATCGACCCGCGCGGCACCACCACCTTCGCCGGCCTGTGGCAGCTGGCGTACCAGGACGCCGCCCACCGCCGCGCCGAGCACTTAATCGCGTCGATACCTGCCCGTCCGACGGTCGCGACGCTGGCCGCCGCGCTCGGGGTGTGGCTGACCGGCGGCGTCCCGCTGCCGGTGCCGGTGACCATGCGGCCGAAGACGCTGCACGACGCCATGCAGCTGGCAGGCAGCACCACGCACACGTGCCGGCCGTGGCGCGCCCATCTGCACACCGAGCCCAGCGGCCGGCACATCTACCTCGTCGGCGGCGAACCACCGACCGCGCCCCGGCTCGGCGACGCGATCGGGCTCACCGCCAGCGGCACCGCGCTCATCACCGCGCCGCTGCACGCCGCGGCGATCTTCGAAACCGCAGTCCGGCAGCTCCTCGCCGGCGGCACCGTCGTCCTGCGCGACGAGTTCGAACCCGACGACTGGCTCGCGACCGCTGTGGAGACCGGCGCCGACTGGGCGGTCCTCGCCGCAGGGCAGGTCATCGCCCTGATCCGGCACCACGAGGCGATCGACGGGTGGCTCCCGGTCGCCACCCGGTCGCTGCGCCGTATCGTGGTGCCCGCCGCGGTACCGGCGGTGAACACCGGCTACCTCGCCGCGCTCACTAGCCATGCCGGCGCCGCCGTCACCGCGTGGTACCACGCCCCGACCTACGACGGGGCCCTCAGCCGACCCGGCAGACCACCCAACCTGCTGACCCCGCTGCCCGGCGTCCACCTGCGGACCGTCGACCCGTACGGACGGCCGACACCACCCGGCGTCGCCGGGCTCATCGAAGCGTCCACCAGCTGCGGCGTCACCTGCCACCGCGCCGACCAGCCCTGCACCCCCGCCGGAGCGTGGCGCACCGCCGGCGACGTCGGCACCCTCGACGAGGACGGCAACCTCACCCTCCGCCGGCTCGAACCCGCCAAGCACTACCTCGACCCGAACGGCGACAGGGTGACCGTCGCCGCGCTCCGCGTGACCCTCGACGCGCACCCCGACATCACCGCACACGCCATCCACGTCGTCCCCGACGAGGACGGCCAACGCCGCGCCCGCATCCACATCTGGACCCAGACCACGGCGCTGACTGCGGCCGCCGTCGCCCGGCACTGCACCAGCCGGACCACGGCCACATCCGCCGCGTACATCACCGTCACCGACACCCGCACCGACGCCGCCGCGACCACGGCAGCGCCGCGATGACCCCGTCCACCGCCACACAGCCATGAACGACCCAGCCGTGAACGGCGACACCGACGGGCCAGACCGCAGGGTCTCATGGTGGAACAGCACACCGTCGCAGACCGCGACCGCGGTGATGGTCGCCGTCGCGGGCGCCCTGACCGTCGCGCTGCTCCCCACCATGCTGCTGACCATCCGGCACAAATCGACAGAGTCCCCTGCCCGGCAACCCAGCCCCGCAACGAGCACGTCGACGCCGTTCCCGGACGCCTCGGGCGGCGGTCCCGGCCGCCGTGACCACCGACCGCACAGCCGCCACCCGTCCACCGGCCTGATACCCCACCCATCGTGGACACGACCAGCCCACCGGCTTGCCAAGCGGCTCGCTGAGGCCGCTGCCACGCCGGTCCGCGCCGTTCCCGGCGCACGGCCCGACAGAGCTCGCACCGCCAACACCAACCGCGCTGTCGGCTGGGACCGGATCACGGCGACGAACGACAGCGTCCCGTACACCGCCGCCCGTACGCGGGCTGCCGCCGCGACGCGGCCGCGGATGCCGTCCCAACGACCGCCGACCCACCTAGGGACGTACCGATGCGGATGGCCCAGGTGACGCGCGGCGGCAGGCACGCAGCAGCGGAAACCACGACCACGGGCCACGCGGAGAACCAAGCAGAGTCTTCGATGGAGACTTCGACCGAGGCTTCGACCGAGCTCGTCGACCGGGCCGGTGCGCTCCTGGCTGGCTACGACTTCGCCGGCGCGTACGAGGTCCTCGTAGAGGTCCGTTCGCGGGTCGAACACGGCGTCGAGGTCGGGCACACCGACGCTATCGATGCCGCTCGGATGCTCGCCGACACGATGCTCGCCCTCGGGCAGACCGATGCCGCCACCACGGTCGTCGCCGACCTGACCGCACGGTCTGATCTCGGCCCGTTCCAGGCCGCGATGCTCGCCCTCACCCAGGCACGGCTGCTCACAGCCCAGTCCCGGCTCGACGAGGCAGCTGCCTGCTATCAGGCGATCCTCCGGCAGCAGCTGCGCGGTACGGGCCGGTGGCCGTTCCTGCTCGCGATTGCCGGCGATGCCGCCCTCACCGCCGCCCGCGGCCGGCCAGCGACCGCCGAACCAGCCCTCACCCACGCCTACACCCAGCTGGTCGACGAGTACGGCACCGGCCACGCCGACGTGATCCGGATCGGCGTCGAACTGACACGGCTGCGGACCCACATCGGCAGCGCCAGCACGGCCCGGGACCTCGGTACACGGCTCGCACCCGCCGCGATCACCGCCCTCGGCCCGCACCACCCGCTCGTCACCCAGCTCCACCACCTCCTCGACCAGCTCGACCTCGTCGACCAGCCGCCACCGGCCGTCGCCGCCGTCACAAGGACCCAGCAACGACCGCCGGACAGCAGGCCGCACACGCCGAGCTTCACGACACCGACCAGCCCAGCGAGCCCGGCACCCCAGCAGCCTCCGCTCGTGCGACGCGGCCCGCACGTGCGTGGGGGCCGGGTCCTGCCGTACTGGGCGCTCGTCACCGCCGTCGCCTGCGGCGCCGCGCTGGCAACCGCCGTCACAGCAGTCGCCATCGGTGCGCTGTTGCCAGGCCGGGAACCAGTTGCCGGCCGGCACCCGACCACTGTTCCGGGCCCAACGCGAACACCCTGGCAGCCTCGTTCGCCGGTCGTCCTGCCCGCCCAGGACGTGCGCATCGTGAGGGACACCGGCACGACGATCGATGTCGCCTGGACCGATCCCAGCGGCGGGACACGCCCGACCGTCCTGTACCTCGCCAAAGACACCGCACCGGCCACCGTCGCCGCGACCGTCCAAGCAGCCGCCACCCGCTTCCGGCTCACCGGCCTTGACCCGCGTGCGCGCCGGTACTGCATCGGCGTCGCCGTGGTGTACAGCCCGACCAGCATCGCCCGCGCCCCCGACGTCTGCACCAGCAGACCGACCAGCACACCAGCCAGCACGCAGAGACCACAGCGCGGCAGCACCCCGAACCCGGGTTGAACCCACCTCGACCTCGTCTTGGCCTCACCCCGGCCCGCCGCGCGACGCAGCACACCGAAACCAACGCACATCGAGAGGACCCACGTCAGTGCCAGTTTCCCCATCGCGTTGGAGCAGATGGAAAATCGGTGCCGCCGCCGGCGCGACCCTCGTCGTCCTGATCGGCTCCACGATCGCTGCGGCCTCGTCACGGGCCACCGACGTCGACCGGCGCGCAGCAGGGCCGGGCACGCCCACGTCGCCGGCGGGCAGTCAGGTACCCGGGCGAGACCCAAGCGCTTGCCCGGCCGCACCGACCACGCCGGCCTCAGCCATGGCCGGTGGCCCGACGATTGAGTCGCCGGCCACGCCAGCCCCAGCGACACTGCGCAGCCTCGCCGGTAACCTCACCGCAGCACCGGCCGACCACAGCACCGGCCGGTACACGATCATCACGTTCCGGCAGTGGGCCGCCGACACCACCGGCAACACGACCGGCGGCGGCAACAAGGCGGCCACCGTCACCGAAGTGGTCGAAGAGCATCTCCGCGTGATCGCCGCCGACCGCTCCGGGTACGAAACCGTCACCCGCTACCCGGCCGGCACCCAAACCCCCAGCCCAGGCGCATCGGGCGCACAGACCCAGACCGAGGAACGCGGTCCTGGACAGTTCCGCGACGGCATCCCAGCGCCGCTCGGCACCGACTCCGCCGTCCTCGCGTCCCAGATCAACACGGTCCAACCGTGGGAGAACGGCGCCTTCTCCGGGCTACGCGCCATCGCCGACACCGCCACCACCACCCACCTCACCTGCTCGGTCCGGGCCGCCGCCCTCGACGTCTTCACCACCATGGGCGGCAAGGACAGCGGCCCGGTCACCGACTGCGCCGGCCGCCCGGGAATCGCGATCACCGTCGACAGCGACAACCACGCCGTCCGAGACACCCTCATCATCGACGCATACACCGGCGTCGTCCTCGCCTACGAACTGCGCCTGCTGCGCAACCCCGGCAGACACTGCGGCCGGTACCCACGCACCGAGAACTACATCCTGTTTCTCACCAACGAGCACCGCGACACCGCACCCACCCCGGCGCCGTAGGCCCGCCGACCACAAGGCCACCATCGGCCAAGACGCCTTGGCACCCCGGCGAACGGCACCGCGGATACAACCGCGCCCCGTCCCGCCGTCCCGCCGTCGCGGCGTCGCGGCGTCGTCACCGCGACGGCGGGCACGGCACGAACGACCACCCAAACCGACGCAACCGCGAACGGCAGGCACCCACGGTGAAGCGCACCATCCACATCCTCCACGACGACCTTGACGGCGGCCCCGCAGACGAAACCGTCCTGTTCGAACTGGACGGCAGCACCTACACCATCGACCTGTCCGCAGCGCACACCGCGGAGCTCCGAACCACACTCGCTCCGTACATCCGGGCTGCGCACATCGTCCAGCCACCCGAACCTGTACGGAGCAGCCGGACCCGTGGCAGCCAGAGCCGCGCGAGCCGCCGTGCTGGCGACCGCGGCAGCAGACCGCAGCGCCGATCGGACGCGGCGCAACGCCGGGCGGAGAACACCGCCATCCGCGCATGGGGCCGCGCCGCCGGCCACGACGTCCGCGATCTCGGCCGGCTCAATGCGGCACTCATCGCGGCCTACCACCGGGCAGCGGCCGCCTCCCGCTCCCCGCAGTGACCATCACCCCGACCGCACCCAACCGCGGGATGCGGCATTCGACCCCACGCGGCGTCGCCGGTCGGGAGGCACGAGCGGGCACAGGCGGGCGGCGGCGACCGCCGAGTCCGGAGCGGTGAAGACGACGCCGAGGCTCCGCATTGCGGTACCCGGCAAACCCGAACATCCAGTAGTACAAATGTACGACTGGTCGTTTTTGTCATACCCATGTGTCACTATCTGCTGTCGAAGCAATGCTGATCGTCGATCTAGCTCATTGAGCGGGGCGTCGTGGGGAGGCGTTGATGGGTGCGGGGCAACCGCCTGATCTGTTCACGGTCGAGGACGCCTCTTCCGAGCCGTCGATGATCGAGATTCGCTCGCCGGCTGCGGACGCGTCGGTGCGGGCGAGGTGGCGGGCGCTGGTGCTGACCGATCCGGTGGCTCGCCTGGTTCGCAATGCCGGTCATGCCGGTGTCGACGACGACGTGTTCGATCTGCGGGAGTTGGCGCTTGCCGCGATCGACGTGGCGGTCGCCTCCATGGGTTTCGCGCGGCAGATCACCCTGGCGCAGCTGGTGGAGAACGTTGCCGAGCTCGCGCGGCTGATGAACGACGGGGATGATCCTGCGGCGGCGGTTGAGGCTGCGCGGTGGGTGGTCCGTGGCCTGCTCAATGATGCGGAGAATCAGAGCAAGTTCGTGTACGTCTTCCACAACGTGCGTGCGACGCCGCGGCGGCGCGAGTGGTACGCGTTCAAGCTGCTGTCGTTGCAGGACAGCCCGTCCGGCGCGGTCGTGCAGGCGTCGCCGCAGGCGGTGATGCTCTATCTCAGCGGCCTGAACCTCGATGTCGACGATGCTGAAGAGGCCCTGTCGGTGGTTCTGCGCCGCCAGCTGGATGACCGCCGCTTCGAGGCTGCGGGCCGGACCGCGGAGACGGCGGAGCGTGCGTCGGTGGCGATGGCGGCCACGTTGGCCGACATCATCGAGTCGACCCGCCGTGACGTGCGTTCAGCCGACTGGCAGGTGGATGTCCCGGCCCGGCTGACTCGGGCCCGCAAGCACGTGGAGGCTCGGATCGAGGCGGACGGCGAGGTGGTCGGTCATGTCATGTCCGGTATCGACGCGGAGTCCGACGCTGCGGTCCGCCGTGCGTCCGGCGACCTGGTCGAGACGTTGCACCGGATCCGCGACGTGCACCTCGATCTCGCGCAGCGGGTCGCCGGCGCCCGGGAGGTCCTCGAGCAGGCGCAGTTGCGCCAGATCTTCGCCCGGCCCGTCCTGCGGCAGTTGCGGCTGCTCAACGTCGAACGGGAGCTGTTCGAGCCGGTCCTGACGATGACCGCTGCCGAAGCCCAGGCGGTGGGTGAGGCGTTCACCGACCGGGTGCTGGGGTTCCGGCTCCCGCGGGTGCTGCACCTGGGCGATCTGCTGGACCTGCTGCTCGCCCCGACCAGGCAGGTCGCCCCGATCGAGTACGTGCCGGAGGATCCCGGCGACGCCGACGAGGCCGACGCGCAGGCGTATCCGCCGGAGGTCATCACCGCGGCCGCCCGGATCCTGCGTCAGGCCGAGCAGCGGCCCGTGCCGCTCACCGAGCTCGTCGACGCGGCCTGCACGGTCGACCCGGAGCAGGTCGGCGGCGCGGTCGACGACGTCGTCGAACTGGTGACGCTCGCGGCGCTGTGGGCCTACGCCCCCGACCTGCCCGAGCCGGGGGACTCACCCACCACCGGGATCGACGCGCTGATCGCCTCGCTGGCTGCACAGCGCACCGGCGACACCATCGACCGGCCCACGGTGTGGGGCGACCAGCTGATGATCTCTTCGACCGAGGCGGCCTCATGAGCATCTCCCTGGAAGACGTCCGGCACGCCGCCGAGCTCGTCAGTTTCGGGCTGCGTCCCGGCGCCCGCCCGACCGACGGCAATCCCTATGGCCTGCTGCTGCACCGCTACCGCACCGAGGCCGTGTTTCGCGATGCGGTCGACGTCCTCGCCAGCGGGTTCGGTCTCGTGGTGCTGGGGACGTCGACGCGGACCGGCATCGTGGTGACCACGCAGCCCGGCAGCGTCTTCGCCATCCGTACCTCGGACCTGCGCAGTACCAGCATGAACGCGGACGAGAAGCTGGTGGCCGGCCTGGTCACCTTGGCGATCGCCGCGTACGCCTTCCCCCATCCACGGGACCTGGACAGTACCGACGTCAAGATCGTCGAGGTCGTGGCGTTGGACACCTTCATCCGCTCCGCGATCCGGCGGGTGTTGGCCACGACCGGTGATGACGGCAACGACGCGCAGGCGCGCCGCGCCGCCGACGTCTACGACCGGATGACCGCGTTCCTGCCGAAACCCAATCAGCCCGGACCCGCGAAGGGATGCACCCAGTGGGCGATCGGGGAGGTGCTGGGCTGGCTCGTCGAACGTGGTGCCGCCCGCCCCGCCCCGACCATGGGCGCCACCACCTACCAGCTCACCGACCGGTTCCGGCTGCTCGTCGCCGACGTCGCCGGCGGCGAGGCCCTCGAAGCGATGCGCGACGCCCGACGCGAAACGGAGACCAGCTGATGGCCGCCCCCGCCCGGCTGTGGAAGATCCACCGGATCTACCTCGACCGTATCGGTGCCCCCGCCGCCCGGTTCCGCGACGTGTGGCTGGAGTTCGGCAGCCGGACCGGCAACCCGCTGGACACCATCCTGTGGATGCGCAACGGCGGCGGCAAGTCCACCCTCATCGCGCTGATCTGCGCGTCGATCCGGCCCGCCCGCAACGACTACCTCGCCACCGCCGAGACCGGCCGCCACCTCGAGGACTGCGTGCTGGGCGCGGACACCGCGCACATCGCCATCGAGTGGCAGGACCCGGACGGCCGGCGCATGGTCACCGGCGCCGTCTACGAATGGACCGACCGGATCCAGCCCGCCGACCCGAACGCCTCCTGGGAACAGCTGCAACAACGCTGGTACGCCTTCACCCCCTCACGCCCGGCCGCCGAGATCGACCTCCTGCCGTTCCACGACGCCGAACAGCACCCGACGACGTTGAAAGTGTTCACCGACGCGATCACGGCCCTGCCACCCGGAGCGGACTCCGTGGTGGTCGACTACAAAGATCAAGGAAAATGGACGAGCGCGCTGCAGGACCGGGGCCTGGACCCCGGCCTGTTCACCGCCATCCTGAAGATCAACGCCAGTGAAGGCGGCATCGAGAAACAGTTCAAGTTCTCCACCACTGACGACTTCGTGCGGTACCTGCTCACCCTGGTCGGCGACTCCACAGCGTCCGGCAAGCTGGTCACGCTGCTGGGTAAACACCGCGTCAGCATCGCCCGACACCCACGGCTACGTACCGAACTCGACTTCACGCAGGAAGCCGTCGAACACCTCAAGCTCCTCAAGGACGACCACCAGCGCCTCCGCGACGCCGAGCGCGCACGCGCCGGGCAACGGCGCCGATCCCGACGCCTGGCCGCGTCTCTTACCGAGGCCGCCACCCAGACCCGCACCAAGATCGCCTGGTACGGCGTACAGGCTGGCGAACAACGCGACCGCAGGAAGCAGTCCGCTGACAGCGCCGACGCCTATGCGCGTCTGCACCGCGAGTACGAGTGGTGGACAGCCGACCTGCGGCACACCGCCGCCCTCGCCAGCAGCGCGCAGGCCGCCGAAACCGTCACCAAGCTCCATGAGCTCAGGCTGGCGTGGCAGCTGGTGCCCACAGTCGTCCGGCACACGCAGTTGTCCACCCGCCTCACCGGTCTCCGCGAGCAGCAAGCCCGAGACGCAGCCGACGCCGAGCCGGCCCGACGCGCCTACCAGCAGGCCGCCGCCCAACTGATCTCGGTGCTGCACCGATCCCAACGCGAACTCGGACCGGCGATCACCGCCAACGACGAAGCGGCCGGCCTCGCCGCACGCGAGCAGCAGAAGGCCCGCGACACGATCGGCGCCGCCGACCGCGCACTCGGGGCGCTCACCGCTGAAACCAACCAGCTCGAAAGCCACATCGACACGTTCGAGAAAGCTGTCGCGCGGGCCGTCAACGACGGACACCTGCCAGCCGACGCCGACCTCACCGACACGCACGCGGCAGCCACTGCCAGCCACACCGAGGTGGTACGCCAGATCGACGTCGAACTCCCAGAGGCGATCGCCACGCTGGCTGAGGAACGCCGGCCCGTCGACGCCGAGTTCGACGCCCTGAACCGGCAGCTCACCGAACTCGGGATCGCCCTGCACACGCTCGACAGTGAACGCGTACCCCTGCTCGAAGAGATCGCCCGGCTCGGCAGCCATCCCCGGCTCACGCTGCTGGGCCAAGCCGACGTCGTCGACCCGATCGCCGCGAACCGCACCCTGCAACAGGCGCTCGCCGAGGCGATCATCGCCGTCGACGGCGAACACCTCGACCTCGCCGTCGAGGACGCCGACGACCGCCGTGCCCTGCAATCGCTGGCCCAACAGCCCGGACTGCTCCCGGCATCACTCGACCTCGCCCGCGCCGCCGACGTCCTGCGCGAGCACAGAATTCCCGCAACCACCGGCTGGCACTACCTCGCCGACTCGGTGTCCCCCAGCTCCTGGAAACACGCCATCGACACCGCACCGTCCCTGGTCGCCGGCCTGCTGGTGCATGACGCCACCCACCTGGACCTCGCCCGGCAACACCTGGACGCCGCCGCGCTCACGCCCGGCACCACCGTCCACGTCTCCACCACCCACGCCCTGCAAGACGCCATCGACACCACCGTCGACACCGGCAACGCATCGGTCGACGGCTTCGTCGTACCACCGGCGAACGCGTTGTTCGACCGCGACGCAAGCACGGCCGAGATCGAACGCCGGGAGGCCGCCACCGCGACCCGCGCCGACCGCATGCAGCACCTGCAACGTGCCCGTGACAGCGATCAGCAGCTGGTCCACGAACTCAAGATCCTGGCCACCACCTGCCCTCCAGGCCACCGCGAACACCTCGCCGCCGAACACGAACGCATCACCGAGGCGCAGGCCACATGCCAGCAACGCCTCGCCGACCTCAGCACCCTGCGGACCGGCTTCGACACCCGCGCCGAGATCCTCAGCCACCGGCGAACGCAGGCCCTCAGCGAGGAAAGGGTCATCAACACCCGCGTCCAGATCCTCAGCAGGCTGACCGAACAACTGCCCGCCGTCACCAGAAACCGTGCCCGCCTTGCCGAAATCCCGGCAGAACGCGGACGGCACGACACCGCGCGGACGACCGCCACGGCGCAGGAACAGCAGCACGGCCGGACCGCACAGCAGGCCAAGGCCGCAGCCGACCAAGATCGACGAACCGTCGCAGGTCTGCAACGTGAAGCGGCCGGCCTCGCCGACGCCGCCGGCGAGGTGGCCGCCGAGGCCGGCACCCTCTCCCTCGCACAGGCCCGCAGCCTGTTCGGCACCGCCCACGAGGCGCACCAACATCAGGCGTCGCTCGACGTACTGGCCGCCACCATCCAGACCCTGGCTCAAGAAGCCACGACCCTGGCAGCCGTCGTCAGCGCCGCCCCCGAAGCCGTGCAGACCCTCGCCGGTGAGCTCGCGGCAACCCCCGCCGCAGCCGACCCGACCACGACCGCCGACCGCCTCGCCACCGCCGAACGCGAAGAGTCCGAGGCCGTCGGCGACGCCGCCGTCAAACGCAAGGACGCCGAGAACGCCCAGACCACCCTGCAAGCGGCGGTGCTCAACCGGCCGGCCCACACCGAGCTGATGCTGCTGGTCACCGAACCCACCGACCTCGACCACGCCCAACGCCTGCAGGCGGACGCCGACGCACAGCACCACCATCACCGCACCCAGCAACAGGCCGCAGCCGGCGCCGTCGAGGCCCTCGAAGCGAAGATCGAGCGACTCACCACCGACGCCAACCAGTTCGACCAGCTGGCCGGCAGTCTCTCCAGCGACGACGAGCAGCCGATCGACGGCGCCGAACCTCCCACCGCGTACGCCGGGACGATCACCGACGCCATGGCCGAGGCCGACACCGCGCGCAAGGAACTCGGCAAGGCCGACCGCGGCGTCACAGGTGCCCGCAGCACCGTCACCGAACGCGGGTTCGCCATCAGCCGCTGGGCCGGGCAGTCCCGCTTCGAAAAGGTGGCCGCCGAAGTCAAAGACCGATTCATGGGCGGCGAACACACCAGCGGACTCGCCGAAGAAGCCGACCAACTCATCGACGACATCTCCCTCTACCGGGCAAACCTTCAAGGGCAACTTGACGAAGTCGAGTACGACAAAAGCATCGTCGTCACCGCGCTGTGCGGCGAAGCCCGCGACGCCCTGAAGATGCTGCAACGCGCCCAGAGCCAAGCACAGCTACCGCCAGGCATCGGCGAACACCTGAACAACCGGCGGTTCCTTGAGGTCGGCCCGAAACGCGGCGCTGACACCACACCGGCCGTCATCCGCAGCCGCATTAGCGCCCTCGTCGACGGCCTCGTGCAGAAAGAAGCCAAAACTCAGCTCGACGGCAAGACCCTGACCTGGCAAGCCGTCTCCGCCGCCGTCGGTGGCCCAGGCAACTTCATCGCCCGCGTGCTCAAACCCTCCACCAACCTCGCCGACGAACGCGAACCCGTCGAACGCATGGGCAAGTGGTCCGGCGGCGAAAAGGTCACGATCAGCCTGCTGCTGTTCTGCATGCTCGCCCGCCTCCGCGCCGCCAGCCGCGGCACCGATCACCCCGGACTGGGCGTCCTACCCATGGACAACCCCCTCGGCACCGTCAACTACGTCGCGTTCCTCGACCTGCAACGACGAGTCGCCGCCGCCAACGGCATCCAGCTCATCTTCCTGTCCGGACTGGCCGACATGCGCGCCATCGGCCGCTTCCCCAACATCATCCGCATGAAGAACACCCACAACCACGACCGCACCTACGCCCAGGTCAACGACCGCACCGTCAGCGACGACACCCTCGCCGCCATCACCACCACGAGGCTCACCTACCCCCAGCAAGAAAGACTGCTGTGACGCACCTCAGCGCCCTCGCCAGCCACCTGGCCGCCGCCGTAGCCGCCCACCGCACCGGCCGGATACCCCTCAGCGTCCTGCGTGCCGCAGCCCACACCGCGGACCTGTCCCTCGCCGGCGACGCCGACGCCCGCCGCAAACTCGCCGCCGCGCTCGACGAACTCACCACCAACGGCATCATCCGCAGACCCGCCAACCGCGCCGCCTGGGACCACACCATCCAACCGCCGCTGCCAAACTGGGTCCAACGCCGCACCGAACGACAGTCCCCGACACCCGCACCAGCAACGGTCACCACCGCATGGCACGCCCGGCTCGCCTGGGCCGCCGCGTTCGTCGCCGACGAACGCCCCACCACGGCCGAACTCACCCTGCTCCACGCAGCGAACCGCTACCTCGCCGGACACCAACCGAACGACATCGTCCCGATGCGGGAACGCTCCTGGGAACTCCTGCACGACGAAAAAGCACTCGACACCCTCAGCAGAGGAAGGCTGTTCACGCCAAACCGGCTCACACCGACAGACCTGCACTGCGAACGCATACCCCTGCCCATCATCCAATGGCAGGTCGGCGCGGGCACCGACGCGCTCATGGTCGAGAACCACACCACCGCCCACAGCCTCGCCCGCTGGCTGCACCCCGACGACACCATCGGCGTCGTCATCTGGACCGGCGGCAACCAACTACCCCAGGTCCTCGCCTCCCTCCCCACCGACTGGCAACGCCCCCTGCACTACTACGGTGACCTCGACCTCCGCGGCATCGAAATCGCCGCAGACGGCACCAACCACGCCCAAGCACTCGGCCTCGGACCACTGACACCGGCCTCGAATCTGTACCGACTGCTGTTGCAGTGCGGCACACCACAAAAACCGAAAACCCGCGTGCGGCACGTCGCTGCCGACGACGGGATTCTCGACTGGTTCCCACCCGACCTCCGCCAGCCCATCGGCGCGATCATTGCCGCAGGCCTACGCATTCCCCAGGAAGCAACCGGCACAAAACAACTAGCTAGCATCGACCCACGGACCTTCAGCCTCGTGCGATCTGCTGCAGCCTCAGCACCGGAAAGCCCCTCAGGACCAGCACCACGGCCCTAAACAGCCAGAACCTACTCGTCGATGGCTACCCGCTCGCCGGCCCCAGGGTCCACATCCCGAGCCGGCCGGAACCATCCAGGCGCGATCGCTGTAGACACCGGCGGAACGCGGCTCTCATCGGGCGCGGTCGGTGCGTCGCGGCGGCGGCCCGAGGCATACTGACGGTCGGCTCTGGTCGCCTTGACCGGCTGAGGTCGCTTGCCACATAGCAAGGCAATACCGTGGGCTCGGGCCTGCCATACGGATGCGTCAAGCCTCAGAAAAGGCTGCTCCCAGCGCCAGCCCGATTCACCTTCTTGAGGTGCTGTGCCCGTGCGTGCAGCTCATCGCGAACCCGGGCCGGCGGGTGCAGACCATCGGCGCGAGGGATCAGGAACTGCTCTGCAGCCTGCTTCCGCGCTGCCGCAGATACCGCCCGCTGATATCCGGTGTCCTCCAGCAGCGAGGCTGCGAGCTCGTCCAAGCGGGCTTCCAGCTCCCCGTAGCGTTCGTGTGCGAGGTCGTCCAGGCGTTCGGTCGCACGTCGAACCGCCCGCCAACCCACCGAATCGTCGGTATCTGCCGGCAGGAGCCGCTCACCTACTCGCCGCCGATCCGCGAGCTTGGCAGACCTGAACTCCGGCAACGAGACCAGCTTCTCGGCCAGCACCGCGGCTTGCACCTCCCACTCGTCGCCGCTCCGAAGCTCTGCCTCAGCGTCGCCGTCCTCGTCGTTGCTGGACCAGATTCGCGACGCCTTCCTCCTCGCGATGCCATCGAAATAGTCGTCCCACTCGTCGATCCATTCCGTTCGTCGCTCCCAGAGATGGACCAACCCGTTCGCGGCGAACGCGACGACAATCTCTCCGACCTGACCACGAAATTCGAGCAGCCGCTCGGGGAAATCCTCGCGCCGGTCAGCGATGTCGGGTTCAAACGGCCGAGCACTGAGGTACAGAACACCGTTGCACAGCTTGCCGGCCAGCTCAAGAAACCCAGGCAGGTCAAGCACATCAGGTTCAATGATCACATCCGGGCCGACGTCGCGGGCGGGCACAGCAGGCACAACGATCAAAGCGTGCTGGGCCGCGAAGGTACTGACGACAGCCGACAGGTCGGTAAAACTCTGCATGGCCGCACCGTAATCGTAGGGTATGACAAATTCGTCGACGGCTAGTTAGCCAGTTGCGTGACGCTGCATCCGCCGAGAATTCCCGGTCAGAGCCGCGAACTGGTCGGCGGGATAGGTTTCAACCGGTCCGTCGGTGCGGTGGACTTCCAGCAATGGCACACCGACCGGTATCCGCAGCCGCTGCGCCTGCTCCCGACTCGGCATCCGGGCCACGACCACGTCGCCGCCGCCCAACGCGACGAACGCACGTGCGGGCTGCGCACGGACCTGAGCCGGCCGCCCCCGCTCGGTGGTGATCAACCCTTCGTGGCGCAGCACGTCGATCGCCCGCCGCACGGACATCCGGCCGACCCCGTGCATCCGGCCGATGCCGTCCTCCGGCGGCAGCGACGCACCGGCCGGGTACACGCCGTCCAGAATCTCCTGCCGCAGTACTGCGGCGACCCGCACATACACCGGACTGTCCGCATCAACGTCTGTCACCATGCAAACACTGTAAGCCATAGGGCCGCATGTGGCTATGAGCTGCCGTGACAGATCTCCAGGATGGTATTCGAGGCAGTGGTCATCCGGCGGCGAGGTCAGCACTGGCGTAGATGCGACGCTGGCGGTTGAGTGACACCGTGCCCGACAACAGGAAGCCGCTCAACGCACCGCAGCGGTCGGTGCTGGCCTGGATCGGGGCCGGCTGCCCCGACGGCGTGATGACCGGCACCACCTACAAAGCCACCGCCGTCGCGCTGCAGAACCGGCGACTCGTCACAATCGCCAGGCCGAGTGGCCGGTGGACCGCGACACCGACCGCGGATGGGACGTACTACCTGGCAAACGACGCGTACCCACCGCTGCCCGACCGGCCACGCCGACCGACCCGCCCGCAGCAGGACACGCCAGCCCCACCCGGTCGCCCCGCCACCACAGCCGGACAACGTCCAACCCGCAAACCGACGCCGCCAGAACCGAGCCCGTCGCGTGCTCCGGCACCGGCCAACGTGCGGCCTGTCACACGCAAGCCGGGTCCGGCGCAACGGCTGGTGGACGACGTTGCGGCAGCCGGCGGTGTCCTGGTGGTCCAGCGACCGACCTGGGTGAACGGCCACCCCTCCAGCATCGACTACGAGACCCTCGTCCAGGCCGCGAACCGGTACCGGAAGGTCCCACCCGGCACCCGCCTCACCACCCGTAACCTGTCGTGGCCCGACATGGAGGTCCGCCTCGAACCGGACGAGAGCAACGCCTCGACCGCCCCGCCGCAGGTGTCCGTCCCCGCCAAGGTCACGACCTACCACCCCGCCGTGGTGGCATTCCGCGACCGCACCAACCGCCACGAGATCTCCCCGGCCCACCTACCGAGAGCATGCCGGCTGCTGCACGCCCTCACTCTCGCGGCCGAACACCGCGGCCACACCGTCGAGGTGCCGCCCGACCCGCCCGGCCGGTACGCCACCTGGAGCGGCACCGGCGACGGACACCTCACCATCAGCATCGACGGGCGCCCCTACGCGCTACGCATCCGCGAAGACGGCCTCCCCGCCCGCGGCGCGTTCAACCGCACCAACCCGCCCGGCACCCCGTACCCGACCCGCGACGGGACCGGACTGCTGCACCTGGCGATCGTCGGCTACAGCAGCGGCGACGGGCACGTCGGGCGCTGGGCCGACGGCAAACGCGACCAGCTCGAGGCCAAACTGCCCGCCGTCCTCGCCGAGGTCGAACGCCGAGCCGCCACCGCCCACCAGCGCCACGAAGCGATCCACCAGCCGATCCGCGACGCCGAAGACCGCCGCCGCGCCGCCCACGCGAACGCCGAAGCCGCATACATCGAGGCGCAACGCGCCCGGCACTTCGCCGAACACGTCCAGCGCTGGCAACTCGCCCCGCACGCTGCGGCGTTCGTCGCCGCGGCACGCACCGAGATCACCCGCCGCGCAGACGCCGGCCACGACGTCACCACCGCCCAGCAATGGCTCGCCTGGGCCGAACAGCACGTCGCCAGCCTCGACCCGCTCACCGGCGAACTCGCCCTGCCCACAGCTCCCGCCCCAACCTCCGAGCAGCTGCAACCGTTCCTGACGCCACCGGACCAGCCGCCGCAGCCGTGACACCCCGCCCGACGAGCGAATGCTCTGCGCAAGTCACGACGGAGGACTTCGACTCCGTGTCCTGAGTACGACATGTCACGGCAGCGGAGCCGCGTCCCATACTCAAGCCGGTGGTGGTCCGCCAGGACGGTGCAGCTCGCGATCGAGGTACACGCCGACAGGGTCATGCAGCCGCGACGGCACCAGCCGGGCCAGGTCAACACGGTCGCACCACGCAGCCTCGACCACCTCGTCCGGCGCCGCCGCAGACGCGTCGCCGCCGATGACGTGGCAAGCGACGTACGCGATCCACCGTCCCGTCGCCGGATGCAGCCGCGCGCCAAGCCTCCCGACCGCAGTGACCAGCAAGCCCGTCTCCTCCCGGGCTTCCCGCACCGCCGCTACGGCGTCAGATTCCCCGACCTCGACCTTGCCCGCCGGAAACTGCCACACCAGCCCAACCTCCGGCACACTGCGACGCACGAGCAGCACCCGACCATCGCGCACAATCACCGCTGCAGCGATCCGAGGACGCCGATCAACGGGCCGGCCATCACTCTCGACGAACACGAGCACTCCTCAACGTTGCCCCGGCGTTTTGCGGATCCCAGCAACCCACATGTCCTGCCAGCCCCGTCGGTGCGGGAAGTACACACCCGGGGCCACGGTGGGCATGCCGGCAAACCTGAGCCACCGCGCCAGCGCAACCTCATCGCCAGCGTCATATCGGCGTGCACGGCGACCGCCCGGAAGTGCCAGCTGACGACACCTGTACAGCCCCCTCACGAACGTCGTGGCGGGCCGAGGCCGCGGTGACGCGCGGTACCACCGAATCACCGACACCCGAGGCGAGACGGTCCTCGACGGGCGTCAGCTGGGCAACATCGAATGCGTCTCGGACCAGGGCGGCGAGTTATCCACAGGCTGCGATTGATGCTGGCGTCGCTCGCTAACGGCACCGCATCCTGGACCGCGAGCACGACAGGCGATCGGAGGCAATCGATGGGATCGGTGGGACGCGGTCCAGGCTGCCGGGTGGTCGGCTGGTACCGCCGGGCGGCGTCGCCGTCGCCGGACGAGCTCGACGATCTGCGGCGACGGCAGCGCCTGCTGGTCGTGGCGCTGCTCGACAGGGTCCGGGTAACCCTAGCCGGGCTGGTCGTGCTCGGCGGGGCGATCGGACTGCTGACCGTCGGCGTCGGGATCACCGACCACGCTGAGCCCACGCGGGTCGTGGCCGGAGCGCTGCTTGTAGCCGGCGGAGTGTGCGGCGGCCTGAGCTGGTGGCCGCGGGCGGCGGCCGTCCGGTGGTGGATGCTCACCGCCGGAGTGGCGCTGGAGACGGCCGGTCTGGTCTGGCTCGCCGCCACATCCTGACCATCAACGAACCATCGACGGAGAGCATCCGCGAACGACATCACGGGGGGTGCGTTACATGACGATGACGGTGCAACCAGAAATGCTGCAACGATACGGGGAACTGCTGCGGCGGGCGGGCGACGACGCAGCGGCCGGGCATACGCATCTGCAACGGTTCGCGGTCCGCGACGCCTCCGGCGGGGACTGGATCGGCTGGTTCGGCCCGTTCCATGAGCAGGCAGTCGACGACGTGCACCGAGTCCTCGCCCGGTTCCACGCCGTCGCCGACGCCGCTGGCGACGGGCTGCACGCCGCGGCCCGCTACTACACGAGCACCGACCGGGCGGTCGCCGACCGGTTCGACGCCCAGCTGCCGCCCGGCGCATGCCCACCCGGCGACCTCGGCCGAGCCCTGGACCAGATGTGCCTGCCGGGCTGGTCGATGCGGGACCTCCGCGAGCCGCAGCACCGGCTCCACGCCCCGGAAGCCGAAGACCCCACCGGCCCGGCCGGGATCCCGATCGGGTACCTCGACACGCTGTCGCTGTCCGGCGCTGCCCTGCACGCCCTCAAAGCCGT
The DNA here is from genome assembly GCF_042898305.1 of Dactylosporangium sp. NPDC000521. Lineage (NCBI taxonomy): Bacteria > Bacillati > Actinomycetota > Actinomycetes > Micromonosporales > Micromonosporaceae > Dactylosporangium > Dactylosporangium sp. NPDC000521. Next base: position 426,347 of record NZ_JBIAYW010000008.1, read on the forward strand.
GTTCGGGTTCGACCCCGTCGAACGACTCGTCCGGCCGCTGCTCGGCGACTGGGAACACATCGCCGCCTGCGGCGCCGTCCTGCACCAGCTCGCCGCCCTGTGCGGCGACATCGCGGTCAACGTCGCCGCCGGCGACCGAACCCTGATGACCAGCTGGCACGGCAACGCCGCCGCAGCCGCCGACGACTACTTCACCACCCTCGCCGTCCGCACCGACCACCTCGCCGCACCGATCACCGACCTCGCCGACCTCCACCACCAGGCCGCAACCGCCGTCCACACCGCCGGCGAAGCCATCGAAGCCGCGATCACCCGTCTGCACGGCATCCCCGACCTCGAACTCTCCGGCGCTGCGTACCACCACCCCGCCGTGACCACCCCATCCGGCGCCCACGGCGCCTACCAGACCACCTGACCCCAAGCCGAAAGGAACGCCGTGACCCAGACCGCTGACCTTGACGCCCGCATTCCCGGCCTCAACCGTCTCCTCGACGCCGTGCTGCGCCATCTTGCCAGCGGCAACGACCCGGCCCTCCGGGAAGCCGCAACCGGCATACGCGCCGGTACCTACACCCTGCACCAGGTCATGACCAGCACCGCCTACGCCGACCTCCTCACCTCAGCCGTCGACGCGTTCACCGCCCACCACGAGGCCCTCGACCCCGACCCTCAGCAGCAACTGCGCAAGGATGGACAAGCGTCCCTCGCCCGGCTCGCCGCCGGTATCTGAGCGGGCAACCGGCGTCGAGACCGACCTGTGGCCGCGTCCGGCCGACCAGACCACACACAAATCGAGCACACCGGCTGTCGGGCTGGAGTCCGACGAACCTGGGCGGCCTCATTGAGCGACGCGCGGTGTCGGCCGCGGTGATCGGCCGTGGATCACCGACGGTGTAGGCGATGTCGGGGACGGAGCAGGGACGGGTCACATGGTCGACTGAGGGTTTCACCCCCGGCCACCAGGCCCAAAGCTCATCGTATTGCCCCTCGTTGGCCGGGAGGCAAGGATGGCTGCAACGACAGGTCTCACCCCTCGGTTTCGGTGATTTTCGAGTCGATTTGGTAGGCGGGAAGTAGGTATTCACCCGCTTTTCGGGCCAGGTGTAGCGGCAGGGCCAGCAGGGTCGGGTCGTCGAAGTGCGCTGCGGCGTACCGGAACTGATGGGCGGCTGCCGCCCAGGACTCGGGCTTGTCGCCGGTTTGCAGTGCGGCTACGAAGTATTCGACAAGTTGGGGATTCCAAACCTCGGCGCCGATGTCGAGGATCTCTACGTCGGGCTTGTCTTTCGACTTCTTGATCCGCGGCTCGACGCGGGATCCCTTCGGCGAGGTTTTCGATGCGGTTGCCGGCTTGTCGGGTGTGCTGAAGAAGAGCCGGTGGTGAGCACTGGCGGGCCTCCACAGACCGGCGCTGAGCCCAATGAGGCTGGTTTTCTCCAGCTCGCCGTTGTCGTTCTCACCTTTACCCTCGTCGAGGGCGAAGTGCTGTGGCGTCTCGTTGCCGAGGTTGGTTCGGACTCGGACAAAGCGGATGTTGCGGTACGTGGATGCGGGGACCTGCTCGCGGATGTTGGTGCTCAGGTCGTCGAGCCGTAGCCGCCCGTTGCTGGTGTTGGACCACATGCCGCGCAGGTTCTGGGAGTGACTCAGCAGCAGGGTGGGGCCGTCGAGGTTGTTGAGCTGCTCCAGCAGATCATCGATGAACATTGTCACCGCTTTGCTGTCCAAGAGGGCGTCATCACCCTGCAGCTTGGTCAGTCGCAGCAGCGCTTGGTGCATGGGCAGCCAGGTTCGATCACCGGGTAGCCGCACCTTCGTGACGGGCTGACTGGGATCGCAGCAGACCGCGATCGGGTAGGCGGCCGTTTGCGGGATGTTCTTCCGGACCAGCCATAGGCCGACCACGCGGGTGTTTGCGGGGAGGGGTTCGTCGTCGAGGCCGAGTTGCATGCGCCGGGCGGGTAGCCCGGCGTGGCGTACGAACAGCTCTCGAAGCGATTGCTCGATGCGGATCCGCCGGCTACTTGCGGTTTCGGTGGCGCTGTAAGGCACAAGGAATTGAGTGTTGCGGCCGATGCGGCCGGCGCCGACGCGGGTGGCGAACTTGGGATCGTCCTCGTCGGTGAACGCGTCGCCGTCGTCGAGCTCCACCATCACCAGGATGGGTTGTGCCGTGCGGGACGGCTCAACCCAGTCGCGGATCTGACCGATGCGGGCGGTGGCCGCGGCTCGGATGCGATCGGCCTTCTTCATGATCGTCGAATCGACCGCCAGTTTGCCAGCCAGGTCGCGCTCAGCAAGAGCGCGGGTGCGGACAGTGAGGCACAGGTCGTCGTTCTCCGTCGTCCAGCTTTCGCCGTCCGCGGCGGGGGTGAGCGTGGGCATCTGCAGGACATCGGTCAGGCGGGCGAGGGTCTCGTCGCGGATGACCGTCGTCTGCCACCACATTTCGAAGGCGACCTCGCGTCCGAGGGCTGCGGCGACCTGCCGTGTGTCGATGTGCAGGCCGTTCTTCTTGGCCGGTGGCCTGGCCGGTGCGCTCATGCCGAGGACCCGGGCGGTGGGTTCGACGGGCCGCAGATGCTCGTCGAGAGCTCCGCGGAGGGCTTCGAAGATCCGCCATCGGTCTTTCGCGGAGGCTCCGTCTCCGACGGGATGTTTGTCCTTGAACCCGGTGCGGTAGAAGACGGCCGTCTCGTAGCCGGCCTCGTAGGCGGGTAGTTCCGGGATGTGCCGCAGGGCGTCGCTGGCGAGGTCTGCTGGTGCGGGGAGGGCCACCCCGGAGTGGAACCTCTGCAGGACGGCGACGATGTCGTCGCTCCAGTCCCAGAAGCCTTCCTTCCTGCCGTACGCGCCGGGCCGCCACTTCATGCTGGCGCGCGCGAACATCGGCGGGGTGGCACCGTCGTACCAGGGTGCGGGGGCTTTGACGGCGACGGAGAGGGCGCGCTTGTAGTTCTTGAGGAAGATCTTGCCGCTGGCGTAGCGACGCAGCCCGATACGGACGAACAGGTGCGGAACCGGGTTGTCGGGGTAGGTCTGCACGGTGAGGCCGATGACGTATGACCAGGGCCAGCGGCGTTTGCGGCGGGGGTGGTAATGCGGTGGCCAGGACACGAGTTCGGCGCCGCGGTCCGTGGTGATGCGCTGGAACCGGGAGGTGGTGACGCCGCCGTGGTCCACGGCGAAATCGTCGTTCACGAGCTGGGCGGCGAGCAGGTCGGGTAGGAGCCGGAAGACGGGATCGCCGGCGGTCTCCCCGGGCCGTGGTACAGGATCGGTGGTGGTCCACGACAGGTCCGCCGTCGGGTCGATGCCAGCAAGCAGGTCGGGAAGCCGGTCGAGCTGTATCTGTCTGCGGGGGTAGCGCTTGGCCCATGTGTGTGCGGTGGTGACGATGCCGCTGTGGATCAGCGCCGTGAGGGCGGTGTCGTCGGGTCGGGAGGCGGCGCCGAGCCACAGTTGGTTGTCGCCGCGGGCGTCGTTGACGATCACCTCTGGTTGGAAGGTGGAGAAGGCGGTGGTCAGATCGCGGAGCGGGATGCTGCGCGGGCCGGTGCTGGCGCCAGGATTGAGGAATTCGCCGATGGCAGCCTTCCACGAGCTGGGGAAGGTGCACGTGTGGTACGGCTGCAGTAGTCCCGTCAGACGTTCTGGGTCGAGGGGGAAGGCGAGTTCCTGGATGAGGTCATAGCGCACGGTAGGGCTCCAAGAGGGCAGTCAGGGCGCGGTGCAGCGGGCCGTAGAGGATGGTGGCGAGTTCGACGTCCTGCGCCCGGATGCCTTTTCCGGCTTTGGCAGCGGTCAGGACCTGGTGCATGCCGACGAGCAAGCTGGTGTCGGAGGCGGGGTCGAACGCGGTGTCGCAGAAGTGAACGGTGGCTTTCTGGCCGCCCCGCACGAGCCGGCCGATGACTTGCCAGATGGTGACCAGCTGGGTCCACATGAACGCCGCTTGTTCGTCGTCGTCCATGCTCGAGAGCATCAACGGGTGGGCCAGCGACTGGCGCCAGCGTGTGCCGGCGGCGACGATGAACGCCTTGGCCCGTTCGTGGGCCGGGTTGGTGGATGGGCCGCCGGCGGGCAGGCCGGTGCGGATCTGCTCGACGCCCCAGCGGTTGATGTCCTGGACGTGGTAGGAGATGTCGTCCGGCCGGGGGTGCGGGCGGACCAGGAAGTAGGCGGCGCCGAGCGCGGCGACCCGCTCGTCGTTGAGGATGTTGTGGCCGCGTTCCACCGCCAACAGCGGAGCGACGAGCAGCCAGGCATCGGTGTGCCGCAGCTCGGTGACGCTGCCTCGGGACAGCGTATGGCCGGTCCATTGATGGGTGTAGCTGGCGTCATCAGGGATCAGGCGCAGGACCTCGCCGGCCCAGTCAGGCCGAGCACGCAGGAGCGCAGCTTCGACCTGTTCGCATTCGGCGTAGCTGCCGACGAGCAGCATGATGCGTTGCCGTCCGGGTGGCAGGGCGTCGCGTTGCTGCTCGAGGGCGCTCGGTCGGGCGCCGAGGCCGTCGTCGACGATCCGTGCGAGTTGCTGGACCATGGCGGCCAGCGCGGCGGGTCGCCGGTCCTGTGGCGTGCCGGAGATTCGGATGCGGCGGTCGGTGGTGCCGTAGCGCTGCGGGCTGTACCGGAACTCGCTGGCGTTGATGCCTTCCAGCTCACGTGGCGGCGCCTGCAGCACTCCGGTCACCGGCACCTGCAGGTCGTAGCGCGGCGAGGTGCCGGCCCAGCTGGTCGCTGACATCAGCAGTACACCCGGCGGGTGCGCGTGCTCGTCGGTGTAGAGGTCGGCGAGGTTGAGCAGTAGCCAGCGGCCGATGCCGTTGCAGCGGAAGAAGCGCAGGGAGCCGAGCCGGTCCGGGTGTGCGTCGTCGTCATGCTGATACTGCAAGCCGATCAGATTGCCCATCGGCGAGTCGGGGACCATCGCGACATACTCGACGGGTGGGCGGTGCACGAGGCTGGAGCCGTGTCCGCGCATGCGCAGTGGTCCTTCGACGTCGTTCCACCGGCCGGTGATGCTACTGATCAAGTTGGTGACAATGCCGACGAGCAGCGTGAAGTGCAGTTTCACAGCCAGGTCGTCCAGGTCGTTTGGTTCGGTGATGTCTCGCCGCGTCGACAACCACGCGGCCACCATCTTCGTGACCGTGGCATCGTCCTTGTACGCGGTCTGCTCGCTGAGCCGGCGCAGTTCGTCGGCGACAGGGTCGACAGTGAGCTTCTCCGTCTTGGTCGGCGCCAGCGACCATACCGAGAAACTCCTACGCCAGGCCTGCGCCCGCTCGACGTCGACTACCGGCGCGGCGGCGTCTTTGTCCTGGTCTTTGTCCTTGTCTTTGTCCTTGTCCGCTTTAGGGGGTGGCACAGCAGCGAACACGGCGGTGAGCCGTACCGCGAGGGTCCATTCGTTGAAGTAGCCGTCGCCGACCCAAGCGCGCAGGTGCGGCTCGTTGCCAAGTAGGGCGTAGATGCGTGAGATCAGCATGTCGGCGAGGTCGACCAGGTGCACCCACCGGGCGACCTTGGCATCGCGCATCGGCCCGCGTCCTCGGGCGCGCAGTTCCACCTTCTTGGTGATGTCGATGACGTCCATCCAGGCGTCGTCCCCGTCACCGGCCAGCGTCTGGCTCGGGCTGAAGATGCCGTCGAGCTGGGTCTGCACCTGATCTGCCTCGTCCACGATGATCAAGTCGCTGCGATACCACGCCAACTCCAGGTACCGCAGCTCCGCGTCGATGAGCGGCTGAGGAACCCGGCTGAAGACCAACCCCGCCGGCGTGGTCACCCACACCTTGGCGGTGACCAGCTCCCGGGAGGCGTAGTGCCGCTGGCAGCGGGTCCATAGCGGGCACACATGATCGATCTCGGTCTTGCCGTTTCGCGGGCCGATCTTCTCCTGCTTGAGCCGAATGCATGGTGCCTCGTCGAGCTTCCATGGTTTCGGATCGGCTCTGCGACTGCTTAACGCGCAGGCGGTGGAGGCCCATTGCAACAGCGGGACGTTCATCGCGTTCAGGCCTTCGGTGCGACGCACGCCAGGACGATGAAGTTGCTGGATGTGGCGGCCTCGCCCGGACGCGCCGAGCACCGGTGCCGCACCCACCCCGTAGCGCCGGTACAGCTGGACGCGGGTCAGCACCGACACGACGTCGGCCACCACGACGGTGACGTGATGCTGATGGCGCGCTCCCCAGATCGCGAGCAAGTCCATCAGCGTGCTCTTTCCGGCGCCGACCATGCCTGCGAAGTGATGCAAGCGGTCGAAGTCGATCTCGGTAGCCTGTTCGAAGGTGTCGTCGGCCTGGCGCAAGCGGATGATGAGGTCTTCGACGCGGCCGTGCCAGCGCTGAAACTCCCGGCCGTACTCGAGATCCTCGCGGTCCAGCTCGGCCGCGAAGTCCACCAGCTGTTTCCATGCGATGCGCATCGGCCGGCGTTGCGGGGCGGGGTTGAAGTCGTGGCGGGTGAGCGGCCCCCACTCGGGAAGCTGTTCCGGGAGCGTGACCGTCTCTTTGCCGTCCTCGGTCTTGACGAAGTAGCTCTGGCCAGCTTCCGCGATGGGGATCTCGCTGCTGCGGTGGGGCGGGAAGTGCGCCAGCGCGTCGAGGTAGTCGGCTTCCCTGTCGCCCACCAGCGGGGGACGCCGGAACGGCTGGAGAACGTCATCAGGGCTGTCCAGCAGATAGGCCCGCAGCTGCTCGGGCATGTCCAGATAGGCCGCCAAGGCCTCGCGCCACACCGGCTCGGACTTGAGCTCGCCGACCAGCCAGACGATCACCGATAGTGCGTGATCGGCGTCCTCGCCGGCGGCGTCGAAGCGGTAGCCCTTGAGCTGCGCCCACGCGCCACTGGCCGGTTGGTCCGGCGATATCTGATTCGCCAGCGTCAGAACCAGTTCCACCGTCACCAGCTGGACGGCGTCGACCTTCCAGCCGCGGTCTTTCGCTGCCTGCTTGATCTCCTTGGTCAGGCGCTCGTGCCAGCGCCCACGTTCACGCGCCACGGGTCCCTCCGGTGGCCTTCGCCATGAGCTGAGACACCGACAGGGCCGTCGTCCTCGGCTGCTCGCGCAGGGCGACGCTGTGCCGGCGCAGAATCGTCAGATAGTTGCGCTGCTTGCGGGTCCGATCGTCCGGGATGACGACGAAGCCGTCTGTGAACGCGAACTCGTGCCCTGACGGGTAGCCCGGCAGCGGATGCAACCGCAGAGCCAGGGCGTACGGGGTGCGCCAATCCTTCACGTCGATACCCCACCGGCGCCCGTCGGGCCAGATCACCAGCAGGTCATAGGCGTCGACATCCGGCCACCACACCACCGTCGCTCCCAGCTTCTCCAGCGCACGGGCGAGGTCGGCTTCAGGACGCCCAGGCAGGCTGATGTAGGTGCTCAAATCCCTGCGGATCTTGACGACGCCCTTGCCCGGCATGAGATCCACCCGTGGAGGGGTAGGCAGCGTGCGGCACCTCGGCGTCAAGCATCGCCATCCGGCGTCGGTGTGCCGAGCAATATGCCTGCACCGGCGACAGACGCCGACCTGGCCCTCGTAGGTGTGATCGGCAGTCACCGGCTCATACGCGGAGTTGAGCCATTCCGACCAGGCCGGCAGGTCGGGAAACCTATTGCGCTCCGACAACTGTTGCAACCCGTCCAACGTGGGGGAATCGATCAGCATGCGCCGTAATGCGACGTAGACGGCCTGCCCGCGAGGGCCCATGCTGCGGCACGTCGAGCGGACCTCGCGCATGAACGCACTCTCCAGCACCTCGCTGACCACGTCCGGATTGGATACCGCCCAGTCCCGGCAGGTCTCGCTCGGCTCACCATCGATCACAAGCTGATCACCCGATCCGACCGCGCCTTCCGGCCACGCCACCGGCCACGTCGCCAACGGCCTCGCACACCAACGCGCCACCAGGTCACCAACATCGGTCGGCGAATCGGCCGCAGCTGCCCAGCATGCCCAGGTCAGCTGATCAAGACCTTGCTGCAGAGCGAGCGGATAGGGGTTGCGCGCATCCTCCGGACCCAACCACGTCGGCAGACGCATCAGACCCGACGCAATCAAGGTCAAAATCAGCTCGGTATCACGCGTAATGGGATCTCTCGACCGATCCGTTATCCGAGTAACACTCATATCCGCATTCCCTTCGGACCCCCTTTAAGTCCGGGGGAAGACTACGACTCGGGTATGACACTTTTCGGGCGTCCAAATGGGTGGCGCCGCCCCGTGGGATCAACTCGCCGCGCAATCGCTGTCGGCACGGAACTTGATCTTGCTGGTGAAGCTAGCCTCCGACGCCATTACGTCGACGGACAGCGTGTGCGTCGCTGTGTCCCGTGGGCAGGTCGGCGAGCTGTTTGGCTATGCCGAAATGCGCCCTGGATGGCATCCGCTGGCGATCAGCGCTGCCGACGGCAGCCTTCAGACTCCGTCCGGCGGCCGCGCCTCGGCGATTAGCAGGGTGCGGTCGCGCTGCCTCGATGACCAACGTGGGGAATACGACGAACCCGTTCGAGAGGCAGGCCAAGGACATGTCCGGCCGAAGCCGTGGCTGTCGGAGATTCCGCAATTCCATCAGGTGGCGTGGTTCTCGATCGCTGGGCGCATCTCGTCAGGACTCGGGACGAACAACCTCAGGTATCCGCCTCCGGCAACAGCGCTTGTGTTGTGATCTCAGTCGAGTCCAATTCTACCGTTCCGATCTTGTACACACGTTCTCCTGCGGCTATGCAGCGCGTGAATCAGAGGTTTGGGTCCACCGGGCAAACGGCACGGCATCTCGTTGGAGGCATGCGACAACTGTGGCGTATTGGCTGGCGTCGACCAGCAGAATCGAAAGTCGCTCGGCTCTGGACGCGCCGACGTAGAGGACTCGGCGGGCCTCGCCGTCCATGCCCGCCTGCCAGAGGCCGACGCCGTCCAGGGTTTTCGCGTTCCTGAACGGTGCTGGAATGGTCATGGCGATGACGGGTGCTTGGAGGCCTTTGAAACTGTGGATGGTTGACCAGCGCAACGCGTCCGCGTCGTCTTTGGCAACCTGAGGCCAGGTGTTTCCGTTCGGGGAGCGGAGCGCGCTAGCGTCGGCCCAATTGTCCCAGCCGAACGCAGCGAGTCCCTGCCGGATCTGCTCACGGAACTGTGATGGACTGCCGCTGAAGGGTGCTGCACGGTTCGCGAGGCGGACGATGCCCTCGCGGAAGGCTCGGTGGGTGAGGCCGATCAGGTTGCAGAAGTCGGTGTCCGCAGCCGCGTGGTGCTGCTCATCGGCGAGTCCACGGATGAGGCTTTCGAAGGCCTGCACCGCCTGTGTCCGGATCCGGGTGTTCGCGTGGACGTCCTGTATCGCGGCTGCGGCGTTGGCAAGCCTCACCAGCTTGTTGGTGGTGCCCTTCTCGGGCGCCGGGCTGGCGCCGGCACCCTCCCGGGCGGCGTGCTCGGTATGCGCCAACGTCACGATGTCTGAAGGCTCGAAGCCGAAGTGATCGGCGACTTGGACGGCCACGTCGCGTGCGGTGCCGAACGACGTCATCTCCACGACTTGGACGGGCGTGGTGTCGGTCGCCCACCTGCCGGCGGGAACGTCAACAGACGCTCCGTGCCGGAGGCTGTTGACCAAGGCACACACTGCTGGCGAGCTGCGGTAGTTGGCGTTGAACCGGGCGCCCGGCCTGACCCTTCGAGCCAAGCTCCGTACGCCGTCGACGGTGGAACCTCGGAAGGCGTAGATCGCCTGGTCGAGGTCGCCGACCATGACCATCTCGATGCCGGCGTCCAGGAGGAAGTTAAGGAGGAAGGCGTCCTGGGCGCTGCAGTCCTGCACCTCGTCGACGATGATCTCTTTGAAGCGTCCGGCGATCAGGGAGCCGTGGTTCGCCCGCTCGGCAGGGTCGCTCAGGTAGTGCGTCATGAGTGCGCGGGAGGTCGTGCAGTCCATGAGGCCGTTGTTGAAGTAGCGCCGCCAGGTACGGGTTGCCGCGGTCATCATGGAGGAGAGCTGGCGGAACTCGAGGTTCCGCAAGGCATAGGGTGCCCTTTTCGATTCGAAAGTCGCTTTTCCCTCGTGGTCGAACGAGAACCAGGAGAGTTGGAGGTCGGACTGGACACCGTTCGCGCGGAACGTGGTGCCCTGCACGGTCTCCCAGCTGTCCTTGAACGTCGGGAGCGTGCCGGTCTTGGCGCGGTGCAGAGGCGTGACGACATAGCGGTTGATGAAGCTGTCGATGGTGCCGATGAAGTTCGGCGCACGCAGGAGTTCCGGTCGCCCGGCGCAGCGCAGGCGTGCTTCGTTGATCGCGGCGTTGGTGAAAGACAGCAGGGCGACGCCGTGCCTGGGCCCGATCCCGGGTCGCTGGATGAAGCGCTCAACGATGCTCTGGGTCTTCCCGGCGCCCGGACACGCCTGGACGAAGACTCCGCCCGGGATGTCGATGAGGGCCCGTTGCGCCGCACTGAACGTGATCTCGTCCCTGTCGTTCAACGCAACGCCGCCTTGATCGCTGCCTGGAGGTACTCGGGGCACTGGAACTGGTGGCCGCCGGAGGACATCAAGCTGGCGACGTCATGGGCGAACTCGCCCTTGCCGATGTACCTGCCCTTTGACCCGCGGAGCTTGCGGTAGAAGGTCTCGGCCTTGTCGCTGCTGGCGGCCAGCCGTCGCCAGAACCTGCCGGACCGCGGCTTCTGCCGGTCGAACGCCTCCTTCAGCAACGGGCCGTTGATGTCGAACGGTTCCATGAGATCGGCTTCGAGCGTGTAGTCGGCGGCGCAGACCACGAGCAGGTCTTCAGCGCCGAGGTCCGCGGCGATGTCCTCAAGCCGGTCCTTGCGGCTCAAGGTCGCAGCAGGTTCTTCCTCCTCGCTGATCTCCTCGTCATCGAGTTCGTCATCTTCGTCGGAAAGGTCCGGGTCGCTGTCGGTGATCACCACGAGGCGGTCGACGAGGCACACACCGTCGATTTCCTGCAGGAGCAGCTTGATGTAGGGGGCGAAGTCGACGCTGCCGATGTTGATGATCGAGACGGCGCGGAACTTTCGGCACTTCGCACGGTACTTCGCGCCGGTCTTCAGGACGTGGTGCCGCGCGAGGGCGGGCAGCACGACCGCTTCGGCAATGCCCTCGACGAGGATCGCACGGCGGGTGAAGAGCAGCTCGGCCCGGCTGACGCTGAGGTACTGGTTGATCTTCCGGCGTTCATCGGATGTCAGTTCGACATCGCACAGAGCAACTGCTGCCGTCTCCCGCCTCATGTTCGGCGTTCGGCCAATGTCGTCCTCGTCGCCATCCTCAAGAGCATCTTCGTCATCGAGAAGCGATTCGTCGTCCTCGTCGTCCTCGTCGTCCTCGTCGTCCTCGGACAGATCCGCGTCCTCGTCGGTGATCTCCTGTTCTACGGTCCGCAGGACGACGACGTTCTCGATGTCCACGGCGCTGGCAAGGTTCGGCGAGTGGGTGGTGGCGATGACCTGGATCCGGCCCGCCGGACAGTCGCTGTCGTCACGGACGGACAACTCCGCCTGCTCCTGGAGGTAGTCGAGGAGCACCGCCTGCAGCTGCGGGTGCAGGTGTGCCTCCGGCTCCTCGACGAGGAAGAGCGTCAGCTCGATGTCGTCGGCGTTGCGGAGTTCCAGGATGACGGACGCCATGTACGCCAGGTTGGCGTAGCCCAAGCCGGAATCGCTGATGTCGGCGAGGTCGACGCCGTGTTCGGCCATTTTCAACCGCAGCGCGCGGGCCAACCGGTGCAGCTTCAACTCCTGAAAGCTGAGGCCGATCGACTGACCGCGTACGGCGTCCGTGAGGTCGCTGACGTGTTCCTGCAGCCTGGCCTGCGTTTCGGTGATAACCACATGCTGTTCGAGATCGCGCAGTCCATCGTTGGCCTTGTCGAGGAAGTCCTCGCGGTCCTTCTCGTCGATCAGGTACCTGATGATGTGCGAGATCCGGTTGCCTGCGGCGGAGTCCAGCTCGCGCTGAGCGTCACGCAGCGGCGCGAGGTAGACGTGGCGGATCTGGTCGCGCTTCTCCGGTTCCGTGTCCGGTCCGGGCACCCGGCCGGACAGGTACTCGACGGATGACCGGCGAGGCGTGCGCTCGTTCGGGTTGAACCGAGCGGTGTACCAGGCGGTCTTCGAGTTGATGTCGAGCGCGGTGATGTAGTGCGACTCCTGGGTCTTGGTCAAGCCGGCGAACTCGGCCGTGAGCTCGATCGGGCCCTTCTCGTCGAACGACACGTCATCGACCTCGAAGTATCGGGTCGGGCGGCCGCTGAGCGGCTTCGTGACGAGGCGGACGCCGTCAACGACGTTGGACTTGCCGGAGTTGTTCTCGCCGACGAGCAGTGTCAGACCCGGCTGCAGCTTGACACGGACGTCGCGGCACGAGCGGAACTGCCGGAACGTCAGGGCGGACAGATACATGCCGCCCGTCGGGCGGGCCGGGAGACGACGGGGAAGCTTCTTGTGTACTGGCATGGTTGAGGGATGCTCCTGGGCATCAAGGTGCCTGACCAGCGGCAGCGCGTCGAGGTGCCGTGCAGGCGAAGCGTCAGGGGAACGCCTGGTCACGCGAGGTGACGGGCGGAAACCAGCTTCAGACAGCGCTTTCCATCGAGCCCTGGTATTGACCCGATCGGGCCCCGCAGGGTGTGGAAGCGATGCTGACCGGCTCATGACGCAGCCAAGAATGTGATCGCAGGCCGTCGCCGCAGTTCGACGCGGGCCAGGATCCCAGGACGCCATCACGTGAGCGCCGCACGGTCGGTGCGGTCGCCGCTCGGGCCGACCCACTCAGGTCAGCACCGTATTGAAGGCGTCAAACGTTCCACAACGTGGAAAGTTTGCAGGCAGTGGCGTTCGAGCTTGTAATCTCGTGCCTCAGGCATGGCTCCATCGCACCGAGGTGTCGCAAGCATCTCGGTTCGAGCGGGGCCATTTCCTTTGACACACGACGAAGCAGGCCATCTCGGCCCATGGTGACGAGTTCTTCCGCAGCTCCTGCCGGTCTGGCCGGCCGTGTCGTCTGTGCCTCCTTCAAAGCGCCGAGCCGCTCGGGCGAGAGCGCAAACCGCTCCGCACCGCGACCACGCTGAGTGATGCTGGTCGAGATTAGACCCGACCGTGAGCGGGACGCAAGTCAGATCGCGCGTAACGTACCGCGCGTCACATCGCTCGATCGGCGCCATGAAGACACGTCCAGAGCGGCAGCTCCAAAAACTGTGTCCTCACCACACAGCGCAGTATTCCGTCACCCGGTGTCAGTGAGTCGCATGATCCATATACAGTGGAGGGCGTGACTTTGCGTCCTGCCCGATTGGCATGAGCCAGCCAGGTGTGCCACCCGACATTGCCCCCGACTCGTCACAGGTGGCGGAGGCTGGGGGGCGCTGGCCCAAGACCGTTACCCAGGTCCTTGCCAGGCAGCTGAAGGCATGGCGCGAGCAGCGCAAGATCAGTGCCAACGAGCTCTCCAGGCGCACGGCTGAACTCGGCTTCGAGGTACCACGGTCAGTGATCGCGAACATCGAGACCGGCCGCCGCGACTCGATCGGTGTGAACGAACTACTGATCTTGGCGGCGGCGCTCGACATCCCCCCGATCCTGCTGATCACGCCGATCGGGGTGAGCGACTCGATGGAGATCCTGCCCGACGTGACGGTCTCTCCGTGGCTGGCCCGAGGCTGGATCATGGGCACACGGCCGATCGAATTCACCGGTAGCTCTCTCGTCACCTGGCGAGACAGCCGGCGGTCCATCGTCCTGTACGACATCCACCGGCTCCTGGTCCAGGAGTACCTCGAAATCCAAGGCCGTATCAAACGCGTCTCCAGCCGAACCGACGGGGCTGCCGACTATGGCGTCTTCCGTGGAGGTGAAGATCGCCAGAGTTACCTGCAGGCGCTCGTCCGCGACCTTGCGCGCAGCCTGCATAGTCTGCGGACGCATCGGATGACAATCGAATCCGAAGGATTCGTTGCGCCGGATCTGCCGCTCGCCCTTCAAACGCTGCTACGGGAGGTGGCCGCTCCGTCGACCCCTTCCGTCGAAGACGAATGGGGGACCGAGGCGCTGCAGCAGGAGCAGGTCGCAGCCGATGAGATGCTGCTCCTTTTGCGAGAGATACAAGGAGGCGGCAGGCAGGAAGACCGGTAGCCATTCGTATAGTGAATGCCGTGGATGCGGACTGGGACGAAAGCATTCGGCAGCTTCGCGAACAGGCAACGTCCGTGGTGGCATGGTGGCCGCAGCGGACGCCGTTCCGATCTTCGTTGTACAACCTGACGCGCGGCCGCATCGACAGGCGTCCGCGGTACAACACCACCCAACTTCCAACGCTGGACAGTCCCTGGCAGGACACGCCTTCGGGTCGGTACTTCGGCTGGCGCTGTCGGCAGGCGAACTACCGCGCCGAGGAGTTCGCGTTCGTGGTGGAGTACGTCGTATGCCCTCACTGCAAGATCGGATGGGTGGACAAGCCGTACACGATCGAGCACCTACAGCGTCGAGGTCTAGCGGCGGCAGGGTTGGCTGCGCTGCAGCAGGAGCACCCAGGCGTGGCGTGGCACACCGGCAGCGGGCACATGCGCACGTCGAAGGCATTCTGGGCCGCCGTTGGGCGTGGAGTCCTCGGCTCATATCTGCCGCGTGAACTCTGCGAGCATGTCGAACGGCAGGGTGGCCTAAAGCCCGATTGGCTGTTGCGACGCGAAGGATTGATCGATCAGGGCTCGTGATTGAGGCAGTTGTCGGCGATCGGGATCAAGACGTGGCCAGTGTGGTTGTCGGTATCGGGCGCTGACTGAACTGCGCCACAGGCTCGGTCAGCCAGTGTGGGCGTCGAGTGTGGGGCCTTGCGATCTTGTGCCCGGCATGGGTTCAGACGCCTCGGCCGCTGTGCGTAGCCGAGCGCGGTTGCCTAGATCACACCGGCCCGCGGGAAATGGCCGTCCCGTGTACCCGGAATCGACCACCGGCCTCGGCGTTTAGCTTCATCCGGTGGCGTCGGTAGCGCAGCATCATCGCGATGGATCAGCCGGTCAGGCTCGGGCAGACGCTCCTGCCGGACGTGGTCTGGCAGCACCTGGCGTAAGGCCTCGTCGCGCGAACAATCCCAGCGCGCAACGTCCACCGCCAGCGCGGTGTGAGGACACCGATAGCCGGACGTACGTCTTGTTCCGTTCAGCCATGCCTCATTGTCCGGCGTCGGGGCACAGTCGCGCGGAGTGCCTCGTGCGAGACCAAGCCGAGCGGTCGCCCCGCCTCGTTCCCGCCGCCGCTACGTAGCGTTACCGGGCCAGCGATCGGTGAAATCGAGACGGGCCGATGCGAATGTTGGCGCTCGCGCGGCGGGGGGAGAGGCCGTCCGTGCCAACCATCGCATAGCTAAATTTCGATAAATCGATCATCCTCCCCAGCATTTCCCCAGCATGATGTTCGAAACGGCGCCCAAATGACCGAAGAGGACCGAAAGATCAACTCAATCATGATCATGGCGCCTAGCTGCAGAAACTCGGTCGAACTAGCCGTTGAGCAGCTGCCTGGCCATGACGATGCGCTGCACTTGGTTCGTGCCCTCGTAGATCTGGGTGATCTTGGCGTCGCGCATCATGCGCTCGAGGGGGAAGTCCTTGGTGTAGCCGTAGCCGCCGAGGAGCTGGACGGCGTCGGTGGTGATCTGCATGGCGGCGTCGGAGGCGAAGCACTTCGCGGCGGCGCCGAAGTACGTGAGGTCCTTGTCGCCGCGTTCGGACTTCGCGGCGGCGGCGTAGGTGAGCTGGCGGGCGGCCTCCAGCTTCATGCCCATGTCGGCGAGCATGAACTGGATGCCCTGGAAGTCGGCGATGGCCTTGCCGAACTGCTTGCGCTCCTGGACGTAGCCGAGGGCGAAGTCCAGGGCGCCCTGGGCGATGCCGAGGGCCTGGGCGGCGATGGTGACCCGGGTGTGGTCGAGGGTCCGCATGGCGGTGGAGAAGCCGGTGCCCGGCTCGCCGATGATGCGGTCCGCGGGGATGCGGACGTTGTCGAGGTACACCTCGCGGGTGGGCGAGCCCTTGATGCCGAGCTTCTTCTCCGGCGCGCCGAAGCTGACCCCCTCGTCGGACTTCTCGACGACGAAGGCGGAGATGCCGCGGGAGCGGGCGGCGGGGTCGGTAACGGCGAAGACCGTGTAGTACTCGCTGATGCCGGCGTTGGTGATCCAGCGCTTGACGCCGTTGAGGACCCAGGTGTCGCCGTCGAGGACGGCGCGGGTCTTCATGCCGGCGGCGTCGCTGCCGGCGTCGGGCTCGGAGAGGCAGTAGGAGAACATGGCATCGCCGGCGGCGACCGCGGGCAGGTAGCGCTGCTTCAGCGCCGGCGACGCGGCGAGCAGCAGCGGCATGGTGCCGAGCTTGTTGACGGCGGGGATCAGCGAAGAGGACGCGCAGGCGCGGGCGACCTCCTCGATGACGATGGCGGTCGCGAGGGCGTCGGCGCCGGCGCCGCCGTACTCCTCGGGGATGTGCGGGGCGTGGAAGTCGGCGGCGCGCAGCGCGTCGTAGGACGCCTGGGGGAACTCGCCATTCTCGTCGGCCGCGGCGGCGTTGGGCGCCACCTTGCCGTCACATACCGCACGCACCGCTTCACGGACCGCGGCGTGCTCCTCCGGCAGTTGGTACACCTCGAACACGGCATCCCCCAAAGACCCGAAACACCTGGCCTGAACCACCGTTCAGGCCTCATCCCAGTGTGAGCATACCGATGAGTAACCAAGGAGCCGAAGGCGCGGTCGCCGGAGAGGGACTACTCTCGCCGGAGCAACGTCGGCAATACCCAGCCCTATACGCCACAGATGTCCGCAATGCGGGTATTTGCGGAAACGGGAAAGAGTGGAGACATAGGCGTGACCATCGCGTACCCGAGCACCCCACCCGTAGTAGCCGCGCCTTCCGGCGCACCACGCCCGCGGCTGACCTTCCTCGGCACCGGCTACCTTGGCGCGACCTATGCCATCTGCTTCGCCGAGCTGGGCTATGAGGTGCTCGGCTTCGACGTCGACGAGGCGAAGATCTCCAAGCTCTCCGGCGGCGACGTGCCGATCCACGAGCCTGGCCTGGACGAGCTGCTCCGCAAGAACCTGTCGGCCGGCCGGCTGCGGTTCACGACGTCGTGGGAGGAGGTCGCCGAGTTCGGCGACGTCCACTTCATCTGCGTCGGCACGCCCCAGCGCCCCGACGGCATGGCCGCCGACCTGTCCCACGTCGAGAGCGCCGTCACCAACCTCGCGCCGCTGCTCAAGCGCAAGGCACTGATCGCCGGCAAGTCGACCGTCCCGGTCGGCACCGCGGAGTGGATCGAGCAGCTCGTGCGCCGCCACACCCCGGCCGAGCTCGGCGTCGAGGTCGCCTGGAGCCCCGAGTTCCTGCAGGAGGGCGTCGCCGTCGAGGACGTGCTGCGCCCCAACCGGATCATCTTCGGCGTGAAGAGCGACTGGGCCACCGGCATGCTCTACGCCGCCCACAAGGGCGTGTTCGACCTGGCGCTCACCGAGGACCGCGAGGTCCCCGTCGTGGTCACCGACTTCGCGACCGCCGAGCTGGTCAAGGTCGCCGCCAACGCGTTCCTCGCCACCAAGATCTCGTTCATCAACGCGATGGCCGAGGTCTGCGAGGCCGCCGGCGCCGACGTGACGCAGCTCGCCCGCTCGATCGGCTATGACGCCCGGATCGGCAACAAGTTCCTGCGCGCCGGCGTCGGCTTCGGCGGCGGCTGCCTGCCCAAGGACATCCGCGCGTTCCAGGCCCGCGCCCAGGAGCTCGGCGTCGGCGAGGCGCTGCGGTTCCTGCACGAGGTCGACCTGATCAACCAGCGCCGCCGGCAGAAGATCGTCCAGCTGTCCGCGGAGCTGCTCGGCCGCGGCTACGGCCCGGCCGGCCCGGACCTGGCCGGCACCCGGATCACCGTGCTCGGCGCCACCTTCAAGCCCAACTCCGACGACGTGCGCGACTCGCCGGCCCTGTCCGTGGTCCGCAAGCTGGCCCGCTCCGGCGCCGAGGTCACCGTGTACGACCCGGAGGGCATGGACAACGCCCGCAACGACGTCGCCGACGTGACGTACGCCAAGACCCTCACCGACGCGGTCACCGGCGCCGACCTGGTCTGTGTGCTGACGGAGTGGGAGGAGTTCCGTAACACGGACCCCAACTCGCTCAACGAGCTCGTCGCGGCCCGCCGGGTGATCGACGGCCGGAACTGTCTCGACCAGTCCGTCTGGGTCGCCGCCGGCTGGGAGTACCGCGGCATGGGCAAACCCGCGGTGGCTTAAACGCCGGAATCTCCCGAACGGGCGCATCGCTTTCGCGACACGTCGAAACAAGGCATTCTTCCCAGTAGGGCGTGAACAGCCCGGGGTGGCCGCACGCGCGGCCACTCCCGGCTGCGGCCCGGGGGGAGGAGTCGCGTGGAGACGTATCCGTGCCCGGCGTGCGGTGGCCCGGCCAGCGAGGCCACCGGTTGCCGCGATTGCGGCCGCCCGCACGATCCCGACGCCGCCGCACTCGCCCTGTTCCAGCGCACCGTCGCGTCGCTGGAACAGAAGAAGCGCGACCTGACCGACGACACCCAGAAGCTGCGTCGCCAGCTCGCGCACGCCTCCGCGCAGCGCGACTCCCTGCGCCGCAAGGTCCGGCAGACCATCGACCAGGAGCAGGCCGGCCGTGGCCGCCGCCCCCGGCTGGGCCGCGGCGCGAGGGTCGGCGGCGCGAAGATCGAGAGCACGCCGCCGGTCGCACGGCAGGTCCAGGGCCCGACGGTGCCGCCGGGGCAGCAGGTGTACTCGCCGCGGGCGCCGCAGGTCGAGGGCGAGGCCCAGGCAGAGACCTCGGCGCGCCCGCCGATCGGCGCGACGCGGACGGCGCCGGCCCGGAACCGGATCGCGGCGCTGCCGCAGATGCGCCGCCCGCCCGGCGGGGGCGGGCCGCACGGCCCGGTCGACGAGCCCGAGGCGACCACCTCGAGCATGCAGGCGTCGGTCCTCGCGCTCGGCGGCCTGCTCCTCGCCGGCGCCGCGATCGTCCTCACCACCGACGCGTTCGGCACCATCGGCACCGCCGGCCGGGTGCTGCTGCTCGCCCTGATCACCGCCGGCGCCCTCGCCCTGCCGCTGATGCTGGTCCGGCGCGGCCTCACCGCCACCGCCGAGACCGTCGCGTCGGTCGCGCTGCTGCTCGTCCTGCTCGACGGCTACGTCCTGCGCTCCGAGGGGCTGCTGGGCGCGGACAAGGTCGAGGGCAGCCTGTACACCGGCCTGGTCTGCGCCGCCACCGCCGGCATCGCCGCCGCGTACAGCATGCGGAGCCACCTCATCGCCTCGCGGTACGCCACCCTCATCGCGCTCCAGCCGGTGCTGCCGCTGCTCGCCTACGACTCCATCCGTGGCCCCGCCGGGTGGTCGCTCGCCCTGTCCGGCGTTGCGCTCATCGACCTGGCGTTCGGCGTCGCCCTCGGCCGGTCGGTCGAGCGCCGGATCCGGCAGATCGAGGCCGGACGCGACGACAGCCACGGCACCGGGACCGCACTGGACGGCGTCGAGCAGCACGAGCCGCACACCGTGCAGACGGACCGGTTCGCCGACGCGCTGATGCGCGACGCGGCCTGGGTGCTGTTCGTGGCCACGTTCGGCGCGGCCCTGCTGTGCGCCGCCGCCGCCCTCGCCACCACCGAGGGCCTCGGCGAGACCGTCCGCGCGGCCGCCGTGACCCTCGTCGCCGCCGCGATCGGCGTCACCGGCTCCCTGTCCTGGCGGCGCGGTGTCCTGCCCGACATCGCGGCCGGCATCGCCACCGTCGCGGTCATCGCCGCGTTCGCGCGGGTCGGCGCCGTCGCGTTCCCCGGCTCCACGCTGCTGTTCCTCGCCCTCGCGGTGGCGCTCGCCGCGGCCGGGGTGCCGTTCCTGCCGGGCGACGCCCGCCGGGGGCCGCGCTACGCGGTCTCCGTCGCGGCCGCCGCCACCACGGCGCTGCTCGTCGTCACCGTGCTGCCCGTGCTCGCCGCGCCGCTGCGGGCGGCGTGGCCGGTGTGGAAGGCGGACCTCACGGCGCACCGCGCGGAGGTCGACGCGGCCGTCGGCGCCGACGGCTGGCAGTACGTCCTCGCGGTGCTGCTGCTGACCGCCGCGGGCGTGCTCATGCTCAGCGGCCGCACCGAGCCGGTCGACGTGCCGCTCGGTTCGGCCGCCTGGCCCGCCGGACGGATCGGCACGATGTTCCGCCGCCGGGTCGACGTCCGCCCCCAGCCTGCCCCGCCGCCGGGGCTGTGGCCGGGGCCGCTGGGCGGTGCGGAGAGCGGCCCGCGCACCGGCGTCTGGGACGACCCGCGACCCGGGTCGCCTGCCGTTCCCCGCGCCGCCGCGGCGCCGGCGCCGACCAGAGGCAGGGACGTCGCGTTCGTCACCGTCCCGCCGCCGGAACGCTTCCGGCCCGACGTCGCCGTCGTCGGCGCCGCCCTGACGCTGCTCATCGCGCCCGCCGCCTTCGGCCTCAGCTGGCTGGCGATCCCCGCCCTCACCGTCGCCGGTGCGATCGTCGCCGGGGCGCTCGCCATGCGGGTCCGGGAGGCGCACACCGCGTGGGTCTGCCTCAGCGCCGCGCTGGTCCTCGGCCTGTACGCGGCGGCCGCCGGCCTGGCCCGCCCGGCGTCGACCGCCCTGATCCTGCTCGCCATCTCCGTCGCCGGCGCGGGCATCGCGCTGCTGCCCCGGCCGCACCGCATCGACGCCGAGGGGGAGTACGTCACCCGCAGGGTGGCCGACGCGGGCGCCGGTGGTGCCCTCTTCGCGCTGCCGGGGGCCGCCGCTGCCGGTGCCGCGATCCTCTTCGGCGACCTGCCCGGCGGCGCGACCGTCGTGCTGGTGATGAGCTTCCTCGCGCTCGCGGTGACGCTCGGGTACGCCGCGATCACGCAGGTCGCCCGGGGCGCGCAGAGCCCGCCGCTGCTGATCGGCGCGACCGCCGGCGCCGTCGCGGTCGCGATCGCGGTCCTGCGCGCGGACGGCGCCACCACGATCGACCTGGTCATCGGCCTGCTCATGGTGATCGCCGTGGCGATGCTGTGGCTGGCGCCCCGGATGGACGACCGGCAGACGTTCGGCGCCGACTTCACCGGCGCCGACGCCGCGGCGGCCGCCGTGACGATCGCCGGGATCGGCGCCGTGGCCAGGGCCGTCTCGCTCGCATCCGACGGCATCGAGGTCGTGACGCTCGCGCTGCTCGTGTTCGCGGTCGCGGTCGCCGCCCGGACCCTGCCCGACGAGTGGCGCCGCGGCCCGGTCGCCGGCGCCACCACCGTCGGCGTCTGCACCGGCCTGTTCGCCGGCAGCCTGGCCGTCATCGGGGCGGTCGGGGTGATCCGCGCCGCGGACCCGCCGTGGCGCGCCGTCCTCGACGACCGCTGGCTGGCCAACGCCCAGCAGCTCGCGACGTACGGGTGGCAGGTCCCCATCGCGCTGCTGCTGCTCGCCGGCGCGGCCGCGATCGCGCTGCCGCAGCCGTACGGCGACGACACGGCCTCCTCGGCGGCCGCCCTCGCCGCCATCGGCGCCCCCGTCGGTCTCGGCCTCGGCTGGCAGTCCCCGATGGTCATCGGCTGGATCGCCGCGACCGGGATCGCCGCCTGGGCCGCCACCGCGAAGAGCTGGCGGGCCGTCTACACGCGGCTCGGTGCCGCGCTGGTGGCCGGCATGTTCGCCGCCGGCGCGAGCCTCGTGCGGCCCGGCGCGACCGCGGGCACGCTCGTCGCGCTCGCGGTCAGCGGCGTGGCCGTCGCCGGATTCGCGAAGGTCACCGCGATCCGCCGGGGCAACCCGTCCGACGGCCCGCTCACGTTCGTCGGCGGGTGCGGTGTCGCCGGCGCCCTCTTCGCCTTCGCGGGTGCCGCAGCGGCGGCCGCCGGCGGCCTGCACCCGGGCCAGGCCAGCACCGTGCTCATCGCCGCGCTCGCGACCTCGGCCGTCGGCCTCGCCGCCGCCGCGTCCGGAGCCCAGCAGGCGCCGGGGTACCTGCCGTACGTGACCGTCGGCGTCGCGGGCGGCGCGACCACCACGGCCGTGGCGGCGCTGATCGTCCAGCGCGACGGCGCCGTCGTCTACGCGGCCGCCGCGGCGCTGCTCGGGGTCCTCGCCGAGCTGCTGCGGGTCACCTGGCAGCCGGGTGTCACGTGGGTACCGATGGCCGGCTTCCGCCCGGACAACACCAGCACGCCCGGGCGGTGGCGGCAGGTCCGGGCGCCCCGCGGCTACACCGTCGGCGTCGCCGCGGCGGCCGGTCTGCCCGCGCTCATCGTCGTCGTGTTCCTGGCACCGGCGGCGTACGCGGCGCTGGCCGGCCCGTACAAGTGGATCCAGCGCCCCTGGACGGGCACCGCGCAGACCGCCGCCGACCTCGGCGAGCTCGGCCGCTTCGCGGGCAACGGCACCCACGTGCTCGCCGCCGCGCTGCTCACCATCGCCGGCGCGCTCATGGCGGTCGGCCTCGGCGGCTCGGGGCAGGCCGTCGCCGGTCGCGCCGTCGCGATCGTCGTGCCCTGCGCCGCGCTGACCATGCTGATCGCGCCGGCGGCCCTGCACGCGCCGTGGCCGTGGCAGCCGACGGCGGCACTGCTGGTCGCCACGATCGCCGGGCTCGGCCTGGCCCTGACGGTCCCGCCGGACGCCGACAGCTCCGACGGCCGGATGCTGATCCTCGCCCGCCGGCTCGTCTTCGTCATCGCCGTGCTCGCCGCCGGGGCGGGCGGCGCGGGCAGCCTCGCCACGAAGCAGCAGACGCTGACGTGGCTCGCCGGCTCGATCGTCGTCGGCGCGGTCGCGGGCATCTGGGGGCGCACGCCCAACGGGCGGATGCTCGGCTGGCACGTCGCCGCGTCGACCGCGCAGGGGTTCGCCCTCGCGGCCGGGCTCGCCGCCGGCCTGCCGCTGCGCCAGTGCGCGTTCCCGCTGCTGATCGTCGCGACGATGCTGCTCGTGCTGGGTGCCGCGCTGCCGCGGCTGCGGCCGGGCAACAGCATCAACCGCGAGGCGATGACGATCGAGGCGGCCGGCTACGCCGGCGCGGTCGTCGCGGTCCTGCTCACCCTCGGCTCGGCCGCGCACACCGCGGCCGCCCTCACCGCCCTCGGCGCGGTCCTCGGGCTGTCCGCCGCCCGCAAGGGGCGCAGCGGCCAGCAGCGGGTCGTCCTCATCATCGCCGCGTCCGTCGCCGAGCTGATCGCGATCTGGCTGCTGCTCATCACGGTCAAGGTGGCCCTGATCGAGGCGTACACGCTGCCCTTCGCGGTGCTCGCGCTCATCACCGGCCTCCTGGAGATCCGCCGCCGCCCAGAGCTGGGCAGCTGGCTCGCCTACGGCCCGGCCCTCGTCGCCGGCTTCGCGCCGAGCCTCGCGCTCGCGATCGCCAACGAGAACTCCCCGGAGCTGCGCCGCGTCCTGCTGATCCTCGCCGGCGTCATCACCGTCGCGATCGGCGCGGTCCGGCAGCAGAAGGCGCCGGTCGCGGTCGGCTCCGCGGTGACGATCATCGCCACCGTCAACGAGCTGCTGCGCATCGGGCTGCCCGTCTGGATGCTGCTGCTGCTCTTCGGCGGCACCGGCCTGCTGCTCATCACCCTCGGCGCCACCTACGAGCAGCGTCAGCGCCTCGACCGGCTCCGCGGCGTGTATCGCGGCATGCGCTAGGCCCACTGCGTGTAGCATCGATGTTTGTGAGTGCGATGTTGGTGTGTGACCAGCCTGACTTCGCCTACACGGTGCACGTCGCAGGCTGCGGCGAGCTGCGTCGCGCCGGGCGGCTGAGGGCCTGGCGCGAGGACGACGGCGGCCTGCTGGCCGTGCTGACCGTCCGCGGATCGAACCTGGAGGACGAGTCGGGGGTCGTCGCCGACCAGGTCCGGCTGCGGTTCGTCGGCGAGCGGGTGGAGGTCGTGGCGTACGAGCCGGGCTGGTGGGGCATGGGCTTCGCCTACCTGCGCTCGGTCGGCGGCACCCACTGGGCGCCGCTCGACCCGCGGGTGCTCTCCGAACGTCTCGGCCCGTCCTTCGCCGTCGACGACGAGGAGGACACCGCACCCGGCTACGGCGCCTGACCGCTAGGCGCCCTCGACCTCCAGCTCGTAGACGCGGGTGGCGGGGTCGGTGGTCTGGGTCGGGGTGGTGACGACCAGGCGCAGGTAGCGGGCGGTCAGCGGGCCGACCCGGTGGCTGGTGACGCCGTCGGTGTTGGCGGTGACGGTCACCGCGGTCGTCCACGTCGCGCCGTCGGTGCTCACCTGGATGGTGAACGCGCGGGTGTTCAGCGCCTGCGACTCGCCGCCGGAGGAGGCGTGCCGAACCACGAACCGGCGCACGGTCCTGGCGGCGCCGAGGTCGGCCTGCAGAGTGGCGCCGGCGGCGCCGCTGCACCACTTGCTGTTGCCGGTGATCACGCCGTCGAGGGCCTTCGCCGGGGCCTCCGCCGCGACGCAGGCGGCGCTGCCGGTGACGGTGGCGCCGCGGGCCAGGTTCACGCCCGGGTGGGCGCCGCCCTCGTCGGTGATCGCGATGTCGTCGACGTAGCCGCGGAACGCTCCGGTGCCGGTCGGGCGGTCGAAGCCGACATCGACGCGGGTGATCGTGCGGCCGGCGAGCCCGCCGAGGTTGACCCGCACCAGGTTCCACTGGTTGACCACGAGATGGCCGCCCTCGCCCTGGAACTGCGGGTGGGCGCGGACGCCGTACTGGTCGACGGCGCCGGAGTCGCGCAGCGCGGAGCCGTCGCTGAACTGCAGGTCGACCGCGACGAACGTGCCGGTGGCCTGCTGCGGGTAGATCCAGTAGGACAGCGCCGTGGACCCGCCGACCGGCAGGTCCGCGGCGAAGATCCGCTGGTAGGAGTAGGACTGGGTGGCCGAGTTGTCGGCGCCGGAGTACATCAGCGCGGCGCTGCCGCTGCGGGCCAGCTCGGCGCGCGGGGAGGACTCCATCGCGGTCAGGCCGCAGCAGTAGCCGCCGACGCCGATCGCCGCGCCGGCACTGTCCAGCCAGGTCGGCGCGGGGTCGCTCGCCTCGAACGGGGCCCGCAGCAGTGGCCAGTCGCGGCCGTCGCCGAGCACCGGCTCCAGGGCTGTGTACCAGCGCACCGCCATCTTCGCGTAGCCGGAGTCGTTCGGGTGCAGGGTGTCGTTGAGGTCCGACGCGGCGAGGGTCGAGAGGTCGACCAGCTTGACTCGCGTACCGCGGGAGCTCACGACACCGGGAACGGCCGCGTTGAACGCGTTGATCCTGGCCTGGATGGTGGCGTCCAGGGCGGGCACGATCTTCGCGACCAGGACGGTGGCGGTGGGGCGCGCGGCGAGGATCTGGTCGATGAGGGAGCCGAGCCGCTGCGGCGCCGTGGCCACCTGGTAGTTCTGGTTCATGTCGTTGGTGCCGATGTGCAGCAGGACCACGTCGGGCTGGTAGGTGCCGAGCCAGCCGTTGATGTTCGCGGCGATCTGGTCGATGCGCCAGCCCGAGTGCCCCTCGTTGTCGGTGTCCGGCAGGGTGCCGGACCGCTGCGAGCCGACGAAGTCGACGTTGTAGCCCGCGTCGGCGACGAGGCGGTTGTACAGCGGTGCCCGATAGCTGGACGTGGTCGGGCTGCCCTCGCCCCAGGTGATCGAGTCGCCGAGCGGCATGACCTTGACCGGCCGGGTGGTCACCGCGGCCTGTGCGGGTGCGGCGATC
The DNA here is from genome assembly GCF_042898305.1 of Dactylosporangium sp. NPDC000521. Taxonomy (NCBI): domain Bacteria; kingdom Bacillati; phylum Actinomycetota; class Actinomycetes; order Micromonosporales; family Micromonosporaceae; genus Dactylosporangium; species Dactylosporangium sp. NPDC000521. The sequence goes on from NZ_JBIAYW010000008.1 coordinate 452,081, forward strand.
GCGGCGGTGCAGCTCACCAGGGCGGCGACGAGCGCGAGGATCCGGCGCATGCTGGAGCTCCTAGACATTGACGGCTGTGGCGAGTCTGTCGGCGTGATCCGGTTGTGTCAAGAGTTGACAGAACTGCTGGCGTGGAGGATCGTCGATGAAAACCGGATGGCGGTCCGGGCCTTTGCTGGTTCTGGAGGCCGCCATGCGGGTGCTTGTCGCCTTTGCCTTGCTCTTTGCCGCCGTGGTGGCCGTTCCCGCGCCGGCCGGGGCCGCCACCGTCGTCTGCAACCGCTACTGCGACGGGCGCGACGCCGCGCTCGCACCGTCGGACCGGCAGACGGTGAGCAGCACCCTGTACGGGCGGCGCTTCACCATGCATCTCAACGACACCGACGCGATGGCGTGGGCGAGCCTGGACAACGGCAAGGCCGGCGACGAGGTGTGGCTGGACCGGTCCTTCGACGGCGGCCGCACGTGGGTCGACAGCCGCATCGGCTTCGCCACCGTGCCCGCCGGTGCCACCGGAAGGCGGACCGCGCAGTTCAACGTCGACAACTGGGCGGCGAACGGGGTCGGCGCGCTGCGCGCCTGCGGCAAGGCCGGTGACCGCCCCGAACTGACCTGCACGGCGTGGACCCGCAGCACCTGGAACGCGTGGGACCGTCGTACCGCGGCCGCCACCGCCCTCATGATGCAGTACAACCTCTCCACGGGGTTGTTCGGCGACAACGACTGGTGGACCTCGGCGAACGCGCTCACGGCCGTCATCGACAACAGTCGCCGGTCGGGGATGGGCAGCTACCGGTACGCCATCGCCACCACCTACGACAAGCAGGTCAACGCCCGGCTGGGTCAGTTCCGCAACGAGTACCTCGACGACACCGGCTGGTGGGCCCTGGCGTGGGTGGCCGCCTACGACGCGACCGGCGACAGCCGCTACCTGAACACCGCCCGGGCCGGCGCCGACCACATGTACGCCTACTGGGACACCCGCTGCGGCGGCGGGGTGTGGTGGAAGACGGACCGGCAGGTCAAGAACGCCATCGAGAACAGCCTCTACATCCAGCTCAACGCGGCGCTGTCGCTGCGCCTGCCGGGCGACACGGTCTACCGGGGGCGGGCTCAGGCGGGCTGGACCTGGTTCCAGAGCACCGGGATGCTCAACGGATCGAACCTGGTCAACGACGGGATCAGCCTCAGCACGTGCCGCAACAACGGGTCCGTGACGTGGACCTACAACCAGGGCGTGCTGATGAACGCGTTGGTGCAGCTCAACCGCCTGACGGGGGACGCCGCCGCCCTGGCCGCGGCGCGGCGCGTCGGGGATGCGCTGGTCTCCAGTTCGTACCTGTCGCCCGGTGGCATCCTGCGTGAGCCGAACGAGAGCAACACCTGCTCCGGGGACGGGGCGTCGTTCAAGGGCGCGGCCGTGCGTGGCCTGGGTGTCCTGAACGCCGCCGTCGGCGGCGCCTTTGATGGCTATCTGCGGCGCAACGCCGACAGCGCCTATGCGAACGATCGGGACACTCTGGATGCTTACGGCAGCCACTGGGCCGGTCCACGGACTTCGTCGGATCACAGGTGCCAGCACAGCGCGGTGGATCTGCTCAACGCCGCTCCGTAGTTTTCTCTCGTCGTCGTGAACCGGTGGGCGGGGTCGATCCGATGATGAGGTGTGAGGGTTCAGTCTGACGCCGATCTGCTCGCGCTGGCCGCTGCCGGCGACAGGGCGGCGTTCGAGGAGTTCTATCGGCGGCACGCCGTCTGGTTGATGTTGCGGCTGCGGTACCGGTGTGCCGACGAGACCCTGGTGGACGACGTCGTCCAGGAGACGTTCCTCGAGCTCTGGCACGGTGGCGCCGCGCGCTACCGGGAGCAGGGCGACGTCGCCGGCTGGCTGTGGCGGATCGGCATGCGCCGCCTGGTCGATGCCCTGCGCCGGCAGAGCGCCCGGCACCGGCTCGGCCGGCTCCTCGCCCGGTTCCGCGGCCGCGACGAGCCCTCGGCGCCTTCGGCCGAGGAGCTGGTGCTGGGCGGCGTCGAGCACGGCGACCTCGCCGGCGCCCTGTCCCGGCTCTCCCCGGAGCTGCGCGCCGTCGTCCAGGCCACCGTCCTGGACGGGCTCACCACCGCCGAGGCCGCGGTGCTGCTCGGCATCCCGCCCGGCACGGTCAAGACGCGGGCGATGCGTGCCCGCCGGCAACTACGGCAGGAGCTGGCATGAGCGGGCAGCGGAGCGGCTTGGCCCGCTCATTGGGGTGGCAGGTTGGCTCGGGCCGGTGCCGGAGCGTGGCGGAGGTGACGGCGTGAGCGGGCAGCGGAGCGGCTTGGCCCGCTCATTGGGGTGGCAGGTTGGCTCAGGTCGGCGCCGGAGCGTAGCGGAGGTGACGGCATGAGTCGTTCCGATGTGTGGCATCTCCAGGACTCCGACGTGCGGGCGTATGCCGGCGGTGGGCTCGCCGGGCCGCTGCTCTGGTCGGTGGAGGCGCACCTCGGCGCGTGCGCCCCGTGCCGCTCGCGGCTCACCGACTTCGCGGATCCAGGGCTCGTCGACGACGGCTGGGCCCGCCTCGACGCCTCGCTCGACGCGCCCGTGCCCGGGCCGGTCGAGCGGATCCTGCTGCTGCTCCGCGTGCCCGACCACACCGCCAGGCTGCTCGCCGCGACCCCGGCGCTGCGGCTGTCGTGGCTCGTCGCGATCACCCTGACCCTGGCGATGACCGCCACGATCGCCCGGCTCGCCGACCCGCTCGTGTTCCTCGCCGGCGCGCCGCTGCTGCCGCTGCTCGGCGTGGCCGTGTCGTTCGGGCCCGGCATCGACCCTACGTATGAGGTGGCCCTGGTCGCGCCGATGCAGTCCTTCCGGCTGCTCCTGCTGCGCTGCGCCGCCGTCGTCTCCGTCACCACCGTGCTGTGCGCCCTCGCCGGCCTGGCGGTGCCCGGCGCCGGCCCCGGCGCGGCCGGCTGGTTCCTGCCATCGCTCGCGCTGACGGTGGTCACGCTCCTGCTCGCCCCGCGCCTCGGCACGGTCACCGCGGCCGTCGCCGCCGGCGTCGGCTGGGGCGGCCTCGTCGCCGCCGCGGCGGGCGTCCTCTTCACCGCCGCCGGCCAGGCCGGCGTCGCCCTCGCCGTCGCCCTCGCCGCCTGGCTCCTGGCCCGGCGGGCGGCGACCTTCGACACCAGCTTCAGGAGGCTCCGATGAGCATCGACGCGGCCAGACAGCGCCGGCCCGACGGCACCGCCGGCGCCGTGCAGGCCGAGGGCCTGACCCTGCGGTACGGGCGCAAGACCGCCCTCGACGGCGTCACGCTCACCCTCGGCACCGGCGTCACCGGGCTTCTCGGCCCCAACGGCGCCGGCAAGACCACCCTCCTGCGGATCGTCGCCACCGCGCTCAACCCCGACGCCGGCTCGCTGCGCGTCCTCGGCCACGACCCGCTCACCGGCCCGGGGCGGCTCGCCGTGCGGCGCCGCCTCGGGTATCTGCCCCAGGACCCCGGCTTCCACCCGGGCTTCACCGCGTTCGAGTTCGTCGACTACGTCGCGATCCTCAAGGAGCTGACCCACCGCGGCGACCGCCACGCCGAGGTCCGCCGGGTCCTCGCCGCCGTCGGCCTCGACGACCAGCGCCGCACCCGCATCAAGGCGCTGTCCGGCGGCATGCGCCAGCGGGTCGCGCTCGCCGCCGCCCTCGTCGGCGACCCCGACCTGCTCATCCTCGACGAGCCGACCGTCGGGCTCGACCCGCAGCAGCGGATGCGCTTCCGCGAGCTCTTCGCCGACCTCGGCGAGGACCGGGCCGTGCTGCTGTCGACGCACCAGACCGAGGACGTCATGTCCCTGTGCCGCGAGGTCGTCGTCATCGACCGTGGCACCGTCCGCTTCTCCGGCCCGCCCGCCGACCTCGCCGCCCTCGCCGACGGCCGGGTGTGGACCAGCGCCACCCGCGAGCCCGGCGCCCTCGCCTCCTGGCGCACCGGCACCGGCCTGCACCGTCACGTCGGCGACCCGCCGCCCGGCGCCGAGTTGCTTCCGCCCACGATCGAGGACGGCTATCTCATGCTCGTCGACGTCGGCGGTGCGTCATGACGGCGGTCCTGGCACCACGCGCCGCCGCGCTGCCGGAGCGGCCGCCGCGGCGCCGGGCGATGCTGGCCCTGGCCCGGATCGAGGCCGTCCGCTTCGCCCGGCACCCGCTGACGCTCCTGGCTGTGCTGCTGTTCGCGTCTCCGTGGGTGTATGACCTCGTCACCGGCTCCACCGACCGCTATCCGGTGCTCCACGACAAGGTCGTCGGCCTGCAGCTGTCGGGGCTGTTCATCCTCGGCGGCGGCGCCCTCGTCGTCGCCAACCTCAACGCGCTGCGCGCCCACCGCCACCGCACCGACGTGCTCTACTCGGTGCTCGTCCTGCCAGACCCGTGGCGCACCGCCGCGTTCCTGCTCGCCCCGCTGCCCTACGCCGCCGGCGTGACCCTGCTGGCCGCCGCGCGGATCGGCGTCCTCGCCCTGCTGCCCGGCGCCGCCGGCCGCCCGGACCCGGCCGAGCTCGCCCTGATCCCGGTCCTCGTGGTCCTCCTCGCCGCCACGGGTGTCCTGCTCGCCAAGCTGATCCGCTCCGCCGTCGTGGCGCCCCTCGCGATGTTCGCCTTCGCCGTGGCCGCGTTCACCGTCCTGGTCGCCGCCGCCGACGGCAACATGGCGCTGCGCCTGCTCCAGCCGGTCATGTTCGGCGACCTGCCCTTCGCCCTGCCGGCCGACCTGGTCGACCGGCCGTCGCTGCGGCACCTCGGGTATGTGGCGGGCCTCGCCGGTCTCGTCGCCGTCGGCGCCCTGCTCCGCTCCGGCGCCCGCGGCCGCCCGGTGACCGCGGCCGCGGTGCTCGTCTCGCTCGTCACGGCCGCTGCCGGCGCCGCCCAGTTCCACACCGACGACGCCCTGCGCCACGCCGCTGTCGCCGCCACCGACGACCCCGCGGGCCAGCAGACGTGCCACCGCCGCGGCGACGTCACCTACTGCGCCTTCGCCGACTTCACGCCCTGGATCCCCGGCTGGGAGACGGTGCTGCAGGGCGTCCGCCGCACCGTCCCCACCGTCACCGGCCCACCCCTCGCCGTCCGCCAGCGCGTCTGGGCCCACGGCTACCCGACCGGCGGCCCCTCCGGCAGCACCGCCGACGAGACCGGCCGCAACCTCGCCTGGGAGCGCGCCGCGGCGGCCGCCGGCACCCCCGCGGTGATCCCGGCCGGCACCCGTTGGGGCGACGACACCTCCGAGGCCGTCTTCGCCGCCGGCGCCGCGCACCGCCTCATGACCGGCAGCGCGTTCGCCTCCAACGGCATGGTCTGCGGCGCCCGCGGCGCGCTGCTCGTGTGGCTCGTCGGCCAGGCCACCCCCGCGACCGCCCGGGGACTGCGGAAGCTGGACACCGCCAGCTCCGGCGCCCTCGCCTTCCTGGACGACACCACCTTCGTGGGCCTGGGCGTCCCCGACCGCGATGCCGCGCCGGGCCTCAGCGCCCTGCGGCGGCCTCCCGCCGAGGTCGGCGCCCTGGTCACCGCGCACTGGACCGAGCTGACCGACCCCGCCACTCCGGCGGACCGATTCGCCGCGCTCATGGGCGTGCCGATCGCGCCGGAGCCTCCCGCGGAGGAGCGCACCGTATGCACCGCCTGACCACCGCTGTGCCGCGCCGCCCTCCGGGAACGGCCGGCGGTCATCGGGTCGATCTGATCGCCTGCGCTTCCTGCGGCGAGGCGGTCGCGGGTCGAGCGGCGGGTCCGGCATGACGTGGCCTGCCCTCGTCCCGCCGACCCTCCGGGCGATCCGCTGGAGCCCGGTGCTCGGCGCGATGGCGGCCGGTCTCGCGATCGTCGGCGTCCCCGCGGCGATGTCGGTGACCCTCACGCCCGACAACCTGGCCGTGCTGCTCCGCCTGGCCACCGCCTGCGCCGCCGTCGGCCTGGCGTTCCTCTACGACGACCCCGCCAAGCCCACCACCGCCACCGCGCCGGCTCCTGCCTGGCACGGGGTCGCGATCCGCACCGCCGCCGGCATCACCGTCCTGGCCGCGTGGTGGGCCGCCGCGCTCGCCATCACGATCGCCGGCGCCCAGGACGGCACTGGCGACCTCGTTCCGCTGCGGGCCGTGACCCTGGAGGCGGCGGCCATCGGCGCCCTTGCCCCGGCCTCCGCCGTCCTCGCCTGGCGGCTGGCGCCACGCGGCGTGGCCAGCACCACCGCCGCCCCCGCCGTCCTGGTCGCCCTCGCCGCTCTCGCCTTCGCTCCCCGCTCGGCGGCGTTCTTCGTCAGCGTCGACGGGCCTGACTGGACCGGCGCCCACCAGCGCCTGGCGGCCGTGCTCGCCGCCGCCTGCCTCACCACGATCGTCGCCGCGTCGCCGGTCTTACCCCGCCGTCCGGCGGCCACCCGCACCGCCGCCGCGGCATCCGGTCAGCCCGCGGCGGCGACCGCACCTACGCGGCGCGGACGTGGCCGTCGGTGACGTGCCAGCGGTGGTCGTAGCCGACGTTGCGGGCGAAGTACTCGTCATGGGTGATCATGACCAGGGTGCCCTGGTAGGCGCGCAACGCCTCCTCGACGACGTCGATGGCTTCGAAGTCGAGGTAGTTGGTGGGCTCGTCGAGGAAGAGGACCTGCGCGCCGGTGTTGACGATGACGGCGAGGAGCAGCCGGCGCAGCTCACCGGCGCTGAGGTCGCGCAGGCGGCGGCCCCACTCGTCCGGGCCGAAGAGGTGGGCTTCGAGCAGGGATTCGGCCTCGTCGACGTACACCGGCACCCTCGAGCGGAAGAATCCCAGCACCGTGCGGTCGTCGCGGCGCAGGTCGTCGTGGGTCTGGGGGAGGACCGCGACGTCGGCGGTGGTGGTGACGGCGCCCGCGTCGGCTTGGAGCCGGCCGGAGAGCACGCGCAGCAGGGTGGTCTTGCCCGCGCCGTTGGGGCCGGTGACGAGGACACGGCCGTGGATGTCGAGCGAGACGTCGTCGAGGACGCGCCGCGAGCCGAGCTTGACCGTGAGCCCGCGGGCGCTCACGGTCGCCGCGGTTCCCGGGGTTGCCACGGCCGCCGCGGTTCCCGGGGTTGCCCCGGTTGCCGCGGGCTCTGGGGTCGCCCGGGGTGCAGGGAATGCGAGGGTGAGTGGCGGGCGGGTGGACGGCTCGGCGATCCAGCGCGCGGAGGTCAGCTGCCGGGTCAGGCGCCGTTCGCGGGCTTTGGCCTTCTTGGCGACCTTCTTCGCGTACCGGCGGATCTTGTCGGACCCGAGCCCCGAGCGCACCGACTCCTCGACGCCGCGGGCCTGGTCCTTGGTGCTCGCGATGTCGGCCTCGAGCCGGCGGCGGAACTTCTCCTGCGCCTCGTGGTCGAGCAGGAGCTTCTGCCAGCGGCGGGTCTTCTCGGCGCGGTAGTCGGTGTAGCCGCCCTCGTACCACTGCGGGGTGGTGTGGATGCCGTCGAGCTCGACGATCCGGGTCACCGTGCGGTCGAGGAACGCCCGGTCGTGCGTGACGACCAGGACCGCGCCGCGGAACCCCGCGAGGAACCCGCCGAGCCACGCCGTGCCGGCGGCGTCGAGATGGTTCGTCGGCTCGTCGAGAATGAGCACGTCAGGAGTCGCGAGCAGGACGCGGGCGAGCATCAGCCGGGCCTGCTCGCCGCCGCTGACCTCACCGACCGGCAGGTCGTCGGGAAGGTGTGCGATGTCGAGCCGTTCGCGCACCTCGGCCCGGCGCTGCGGTGCCGACCAGCCTTCCAGGGCCAGCCAGCGCTCCTGGACCTGCCCGTACTCCTCCAGGGCCGCCGCGTCGTCCGCCATGCGGGCTTCGAGCGTCCGCATCCGGCGCGCGAGGCGGTCGGCTTCGCCGTCGCTCAAGAACGAGAGAACGGAGATGTCCGGGTCCGGGACCTGCTGGGCGAAATAACCGATCCGGCGCCGCGGTGCGAGGCTGACGTGGCCGCTCGTCGGCTTCTCGGCCCCGGTCAACAACCGCAGCAGCGTGGTCTTCCCGGCGCCGTTGGGCCCGACGAGCCCGAGCCGGTCACCGGCGTTCAGAGTGAAGTCGACGCCCTCGAACAGCAGCTCGGCGTCGTAATGCTTGGACAGGGAAACAGCGCGTAGCAAGGTGGCCTCGCAGCGGGAGTGTGAGCGGACGGGAACATCACCCGGCCCGTCCCCTGCGCGGGGTCCAGGTCAGGCGGTCGGCACGTCCTGCGAATCACACGAACGCATCGTCGCTCATCTCGCCCGGCGCCGCCACCGGATTACGACCGAGGGCCGCCCCCTCGAAAGGTGGCGGCCCTCGGTGTGCCCGATGCTCAGGTGCGGTCGCGGGGCGGCGCGGCCCACGGCGACGTCGGCGGCTCGTCGTCGCCACGCTCAGCGGCGGCGGCCCGCTCGGCGGTGAGCCGCTCGAGCTCGGCCTGCGCGTTGGCCCGCCGCTCCGCCTCGCCCCGCGCGAACGCCGCCCGACGCTCCGCCTGCTCCGCCGCGCTCGGCGCGCCGAGCCTGGTGGTCACGTCCGGGTCGACGGGTCCGATGCGGGTGGTCGCCTGCTGGTCCGTGTCCGTCTCGGGCGCCGTCTCCTCGACGGGATCGGTGGCCCGCATCGGAATGAACCGGGTCGTCGCGCCCTCGTCGGCGGTCCCGTCGGCGGTCGGGGGTTCGCCGGTCTCGCTCTGCGCGGCGTGCCGTGGCCGGGACGGACGGTTGGGGTGGAGCGCTTCGGTCTCCTCCTCGCGGACGCCCCGCCGCCCGACGCTGAACCCGTCGAACGACGGCCCCGCCAGGATCGACGTCTCCCGCACCACGTCGGGCCGCGCCGCCCGCGACGGCAACGCCCCACCATCACCGACAGCCGGCGTCTGCTGTGTGACGCCGAACGGCTCGGTGGCCGGCTCGCTCATGCTGGGGCGGCCGTACCTGGTCTGAGGAACCTCGGACGACGGCGCCACCGACTCGGACGCGGGACGCGACGGCCCACCCCCGTGCGGCGCGGCCGGCGTGGCAGGCGCGCTGAACGGCCGGGTCGGCGACTCGTCGCCGTCCTCCGCCAGCCCGCCGGGCACCCCAGCCCAGGGCCTGCCCGCAGCCCCAGCGGCCGCAGGCCCGGCGGCCGGCGGTGCGGTCGCGGGAGGCGCGGATGCGGGAGGGGCGGTGTGCCCGAACTGCGTGGCCGGCGGTGCGGACGCGGGCCCGGACGCGGGCGGCGCGGATGCGGGAGGGGCGGTGTGCCCGAACTGCGTCGCCGGCGGTGCGGATGCGGGCGGTGCGGATGCGGGCGGCGCGGATGCGGGCGGTGCGGATGCGGGCGGTGCGGATGCGGGCGGTGCGGATGCGGGCGGTGCGGATGCGGGCGGCGCGGATGCGGGAGGGGCGGTGTGCCCGAACTGCGTGGCCGGCGGTGCGGACGCCGGCCCGGACGCGGGAGGCGCCGAGGCAGGATCGGCCGCGGTGTGCCCGAACTGCGGCGCAGGCGGTGCGGAAGCCGGCCCGGACGCAGGGGGCGCGGACGCCGGACCGGCCGCGGGCGGTGCAGACGCGGGACCGGCCGCAGGGGGTGCGGACGCCGGGCCGGAGAACTGCGGTGCGGCTGCGGGCCCGGCCGTTGGCTGCGCGAACTGCGGCGCGGACGGTGCGGACGCGGGTGCGGAGAACTGCGGTGCGGCCGGCGCAGGCGCGGGCCCGGATCCGGCCTGCCCGAACGGCGAAGCCTGCGGCGCGGACGCCGGACCGGCCGCGGGCGGTGCCGATGCCGGACCGGATGCCGGTGGTGCGAACGGTGCCGGCGGCGCGGACGCGGGACCGGCGGAGGGCTGTCCGAACTGTGCCGGCGGTGCCGATGCCGGACCGGATGCCGGTGGTGCGAACGGTGCCGGCGGCGCGGACGCGGGACCAGCGGAGGGCTGTCCGAACTGTGCGGGTTGGGCGGGCGCGGAGCCGGCCGGCGGCGGGCCGAACTGGGCGGGCGGTGCCGACGCGGGGCCGGACATGGGAGGTGCGAACGGCGCGGGCGGCGCCGGCGGGGCGGATGCAGGCTGGCCGAACTGGGGCGCGGGGGGTGCCGAGGCAGGACGGGGCGTGCCCGGCGGAGTGAACGGCGGTGTCTGCGCCCCCTGACCGGCGGCCGGACGGAACTGTGTCGCGGAGCCCGGCGCGGGCGCGCCACCGGGCGGGAACGGCCCGGGCGGCGTCGATCCCTGCGGGGCGGCCGGAGCCGGCGGTCCACCCCGGCCACCGAGCGACGGCGGGAACGGTCCGGGCGGCGCGGCCGGCGCGGCCTGCCCAGCCGGGGTCCCAGTCCCGGGAGCGGCGGCCGGCGGCTGCGCGGCGAGTGGCTGCGTGACCGGCGCTTGAGTGGCGGCCGGCTGCGTCAGCGGGGGCTGGCCAGCGAGCGGAGCGGCGTACGGCTGCCCAGAGGCCGGCGGTGCCGAGTACGGCTGCGCAGGGTAAGGCTGTGCGGAGGCCGGCGGGGCGGAGGACGGCTGGGGAGCAGAGGGCTGGGCGGCGGACGAGTCCGGGGTGAGCCACAACGGGGCGGCGCCGCTGCCGGGTGCCGAGACCGGTGCCGGGCTGCTCTGCTGGCCGGGGTGCCCACCGGCGGGAGGCTGCGCGGCGAATCCAGGAGCAGGTGCCCCGCCCGCCGCGGAGGGCTTCGTCAACGCAGGCGGAGCAGACGCAGGAGAAGCAGACGCCGGCGGCGCAGAAGACGGCGGGGCCGAGAACGGTGGAGCAGAAGACGGCGGAGCGGACGACACCGGAGGCGCGGAGGTCACCGGCGGCGGATACGAGCCAGCGCCCGACACCGGAGCCCCGAAGGGCGACGCGGGCGAGTGGCCGGCGGGGCGGCCCAGCGGCGGCACCGGCTGCGTCGCGTCGGACGGCAGGCCGGTCGAGCCGGCCGGGGCCGCACCGTAGCTGGGCAGGACCGAGGTGGCGCCGCCAGAGCCGCTACCGCCACTGGAAGCGGCCGACGCGCCGTACGGCGGCAGCACCGACGTCGCGCCGCCGGCGGCGGCCGGGAACGCGGCGGTGCGGGAGCCGGGGTGCGTCGCGGCCGGGCCCTGGCCCAGGGGGAACTCGTGCGGGTCGAGGGGCTCGCCGCCGGTGACGACGACCGGGACGGTCAGGGGCCACGCGCGCCAGCGCTTGACGCTCGCGGCGGCGACCAGCAGGAGCATGCCCAGGACGGCGGTGGTGCCGTTGAGGATGGGCAGCTGCAGGTTGATCGTCAGGCCGGCGAGCTTGTAGTCGGCGGGCAGGCTGTCCAGGGCGCCGAGCGGGTCGATGAAGAGGCTCACGTAGGTGCCGAGCAGCGCCAGGCCGGCGACGATCGGGCCGACGGGGGAGATGCGCAGAGTGGCGATGAGGCCCAGGATCAGGCCGGCGCCCAGGAGGTAGGCGGCGGGCACGATGAGGTCGACGCTGTCGAAGGCGCCGCGCTCCACCCACTTCGTCACCGTTTCGGTGGACTTCTGCTGGCCGAGGGCGATCAGCAGCCACGCGATCGGGGCGATCAACATCCCCGCGATCAGGCTTCCCACGTGTCGCATGGTTCGCACCGTACCGTCTGGGGAATGCAGGAGCACACTGGCCGACCGACCGCCTATTCACGGGTCACGTTGAGTCGCATCATGACCGCCGTCGACGTCAATCTGTACGGCACGGTCCACGGCGGTGTGATCATGAAGTTCGTCGACGACGTGGCGGGCGCGGCGGCGGCGCGGCACTCGGGCGGCACGGCGGTGACGGCGTCGATCGACGAGATCCTGTTTCTGGAGCCGCTGCGGGTCGGCGACCTCGTGCACGCGTACGCGCAGGTCAACTGGACCGGAAAGACCTCCATGGAGATCGGCGTGCGGCTGGTCGCGCAGCGGTGGGACGAGGTCGCCGAGCCAGTCGTGGTGGCGACCGCATACCTGGTGTTCGTCGCGGTCGACGCCGACGGCAAGCCGAGGACGGTGCCGCCGGTCGTGCCCGATTCGCCCGAGAACGAGGGCCGGTGGCGCGAGGCCGAGATCCGCCGCGAACACCGCCTGTCGCGCCGGGAAGCGATCCAGCGGCACCGCCAGAAGGCGGAGAAGTAGCGGGAACATGACACGAGCCTCCGGAAAAGAAGGGGTGTGGACCCGGAAGGCAACCTCTTGATCGCAGACGGCTTCACGGCCATCTACGGCCGGGCGCGGACCTGGTCGTGAAGGCCGGCGACTTCGACTTCGTGGACTTTGCCACACAGCCGCGGCCGGTGCCGGGGGCCACCCGGGGACCTCACGCAGGAGAAGCCGGGGTCAGCGGTTCATCCACCACACCGAAGCGTTGAGCACCGTGGCGAACGTGACCCACGCCCAGTAGGGCACCAGCAGCCCGGCCGCGAGGCGCGACTCCCGCCGGAACATGGCGATGTTCACGCCGATCAGCACCCACAGTGCGACGATGTCGGCCAGCGCCAGGCCACGCTGCCCGGCGCCGAAGAACAACGGCGTCCAGATCGCGTTGAGAGCCAGCTGAACTGCGAAGACGGTGAGGGCGGCGGTCCATCCGGAGCGCCGCCACACCAGCCAGCCGGACACCGCGATGCAGCAGTACAGGACGGTCCAGACCGGCCCGAACAGCCACGACGGGGGCGCCCACGAGGGCTGGCTGAGCGAGTCGTACTCAGTGGCGGTCCCGGCCACGCCCAGGCCGCCGATCAGGGCGGCGGCCGCCGCGGCGGCGGCGAAGCCGGCCAGCCCGAGCCACTGCGGGCGGTGGTGGTGCGGCAACGAGAGTGTCATACCCGCGTCGGTTACCCGCGACCGCCACACGGAAACCGGGCTGCGGATGTCGGTGGCCCACACTGAGCGATCGTTCGGGCGTGCAGGAAGATGGTCGGATGGCGAAGGAGCTGTGGCGACCCCCTGCAGACGTCCGCGAACGCACCCGCATCGGTGCCTTCCTGCGATGCCTGTCGAGCGAGCGGGGCCTGGAGTTCGAGGACTACGGGCAACTGTGGCAGTGGTCGGTCGACCACCCGGCCGAGTTCTGGCAGGCGATCTGGGAGCACTTCGAGGTCATCGCGCACGAGCCGGCCACCGCGGCGCTGCTCGACGCACGGATGCCCGGCGCCGACTGGTTCCCCGGCGCCCGCCTCAACTACGCCGAGCACGTGCTGCGGATGCCCGGCGTCGCCGACGACGAGCCGATCGTCCTCGCCTATTCGCAGACCCGCGAGCCGGTCACGCTGACCGCCGCGCAGCTGCGCGAGCAGGTCCGCCGGGCGCAGGCGACGCTGCGGCGGCTCGGCGTCACGCAGGGCGACCGGGTCGCGGCGTACGCGCCGAACATCCCCGAGACGTTCGTCCTCATGCTCGCCGTCGCCGGTCTCGGCGCGATCTTCTCCAGCTGCGCGCCCGAGTTCGGCACCCGCTCTGTCGTCGACCGGTGGCAGCAGATCGAGCCGAAGGTCCTCGTCGCCGTGGACGGCTACCGCTACGGCGACAAGGCCGTCGACCGGCGCGCCGAGGTGGCGGCGATCCGTGCGGCGCTGCCGTCGCTGGAGGCGTTCATCGAGATCCCGTACCTGTCTGGCGGCGAGGACGTCTGGGACGACACCGACGAGCCGCTGACGTTCGCGCCGGTACCGTTCGGCCACCCGCTCTACGTGCTGTACTCCTCCGGCACCACGGGCCTGCCGAAGCCGATCGTGCACGGCCACGGCGGCATCCTCCTCGAGCACCTCAAGATGCTCGCGCTGCACCACGACCTCGGCCCCGGCGACCGGTTCTTCTGGTTCACCACGACCGGCTGGATGATGTGGAACTACCTGGTCTCCGGCCCGGCGGTCGGCGCCGCGATCGTCCTCGTCGACGGCAACCCCGCGCACCCCGACCTCGGCTGGCTGTGGCGGGTCGCGGCCGAGTCCGGCACCACGTACTTCGGCACGTCCGCACCGTTCCTGCTGTCGTGCCGCAAGGCCGGCCTGGTGCCGCGGGAGCAGGCCGACCTGTCGGCGCTGCGCGGCGTGGGCTCCACCGGCGCGCCGCTGCCACCGGAGGGTTTCGAGTGGGTGTACGACGCGGTCTCCGCCGACGTCCTGCTGGCCTCGGCGTCCGGCGGCACCGACGTGTGCACGGCGTTCGTGGGCGGCGTGCCGCTGCTGCCCGTCCACGCGGGCGAGATCGCCTGCCGGGCGCTCGGCGCACGGGTCGAGGCGTACGCCGCCGACGGCACCCCGGTCATCGGTGAGCTCGGCGAGCTCGTCATCACCGCGCCGATGCCGAGCATGCCGGTCGGCTTCTGGGGCGACACCGACGGATCCCGCTACGCCGACGCGTACTTCGGCACGTACCCCGGCGTGTGGCGGCACGGCGACTGGATCACCATCGACGAGGGCGGCGCCTGCGTGATCACCGGCCGCTCCGACGCCACCCTCAACCGCGGCGGCGTCCGGCTCGGCACCAGCGAGTTCTACTCGGTCGTCGAGGGCCTCGACGACGTGACCGACTCCGTCGTCGTGCACCTGGAGGACCCCGAGGGCGGGGCGGGGGAGCTGCTGCTGTTCGTCGTGCTGCGGCCCGGCGTGACCCTCGACGACGCGCTGCGCGCCACGATCGCGCGGGAGCTGCGCACGGCCCTGTCCCCGCGGCACGTGCCCGACCAGCTGTTCGCGGTGGAGGCGGTGCCGCGGACGCTTTCGGGCAAGAAGCTGGAGGTGCCGGTGAAGCGGATCCTCACCGGCACGCCCGTCGATCAGGCCGCCGCGAAGGGCGCCCTGGCCAACCCGGAGTCGCTGCGGTACTTCGAGGCGGTCCGGGCGGCTAGACAGTAGGGCCGACGGTGAGATCGACCTGTTCGGAGGTGCCACGCGCGGGCAGCTTCGACAGGTCGGTGTTCACGCTGAGCACCACGCTCGCGCCGGCGGCCAGCGGGGCCAGCAGCCAATCCAGCGGGTACGGGTAGGCGTCCGCGTCGATGAGCACCCTCGTGCCGGACATGCCCAGCTCGGCGGCCCTGGCGCGGGCGCGCTCCAGGAGCGTGCCGTGCCCGTCGAGCGCGCCGTCGGTCTCGACGAGCGCGCCGGTGTCAGCGGTGACGGGTGCGCCGGGGAAGTGGTCGCCGTGCTGGCGGGCCGAGGCCACGTAGTCGGCCCAGCCGGCCGGTGGGTTGCGCATCGGCATGCCCATCGGGGCCAGGCCGAGGACGAACCGGTCCGGCGGGCCCGCCGGGACGCCCGCCTCGACCGCGGGCGCCGACGCGAACTCGACGTCGATGCCGGCCGCGGTCGGCTCGCCGAACGCGACGGTGAGCCCGGCGGACCAGGCGCCGAGCAGCACCGCGGCGGTCTGCCAGTGCGGCGGCAGCCAGATGCCGGCCGTGTCGCCCGGGCCGAGCCCGCAGCCGTCGACCAGCAGATTCGCGGTCTTCGAGACCCAGTTGCCGAGCGTCGCGCCGGACAGCTCGACCCGCTCGCCGGTGGCGTCGTCGTAGAACGTCAGCAGCGGAAGTGACGGGTCTCTCCCGACAATTGCCGCAAAGAGTGAAGGAACTGTATTCCCCATATGTCCGGAAAATCCTCCCATAGCATCTCCAATCGGGTCTAGCTAGGTGGTGTGCGATGGGGGTATGGGCAATGCGACGATACCGGCGGCTCCAGCTCGTCGCCGCGGGCGGCGTGGCCGTCGCCCTGCTCAGCGCCGGCGGTGCCACCGCTGACCCGCGCATCCCGTTCCTGCCGCCGCCCCCGGACCTCGCCGCGCCGACCCAGTGGGCCAACCCCACCGCCACGAAGTCCGCCGCCACCGGCGTCACTCCCAACGTCACGCGCATCGCGCTGGGCAGCTTCGAGAAGCCTGCCGACGGTGTCGCCGCGCAGGCGGGCGTGCCGGCGGGCCTCGGCGAACGGTACCGGCGCGGCGTGAAAGCACGGACACTCACCGTCACGCGTGAGGCCACGGCCCCCTTCAGCGCCGTCGGTGTCACCTGGCGCGAGACCGGCAGGATCGGCAACGTCAGCGTCGCCGTCCGGCACCACACCCCCGGCGGAGCCTGGAGCGCCTGGCGGATCGTCGACACCGCCGAGGCCGACCGCGACGTCACGCCCGACGCCCCGCGGCCCGGCCAGCGCGGCGGCGCAGAGCTCGTCTGGACCGGCAAGGCGGACGGCGTGCAGCTGGCGGTGACCACGACCGGCGGGTCGACGCCGCACGACATCACCGCCGACCTCATCGACCCCGCCGACGCGCCCGGCGACATCGCGCCGGCCCCCGCCGCTCCGATCACGGAGAGTCAGCCCGTCGGGCTGCGCCCGTTCATGCCCACCATCCTGCGCCGCGCCGCCTGGGGCGCCAACGAGCAGCTGATGGACTGGCGACCGCAGTACGCCACCTACGTGAAGGCCGTCGCCCTGCACCACACCGCCACCGGCAACGACTACGGCCCGGAGGACGTGCCGAAGATCCTCCGGTCGATCTACCAGTACCAGACGGTCAGCCGCGGCTGGGGCGACATCGGCTACAACGTGCTGGTCGACCGCTTCGGCAGGCTCTGGGAGGGCCGCTCCGGCGGGCTGTCCCGCCCCGTCGTCGGCGCCCAGGCCGGTGGGTTCAACACCGGCACCGCGGGCATCGCGATGATCGGCGACTACCGGTACACGAGCGTGCCGCAGCCGGTCCAGGAGGCCGCCGCGCAGTACACCGCGTGGAAACTTTCACTGCATCAGGCGATCGATCCGCGCGGCACCGTCAGCCTCACCGGCGGTGGATCGACGTCGCGCTACCCGGTCGGCACCACCGTCACGGTGCCCCGCGTCTTCCCGCACCAGCAGACAAACCCGACAGAGTGCCCCGGCGCCAAGGGCCTCGCCGCGCTGCCCTGGATCCGTGACCGTGCCGGCGCGATCCTCGGCGACCTGGTCAAACCCGAGGTCGTGCGGACGCTGCTGGCCGCGTACCGGCCCACCGACGGCACCGTCCGCCTGCAGGGCATCCCCGAGCCGATCTTCACCAGCGGACCCAACGAGATCCCGGTCGCCGCGGACTACAACGGCGACGGCAAGGCCGACGTCGCGACCTGGTCACCGACGACCGGCAACTGGAGCATGCTGCTGACCGGCGAGGGGCGCAGAACCGTCCAGTGGGGTCTGCCGGGCGATGTGCCGGCCCCCGCCGACTTCGACGGCGACGGTGCCGCTGAGCTGGCGGTCTTCCGGCCCGCGACCGGTGTCTGGTACATCAAGGGCATCGGCGAGCTGCAGCTCGGGGTGCCCGGCGACGTGCCCGTGCCGGCCGACTACACCGGCGACGGCCGCGCCGAGGCCGCCATCTGGCGCCCGTCGACCGGGCTATGGGCGATCTACGCGCTGCGCGAGTTCAAGGTCGGCGCGCCCGGCCAGCTCGCCGCGCCCGCCGACTACGACGGCAACGGCACCATCGACGCGGCGACCTGGAACCCGGTCACCCAGCAGTTCACCATCGACGGCCAGGCCGCCGTGAAGTTCGGCGCCTCCGGTTCGCCGGTGTCCGCGCAGTACGACGGGGACGGCCGCGCGGATCCGGCGGTGTATCACGACGGCCGGTACGAGATCCGCGGTGCGGGCGGTTACGACGTCGGTGCGCCGGGCGACATTCCGATGCCGCTGAGCTGAATCCTGGGTTTCCTCGATCGCGAGTCGCGTCGTGGACATCGATCACCGGGGGATCGGGCGTAGGCTTTGGCAGACGTAGCGCGTGACGTTCGTTACGCGTGGCATGCCGTGTTCGAAGGAGACGCCCAGTGACCCCCGGCCGTCCGCCCCGTGTGCTCGTCGACGCCACGAGTGTCCCAGCCGACCGAGGCGGTGTCGGGCGCTACGTCGACGGTCTGCTCGGCGCCCTGGCCGCGCTCGACGCCGACCTCGCCGTGGTCTGCCAGCGTACCGACGCCGAACGTTACGGAAGGTTACTGTCCGGTGCCCGGATCATGGCCGCGCCGGCCGCCGCGGCCCACCGGCCCGCCCGCCTCGCCTGGGAGCAGACCGGCCTGCCGATGCTCGCCCAGCAGGTCGGCGCCCAGGTGCTGCACTCGCCGTTCTACACGTGCCCGCTGCGGGCCGGCTGCCCCGTCACCGTCACGGTCCACGACGCCACGTTCTTCACCGAACCGGAGCACTACGACAAGTCCCGGCGCACGTTCTTCCGCTCCGCGATCAAGACGTCGCTGCGCCGTGCCAGCCGGGTCATCGTCCCCAGCAAGGCCACCCGCGACGAGCTGATCCGCCTTCTGGACGCCGACCCGACCCGCATCGACGTGGCCTACCACGGCGTCGACCCCGACGCGTTCCACGCGCCCACCGACGACGAGAAGGCCCGCGTCCGGGCCCGTCTCGGCCTCGGCACGACCGAGTACATCGCGTTCCTCGGTGCCAAGGAGCCCCGCAAGAACGTGCCGAGCCTCATCCGCGGCTGGATCTCCGCCGTCCGTGACCGGCCCGACCCGCCCGCGCTCGTCATCGCCGGCGGCCAGGGCCACGACGACGAGATCGACGGCGCGCTCGGCGAGGTCCCCAGCCACCTGCGCCTCCTGCGCCCCGGCTACCTGCGCTACGCGGACCTGCCCGGCTTCCTCGGCGGGGCCGTCGTCGCCGCCTACCCCTCCTACGGCGAGGGCTTCGGCCTGCCGATCCTGGAGGCCATGGCCTGCGGCGCCCCCGTCCTGACCACGCCGCGGCTGTCGCTGCCCGAGGTCGGCGGCGACGCTGTCGCGTACACCGGCCCCGGCACCGACGAGATCGCCCGTGACCTCGCCGCTCTGCTCGACGACCACGAGCGCCGCACCGCGCTCGCCAAAGCCGGCGCCGCCCGCGCCAAAGAGTTCACCTGGGAGTCGAGCGCCGAGGTCCACCTCGCCGCCTGGTCGAGAGCGGCCAATCCGCGCAATTAGTCCTCCCGCGTCACCCTCTGAAACCGGATCAGGCGATTTTCGTAGTGGACACGACACCTTCGAGTTGCTGCAACGCGACCTCTGCTGGGCATGATGAGCCTGTGTTCTACGCGGTCATCCCAGCAGGAGGCAGTGGCACGCGGCTCTGGCCGTTGTCGCGAGCCGGTCATCCCAAGTTTCTGCACGCCCTGACGGGCACCCCGTTGTCGCTGCTCCAGGCGACGTACGGGCGTCTGGCCGACCTCGCGACCCCCGAGACCACGTTCGTGGTCACCGGCGTGGCCCACGCGGCGGCAGTGGCGCGGCAGCTTCCGGGCCTCCCCGAGGGCAACATCCTCGTCGAGCCCACCCCGCGCGACTCGTGCGCGGCCATCGGCCTGGCCGCGGCCGTCATCGCCCGCCGCGACCCGCACGCCGTCATGGGCGCCTTCGCCGCCGACCAGCTGGTCCGGGACGTCCCCACCTTCACGTCCGTCCTGCGCAAGGCCATCGCCGGCGCCGAGGACGGCCTGCTGATGACCATCGGCATCACCCCCACCCACCCGGAGACCGGCTACGGCTACCTCCACGTCGGCGAGCCCACCGGCACCGGCGACGTCTGCAAGGTCGCCTCCTTCGAGGAGAAGCCCGCCCTGCCCCTCGCCCAGGCCTACGTCGACTCCGGCGAGTACCTGTGGAACGCCGGCATGTTCGTCTGGCGCGTCGACGTCTTCCTGGACGAGCTCGCCCGCCAGCAGCCCGCTCTCCACGACGGCCTGCGCCGCATCGCCGATGCCTGGGACACCCACGACCGCGAAGAGGTCCTCGCCGACCTCTGGCCCAACCTCACCAAGATCTCCGTCGACTTCGGCGTCATGGAAGGCGCCGGCGTGGCCGGCCTCGTCGGCACCGTCCCCGGCGACTTCGGCTGGAACGACGTCGGCGACTTCCACACCCTCGGCGAGCTCCTCGAGACCGACACCGCCGGCAACGTGGTCGTCAACCTCGACCCCGCCGCCCCGACCGGCGTCCTCATGCAGGACGCCGAGCGCGTCGTCGTCGTCCCCCAGTCAGGCCGCCTGGTCGCCGTCGTGGGCGTCAACGACCTCATCATCGTCGACACGCCCGACGCCCTCCTGGTCTGCCCGCGCTCCCGCGCCCAGGACGTGAAGAAGCTCGTCGACAGCCTGAAGGAACGCGGCTCCGTCGAACTCCTGTAACGCCCTGCCTGCTTGCCCTGCCTTGCCTCGCCTCACGCCGCCGCCCGGCCGGCAGACCCGCCCGCTCGCGCCCGCGACCTTCAGGCTGCTGGCGAGGTGGCGGCCGGCGTTCGCTTGATCGAAGGCTGCGGACGGCTGTGATGGCGGCCGGTCCTGTCCTTGGATCAAGGCCGCGGATGGTTGTGGCTCGCCTGCGTCCGTGATCTTCGGGGTGCTGGTGAGGTGGTGGCTGGCCCTTGCTTGATCGAAGGTTGCGGGTGGTTGTGGTGGCGGCCGGTGCTGTCCTTGGATCAAGGTCGTGGCCGGTTGTGGCCCGCCTGCGTCAGCGATCTTCGGGGTGCTGGTGAGGTGGTGGCTGGCCCTTGCTTGATCGAAGGTTGCGGACGGTTGTGATGGCGGCCGGTCCTGTCCTTGGATCAAGGCCGGGGTAGTCCGCATGTTGCTCGGCTCGTCACCTCGTGCGCTTCGGCGTCCCCTGCCGGAGCCGCGGCGGGTCGATCGAGTCTGGCGTTCGATCTGTGCGAGGTTGCAGCTCGACCGCCGGCGGGCGTGGAGCGGGGCGTGCCAGGTGGCCATGTGAACGCAAGCTCACTCGCACCGTCCTGTGGAGGGGCGCGAGCGGAGGCGGCGCGAGTGGAGGCGGCGCGAGTGGAGGCCACACGACGCGGCGGCCAGGTTGGAGCCTGGGCGGCGGCTGGTTGCCGCCGTCATCGCCCCGCGCGGCGCACCCTCGACGCGGCGTGTTCCGGACCGTGCACGCGGGGGAAGCCCGGTCTGGCGGTGAGCGGGGTCAGGCTCGGCGGGCCCAGGCGAGGGCGGGGGCGACCAGGACCTCGGTGGCGTCGGCGAGTGGGGTGGGCAGGTCGTCAGGCGCGAACCAGCCCAGGGCGGACGACTCGGCGCTGACGGTTTCGACGGCGCCGGTGGGGGCGATGGCGGCATACCTGACGTCATAGTGCAGGGCGGGGCCGCCGGCGCACTGGACGTGGTGGACGTCGAGGCCGATGGGGGCCTCGCTGATCCGCAGGCCCGCGATGCCCGACTCCTCGGTCGCCTCGCGGAGCGCCGCGGCCGCCACGGTCGCGTCGCCGGGCTCGCAGTGGCCGCCGAGCTGGACCCAGCGCTTGATCCTGCCGTGCAGGCACAGCAGGACGCGCTCGGCGGTGGAGTCGACGACGAGGGCGCTCGCCGTGACGTGAGCCCCCGGGTGCTCGCGCCACACCGTCGAAGGGTCGCGGAGGACGAACTCGATGAACCGCCGCCGAGTCTGCTCCGCCTCGTCGCTCGGGGGCGTCCACTGTGTCAGCACCGCGAGGGCGTCATCGTGCAACGTCGTCATAGTGACGGCAGGCTACCGCGACCGACGGCGAGCACGCCGAGTGGTATGCCGCCTTCCGGGACGTCGACCCCGGAGAGGTCGACCTGGTCCGCCTCCAGCCACTCGGACGCGATGCCGTCGGCGGCGAGCCCGGCCCTGATCCGCTGCACCTCCATGCCCGCCTCCATGGCCCGCCGCAGGTCGCCGGCCGGGGCCCAGACCAGCAGCAACCGCTCCGCCCCGTCCGTCGCGGCGGAGCGGGCGGCGGCCGGCGGGGGCAGCTCGGGAAACGTGAGCGGCGGGGTGTCGCGGATGGCGGCGGCGGTGCGGAGGCCCTTGGCGACCGCCTCGGCGGTGCCGAGCGAGAACAGGTCGGCGTCGGCGCCACGGATCAGCGGGGCGGCGCCCTCACCGTGACCGCTCGGGCGGATCGGCAGGCCGCGGACGACGGCGACCGGGACCTGGCCGATCTTGCCCTTGACCAGGTCGGCGGCGGCGGCGAGCTCGTCGACCACGGCCATCTGGGTCAGCTGCAGCTCATTGCCGTGCGCGTCGCGCACCCCACGGTAGTCCGTCATGGCGTCGATGCCGGCGGCGCCGATGGCGACGTCGGTGAGGCCCATCCGCCAGGGGCGGCCCATCGTGTCGGTGACGACGACCGCGACGTGCCGGCCGAAGCGCTCCCGGAGCTCGTCGCGCAGCCAGCGGGCCGATGCGTCCGGGTCCTTGGGCAGCAGGACGAGCCGGGAAGGCTCCACATTGGACGCGTCGATGCCGGCCGACGCGAGCACGAACCCGTGATGCGTCTGCACGATCTGCGTCGCGCCCCGGCGGGCGACGACCCGGGACGTCTCGGCCCGCAGCACCGCCTCGCGGGCGGCCTCCCGTGCGGGCTCCTCCAGCGGCACGTCGACCAGCTGCCCCTCGGCCTTGCTGACGATCTTGCTGGTGACGACGAGGATGTCGCCGTCGACCAGCCACGGCGCGGCCGTCGTGATCAGCGCGGCCAGGTCGTCACCGGGGCGCACCTCGCCGATGCCGGCCACCGGCAGCACCTCGAACCCCACGGGCGGAACACTCACGCCGCCACCCCCTCCTCGCTCCACCGGTGAAGACCCGCCCCCGGTGGTCATGCCACGCCTGCCACGGACAGCGCCTCCCGGACGATCGCCGAGGTCGCCGGCACGTCGGTCATCCACAGCGGGCAGGCGCGGACGGTCAGGCCGGGCACCTCGACGCCCGCGTCGGTGTCGTCGACGAGCCAGCCGTCCAGGACGCCACCGGCCGAGCGGGCGCCGAACAGGCCGCCGACGCCGGCGGGGCTGCACTCGACGTCCATCACGGCCAGGCACTTGTCGGCCATGCCACGGACAGGCGCGGTGCCGATGATGGGGGACACGCCCACGACCGGGGCCGGGCCGGTGGCGACCGCCTCGCGGACCGCGGGGACGGCCAGGATCGGCGCGATCGAGACGATCGGGTTGCTCGGGGCCACCAGCACGACATCCGCCGCGGCGATCGCGTCCAGCACCCCCGCGGCCGGCTTGGCCGTCTCGGCGCCGACGAAGACGAACCGCGACGTCGGGATCTCCGCCCGGTGCCGGATCCACCACTCCTGGAAGTGAATCGCGCGGGAGGCGCCGCCGACCTCGACCACCGCGTGCGTCTCGACCCGGTCGTCGCTGGCGGGGAGCATGCGGATGCCGGGCTGCCAGCGGTCACAGAGCGCCTCGGTCACGGCGGACAGCGGATAGCCCGCGTCGAGCATGCGGGTGCGCACCAGGTGGGTGGCGATGTCCTTGTCGCCGAGGCCGAACCAGGTGGGCTCCGCCCCATAGGCGGCGAGCTCCTCCTTGACGGTCCACGTCTCACCGACGCGCCCCCAGCCGCGCTCGGGATCGGCGCCGCCACCGAGCGTGTACATCACGCTGTCCAGGTCGGGGCAGATCCGCAGGCCGTGCAGGGTCACGTCGTCGCCGATGTTGACCACCGCGGTGACCTCCGCGCCCAACTCCTGCCCCACCGCGCGCACCCCGAGAAGGAAGCGCGCGCCGCCGATGCCACCCGCCAGAACCACGATCCGCATGCCCTCATCCTGCCCCACGGGTATGACAGTTCCCGTGCGAGGCGGCCGGTCCGGCCACGCACGCGGATTTTCCGTTCGAGGGCTAGGCTGCGAGCGACCTGTCGCGTGTCCGCTAGATCTTGGGGAGAGCCAGTGAGCACCCAGCCACCCGATCCGACCTCGTCGGCGGCGCCGCACCCGGCTTACGCCGCCGGACCGGCCACCTCGTCCTTCGCGCCCCAGGTGCCGGCGCGGCAGCCCGGCCAGAGCGCCCCGGTGACGGTCGACGCCAAGAAGGCCCGCTCGCTCACGCTGCCGTATCGCGAGCTGGCGGCGTTCGTGCTGCTCGGCGCGACCGCGGCGTACCTGCTCGCCGGGTTCATCTCGCTGCTGACCTCGCTGGACAACAACGTCCTGCTGAACGCGGGCGGCACGTTCGGCAGGTTCGTCAACCTGCAGACGATCCTGCTGCCGGTCCTGGCGGTGCTGGTCGCGACCCACATCGACCCCGTGGTGCCGAAGGCGAAGGTCATCGTCCTCGTCGGGCTCGTCGAATACGGCGTCGCGGCGCTCTTCGGCCTGATCCTGCTGCTCGCCAGCCTCATCGGCGACCTGGACACCGAGTCGGGCCTGCGGGCGACCTCGGCGCTCACGATCTTCCTGACCCGCCTCGCCGACCTCGCGCTGCTGGGGCTCGTCTTCTTCCTGGTGATCAGGGTGTACCTCGGAGCCTACGCACCCCCGAAGCCGGCCCCCGGCGTGTACGGCCAGCCCGCGTACCCCTACGGGCAGCAGCCGGGCTACCAGCACCCGCAGCAGCAGTACGGGTACCAGCAGCAGACCGGCTCGGTCCCGCAGCAGCCGTACCAGCAGCAGCCCGCCCAGCACCAGCAGCCGACCGGTGGCTGGAGCAACCCCGCGACGACGGGCACGGGTCAGGTCGTCCCCGGTGCGCAGCAGTACGCGGCGCAGCCCCTCGCCCACCCGGCCGCGCAGGCCTCGGGCGCTCCGGCCGTGGGCCCCGCGTCGGGTGCCCCGGCGTACAACCAGCAGGCGGCCCCGGGGTACAACCCGCAGTCGACGGGCGCGCCCGCCTTCAACGCCCAGGCCGCCCCCGCGCAGAGCCCGCAGTCGACGGGCGCCCCGGCGTTCACCGCACCGGCGTTCGCCCCGCAGCCCGCGGCGGCCGAGCCGGTGTCCGCGGCGCCCGCTTCGACGCCGCCGCTGAGCTCGCCGTTCGCGACGTACACGGCGCCCTCCACCCAGCCGGTCTCGGCGCCACCGGTCACCCCGCCGGTCTCCTCGCCGCCCGCCGACGGCGGCGCGACGCCTTCGGGCGGGTTCGCGGCGGCCGGCTGGCCCGGCGGGTCCTCGACCCACCCGACCTCGGGCGCGGCCACCGGTGCACCCGCGGCGCAGCAGCCGGCGGAGGACACCGGCGCCGGCGCGGCCTCACCGTTCGGCAAGACGGGTGCGTTCCCGGAGGCCGGCACCGCGGCGGGTCCGGCGGGCGAGCCCACGGCGGCCCCGGCCGGACAGGAGCCCACCGCCCAGATCTGGGCCGCGGGGGAGACCACGGCAGCCCACGGGATCGGCGGCGAGCCGGAGACCCAGGCCGCCCCGGTCAGCATCGCCAAGGCTGACGCCGACCCGGACGCCACCGCCGCGTCCTCGCCGGTCAGCGCCGCCGCGGCCGAGACCACCGGCGACGTCACCGGGGCACACGCCCCGGCGCACCCGGGTGCCGAGGACGTGACCCAGGCGCACAGCCCCGCGCACGACCCGGACGCCACCGAGGTGTTCCGGCCCGCCGGCCAGGAAGACCCGCGGCCGTCGACCGACCACGGCGACGACGACGAGACCCAGCGCACCCAGGCGATCCCACCCAAGCACTGAACGCCGAGGCACTGAACGCCGAGGCCCTGAACGCCGAGGCCCTGAACGCCGAAGCACTGAACGCGAAGTACTGAACACTGGAACACGCACGACGCGGGCGCCCGTCACACGACGGGCGCCCGCCGCCGTAAGCAGCGAAGACGGCATGAAAGCAACGACACCGTCAGCAGCGCGGACACCGTGGAAAGCAACAACACCGCCAGCAGCGCAGACACCGTGGAAAGCAATGACCGTCAGTAGCGCAGACACCGTGGACAGCGAGGCGCCGCAAGCAGCGCAGACGGCGTGGGAAGCACAGACGGCGTGGGATGCGCGGACGCCGTGGGAAGCGGGGACCGCGCAAGGAGAACAGTCACATCGGATGTGCGGGCCGATCCGCCCGGCGGCGGCCTAGGCTGCAAGCTGTGACGTCTGTAGTCAGAGGAACCGAAGGCAACGCCATGCGCCGGGCGCTGCGCCGTGCGGCCGACGGCCGTGCCCTTGACGTGACCGAGGCCGCCGTCCTGCTCGCCGCCCGCGACCAGGCCCTCGACGACCTGCTCGCGGTCGCCGGCGCGGTGCGCGACGCGGGGCTCGCCGACGCCGGCAGGCCCGGCGTCGTCACGTACTCACGCAAGGTCTTCATCCCGCTGACCAGGCTGTGCCGGGATCGGTGCCACTACTGCACGTTCGCGACGGTGCCGCACCGGCTGCCCAGCGAATACCTGGAGATCGAAGAGGTCCTCGCGATCGCCAGGGAAGGCGCGCGGCAGGGCTGCAAGGAGGCCCTGTTCACGCTCGGCGACCGCCCCGAGGAGCGCTGGGACCAGGCGAAGCGCTGGCTCGACGAGCGCGGCTACGACTCCACGCTGGACTACCTGCGCGCCTGCGCGATCGCCGTGCTGGAGGAGACGGGCCTGCTGCCGCACCTGAACCCCGGCGTGCTGTCGTGGGCGGAGCTGCAGCGGCTCAAGCCGGTCGCCCCCAGCATGGGCATGATGCTCGAGACGACGGCGACCAGGCTGTGGTCGGAGCCGGGCGGCGCGCACTACGGCTCACCGGACAAGGAGCCCGCGGTGCGGCTGCGGGTCCTGGACGACGCGGGCCGGGTCGGGGTGCCGTTCACGACCGGCATCCTCATCGGCATCGGCGAGACGATCGAGGAGCGCGCCGAGGCGCTGTTCGCGATCCGCAGGACGATGCGCGAGTTCGGCCACATCCAGGAGGTCATCGTCCAGAACTTCCGCGCGAAGCCCGACACGGCGATGCGCGGCATGCCCGACGCGGAGCTGCACGAGCTGGCGGCCACGGTCGCGGTCGCGCGGCTCGTCCTCGGCCCTAAGGCCAGGATCCAGGCCCCGCCGAACCTCATCGACGACGAGCACGGGCTGATGCTCAGGGCCGGCATCGACGACTGGGGCGGCGTCTCCCCGGTCACCCCGGACCACGTCAACCCCGAGCGCCCGTGGCCGGCGATCCAGGATCTGTCCGAGAAGTCCGCGCAGCACGGCTTCCAGCTCAAGGAACGCCTCACCATCTACCCCGAGTACGCGAAGAAGCAGAACCCCTGGCTCGACCCCAGGCTCGCCGCGCACGTGGACGCCCTCATGGATCCGGAGACGGGCCTGGCGAAGGAGGACACGAAGCCGGTCGGAAAGCCCTGGCAGGAGCCCGACGGCGGCATCCAGAGCACCGGCCGCACCGACCTGCACGCGGCCATCGACACCGCGGGCCGCACCGAGGACCGCCGCGGCGACTTCGACTCGGTCTACGGCGACTGGCAGGAGGTCGCCGCGCGCGTCAGCACGAAGACGCAGGCCACGATGGACAGTGACGTCCACAGTGGACTCAAGAGGGCCGAGAAGGACCCCGGGAGCCTGCTGCTGCCACAGTACGAGCGGGAAGCCCTCGCACTGTTCAATGTGGACGGCGACGGCCTGGAGGTGCTCACGCGGATCGCCGACGACCTCCGGAAGGCGGCCGTCGGTGACGACATCACCTACGTGGTCAACCGGAACATCAACTTCTCCAACGTCTGCTACGTCGGCTGCCGGTTCTGCGCGTTCGCCCAGCGCGAGCGCGACGCCGACGCCTACCGCCTCTCCTACGAGGAGGTCGCCGACCGCGCCGAGGAGGCCTGGCTGGCCGGCGCCGGCGAGATCTGCATGCAGGGCGGCATCGACCCGAAGCTCCCGATCGGCGCGTACGCCGAGCTCGTCCGCGCGATCAAGACCCGCGTCCCGGGCATGCACGTCCACGCGTTCAGCCCGATGGAGGTCGTGACCGCCGCCTCGAAGGCCGGCGTGTCGATCCGCGACTGGCTGACCCAGCTGAAGGAGGCGGGCCTCGACACGATCCCCGGCACCGCCGCGGAGATCCTCGACGACGAGGTCCGGTGGGTGCTCACGAAGGGCAAGCTGCCGACGTCAGCGTGGGTGGAGGTGGTGACCACGGCGCACGAGCTCGGCATCCGGTCGAGTTCGACGATGATGTACGGCCACGTCGACCACCCGGGTCACTGGCTCGGCCACTTCCGGGTGCTCGCCGGCATCCAGGACCGCACGGGCGGGTTCACCGAGTTCGTGGCGCTGCCGTTCGTGCACCACAGCGCGCCGATCTACCTCGCCGGCATCGCGCGGCCGGGCCCGACGTGGCGCGACAACCGGGCCGTGCACGCGATGGCCAGGATCCTGCTGCACGGCAGGATCGACAACATCCAGTGCTCATGGGTGAAGCTCGGCGACGAGGGCACGGTGGCGATGCTCAACGGCGGCGCCAACGACATCGGCGGCACGCTGATGGAGGAGACCATCTCCAGGATGGCCGGCTCCGAGCACGGCTCCGCCCGCACCCGGGAGGAGCTGGAGGCGATCGGCAAGGCCGCCGGCCGCCCGGTGCGGCAGCGGACCACCACCTACGGCCGCGTGGAGGCAAGGAGCTAAAGCGGCAGCGCTCCGGTGGTGGGCACCATGGCCAGGACGGCGACAAGGCCGCCGAGCAGCGCGACCCTGAGCAGCCGCCGGCGTGGCCAGACGACCGCCAGGATCAGCGCCACACCGGCGACCTTGAACGGGTGCGTGCGGACCTGGACGACGGGCCAGCCCACGCTGGGGAGGATCAGGCGGACCGGCCCGATCACCTGTCTTCGCTCGACGGGACGGGTGTCCGGTCGCTGGTTCGCGTCGCCCTTCACCGTGAACGTGCCGTCCTCCGCCTGTGCCACGACCCGGTGCGTGACCAGCCCACGCGGGTCGTTGTAGGTGACGATCTCGTAGACGGCGAGGGACGTCGCCTGAGGATCGACGAGAATGACGTCACCGGCGTGCATGGCCGGCGCCATCGACTCGGACGTGACCACGTAAGGCTTCCAGCCCAGGCCGATGATCCCGACCGTGAAGAGCACTGTGGTCACCGCGGCGCCGAGCAGCAGCCGCCTGATCACGACGGTATCCCAGGACACGCGCAGCACTCATGGTTTCCCCGCACATCGGCGCATTTCGGCCGTGGATCCGGGGGGTTGAGCAAACTCGCCGAGAGAGTTCCGGCGCGTCCGGCGTGTCGCGCGTTACCTCGAGTAGGGCTGCATCGGTATGGGTACGGCATGGGTGCAAGCGATCGCCCGAGCGGGCCTATTTATCAGGTTCGGCTTGACGACGCACGCATTACACGCGTGTAATTTCACGGGGGATGTTCAGGGGGATGACCGAAAGTTGGTCATCTTTCGGACATTAAGAACACCGCGCCGAGGAACAGCAACCTTGTAGGACATGCGCCTTCCGCGTGGGGGGTTGCGCCGGCATCGCCGCCGGCGCGCAAGAAGGAGGCACGCTGATGGACGGCCGACCAGTCGTGGCCGACCTGCTGGGTAACGCTCCGGAGTGGCAAGAACGCGCTTTGTGCTCGCAGACCGACCCGGAGGCATTCTTTCCGGAGAAGGGTGGGTCCACCCGCGAGGCCAAGCGCATCTGCTCGCGCTGCGAGGTGCGGGCGGACTGTCTTGAATACGCGCTGGGGCACGACGAGCGCTTCGGGATTTGGGGTGGGCTCTCGGAACGGGAGCGTCGCAAGCTCAAACGACGCGCTGCCTAGCAGGTCGCAGGTTTTGTGGGGGTCCCGGCCGGGAGGCCGGGACCCCTCATGCGTCTGGCGGGATGACCCGCAGGTGACCGCGGCGGCCCTGCTGGTGCGGATGGTTGCCGGGGTCCTCCTTGTGCGGCGCGGGGCGCGCCGCCTCGCGGACCGCCTCGGCGAGGGCGACCAGGTCGTCGTTGGACGGCGGCGGCGGACCGTACTCACCCTCGTGCCGGACCAGGTCCCAGCCCCGGGGCGCGGTCAGCCCGCGGGCGTGCGATTCGCACAGGTCATAGGAGTGCGGCTCGGCGAACGCCGCGAGCGGGCCGACGACTGCGGTCGATTCGGCATAAATGTACGTCAACGTCGCAACGGGCTGTCGGGGGCATCCGTTGCGCGAGCATCGACGTGGGGTCCTCACGGCCGAACCGTATCGCTCCGTGGGCCCGAGCCCAACCCCGAAGCCTCACGACACGCCGTGGTGACCACGCCGACACGCCCGTCCGGTTGACTGGCCGCCCGTCGAAGTGGCATGGACGATGTCGACGTGGCGCCGTGCCACTGCCACGGCGGTGGTGGCGCTACGCTGGCAGCGTGGCGAGCCCCGATCGACGACGCAGCGGACCGGGACGGCGTGGCCGCGACCGGCACGGCCGGGGGCTGCGCGGCCGGTTGGTGCCCGCCTCCCTGCCGATGTCCCGCACCCGCGCGGAGATGTTCGACGACCTGGTGCTGGACTCCGTCGAGCAGCTGGAGCAGCGCTTCGCCAACGAGCTGGCCGGCGTCGAGTTCGCCGTCGAGGACGTCCCGCCGGATCTCAACGTCTACGACTCCGACGTGCTCGAGGACGGCGAGGTGCCCCTCGCGCGGCTGCTGCCGGGCCGCCCGGGCCGCCACGGCGTCCCGCCGCGGATCGTGCTGTATCGCCGCCCCCTGGAGTTCCGGGCCGCGGACCACGACGACCTCGCCGATCTGGTCCACGACGTGATCCTGGAGCAGGTCGCCAACCTGCTGGGCGTCGCGCCCGAGGATCTCGAGCCGTAACACCTCAGCCACCGAGCACCCGTGCCATCAGTGCGGCCCGGCGCGACGGCCGGCCCGTCCGCGACTCCGACGCGTCGGCGCCGGTCATCACCCGCAGGCTGGTGTTCACCCCGAGCCACCGCAGCGGCTCCGGCTCCCAGCGCGGCGAGCGGTGCCCCACCCAGGGCAGTCCGACCAGCGGTGAGTCCTGCTTGCGGATGAGGTCCGCGAGGGTACGGCCGGCGAGGTTCGACGTGCCGACCCCGTCACCCACGTAGCCACCCGCCCAGGCCAGCCCGGTGGCCGGGTCGAGCCCGACCGACGCCATCCAGTCCCGCGCGATCCCGAGCGGCCCGCCCCACGAGTGGGCGACGGCGGCGTCCTCGAGCGCCGGGAAGAGGTCGACCAGGACCCGGCGCAGCTCCGCGAACACCCGCGGCGACGCGTCGAACGCCGGCGCGACCGCCGAGCCGAAGTGGTACGGCGCGCCCCGCCCCCCGAAGGCGAGCCGGTCGTCGGCGGTGCGCTGCCCGTAGATGATGAGGTGCCGGTGATCGGAGAACGTCTCCCGCCGCGCCAGGCCGGCGGACGCCCAGAACGACGCGGGCAGCGGCTCGGTCGCGATCATCAGCGAGTAGACCGGCGCGATCGCCCGGCGCAGCCCCGGCAGCCGGGGTGTGAAGCCCTCGGTGGCCCGCACCACGATCGGCGCCCGCACCGTCCCGTGTGGAGTTTCGGCCCGGCCCGCGGTGATGGCCGTGACCGGGGTCTGCTCGAACAGCCGCACCCCGAGCCGCTCCACCGTGGACGCCAGCCCACGCACGAGCCTCGCCGGCTGGATCGCCGCGCAGTGGGGCGTGTACGTGCCGCCGAGCACATTCGTCGCGCCGACCCGCTCGAACGCCTCCTCGGAGGACAGCAGCCGCAGGTCGATGCCGAGCTTCTGCGCCTCGGCGACCTCGTGCCGCGCCCGCTCCAGCTGTACCGCCGAACGCGCCAGGACGACGGTCCCGCCCTTGGCGTAGTCGCAGTCGATGCCTTCGAGCGCCGTGACCCGCCCGACCTCGTCCACAGTCGACTCCATCGCGGCGTTGAGCGCGAGCGCCGCCGGCAGCCCGTGGGCGCGGGCGAGGGCCGGCACCGACTTGGGGAACAGCGCCGAGCACCAGCCGCCGTTGCGGCCGCTGGCCCCGAACCCCGCGGTCTCGGCCTCCAGCACCACGACCCGCAGCGCCGGGTCCGCCTTGGCGAGGTAGTACGCGGTCCACAGTCCCGTGTACCCGGCGCCGACGATCGCCACGTCCGCGTCCGTGTCGCCGGGCAGCGCCGAACGCGGCGGAACCGGTGGGAGCACGGACATCCAGAAGCTCATGACTCCTCCTCGCACTCGATCGGTTCGCCGCGTTCGACGCGGAACGGCACTACCCCCGTCCAAACGTCGTACCCCGCGTCCTCGGGGGAAGTGCTCGGCGGCCCGTCGCTCACCTTGACCGACACTTCGTCCAGGGGCAGGGCGAGGACCAGGGTGGCGGCCAGTTCCTTGCGTGAGGGCGGGCGGACGACCGCCCATCGCCCGGGCGTGACGTGTTCGCTGATGGTCGCCAGGGCCGGCAGCTTGTCCTCGACGACCGTGCAGCGGCCCAGGACCATCACGGACCGGTAGTGCATCGAGGTCTCGAAGGCGCTGCGGGCCAGGACCAGGCCGTCGAGCAGGGTCACCGTGAAGCAGCACGGCGCGCCCTCCGCCAGGACGCGGAACAGGCGGCTGCCGGTGGAGCCGTGGAAGAGCACCGAGGAGCCGGACCGGCCGTACGCGACGGGGATCGCGTACGGCTGTCCATCATGGACGATCGAGAGGTGGCCGACCGTCCCCGCGTCGAGAATGCCGTGCAGCACGGCGGGGTCGTCGACCTGGAGCTCAGGAAGCCGACGGACCCGCGTCCGGCTCAGAGGCGCGCCCATGCCTCGGTCAGCACCGAACGCAGGATCTGCTCGATCTCGATGAAGTGGCTCTCGTCGCAGATCAGCGGCGGCGCCAGCTGGATCACTGGGTCACCACGGTCGTCGGCGCGGCAGTACAGGCCGGCGTCGAAGAGGGCCTTGGACAGGAAGCCGCGCAGCAGCGCCTCGGACTCCTCGTCGTTGAAGGTCTCCTTCGTCGCCTTGTCCTTCACCAGCTCGATGCCGAAGAAGTAGCCGTCGCCGCGGACGTCGCCGACGATCGGCAGGTCGTACAGGCGCTCCAGATAGGACCGGAAGAGCGGCGAGTTGGCCCGGACGTGCCCGTTGAGGTCCTCGCGCTCGAAGATGTCGAGGTTCGCCAGGGCGACCGCGGAGCCGACGGGGTGGCCGCCGTACGTGATGCCGTGGGCGAACCAGTTGGCCCCGTCGAGGAACGGCTCCGCGAGCCGCTCGGAGGCGAGCATCGCGCCGAGCGGCACGTAGCCGGAGGTGAGGCCCTTCGCGACGGTGATGATGTCGGGCTGGTAGCCGAAGCGCTTGGCGCCGAAGTACTCGCCGAGCCGCCCGAACGCGCAGATGACCTCGTCGGAGACGAGCAGCACGTCGTACCGGTCGCAGATCTCGCGGACCCGCTGGAAGTAGCCGGCCGGGGGCGGGAAGCAGCCGCCCGCGTTCTGCACCGGCTCCAGGTAGACGGCCGCGACGGTCTCCGGGCCCTCGAACTCGATCGCCTCGGCGATGCGGTCCGCGGCCCAGACGCCGAACTGCTCCTCGGTCATCGACTGGTCGGGCCGGCGGTAGAAGTTGGTGTTCGGCACCCGGAACGCGCCCGGCACGAGCGGCTCGAACTCCTGCTTGAGCACGGGGATGCCGGTGATCGACAGGGCGCCCATCGACGTGCCGTGGTAGGCGATCGAGCGGGACAGCACCTTCGTCTTCATCGGCTTGCCGGTGCGCTTGAAGTACGAGCGGGCCAGCTTCCACGCGCTCTCGACGGCCTCGGAGCCGCCGGTGGTGAAGAAGACCCGGTTCAGGTCGCCGGGGGTGAGGTCCGCGAGCCGGTCGGCGAGCTCGATCGCCTTCGGGTGCCCGTAGGACCACAGCGGGAAGTACGCCAGCTCGGAGGCCTGCTTGGCGGCGGCGTCGGCGAGCTCGTGCCGGCCGTGGCCGGTCTGCACCACGAACAGGCCGGCGAGGCCGTCGAGGTAGCGCTTGCCGTTGCTGTCGTAGATGTAGGGGCCGTCGCCACGGACGATCACCGGGACCGGGGCGTCGGCGTACGCCGACAGGCGGGTGAAGTGCATCCAGAGGTGGTCACGGGCGGCCTGGTCGAGTCGCCCTGCGTCAGGCTGCGGGTCGGGCTGCTGGTCGGTCATCGGGTCCCCCACGCATAGGTCTGCTTGGCGAGCTTGAGGTAGACGAAGGTCTCCGTGGCGGTGACGCCAGGGATGCTCCGGATCGTGTCGTTGAGAAGGTTCAGCAGGTGCTCGTCATCGGTGCAGACGAGCTCGACGAGCAGGTCGTAGCCGCCGGCGCAGATCACCACGTAGTCGATCTCCGGGACCGCGGCGAGGGCCTTGGCCACCGGCCGCAGGTCGCCTTCGACCTTGAGGCCGATCATCACCTGGCGGGCGAAGCCGAGGGTCAGGGGATCGGTCACCGCCACGATCTGCATGACGCCGGTGTCCAGCAGGCGTTGCACGCGCTGGCGGACCGCCGCCTCCGACAGGCCGACGACCTTGGCGAGGGCGGCGTAGGACATGCGGCCATCGCGCTGCAGCTGCTCGATGATCCGCTTGTTGACGTCGTCAAGGACGGGCTCAGTCACGTGTGGATTCTTGCCCAATACCCGGCTGTTGGCAACTAATTCCATGGCTGCGTAACGAGGGATCTGCGGATTCGTGATCGCCCTCGAACCGATCGCTGTCCGGGGCTGTGTTTCCAATCGGTCACGAACGTAACCCCGATCTGACTAAGTGGCGCTTTTCGTTGTGCGGCTCGATCGTGACGACGGAATCCCTTGTCAGTGATGGCACCTCGTGTCAGGATCGGTCGTCGGATACCACCCCCCCGAGGTTCCGGCCCGAGATCCGTAGGAGCCCTCGTGCGAAATCCCTCTCGCCCGCCGCTCTCGCCCGAAGCGGCCGCCGTCCTCAATGCCACCGGCCTGTCGCGCCGGACCCTGATGCGAGGCCTGTTCGCCGGTGGAGCGTTCATCGCGACGGGCGGCGCCCTCGCCGCGTGCGGCACGAAGCCCGCGAAGAAGACCGAGGCGGAGAAGGCGGCGTGCGTCGCCACCGACGTCTCCGCGACCGAGAAGAAGCTCACCTTCTCCAACTGGCCCCTGTATGTCGACGTCGACGACAAAGACGAGAAGAAGCGGCCCACCCTCGACGCGTTCGCCGCGAAGACCGGCATCGCCGTCACGTACAACGAAGACGTCAACGACAACAACGAGTTCTTCGGCAAGGTCCGCAACCAGCTGCAGGCGTGCCAGTCGATCGACCGCGACGTCATGGTCCTCACCGACTGGATGGCCTCCCGCGTCGTCGGCCTCGGCTGGGTGCAGGCGTTCGACAACGCCAAGACGCCGAACTTCACCAAGAACGTCCTCGCCACCCTGAAGAACCGGGCGTGGGACAAGGACATGAAGTTCGCCGCGCCGTGGCAGTCCGGGCTCACCGGCATCGCCTACAACGCCAAGGCGACCAAGGAGGTCCGCACCGTCGACGAGC
This sequence comes from Dactylosporangium sp. NPDC000521, assembly GCF_042898305.1. NCBI lineage: Bacteria > Bacillati > Actinomycetota > Actinomycetes > Micromonosporales > Micromonosporaceae > Dactylosporangium > Dactylosporangium sp. NPDC000521. Next base: position 487,230 of record NZ_JBIAYW010000008.1, read on the forward strand.
TGCTCACCCGCGCCGACCTCAAGGGCAAGATCGCCGTGCTGTCGGAGATGCGCGACACCGTCGGCCTGATCCTCATGTCGCAGGGCAAGGACCCCGGCACCGTCACCGACGCCGAGTACGACGCCGCGCTGGAGAAGCTGAAGAAGGCCGTCGACTCCGGGCAGATCCGCAAGTTCACCGGCAACGACTACAAGGAGGACCTGAACAAGGGCGACCTCGCCGCGTGCTTCGCCTGGTCCGGCGACGTGATCCAGCTCAGCGCCGAGAACCCGGACGTCAAGTTCGTCGCGCCCGAGTCGGGCCTGATGCTGTGGTCGGACAACATCCTCATCCCGTCGACGGCGACCCACAAGGGCAACGTCGAGCAGCTCATCGACTACTACTACGACCCGAAGGTCGCGGCGGAGCTGGCGGCGTACGTCAACTACATCTGCCCCGTCCAGGGCGCGCAGGACGCGATGCAGCAGATCGACCCGGACCTGGCCAGCAACCCGCTGATCTTCCCGGACGCCGCCACCCTCGCCAAGACCAAGGGCTTCAGGGCCCTCACCGAGGACGAGGACAAGAAGTACTCGGCGAAGTTCGAAGCGATCTCGGGGGCCTGATACATGACCGGGCAGCGACACGGTGACAGCGGTGCCGACCTCAGCCTGGTCGGCGTGACGAAGTCGTTCGGCGCCTTCACGGCCGTCGACGACCTCAGCCTGACGGTGCCCCAGGGATCGTTCTTCGCCCTGCTCGGCGCCTCCGGCTGCGGCAAGACCACGACCCTGCGGATGATCGCCGGGCTCGAGGAGCCGACGGCCGGCCGTATCCTGCTCGGCGACCAGGACGTGACCCGGCTGCGGCCCTACAAGCGTCCCGTCAACACGGTCTTCCAGAGCTACGCGCTCTTCCCGCACCTCAACATCGCCGACAACGTCGCGTTCGGCCTGCGCCGCCGCGGCGTCAAGGGCATCGCCGACCAGGTGGAGCGGATGCTCCACCTGGTCGACCTGCAAGGCTTCGGCAAGCGCAAGCCCGCGCAGCTCTCCGGCGGCCAGCAGCAGCGCGTCGCCCTCGCCCGGGCCCTGATCAACCACCCGCGGGTGCTGCTGCTCGACGAGCCGCTCGGCGCCCTGGACCTCAAGCTGCGCCGGCAGATGCAGGTCGAGCTCAAGCGGATCCAGACCGAGGTCGGCATCACCTTCGTGCACGTGACCCACGACCAGGAGGAGGCCATGACCATGGCCGACACCGTCGCGGTCATGAACGCCGGCAAGATCGAGCAGCTCGGCAGCCCCGTGGAGATGTACGACTTCCCCGGCACCGCCTTCGTCGCCAACTTCCTCGGCCAGTCGAACCTCTTCGCCGGCACCGTCACCGGCCGCTCCGGCGACGACCTCCTCGTCGAGGCGCACGGCGCCCGCTACTCCTTGCCGGCGGCCCGCGCCCGGGCCGGCGAAGGGTCCGTGTGGCTCGGCGTGCGGCCCGAGAAGCTGCACCTGGCGGCCGGTCTGGACAAGGTGCCGGCCGGCCACCAGTCCGTCACCGGCATCATCACCGACTCGTCCTACGTCGGCGTCAGCACGCAGTACCTGGTGCGCGCCCCCTGGGGCGACGAGCTCACCGTGTTCGTGCCCAACTCCGGTGTCGCCGCGCCGCTCGCGGTCGCCTCCGAGGTCACCGTGCACTGGCGGCCCGAGCACGCGTTCCTGCTCTCCCGTCCCGCAGGACAGACGGTCGCACCGGTCGTGGACGCCGAGGCCCTGGCATGAGTGCGCTGGGGCACGTGGGAGCAGCGACCACCGGTACACCGGCGAAACTCGAAAAGCCGAAGAAGCGGTGGCTGCCGTATCTGCTGCTGCTCCCCGGCGGCCTGTGGCTGGTCCTGTTCTTCGCCGTGCCCGCGATCCAGCTCTTCGCGACCAGCCTCTACGACCCGAGCGGATCCCTCGAAGAGGGCTACGCGATGACGTGGCAGTTCAGCAACTACGTCGACGCCGCGAGCGAATACCTCCCGCATTTCATGCGCTCGCTCGGCTACGCGGCGCTGACCACCGTCATCTGCCTGCTGCTCGGCTACCCCCTCGCGTACGCGATCGCGCTCAAGGGCGGCCGGTGGAAGAACCTGCTGCTGATCTGCGTGATCGCGCCGTTCTTCACCAGCTTCCTCATCCGCACGCTCGCGTGGAAGGTCATCCTGTCGGACAACGGCTGGCTGGTGACGACCCTCAACACGCTGCACGTGCCGCTGCCCGACGGCCGGCTCCTCGCCACCACCCCCGCCGTCATCGCCGGGCTCGTCTACAACTTCCTGCCGTTCATGGTGCTGCCGCTGTACGCCAGCCTGGAGAAGCTCGACCCGCGGCTGCTCGAGGCCGCCGGCGACCTCTACGCCCGGCCCGTCGCCCGCTTCACCAGGGTCGCCCTGCCGCTGTCGATGCCGGGCGTCGTCGCCGGCACGCTGCTCACGTTCATCCCCGCCGCCGGCGACTACATCAACGCGCAGCTGCTGGGCACCAACCGGCAGTACATGATCGGCAACGTCATCCAGTCGAAGTTCCTGAAGGTCGGTGACTACCCGGGCGCCGCCGCGCTGTCCTTCACGCTGATGGCGGCGATCCTGGTCCTGGTCTTCGTCTACGTCCGGCGCGCCGGGACGGATGAGGTGCTCTGATGCTGCATCGCCTACGCCGCTCCGTCGCCGACCACTGGGTCATGGCGATCGGCCTGCTCGTCCTGCTGTACCTGTTCGTCCCGATCGGGGTCGTCGCCGCGATGTCGTTCCGCGACGCCGGCCGCAACGCGCCCTACTCGCTGGAGAACTACAAGTTCACCTGGGCGCACTGGGCGGACCCCTTCGGCACCGCCGGCATCGGCGACGCCTTCCTGCTCAGCATCGCCATCGCGGCGATCGCCACGCTCGGCGCGGTCATCCTCGGCACGCTGATGTCCTTCGCCCTGGCCCGCCACACGTTCCGCGGCCGCGCCGCCACCAACACCCTGATCTTCCTGCCGATGGCGACGCCCGAGATCGTCATGGGCTCGTCGCTGCTGGCGCTGTTCGTCGCCTCCGGCGTGCAGCTCGGCTTCTGGACGATCGTCATCGCCCACATCATGTTCTGCCTGTCGTTCGTGGTCGTCACCGTCAAGGCGCGCCTCGCCGGCCTCGACCCGCGGCTGCAGGAGGCCGCTATGGACCTCTACGCCAACGAGGCTTCTACCTTCCTGCGGGTCACGCTGCCGCTGGTCATGCCCGGCATCGTCGCGGCGGCACTGCTGTCCTTCTCGCTGTCCTTCGACGACTTCATCGTCACCAACTTCAACTCCGGCAGCACCGTCACGTTCCCGATGTTCGTCTGGGGCGCCTCGCAGCGGGGCATCCCGCCGCAGATCAACGTGATCGGCACCGCCATGTTCGTCATCTCCTTCCTGGTCGTGCTCATCGGCCAGGTCCCCGCCATGCGCCGCTCCCGTCAGAAGGGCTGACCGATGCGCCTGCTCATCGTCGGCGCCGGTGGCGTCGGCTCCGCCGCCGCGCGCATCCTCGCCCGCCGGTCGTTCTTCTCCGCTTGTGTCGTCGCCGACTATTCGCTGGACCGCGCGCGGGCGGCCGTCATGGACGCCCGGTTCGTCGCGGCTCAGATCGACGCCTCGTCCGCGGACGCCGTGGCGGAGCTCTGCCGCTCGTTTGCGATCACGCACGTGCTCAACGCCGTGGATCCCCGGTTCGTCATGCCGATCTTCGAGGGCGCCTTCGCCGCCGGCGCGCACTACCTCGACATGGCCATGTCGCTGTCCTCACCGCACCCCACCGCCCCGTACGCGGAGACCGGGGTGAAGCTCGGCGACGAGCAGTTCGCCGCCGCCGCGACGTGGGAGGCCGCCGACCGGCTCGCGCTCGTCGGCATCGGCGTCGAGCCCGGGCTGTCCGACGTCTTCGCCCGGTACGCCGCCGACGAGCTCTTCTCCGAGATCCACGAGGTCGGCGTCCGCGACGGCGCCAACCTCGTGGTGGACGGCTACGACTTCGCGCCGAGCTTCTCCATCTGGACCACGATCGAGGAGTGCCTGAACCCGCCGGTCGTCTGGGAACGCGACCGCGGCTGGTACACTACGGCGCCCTTCTCCGAGCCTGAGGTCTTCGACTTCCCGGAGGGCATCGGCCCGGTCGAGTGCGTCAACGTCGAGCACGAAGAGGTCCTGCTCATCCCGCGCTGGGTCGACTGCCGCCGGGTCACGTTCAAGTACGGCCTCGGCGACGAGTTCATCGACGTGCTCAAGACCCTGCACAAGCTCGGCCTCGACTCGACCCGCAAGGTCCGGGTCGGCGGCGTCGAGGTGGCGCCGCGGGACGTGGTCGCCGCCTGCCTGCCCGACCCGGCCGGCCTGGGCGACCGCATGCGCGGCAAGACCTGCGCCGGCACGCTCGTCACCGGCCTGGACAAGGCGGGAGCCGCTCGCAGCACCTACCTGTACCACGTGGTCGACAACGAGTGGTCGATGGCCGAGTACGGCTCGCAGGCCGTCGTGTGGCAGACGGCGATCAATCCGGTGGTGGCGCTGGAGCTCCTGGCCTCGGGCGAGTGGTCGGGCCGCGGCGTCCTCGGCCCGGAGGCGCTGCCGCCGAAGCCGTTCCTGGAGCTGCTCACCGCATACGGCTCGCCGTGGGGTATGCAGGAAAAATGACCAGATACGGTCCTATGTACGGACCTGACGTCACCTTCCTCGGGGTGCCGGCCTGCGATCTCGCGGACCTCCCGGCCGCGGACGCGGTCATCATCGGCGCCCCCTTCGACGGCGGCACCTCGCACCGGCCCGGGACCCGCTTCGGGCCCGGCGCCATCCGGCAGGCCTGCTACCTGGCCCACGACGGATCCCGCCCGTCCCTCGCCCTGCGCGTCGACCCGCTGCGCGACCTGCGCGTGTACGACGCCGGCGACGTCGAGATGTTCTCCGGCGACGCGGCGGGCTCGGTGCGCCACCTGGAGGAGGCGGTGCACACGGTCGCAGCCACCGGCGCCATCCCCGTGATCCTCGGCGGCGACCACACGATCGCGTGGCCGGACGCCACCGGCGTGGCCCGGCACGTCGGCCACGGCCGCGTCTCCATGGTCCACTTCGACGCGCACGCCGACACCGGCGACACCGAGTTCGGCTCCCTCGTCGGCCACGGCCAGCCGATGCGCCGCCTCATCGAGTCCGGCGCGGTCCGCGGCGACCGCTTCCTGCAGCTGGGCCTGCGCGGGTACTGGCCGGGCCCGGCCACGCTGGACTGGATGGCGGCCCAGCGCATGCGCTCCTACGAGATGACCGAGATCGTGGCCCGCGGCCTCGACGAGTGCCTCACCGAGGCGTTCACGATCGCCACCGACGACTGCGACGGCGTCTTCCTCTCCGTCGACGTCGACGTGGTCGACCCCGGCATGGCCCCCGGCACCGGCACCCCCGAGCCCGGCGGCCTCACCTCCCGCCAGCTCCTCGACGCCGTCCGCCGCTGCTGCTACGAGCTGCCGATCGCCGGCATCGACGTCGTCGAGGTCTCCCCGCCGTACGACCACGCCGAGATCACCGCGTACCTCGCCAACCGCGTCGTCCTCGAAGCCCTGTCCGCCATCGCCAGACGCCGCCGCGGCGACCCCTGGGACCCGCGCCGGCCCCTCCTGGACGGCCGCTAGACTTGTCGGCATGAGCGCAGAAGTGGTCGGCAGGCACATGCCGTTCGCGGCCACGCTCGACGACCTCACCGCGATGATGACCACGGACGAGTTCCATCGCTACGAGCTCAGTCCTGAGGGCGTCCTGTCGGTCCTGCCGGCGGAGTGCGTCGCGCACGCGACCGTCGTCAGCCGGCTCATCATGTGGCTCTGCACTGCCGGGGTCTCGGTTGACCGCTTCGCGCACGCGCTCGGGCTCCGCGTCCCCGGACGGGACGGTTGCAGCGGGGGGCGCATCCCGGACCTGATGGTGTGGAGCAAGCGGCAGACCGGCGGCGAGTGGCTGCCGGCCACCGACGTCCTCCTCGTCGCCGAGGTCGTCTCCGCCGGGACCGAAGGCCTGGACACCGTCACCAAGCGCGTCGAATACGCGGCCGCCGGTATCCCGCGGTACTGGGTGGTCGGCCGGGACGGCGCGCGGACCGTCACCATGCACCGCCTCGAGGACGACCACTACGAGGCCCGGGCGAGCATGCCGCTGGCCTGGCTCCTCGACACCGCCCCGGCCGAGCACGACATGGTCTGACGGTCGGGCCCGGCCGGGGACGGTGTCACAGCGCGGACTCCAGGATGTCCAGGGCTCGGCCGAGGGTGGCGTCGTCCATGACCAGGGGTGGCAGGAAGCGGATCACGTTGCCGTAGGTGCCGCAGGTGAGCAGGAGCAGGCCGGCCGCGTGGGCCGCCTTCTGGATCGCCGCGGTCCTCACCGGGTCCGGGGTGGGTCCCGCCGGGCCGGAGGAGTCCGGCACGACGATCTCCAGGGCGAGCATGGCGCCCCGGCCGCGGACCTCGCCGATGTGCGGGTGGGCGGCGGCGAGGGATTCCAGGCGCGGGCGCATGACCGACTCGATCCGCCGGGCCGCGGCGGCCAGGTCCAGCTCCACCATGGTCTCGATCGAGGCCAGGGCGGCCGCGCAGGCGACGGGGTTGCCGCCGTACGTGCCGCCGAGACCGCCGGCGTGCACGGCGTCCATCACCTCGGCCCGGCCGGTCACCGCGGCGAGCGGCAGCCCGCCGGCGATGCCCTTCGCGGTGGTGATCAGGTCGGGCTCCAGGCCCTCGTGGGTCGAGGCGAACCACTCGCCGGTGCGGCAGAAGCCGGTCTGGATCTCGTCGGCGACGAAGAGCGCCCCCGCGGACCGGGCCCACGCGGCGATCGCCGGCAGGAAGCCGGGCGCGGGCACGATGAAGCCGCCCTCGCCCTGGACCGGCTCGATGAGCACGGCGGCGACCTGGCCGGCGCCGACCTGCTTCTCGATCATGCCGACGGCGAGCGCGGCCGCGTCGGGGCCGGAGAGGCCGTCGCGGAAGGGGTAGGACATCGGCACGCGGTAGATCTCGCCGGCGAACGGACCGAAGCCGTGCTTGTAGGGCATCGCCTTGGCGGTCAGGGCCATCGTGAGGTTGGTGCGGCCGTGGTACGCGTGGTCGAACACCACGACCGCCTGCCGCCCGGTCGCGTGCCGGGCGATCTTCACCGCGTTCTCCACCGCCTCGGCGCCGGAGTTGAACAGCGCCGAGCGCTTCTCGAACGCGCCCGGGGTCAGCGCGTTGAGCTGCTCGCAGACCGCGACGTAACCCTCGTACGGCGCGATCATGAAACAGGTGTGGGTGAAGCGCTCGACCTGGCGCCGCACCGCCTCGACGACCTTCGGCGAGCTGTTGCCGACGTTGGTGACGGCGATGCCGGCGGCCATGTCGATCCACTCGCGACCGTCCACGTCGGACAGCGTGCCGCCCGACGCGTGGTCCACATAGGACGAGATCATGCTGCTGACACCGCGCGCGACCGCGGCACTGCGGCGCCTGTGGAGGTCCTCGGACGCCGTCATCACAGCTCGATGTTGTGCATGACGTGCTTGATCCGGGTGTAGTCCTCCAGCCCGTACATGGACAGATCCTTGCCGTAGCCGGAGGACTTGAAGCCGCCGTGCGGCATCTCCGCGACGATCGGGATGTGGGCGTTCACCCACACGCAGCCGAAGTCGAGCCGGCGGGTCATCCGCATCGCCCGGCCGTGGTCCCTCGTCCAGACCGACGACGACAGCCCGTACTCGACGCCGTTGGCCCAGCGGACCGCCTCGTCCTCGTCGGTGAAGCGCTGCACGGTGATGACGGGGCCGAAGACCTCGTCCTGGATGATCTCGTCCTCCTGGCGCAGGCCGGAGACGACGGTGGGGGAGTAGAAGTAGCCCCGGTCGCCGACCCGGGCGCCGCCCGCGTCGAGCTTCGCGTGGTCGGGCAGCCGGTCGATGAAGCCGGCGACCCGGGCCAGCTGGTTGGCGTTGTTGAGCGGGCCGTAGAGCACGTCCTCGTCGTCGGGCGCGCCGGTCCTCGTCGCGGCGGCCTGCTCGGCGATCGCGGCCACGAAGTCGTCGTAGATGCCGGGGCCGGCGAGCACGCGGGTCGCGGCGGTGCAGTCCTGGCCGGCGTTGAAGTAGCCGGCGACCGCGATCGCCTCGGCCGCCGCCGCCAGGTCCGCGTCGTCGAACACGACGACCGGCGCCTTGCCGCCGAGCTCCAGGTGGGTGCGCTTCAGCATGGGCGCGGCGGCGCCCGCCACCTCGCGGCCCGCGCGGACCGAGCCGGTGATCGACACGAACTGCGGCACGGGGTGCGACACCAGGGCCCGGCCGGTGTCCCGGTCGCCGGTGACCACGTTGAGCACGCCCGGCGGCAGGAACTCCGCGGCCAGCTCGGCCAGCAGCAGCGTCGACACGGGGGTGGTGTCCGACGGCTTGAGCACGACGGTGTTGCCCGCGGCGAGGGCCGGCGCGATCTTCCAGATCGCCATCATGAGCGGGTAGTTCCACGGCGTCACCTGCGCGCAGACGCCGATCGGCTCGCGGCGCACGTAGCTGGTGTGGCCCTTCATGTACTCCCCGGCGGACTTGCCCTCCAGGACGCGGGCGGCGCCGGCGAAGAACCGGACCTGGTCCACGGCCGGGGGCAGCTCGTCGCTGGTGGTCAGGGCCCGCGGCTTGCCGGTGTTCTGGCACTCGGCGTCGATGAGCTCGGCCGCGCGGTCCTCCATCGCGTCGGCCAGCTTCAGCAGCGCCCGCTGCCGCTCCGCGGGCGTGGCGTCGCGCCAGGTCTCGAACGCCTTGCTGGCCGCCTTCACCGCGCGGTCGACGTCGGCCTCGCCCGAGACCGGCGCGGAGGCGAACACCTCACCGGTCGAGGGGTCGATCAGGTCCGAATAACGGCCGTCGGCGGGCTGCACGTGGGCGCCGTCGATGAAGTTCTGCAGTTGCTTGGTCATGTCCACTCCTTTGAGTGCCGGCAGCCACATCCTTCCACCGATTCCGCAGTGCACAACCCCTTGAGCAACTGTTTCCATGTTGTGAAGCGGCGTAGGCTTTCAGTGTGACCCCGTTCTTCATCGCCGGCCGACCGGCGAGCAGCGACGACGTCGTCGAGATCCGCCACCCGTTCGACGGCCGCGTGGTCGGCAGCACCGCCAACGCCACCCCGGCGCAGGTCGAGGAGGCGGTCGCGGCGGCCGCCGCCGTCCAGAGGCAGGCGGCCGCCCTCCCGGCGAGCGTCAGGGCCGCGGCGCTGGACCACGTGAGCGCCCGGCTGAAGGAGCGCGCGGAGGAGTTCGCCCGGCTGATCACGGGGGAGAACGGCAAGCCCCTGAAGTGGTCCCGGGGTGAGGTGGGCCGGGCGGTGTCCACGTTCCGCTGGGCCGCCGAGGAGGCCCGCCGCTTCTCCGGCGCCGTGCAGCGCCTCGACACCGACCCCGCCGCGACCGGCCGGATCGCCCTGGTCAAGCGCGTGCCGAAGGGGCCGGTGCTCGGCATCGCCCCGTTCAACTTCCCGCTGAACCTGGTCGCGCACAAGGTCGCCCCGGCGATCGCGGTCGGCGCGCCGATCGTGCTGAAGCCGGCGCCGGCGACCCCGCTCAGCGCGCTGCTGCTCGGCGAGATCCTCGCCGAGACCGACCTGCCCGAAGGCATGTGGTCGGTCCTGCCGATCCCCAACGACCGGGCGCCGGCCCTGGTCGCCGACCCGCGCCTGCCGGTGGTGTCCTTCACCGGCTCCGGCCCGGTCGGCTGGGGGATCCGCGAGGCCGTGCCCCGCAAGCACGTCACGCTCGAGCTCGGCGGCAACGCCGCGGTCCTGGTCTGTGAGGACTGGGACGACCTCGACTGGGCCGCGACCCGCGTCGCGACGTTCTCCAACTACCAGGCAGGGCAGAGCTGCATCGCGGTGCAGCGGGTGTATGTCCACGACCGGCACTTCGACACGCTCACCGAGCGCCTGGTCGCGGCGGTCGAGGCGCAGGTGACCGGCTCGCCGTGGGAGGACGCCACCGACGTCGGCCCGATGATCAGCCGGGACGCCGCCGAGCGGGTCGAGTCCTGGGTCGGCGAGGCCGTCGCGGCGGGCGCGAAGCTGCTCACCGGTGGCACCCGCGACGGCGCCTCCTATGCCCCGACGGTCCTGACCGACGTGCCCCGCGACGCGAAGGTCGTCTGCGAGGAGGTCTTCGGCCCCGTCCTCGTGCTCGAGCGGGTGGCGTCCGACGAGGCCGGGCTCGCCGCCGTCAACGACTCGCAGTACGGGCTGCAGGCCGGCGTCTTCACCCGCCGTCTCGACCGCGCCTTCGAGGCCCACCGGGTGCTCGACGTCGGCGGCATCGTCGTCGGCGACGTCCCCAGCTACCGCGCCGACCAGATGCCCTACGGCGGCGCCAAGGCCAGCGGCGTCGGGCGCGAGGGCCTCGCCAGCGCCATGACCGACTACACCGAGGACCGCGTCATGGTGCTGACGGGTCTGCAGCTGTAGCGGCCGCGGAGCCCGGCGGCTTGGCCTCCGTCTCGTGCAGGCGCTGGTCCCAGACGTCGGGCTCCAGGAAGATGAGGCATTCGTCGTCCAGGTCCTCGCGGATGCGCGCCTCGGCCCGGTTGATCGCCTCCGCGGCGTGCGCCACCGTCTCGCCGGGGCTGAACGCGACCTTGGCAGCGATCAGCAGCTGGTCGGGGCCGAGGTGCATGGTGCGCAGGTGGATCAGCCGCTCGACGAAAGGCTCGACGGCCGCCTCGATGCGCCGCAGCGTCTCCTGGTCGGCGGACTCGCCGATCAGCAGGCTGCGCATCCGCATCGACAGCGTGATCGAGATGACGACGAGCAGGATGCCGATCGCGATCGTCCCGGCCGCGTCCCACCGGCCGTCGCCGGTGACGACGGCGAGGGTGATGCCGACGACGGCGAAGAACAGGCCGGTCAGCGCGCCGAAGTCCTCGGCCAGCACCACCGGCAGCTCCGGCGAGCGGGTGGTCCTGATGAACCGCAGCCAGGGCAGCCCCCGCCGCTCGGGCTGCGCCTCGTGCACCGCCGTGCGCAGCGAGAAGGACTCCAGCGCGATCGACACGCCGAGCACCGCGAACGCCCACACCGGCGACTCGACCGGCTCGGGGGAGTGCAGCTTCTCGTACCCCTCGAACAGCGCGAAGACGCCGCCGACCAGGAAGATGACGAGCGTCACCAGAAACCCGTAGAAGTAGCGGAAGCGCTGGTAGCCGAACGGGTGCAGCGGCGACGCCTCCCGCTTGGCGCGGCGGCCGCCGACCAGCAGCAGCAGCTGGTTGGTGGTGTCCGCCACCGAGTGCACGGCCTCGGCCAGCATCGCCGAGGAACCCGTGAAGAGGAACGCGACGAACTTGCTGACGGCGATGCCGAGGTTGGCGGCGAACGCGGCGATGATCGCCCTGGTGGAGTTCCCTTCCTCGGCCATGTCTCCCCCTGTACCACACTGGAGACATGAACTAACACCGGCAACTCCGGACTGACACGTGTGCCGAACTTTGCGGCACTAGGCTTCGCGGTAGGACCAGCGCCCACGACAGGAGCACGGACTGTGATCGACCTGAGCCGGATCGTCAAGGCCTACGACGTGCGGGGGACCGTGCCCGATCAGCTCGACGAGCCGGTCGCGGCGGCGCTCGGCCGCGCGTTCGTGCAGACGCTGCGTAGCCGGGGAGAGTTCGCGGAGCGCGTCGTGACGGCGCACGACATGCGCGAGTCGGGTCCGGCGCTCGCCTCGGCGTTCGCGGCAGGTGTACGGGCTGAGGGCGCCGACGTCGTCGAGGCGGGGCTGGGCTCGACGGACCTGCTGTACTTCGCCTCCGGCACGCTCGACCTCCCCGGTGCCATGTTTACGGCGAGTCACAATCCCGCCCAGTACAACGGCATCAAGCTCTGCAAGCAGGGTGCGAAGCCCGTCGGGCAGGACTCGGGTCTCGCCGAGATCCGCGAGCGGGCCCAGGCGATCCTGGAAGGCCGCGGTGAGCCGCCGGCCGGCGGGCGTGAGGGCGGGATCGAGCAGCGCGGCATGCTGGCCGGCTACGCGGCGTACCTGCGCGGCCTGGTCGACCTGAGCGGCATCCGCCCGCTCACCGTCGTCGTCGACGCGGGCAACGGCATGGGCGGCTACACGGTGCCGGCGGTGCTCGGCGACGGCCTGCCGCTGACGATCGTCCCGCTGTACTTCGAGCTGGACGGTTCCTTCCCCAACCACGAGGCCAACCCGCTGGAGCCGGCCAACCTGGTGGACCTGCAGGCGAAGGTCCGCGAGACCGGCGCCGACCTGGGCCTGGCCTTCGACGGCGACGCCGACCGCTGCTTCGTCGTCGACGAGCGGGGTGAGGCCGTCTCACCCTCGACGATCACGTCGATGGTGGCGGTGCGGGAGCTGGCGAAGGCGCCCGGCGCCACGATCATCCACAATCTCATCACCTCGCGGGCCGTGCCGGAGATCGTGCGGGAGCACGGCGGCACCCCGGTGCGCACCCGCGTCGGGCACTCGTTCATCAAGGCCGAGATGGCCAGGACCGGCGCGGTGTTCGGCGGCGAGCACTCCGCGCACTACTACTTCCGCGACTTCTGGGGCGCCGACACGGGCATGCTCGCCGCGATGCACACCCTCGCGATGCTCGGCGGGCAGGCCGCCCCCCTGTCGGCGCTGACCAAGGACTACGTCCGCTACGCGGACTCCGGGGAGATCAACTCCACGGTCGCCGACCCGGCCGCGAAGCTGGCCGAGATCCAGGCGGCGTATCCGGTCCCGGTCGACCACCTCGACGGGATCACGCTGGACTTTCCCGACGGCAGCTGGGTCAGCGTGCGCCCGTCCAACACGGAGCCTCTTTTGCGGCTTAACGTTGAGGCGCCGACCGCCGAGCGGATGGCAGCCCTGCGCGATGAAATGCTTGCCGTCATCCGCCGCTGACGAACGCTGCTAGAAGGAGTTGGATCAGACGTGTCCGTCGACCCCGCCCTGCTGTCCATCCTGCGCTGCCCCGACGAGCACCACGCCGAGCTCACGCTCGACGCGGCGGCGCAGACGCTGACCTGCACGTCCTGCGGCCGGATCTTCGAGATCCGGGACGGCATCCCCGTCCTCCTGCTCGACGAGGCCCGGCTCCCCGAAGGCGGCGTCCAGCTCCCCGAAGACGGCGGCCCGGTCACCGGTGGTGCCGCCCCTCTCACCGAAGGTGGTGCCGCGTGAACCCGCTCGAAGGCACCGCGGGCGTCCGCGGCCATCGCGAGATCGACCTGTCGCTGCTCGACGACGCCGCCGCGCTGGAGCGCAACGACCCGGGCGGCATGCTGCGCGCCACCGCGTCGGCCGGCGCCCAGGTCCGCGAGTCGGCGGCGCTCGCCGCGGAGACCGACCTGAGCGCCCTGGCCGACGAGGGCCGCCCCCGGGCGGTCGTCGTCGCCGGGGTCGGCACCGCCGCCCGCACCGGCGACATCCTGGAGACGGTGGCGGGCCCCCGCTGCCCGGTGCCGGTCCTCGCGCACCGCAGCGCCGGCATCCCCGGCTGGGTCGGCGCCGCCGACGTCGTCATCGCCGTGTCCGCGTCGGGCCGCTCCCCGGAGGCCCTCGCGGCCGCCGAGGCCGCCGGCCGCCGCGGTGCCCGGCTCGTCGCGATCGGCGCCCCCGACACGCAGCTGCACGCGCTCGCCGACCGCTTCCGGGCGCCGTTCATCCCGGTGCCGCGCCGGGCGCCGGCCCGCGCCAGCCTGTGGGGTCTCGCCGTGCCGGTGCTGCTCGCCGGCCGGCAGCTCGGCCTGGTCAAGGTCAACGAGGCGGACTTCGCGGAGACGGCCTCCCGGCTCGACGCCGACGCCGACCGGTGCCGGATGACCCTCGAGTCGTTCGTCAACCCGGGCAAGAGCCTCGCGCTCGACCTGGCCCGGTCCGTGCCGATCGTGTGGGGCTCCTCGCCGCTGGCGAACGTCGCGGCCCGGCGCTTCGGCGACACCCTCGCCGCCAACGCCCGCTACCCGGCAGTCGCCGGCGCCCTCGGCGAGGCGGGCCGCGGCAGGGTCGGCCTGCTCGACGGCGTCTACGGCGGGCTGGCCGAGGCGGGCCGCGACATCTTCGCCGACCCGTCCGACGAGGACGAGTCGGTGACCCGGCTGCGGCTGGTGCTGCTGCGCGACGGCGGCCTCTCCGCGGACGAGGAGGAGGCCGACGGCGAGCCCTCGGCCGTCGAGGAGAAGCGCGCCGAGGCGGTCCAGCAGCTCGCCGAGCGCCGCGGCGTGCGGGTGAGCCTGATCACCGCCGAGGGCGGCTCGGCCCTGGAGCGACTTGCGTCTCTCGTCGCGGTGCCCGACTTCGCTTCGATCTATCTTGGACTCGCGCACGGCTTCGACCCGATGGCCGTGCCCGCGGTCTCGGAGATGAAGGAGCTGGTCAGTCCATGAGCGCAGAGGGTGGGACGAAGGCCGTTGTCGCGGCCCTGTTCGCGAATCTCGGCATCGCCGTCACGAAGTTCGTGGCGTTCGCGCTCACCGGCTCGTCGTCGATGCTCGCCGAGGCGATCCACTCCGTCGCCGACTCCGGCAACCAGGGGCTGCTGCTCTTCGGCGGGCGGCAGTCCAAGCGGCGCGCCGACGCCGAGCACCCCTTCGGCTATGGCCGCGAGCGCTACGTCTACGCGTTCGTCGTCGCGGTCGTGCTGTTCTTCGTCGGTGGTGTCTTCGCGCTGTACGAGGCCTGGCACAAGATCGGCCACCCGGAGCCGATCGACACGTGGCAGTGGGTCCCGGTCGCCGTGCTGGTCGTCGCGATCGTCATGGAGGGCCTGTCCTTCCGCACCGCCATCTTGGAGACCAAGAAGATCAAGGGTGACGCCAGCTGGTGGCAGTTCGTCCGCCGGGCGAAGCAGCCGGAGCTGCCGGTCATCCTGCTCGAGGACCTCGCCGCCCTCGTCGGCCTGGTCCTCGCGCTGTTCGGCGTCGGGCTGACCCTGATCACCGGCGACGGCGTCTGGGACGGCATCGGCACGGCCGCCATCGGCGTCCTGCTCATCGTGGTCGCCGCCATTCTCGCGATCGAGATGAAGGGGCTGCTCGTCGGCGAGGCCGCGACCCCGGAGCAGATCGCGCAGATCAGGGCGGCGATCGTCGCGGGGCCCGAGGTCGAGTCGCTGATCCACATGCGCACCGTGCACCTGGGCCCCGACGAGCTGCTGGTCGCGGCGAAGATCGCGGTGCGGCACGACGAGACCGCGGGCGAGGTCGCCCGTGGCATCGACGCGGCCGAGGCCAGGATCCGGGCGGCGGTCCCGATCGCCCGCATCATCTACCTGGAGCCCGACATCTACCAGGCAGGCAAGCCGGCCTCAGCGCCGGACCTGACGGACCTGACGGACACCGCGGAGGCGCACTAGCGTGGAGCTGCTCGATAGTCCGATCCGCAAGTACGCGTGGGGGTCGCAGACCGCGATCGCCGCGCTGCAGGGCCGCCCGGCGCCGACGGAAGAGCCGGAGGCGGAGCTGTGGATGGGCGCGCACCCCGGGAGCCCGTCCCACCTCGCGGTGAGCGGCACGCCCCTCACCGACGCGATCGCCACGGACCCGGTGGGCCTGCTCGGCGCGGCCGGGGTCGAGCGCTTCGGAGCCCGGCTGCCCTTCCTGCTGAAGATCCTCGCGGCGGCCCAGCCGCTGTCGCTGCAGGCGCACCCGACGCTCGCCCAGGCCCGGGAGGCGCACGCGGCGGGTCACCCGTCTTACGTGGACGCGTGGCACAAGCCGGAGATGCTGGTCGCGCTCACCGAGTTCGACGCGCTGTGCGGCTTCCGGGACCCGGCGGTCACCGCGGCGGACCTGGCCGCGCTCGGCGTCGCCGGGCTGGAGGAGACCATCGGCGCGCTGCGCCAGGACGACAAGGCCGCCGCCCTGCACGACGCGGTGCGCGGCCTGCTGGCCAAGCCCGACGCGGGGCTGGTCGACGACGTCGTGGCCGCGTGCGCCGGCCGCGGCGGGGTCTACGCCCTGGCCGTGGAGCTCGCCGCGCAGTACCCCGGGGACGCCGGCGTCATCGTCGCGATGCTGCTCAACCGGGTCCGGCTGCACCCCGGCGAGGCGGTCTGGATGCCAGCGGGCAACCTGCACGCCTATCTGCGGGGCGTCGGCGTGGAGATCATGGCGGCCTCCGACAACGTGCTGCGCGGCGGCCTGACGCCGAAGCACGTCGACGTCGAGGAGCTGCTGCGGGTGCTGCGCTTCGAGGTGCTCGACGACCCCGTCACGCGTGCCACGCAGCTCGGGCCGGGCCTCGTGACCTGGCCGGTGCCGGTCGACGACTTCACCCTGCACCGGGCGGTCCTGGACGCCGGCACCCCGGCGGTCCGGCTGCCCGGCGGCGGCCCGCGGATCGTGCTGTGCGTGCGCGGCGGGGTCCGGGTCGACGACGGCGTGTTGCCGGTCACCCTCGAGTCCGGTCAGGCGGCCTTCGCCCCGGCGTCCCGGGGGGAGCTGGCGGTCAGCGGCGAGGGCGACGTCTTCCAGGCCGCCACCCCGTAAAACGCAACCCAAAGCGCGGCATCTTGTCCGGATTTGCCTTGACATTGCGACTGCACAGGGTAGTGTTCTGACTACGCAGGGTTCGACGTTGAGTCTGAGCCTCACGCGGGGGAGCCAAACCGGGGGGAAGCACGGGGCGGTGAGAGTGATCTCACCGCCCCGTGCGCTGTCCAAAGGCCGGTGGGCGTCCCTGATGGCCTGCCGCGTACCGTAAGAGTCGCGCCGCTTTGGGCCTGGCCGCGACTGGTCGATCAGCGCGGCTCGCATTCGGGCCCAGATCCAGATCCGGCCCACAGACCAGGAGACTGCATGACCAGCACGCTGCCGCCGCGGATCGCCCAGGGAGACCGCCCGAAGACCGTCGCCGAGGGTGACTTCAAGGTGGCCGATCTCTCCCTCGCGGCCTTCGGGCGCAAGGAGATCCAGCTCGCCGAGCACGAGATGCCCGGCCTGATGGCGATCCGCCGTGAGTTTGCCGCGTCGCAGCCGCTGCGGGGCGCGCGGATCACCGGTTCGCTGCACATGACGATCCAGACCGCGGTGCTGATCGAGACCCTCGCCGCGCTCGGCGCGCAGGTGCGCTGGGCCAGCTGCAACATCTTCTCGACGCAGGACCACGCCGCCGCCGCGATCGCGGTCGGCCCCGAGGGCACGCCGGAGAACCCGTCCGGCATCCCGGTCTACGCCTGGAAGGGCGAGACCCTGGAGGAGTACTGGTGGTGCACCGAGCAGGTCCTGCTGTGGCCGGACGGCGAGGCGCCCAACATGATCCTCGACGACGGCGGTGACGCCACGCTGCTCGTGCACAAGGGTGCCGAGTTCGAGGGCCTCGGCGCGGTCCCGGCGGTCGACACGGCCGACTCGGAGGAGTACGCGGTCATCCTCCAGCTGCTGCACACCTCGCTGAGCGAGGACAAGGGCCGCTGGACCAAGGTCGCCGCCGGCAT
The DNA here is from genome assembly GCF_042898305.1 of Dactylosporangium sp. NPDC000521. Lineage (NCBI taxonomy): Bacteria > Bacillati > Actinomycetota > Actinomycetes > Micromonosporales > Micromonosporaceae > Dactylosporangium > Dactylosporangium sp. NPDC000521. The sequence goes on from NZ_JBIAYW010000008.1 coordinate 504,697, forward strand.
CAAGGGCGTCACCGAGGAGACCACCACCGGCGTGCACCGGCTCTACGAGATGCACCAGCAGGGCAAGCTGCTCTTCCCGGCGATCAACGTCAACGACTCGGTCACCAAGTCGAAGTTCGACAACAAGTACGGCTGCCGCCACTCGCTCATCGACGGCATCAACCGGGCCACCGACGTGCTGATCGGCGGCAAGGTCGCGGTCGTGTTCGGCTACGGCGACGTCGGCAAGGGCTGCGCGGAGTCGCTGCGCGGCCAGGGCGCCCGCGTCATCGTCACCGAGGTCGACCCGATCTGCGCGCTGCAGGCCGCCATGGACGGCTACCAGGTCGCCACCATCGAGGACGTCGTCTCCACGGCCGACATCTTCGTCACCGCGACCGGCTGCCTCGACGTGCTGACCGCCGACCACATGGCGCAGATGAAGCACCAGGCGATCGTCGGCAACATCGGCCACTTCGACAACGAGATCGACATGGCCGGCCTGGCCAAGCGCTCCGACGTCAAGCGGATCAACATCAAGCCGCAGGTCGACGAGTGGAAGTTCGACGACGGCCACTCGATCATCGTGCTGTCGGAGGGCCGCCTGCTCAACCTGGGCAACGCGACCGGCCACCCGAGCTTCGTGATGTCCAACAGCTTCACCAACCAGGTCATCGCGCAGATCGAGCTCTTCACCAAGCTCGAGGACTACCCGGTCGGCGTCTACACGCTGCCCAAGCACCTCGACGAGAAGGTCGCCCGGCTGCACCTGGACGCCCTCGGCGTCAAGCTCACCGAGCTGTCCAAGAAGCAGGCCGAGTACCTCGGCGTGCCGGTCGAGGGCCCCTACAAGCCCGAGCACTACCGCTACTGAGCCGCCTCGCTACCACGAAGCAGGCACGAAGCAGGCACGAAGCAGGCACCAAGCGGCGCCGAGTAGGCGCTGAGCAGCACCAAGGGCCCGGCCGTTCACGCGGCCGGGCCCTTCGCGCTTCTACAACTTGTAGAACACTGCGGCCTGCCGGTAAGGTAACGCTGACCTAAGTAAGGTTCGGCTAACCTGCGGAGCCCTGAATGACCGCCATCTACCTGATCGGCCTGCGTGAAGGGCTCGAGATCACCCTGGTGGTCTCCATTCTCGTCGCATTCCTGGTCAAGAGCGAGCGCAAGCCCCTGCTGAAGTTCGTATGGGCCGGGGTGGCCGCCGCCGCGCTGCTCTCCATCGGCTTCGCCGCCCTCCTCGAGGCGGGCGCGGCGACCCTCAGCTTCGAGCAGCAGGAGCTGTTCGAGGCGTGCGCGTCGTTCGCCGCCGTGGTCTTCGTCACCTGGATGATCTTCTGGATGCGCCGGATGGCCCGCCGGATGGCCGCCGAGCTGCGCGGGCGGCTCGAGGAGGCGATCCAGGTCGGCGCGTGGGCGATCGCCGGCATGGCCTTCCTCGCCGTGGTCCGCGAGGGCCTGGAGACCTCGATCCTGTTCTACGCCGCGGCCCAGGGCACGCAGGACTCCGCCGAGCCGCTGATCGGCATCAGCCTCGGCCTGCTCACCTCGGTCGTGCTCGGCTGGCTGCTCTACATCAGCGCCGTCCGCATCAACCTGACCCGCTTCTTCACCTGGACCGGCGCGCTGCTGGTGCTCGTCGCCGCCGGGATCTTCAAGTACGGGGTGCACGACCTGCAGGAGAGCGGTGTCCTGCCGGGGATCAACAATCACGCGTACGACGTGACCGGCGCGCTGCCGCCCGACAGCTGGTACGCCGAGCTGCTCCGCGGCATGTTCAACATCACGCCGCAGCCGACGGTGCTGGAGACGGTCGCCTGGCTGGTCTACGGCATCCCGGTCCTCGTCCTGTTCCTGCTGCCGCTGCTGAAGAAGACCCCGAAGCCGGCGCCGGCGCCGGTCTCCACCTCCGTCTGAAGCGCCCGCACCCCTCACCTTCCGTAGGAGAACCATGCGTAAATCAGCCCTGATCGCGGTGAGCGCGGGCACTGCCGCGGCGCTGAGCCTCGCCGGTTGCGGCGACAGCAAGGACGACGCCAAGCCCGGTGCGGCCGGCAACGGCAAGATCGCCGTCACCGCGACCGACACCGAGTGCAAGGTCTCCGCGACCGAGGCCGCGTCCGGGCCGGTGACGTTCACGGTCAGCAACAAGGGCGCCAAGGTCACCGAGTTCTACGTCTTCGCCGCCGGGGACCGGATCATGGGCGAGGTCGAGAACGTGGCGCCCGGCCTGAGCCGCGAGCTCATCGTCGAGCTGCCCGCCGGCACCTACGAGACGGCCTGCAAGCCCGGCATGGTCGGCAAGGGCATCCGCGGCGCCTTCAAGGCCACCGGCGAGACCAAGCCGCTCACCGACGACGCGAAGCTCGCCCAGGCGACGCAGGACTACCAGCGTTACGTGAAGAGCCAGACCGGCGCGCTGATCGACAAGACCACCGAGTTCGTCGACGCGGTCAAGGCCGGCGACATCGAGAAGGCCAAGACGCTCTTCCCGATCGCCCGCACGTACTGGGAGCGCATCGAGCCCGTCGCGGAGAGCTTCGGCGACCTCGACCCGGCCATCGACGCCCGCGAGGCGGATCTGGAGGCCGTCCAGGAGTGGACCGGCTTCCACAAGATCGAGAAGGACCTCTGGGTCGCCAAGGACGTCAGCAAGTCCGGCCCGACCGCCGACAAGCTGCTCGCCGACGTCAAGACGATCGTGGCGAAGGCCAACGAGGTGCAGCTGTCGCCGCTGAACCTGGCCAACGGTGCCAAGGAGCTGCTCGACGAGGTCGCCACCGGCAAGATCACCGGCGAGGAGGACACCTTCTCGCACACGGACCTGTGGGACTTCGCCGCCAACCTCGAAGGCTCCCGCGCCGCGATCGCCGCGCTCCGGCCGGTGATCGAGGAGAAGGACGCCACCCTCGCGAAGACGCTCGAGGACAAGTTCGCCGCCGCGCAGGCCGAGCTCGACAAGCACCGCAAGGGCGACGGCTGGAAGCTGCACAACGAGCTGTCCGAGGCCGAGCTCAAGCAGCTCGGCGACGCGATCAACGCCCTCGCCGAGCCGATCAGCAAGGTCGCCCCGCTCGTAGCCGCCAAGTAGTGCCCGCCGGCCCCGGCCGCTCCCTCGCGGGGGTGGCCGGGGCCGCGACGACGGAAGGACACCAGATGGATCGCCGCAAGATGCTCGGCCTCGCCGGCGCGGGTGCCATCGGCGCCGCGGCCGCGGGCGTGGCCGGAGCGACCCTGCTCGACGGCGCCACCCACCCGGCGCAGGCCGCCGACGCGGGTGCGGCGATCCCGTTCTACGGCGAGCACCAGGCCGGCATCGTCACGCCGGCCCAGGACCGCCTGCACTTCGTCGCCTTCGACGTCATCACCGACAAGAAGGCGGAGCTCGTCGAGCTGCTGGAGAAGTGGACCATGGCGGCGGCGCGGATGACCGCGGGCCGCGACGCCGGCAACATCGGCGCGGTCGCCGGCGCCCCCGAGGCCGCCCCGGACGACACGGGCGAGGCGATCGGCCTGCCGCCGTCGGGCCTGACGCTCACGATCGGCTTCGGGCCGACGCTGTTCCGCACCGCCGACGGCAAGGACCGCTTCGGCATCGCCGACAGGCGGTCGGCGGCCCTCGCCGACCTGCCGCGCTTCGCCAAGGATGCGCTCAAGCCGGAGATCTCCGGTGGCGACATCTGCATCCAGGCGTGCGCGCACGACCCGCAGGTGGCGGTGCACGCCGTGCGCAACCTCGCCCGCATCGGCTTCGGGGTGGTCAGCGTCCGCTGGACGCAGCTGGGCTTCGGCCGCACCTCGTCGACCTCCCGCGGCCAGGTCACGGCGCGCAACCTCTTCGGGTTCAAGGACGGCACCGCCAACCTGAAGGCCGAGGACACCCAGCTGCTCAAGGAGCAGCTGTGGGTGCAGCCGGGCGACGGCGCGGAGTGGATGACCGGCGGCTCCTACGTCGTCACCCGGAAGATCCGGATGCTCATCGAGACGTGGGACCGCACGTCGCTCGGCGAGCAGGAGGCGATCATCGGCCGGGACAAGGGCGAGGGCGCGCCGCTGGGCGGCAAGGCCGAGTTCGACCTGCCGAAGTTCGACGCGAAGGGCGCGGACGGCGGGCCGGCCATCGCCGCGGACGCGCACGTGCGGCTCGCGCACCCCGACGCCAACGAGGGCGCCCGGCTGCTGCGCCGGGGATACAACTTCGTCGATGGCTCCGACGGGCTCGGCCGCCTCGACGCCGGCCTGTTCTTCATCGCCTACCAGCGGGATCCGCGCAAGCAGTTCGTGCCCATGCAGACCCGGCTCGCCCGGCAGGACGCGCTCAACGAGTACATCCGCCACGTGTCAAGTGGTTTGTTCGCCTGCCCTCCGGGCCTCCGTGCCGCCGACGACTATTGGGGCCGGGCGCTCTTCGCGTAGATTCGACGGATTCGAAGGCATGTTTCCCGGATATTTCGGACGCGAGTCGCCAAGATCTACTTTCACCATCTGTAACAACCGCACTTCAGAACGTCCGATTCGTTGGGTAAATGGTCGGCCAACAGTCCGCATAACGGGACAGTTACGAATCTCTACATCCTCTATGCAGGTAGCCCCTCGCGTCGTTTCCTTTAGGCACCACAACGCAGCCTGGTTGGCCCACGGTCGTGCCCGCGACCGCGGACTCATCGTGGCCAGGGCTGTCGTTCCTGACTGGAGGAGACATGCGCACGAGATCGAAGGGGCTCACCAGCCTCGTCGCGGTCGCGGCGGCTTCGCTGCTCACGTTGACCGCCTGCGGTGGCGGGAGTGACACCAAGAAGGAGACGCCGACGTCCAACGCCGGCTTCGCCGACTGCGAGAAGAGCCCGAACACCTGCAACAGCGGCAACACCAAGCCCGGCGGTGAATACATCTTCGGCCTCGAGCAGAGCTTCACCAGCTGGAACATCACCACTGAAGAGGGCAACACGCTCGTCGCCTCGCAGGCGCTGTCGGGCGTCATCCCGCAGGTCTACAAGTCCGACCCGAGCGGGCAGCTCCAGCTCAACTCGGACCTCATGACCTCGGCCGAGCTCACCAACCAGAACCCGCAGACCGTGGTCTACAAGATCAAGGCCGACGCGGTCTGGAACGACGGCACCGCGATCAGTGCCGACGACTTCGTCTTCGGCTGGAAGCAGAACTCCGGGAAGAAGGAGCACTGCTCGGAGTGCACGCCCGCCAGCACCTCCGGCTATGACCTGATCAAGAGCATCGTCGGCTCCGACAACGGCAAGACCGTGACGGTGACCTTCGACGACGGCAAGACCTACGCCGACTGGAAGGGCCTCTACTCCACCGACGGCCTGTACCCGGCGCACCTCGCGACCAAGCAGGGCTTCGACCTGAACAAGCCCGAGGGCGTCAACAGCGCCGCCAACTGGTTCAGCGAGACCGTGCCGACCTGGTCCGGCGGCCCGCTGGTCATCGACACGTTCAACAAGGACCAGTCGCTGGTGCTCAAGAAGAACGACAAGTGGTACGGCAAGGTCAAGCCGTCCCTGGACAAGGTCGTCTTCAAGTTCGTCATCGACCAGGGCAGCGTCATCCCGGCCCTGAAGAACAAGGAGATCACCGGCATGTCGCCGCAGCCGAACGCGGCGCTGGTGAACGGCGCGGCGGAGACGCCCGGTGTCATCTACCGCATCGGCCACGGGTACCAGTGGGAGCACCTGGACCTGAACCTGAAGAACAAGTACCTTGCCGACCTCCCGCTGCGCCAGGCGATCTTCACCGCGATCAATGTCAAGTCGGTCATCGACAAGACCTACGGTGTGTTCGACAAGGCCGCGAAGCCGCTCGGCAGCCACAACTTCTTCCCCGGCGACCCGAACTACAAGGACGTCGTGACCCCCACGGGTCAGGGCTCCGGTGACGTCGAGAAGGCCAAGAAGATCCTGACCGACGCCGGCTACAAGATCGAGGGCGGCAAGCTCATCACGAAGTCCGGCGAGGCCGTGCCGCCGCTGCGCTTCCGTCACACCAAGGGCAACCAGCTGCGTGCCACGACCGGTGAGCTGGTCCAGGCGGCGCTGAAGAACATCGGTCTCGACATCAAGATCGAGGTCACCGAGACGCTGGGCAAGACGCTCTCCACGGCCGACTACGACATGATCATCTTTGCCTGGGTCGGCAGCCCGCTCTACCAGGGCTCGGCCGAGCAGAACTGGGTCACCGGCAACGGCGGCAACTACGGCAGCTACTCCAACCCCGAGGTCGACAAGCTGACCAACGAGGGTGCCCGCTCGCTCGACCCGAAGAAGGCCGCCGAGCTGATCAACCAGGGCGACGAGATCCTGTCGAAGGAGGCCTATGTCCTCCCGATCGCGCAGAAGCCCACGCTGACGTTCACCTACTCGGACTACGTCAACATCCGGGACAACGCGACGCAGTGGAGCCCGACGTACAACATCCAGGAGTGGGGCCAGAAAGCGGCCTGACGCACCGGATCGACGGGGACCCCGGACGCCGCGTGCGTCCGGGGTCCTCCCGCACCTGCCAATAAGCGGAGGAAACTCATGATCGCCTATGCGGTGCGCCGGCTCCTGATCGGAATTCCGGTGCTCATCGCCGCCTCGATATTCGTGTTCGTCATCGCCTCACTGTCGGGCAACCCCATTGACGACATGGAAGCGCGGAACCCACCGGTCCCGCTCGAGACCAGACAGCTGGAGGCCCACCGGCTCGGCCTCGACAAGCCGCTCGTCGAGCGGTACATCAGCTGGCTGGGCAACCTCATCCTGCACGGCGACTTCGGCCAGTCCACCGAGAAGACCCTGAACATCGGCGAGCAGCTCGGCGACCGGTTGTGGGTCACGCTCCGGCTGGTCTTCGTCGCCATGCTGCTGGCCATCCTGCTCGCCGTCGTCTCCGGCGTGCTGAGCGCGGTCAAGCAGTATAGCAAGGTCGACTACGGCTTCACCTTCGTCGGCTTCCTCGCGCTGTCGATCCCGTCGTTCTGGCTCGCGCTGCTGCTCAAGGAGGCCGGCGTCGCGTACAACCAGAGCACCGGCTCGCAGGCCTTTTACACGCTGGGCGATCAGGACTACAACCACGACTCGTTCGACACGTGGGGAAAGATCACCGACATCGCGGGGCACATGGTCCTGCCCACCATCTCGCTGACGCTCATCACCTACGCGGCCTGGAGCCGATATCAGCGCAGCGCGATGCTGGAGGTCCTCAACAGCGACTACGTCCGGCTGGCCCGGTCCAAAGGTCTGCGGCGCCGGCAGGTCATGGTCCGCCACGCCCTGCGCACCGCCCTGATCCCGCTCGCCACCATCACGGCCGTCGACATCGGCGGCATCTTCGGCGGCGCGGTGATCACCGAGACCGTCTTCAACTGGTCAGGCATGGGCGTCTATCTGCTGGAATCCGTCACGCGGCGGGACGTCAACTCCCTGCTCGGCTGGCTGCTCGTCTCCGGCGTCGTCGTGATCCTCTTCAACATCGTCGCCGACCTCCTCTACGCCGTGCTGGACCCGAGGATCCGTTATGAGTAGCTCACTGGCCACCCAGGCCCCCGAGGCGACCCCCGTGCTGACCACGCGTCAGCGCTCCCAGGCCGAGCTGGTGCTCCGCCGCTTCCTGCGCCACAAGCTCGCCGTCGGCAGTCTCGTGCTCTTCCTGCTCATCGTCCTGTTCGCGTTCGTCGGGCCGATGGTGTGGAAGTACGACTACGCGTACATCGACGGGCCGAGCTTCTCGCCGCCGTCCGCGGAGTACCCGCTCGGCACCGACCAGGCCGGCCACGACCTGCTCGGCCAGAGCATGCGCGGCACCCAGCAGTCGTTGAAGATCTCGCTGCTGGTCGCGCTGATCGCCACCACCTTCGGCGCGCTGTGGGGCGCCGTCGCGGCCTTCTACCGCAGCTGGGCCGACGGCGTGCTGATGCGCATCGCCGACGTGGTGCTCACACTGCCCAGCATCGCGATCGCGGTGACCCTGTCGATCAACCTCCAGGGCGGCGCCAGCTGGTGGGGTCTCGCCCTCGTGCTGTCGTTCCTGGCCTGGGCCGGCATCTCCCGGGTCGTCCGCGGCGTCGTGCTGTCGCTGCGCGAGCAGGAGTTCGTCGAGGCGGCCAAGGCGATGGGCGCCAGCGACCTGCGCATCATCGTGCGGCACCTGCTGCCCAACGCGCTCGGCTCGATCATCGTCGCCGCGACCGTCACGATCGCGACCACGATCCTCGCCGAGACCGCGCTGTCCTTCATCGGCTTCGGCGTGCAGCGTCCCGACACCTCGCTGGGCCTGCTCATCAACGACGCCAAGCTCTCCGTGCAGGACCAGCCATGGCTGTTCTACTTCCCCGGCCTGTTCATCATCCTCATCGCGCTGACGGTCAACTTCATCGGTGACGGCCTGCGCGACGCGTTCGACCCCCGACAGACACTGGTGCGCCGATGACCTCCATCGAACTCAACACCCGCCCCACCGCGACGGACACCGTCCTGGAGGTCGACAACCTCAGCGTCTCGTTCCCCACCGAGGACGGCCTCGTCAAAGCGGTCCGCGGGGTGTCGTACACCTTGCGGCGCGGCGAGACGCTCGGCATCGTCGGCGAGTCGGGCTCCGGCAAGTCGGTCACGTCGCTCGCGCTCATGGGCCTGCTGCCCGGCTCCGCGAAGATCACCGGCTCGGCCCGCTTCCGCGGCGAGGAGCTGCTGGGCAAGAACGACCGCGAGATGAGCAGCATCCGCGGCAAGAACCTGGCGATGATCTTCCAGGACCCGCTGACCTCGCTCAACCCGGTCTACACCATCGGCAAGCAGATCGCCGAGGCCGTGCTCGTGCACCACGACGTCAGCAAGCGGTCGGCCTGGGACCGGGCGGTCGAGCTGCTGAAGATCGTCGGCATCCCGTATCCGGAGCAGCGGGTCAACAACTACCCGCACGAGATGTCGGGCGGCATGCGCCAGCGGGTCGTCATCGCCATCGCGATGGCGAACAACCCCGAGGTCATGATCGCCGACGAGCCGACCACCGCGCTCGACGTCACCGTCCAGGCGCAGGTCCTGGAGGCCCTCGAGGCGGCCCGGACGGAGATCGGCGCCGCGCTCGTGCTGATCACCCACGACCTCGGCGTCATCGCCGGTCACGCCGACCGGGTGTGCGTCATGTACGCCGGCAAGCTGGTCGAGTCGGGCACCGTCGACGACATCTTCTACCGCCCGCGGATGCCCTACGCCCTCGGCCTGCTGGGCAGCCTGCCCCGCGTCGACGAGGGCCGCGACGCCCGGCTCACCCCGATCGTCGGGACGCCGCCGTCGCTGCTCAACCTGCCGCCCGGCTGCCCCTTCCGCCCCCGCTGCCCGATGGCCCAGGACGTCTGCGACGAGGTCGAGCCGGACCTCCTCCCGGTCGAGCCAGACGGCCAGCACACCGCGGCCTGCCACTTCAGCACCCAGCTCGTCGACACCCAGGCCGCCGACGTCTTCGCGGTGACCTCCGTCGACGTCGACACCGAAGAGGTCGCGGTGGCCGACACGGATCTGGCCGCCGACACGCCCGAGGACGCCTCATGACCATCGACACCACGAAGCCCGCCGCCACCGGCACGGTCATCTCCGCCAGGAACCTGGTCAAGCACTTCCCGGTCCGCTCCCGCGGCATCCTGCGCCGGCGGGTCGGCGAGGTGCACGCCGTCTGCGACGTCTCCTTCGACATCGGCGGCACCGAGACCCTGGGCCTGGTCGGCGAGTCGGGATGCGGCAAGTCGACCACGGCCCGCCTGCTGCTCAACCTGATCCGCCCCACCAGCGGCGAGATCCACTACGCGGGCAAGGAGCTCACCGCGCTGTCCCGCGCGCAGATGCGTCCCCTGCGCCGCGACCTGCAGATCGTGTTCCAGGACCCGTTCGCGTCGCTCGACCCCCGCATGACCGTCTTCGAGATCATCGCCGAGCCGCTGCGCATCCACGGCCTCTTCTCCGACGGCGGCGCGGCGAAGGTCCGCGAGCTGATGTCGACGGTCGGCCTCAACGCCGAGCACGGCAACCGCTACCCGCACGAGTTCTCCGGCGGCCAGCGCCAGCGCATCGGCATCGCCCGTGCCCTGGCGCTGCGCCCGAAGGTCCTGGTCCTGGACGAGCCCGTGTCGGCCCTGGACGTCTCCATCCAGGCGGGCGTCATCAACCTGCTCGAGGACCTGCAGAGCGAGCTGGGCCTGTCCTACCTGTTCGTCTCCCACGACCTGTCCGTGGTCCGGCACATCGCCCACCGTGTCGCGGTGATGTACCTCGGCCGGATCGTGGAGACGGCGACCGTCGAGGAACTGTTCACGAGGGCGTCGCACCCCTACACCCAGGCGCTGATCTCGGCGATCCCGCTGCCGGACCCGCGCAAGGAACGCGTCCGCAAGCGCATCCTCCTCACCGGCGACGTGCCGAGCCCGGTCAACCCGCCGAGCGGCTGCCGCTTCCGCACCCGCTGCCCGAAGTTCGCCACCGAGCTCACGGACACCGAACGCAAGCTCTGCACCGACGAGCTCCCGGCCCTCACCGACCGCGGCCAGGGTCACCGCAGCGCCTGCCACTACGCGGAGGCCGTCAAGCTGGTCTAGGTATGTGCTCCACCCACGGCCCCGGCTCGGACCCGCCCCCCGGCGAGGTTCCGGACCGGGGCCGTTGGTTTCCGGCCCTTGCCCACCTTCCGGCATGGGCGGGACAGATGGCGCGGAGTTCGGAGACCGGCGGCGGGTCGGGGAGGTGCCGAGCGGCGGGTCAGCGGGGGACGGCGGAGCGCAGGGCGGTCGGGTATGGGGGGAGCGGGGCGGGTTCGAACGGGCCGACCAACTGAGGGCCGGCGGCGGCGTGGAGGTCCGGCCAGACGCTGGACGAGGCGGCGCGGGCCTTGACGAGCTGGGCGGTGGCGCGGCGGTTGCGCTCGGCGATGACGGCGGCCAGGTACGCCCAGCCCGGCGCCTCGCGGGGTGGGGGCGGGGTCGTGCAGAGCGCGACCTCGCGGGCCAGGGCGCGGCCGAGGGCGGTGCGGGACGGCTCGGTGATCTCGCGGTTGCGGGCCAGGAAGTGGCGGACCGCCAGGGCCAGGCTGTCGTCGAGGCCGGTGAGGTCCAGGCGGGTCGCCCATGAGCGCAGGGGCGGCGGCATGGCGGGGACCCAGCCCCAGCTCGCCGGGGTGCGCTCGTGGATGACGATCGTGCCGGCGGCCCAGTCGCCGAGGCGCTTGCCGGTGCGGCCGATGAGCATGGTGCCGAGGCTGGCGACCCAGGTGACCACCGGCAGGAGGAGGCCGGGCCACTCCAGGGCCAGGCCGAGCAGCGCCCGCGTGAAGGCGTGGCGGAAGCGGACCGGGCCGCCGTCGTCGCGGACCACGCGCAGGCCCATGGCGGCCTTGCCGGGGGTGCGGCCGCGCAGGACGGTCTCGAAGAAGGTCGGGTAGCCCAGGGCCGTGATGACCAGCGTGGCGGTGAAGATGGCCTGGCCGAGGCCGTCGTCGAAGAGGCCGGCGGCGTCGGTGACGATGCGGAGGACCGAGGACGCCACGAACAGGACCATGAACAGGACGGCCTGGCCGAAGGCGTCGATGATGAGCGCGACGGCCCGCGAGCCGATCCGGGCGACCCGCACGTCCAGCTCGACGGCCTCGCCGCTGACCAGGCGGTCTCCTGGACTGTCGGGGGCCGTGGCGATGCGCATGCGCAACAGTGTCCTACACGCCCGCACCACCACGCAGACCCGCGCGACGGCGTCCGAACGACCGGACCACCGCAGGTGCCCGCGCCGTCTACGCTGCCGTCGTGGATCTGGACGCATACGTCACCGAGCACTCCGCCGAGTGGCGGCGGCTGGACGAGCTGGCGCGCCGCCGGCGGGTGAGCGCCGCCGAGGCCGACGAGCTGGTCGCGCTCTACCAGCGGGCGGCGACGCACCTGTCCGTCGTGCGCAGCCGGTCGCCCGACCCGGCGCTCGTCGCCCACCTGTCCCGCCTCGTGCTGGCGGCCCGCAACGCGATCACGGGTGCGCCGGCGTTCTCGTGGCGGGTCGTGGGGCGGTTCTTCACGGAGACGTTCCCGCTGGCGGTCTACCGGGCCTGGCCGTGGTGGTCGGCCGTGGCGACGGTGTTCAGTCTGGTGACGTTCGGGATCATGGCGTACGTGGTGGCCAACCCCGAGGTCGCCGACCTGTTCATGGACGACGAGACGATCACGAAGATGGTCCAGAGCGACTTCGTCGGCTACTACAGCGAGTTCCAGTCGCAGAACTCGACGCTGCGCGTCTGGACCAACAACGCGGTGCTGACCGCGGAGTGCCTCGCCGGCGGCGTGCTGCTCCTGCCGGTGCTGATCGTGCTGTTCAGCAACGCGTTGAACATCGGGCTGACCGGCGGCGTGATGATCACCTATGGGCGCGGTGACGTGTTCTTCGGCCTGATCATGCCGCACGGCCTGCTGGAGCTGACCGCCGTCTTCGTCGGCGCCGGGGTGGGGCTGCGGATCGGCTGGGCGTGGATCGTGCCCGGGCCGCTGCGGACCCGCGGCCGGGCGCTGGTGGCGGCGGCCCGGGAGGGGATGCTGGTCGCGCTCGGGCTCGTGGTGGTGCTGCTGGTCAGCGGCGTCCTGGAGGGCTTCCTGACGCCGTCGGAGCTGCCGATGCTGGTCAAGGACGCGATCGGCGTCGCCGTGTGGCTGGGGTTCCTCGCGTACGTCGTGATCTTCGGCCGGTCGGCGCAGCTCAGCGGCGTGTCCACGGACCTGCCCGAGGAGCTGACGGAAGCGCCACTACCGGCGGCGTGAACGCACAGGCCCTAGAGGCGGCCGCTGGTCTTCAGGGCGAGGTAATGGTCGGTGACCCGGGACGCGAACACGTCGGCCGGGGCGTCGACCACCTCCACGCCGTGCCGGCGCAGCGCGGCGCTGACCCGCTCCCGCTCGGCGAGGGTGCGCTGCGCCGCGGCGGCCGCGTAGACGTCGGCCGGGGTCGCGCCGGGGCGGACCTGGGCCATGCGGCTCAGCTCCGGGTCGTGCACCGCGGCGACGACGACGCGGTGCTTCGCGGCCAGCTGCGGCAGGACCGGCAGCAGGCCGTCGCCGAGCGCGCCCGGCTCCAGCGCGGTGAAGAGCACCACGAGGGCCCGCTTCCGCTCGCGCCGCAGCACCTCGCCGGCGACCAGGCCGAAGTCGGTCTCGACGAGCGCCGGCTGCAGCGGGGCCATCGCGGTGACGAGGCGCCACAGCAGCGTGCTCTTGTCGACGTTCGTCACCGAGACGCGGACCGTGGTGTCGACGGCGAGCAGGTCGACCCGGTCGTCGGCGCGGGCGGCGACGGAGGCGAGCAGCAGCGCGGCGTCCATCGCCGCGTCGAGCCGGGGCTCGTCGCCGATCCGGGTCGCCGACGTCCGGCCGGTGTCCAGGACGCAGACGAGCCGCCGGTCGCGCTCGGGGCGCCAGGTGCGGACCACCACGTCGGAGCGGCGGGCGCTGCCGCGCCAGTCGATCGAGCGGACGTCGTCGCCGACGACGTACTCGCGGAGGGTGTCGAACTCGGTGCCCTGGCCCCGCCCGCGGGTCACCACCGACCCGTCCAGGACCCGCAGCCTGGCGACCTTCTCCGGCAGGATCCGGCGGGACGCGAACGCCGGGTAGACCCGTAGCCGCCACGGCGGGGTCATGGCGTCCGCGGCCCGGCGCGTCGTCTGCCGGTACATGAGCCGCAACGGCCCATGGGAACGCAGGGTCACCCGGACGGCGGGGCGATCGCCGCGGCGGGTCGGGGTCAGCGACGTCGTCAGCTTCACCGCCCGCCCCGGCTCGATCCGGACCTCCTGCTCGGCGGGGAACGCGCCGGCGGACGGCACCCACGCGTCGCGGACGCGCCCCACGAACGGCCGGTCGGCGCCGTTGCGGATGGTCAGCTCGACGCTGCCGGTGTCGCCGAGCCACAGCGACTGGTGCCCGGACCGGGTCAGCGTGAGCGCGTGCGGCGGCACGGCGGCGAAGTAGTCCACGGCGCACGCGGCGGCGACGCTGGCGAGCAGGACCGCGGCACCGAGCCACAGCCAGCCGCCGCCGAGTGCGTCGCCGGCGCCGATGCCGGCCAGGGCGAGCAGCAGCGTGCCGGCGGCGACGAGCGCGGCGGGCCGCCAGGTGATCATGAGGCCACCCCCGCGCGGTGCCGGTCGGTCATCGAGGGGCCGGCACGGTCGCGAGGACCGAGTCGAGCACGGCGTCGGCGGTGACGCCCTCCAGCTCCGCCTCGGCCCGCAGCCGCACCCGGTGCCGCAGCGTCGGCCGGGCGAGGGCCTTCACGTCGTCGGGGGTGACGTAGTCGCGGCCGGTCAGCCACGCCCACGCCTTCGCCGCGGCGAGCAGCGCCGTCGCGCCGCGCGGGGAGGCGCCGAGCTCCAGCGACGGCGAGACGCGGGTCGCGCGGCAGAGGTCGACCACGTACGCGAGGACCCCGTCGGCGACCGCGACCCGCTGCACCGCGTCGCGCCCGGCGGCGAGATCGGCCGCGGTCGCGACGGCGGTCACCCCGGCGTCGCGCAGCCGGCGCGGGTCGAAGCCGTGGTGGTGCGCGCGCAGGACCCCGAGCTCCTCGTCGCGGGTCGGCAGCGGCACGGTCAGCTTCAGCAGGAACCGGTCGAGCTGCGCCTCCGGCAGCGGGTAGGTGCCCTCGTACTCGATCGGGTTCTGCGTCGCGGCGACCAGGAACGGGTCCGGCAGCGGGCGGGCCCGGCCCTCCACCGACACCTGCCGCTCCTCCATGACCTCCAGCAGCGACGCCTGGGTCTTCGGCGGCGTCCGGTTGATCTCATCGGCGAGCAGCAGGTTGGTGAAGACCGGCCCCTCCCGGAACTCGAACTCGGCGGTGCGGGCGTCGAAGATCAGCGAGCCGGTGACGTCGCCGGGCATCAGGTCGGGGGTGAACTGGACCCGCTTCGTGTCCAGGTCCAGCGCCGCGGCGATGGTGCGCACGAGCAGCGTCTTCGCCACGCCCGGCACGCCCTCCAGCAGCACGTGCCCGCGGGCGAGCAGGGCGATCACCATGCCGGACACGACCGCGTCCTGCCCGACGACGACCTTGCCGACCTCGGCGCGCAGCCGGCCGAGGGCGGCGCGGGCCAGCTGCGGGTCCCCGACCGGACCCGCTGCCGGCTCTGGCGCCGGCTGTGCCAGCGGGATAGCGGTGTCGGTCACCGTCGTGCTCCTTCTGCGTGGGGTTGTTCGTTGATCACGGCCTCGGTGAGGGTTTCCAACTGGACGGCCGCGGCGACCAGCGCCTCGTCGTCCTCGGGCGGCGGGCCGAAGAGCGTGTCGTCGATGACCTCCGGGGGCCAGCCGCTCCACGCGGCGACCGCGGCCACGAGCGTCCCCCGGTCGGTGCCGGGCTCCAGCCGCAGCAGCCGCGCCATCCGGGTCACGGCGGCCGCCCGCAGCGTCCGCAGCGACTCGTCGCGCGCCCGGGCCCGGTGGTACAGCCGGCCCCGGCCGGTGACCGTCTCGCCGGCGCGCACGACCACCGGCAACGGCTCCACGACCGGCCCGCCCATCCGTCGCGCCCGGGCCAGCGCGTACAGCAGGAACACGACGACGAGCAGCACCGCGACCACGTAGACCCACGCCGGGAAGGCCTCCCACAGCGGGTTGGAGGACCCGCTGCCACCGCCGGCCTGCGTCGCGCCGGGGTCCGGGCTGGGCGGCGCGCCCCTGGTGCGGCTGGGGCCGGAGCTGGGCAGGTCCCGGTCGCGGGTCGGCGTGGCGGACGGCCCCTCGGTGGCGGTCGCCGTCGGCGTCGGCACGGGGACGCCGGGATCCCGCAGCGGCTCCGGTGGCGACTCGTGCCGGTGCAGGTCGACCCAGACGAGCCGCGGCCTGGTGGTCAGCAGGCTGGTGGCGAGCTTCGCGTTGCCGGCCTCGCCGATGCGGTCGTTGCGGAACGGGTCCGCGGAGCCGGCGATCGTCGTGGTGGTCCAGCCCCGGCTGAACACGACGAGCGAGTCGTCGTAGCAGCGGGCGAACTCCTCCTCGGCGGCCGGGTCGACGGGCCCGTAGCTGGTCCGGTGGATCCCGGCCGGCCCGGCCTCGGCCGCGGGCCGGTAGTCGCACCCCGGCGCGCTCACCGAGCCGGCGAGGGCCCGCCGCCCGGTGGTGAGCGGCATCTGCGCGCGCAGCAGGGTCTGCCGGTTCGGCTCGACGAGCACCACCCGGGTCGAGCGCGACAGCAGCACCATGCGCCGCAGATATTCGGGGTGCACGAACTGCGGGGTGGTGAGCAGGATCGTCACGTCGCCGCGGTTCTCGCCCAGGAACGCGTCGGCGGTGCTGGTGACCCGGGCGACCGTGACCCCGGCCGCGCGGACGCGGTCGGCGAGGGTGCTCGCGCCGATGGCCGCCGTGCTGACCGGCGACAGGTAGGCGGGGTCGTCCTCGTCGGGCTGCTCCCACTGGTACAGCACCAGGCCCGTGATCACGACCAGCAGGACGGCGACGGGTGGGACCACGGCCCGCAGCCACCGCCGGGAGCGCGCCTTCTTCATGCGTCGACCTCCGCCGCGTAGCGCCGCATCAGGGTGTCGTGCGCCTCGGTGGCGGGGATCTGCCCGTACCAGATGTCGGAGAAGATCCCGGTCGCGCCGCGCAGCGCCGGCTCGGCGGCCGGCACGACGGCGGACGCGGCGCGGGCCACCTCGGTCACGGTCATGCCGGGCAGCACCTCGACGGCGCGCTTGTCGGCGAGCCCCCGCACGATCGCCCGGAGCCGCTCGCGGACCGCCTCGGCGTAGCGGCCCTCCGCGGCCAGCCGGTCGGCCAGGCTCAGGAACACCTTGGCCGGCAGGTCGGGCAGCGTGTCGCCGCTC
Source organism: Dactylosporangium sp. NPDC000521 (assembly GCF_042898305.1). Lineage (NCBI taxonomy): Bacteria > Bacillati > Actinomycetota > Actinomycetes > Micromonosporales > Micromonosporaceae > Dactylosporangium > Dactylosporangium sp. NPDC000521. Next base: position 521,515 of record NZ_JBIAYW010000008.1, read on the forward strand.
GACGGCTCGGTGACCTCGACCTCCTCGGGCGCGGGCGGCGCCGGCTTCCCGGTGGCCTTCTTCTCCCGCTTCTTCCGGCGCAGGCGTGGGAACCGCTTCGGGATCCAGCGCGGGTAGAGGTAGTACAGGACGCCGCCGACGACCGACAGCAGCAGCAGGAGGAACACCAGCAGCGGCAGCCCGATCGCCGCGGACAGCCGCTCGAGGAACTCGGCCCAGCCGCGGGTCATCGCTGCACCGAGCCGGAGAGGGCCGCCTGAGCCAGGTCGACGGGGCGGCCGAGCCGGCGGGAGCGGCCGACCGCGACGTCGAGGCCCTCGACCCGCATCCGGCTCTCCAGGTACAGGACGGCGTCGACGCTGGCGAGCGCGGCGTAGACGACGGTGTTGGCCAGCACCCACACCGCCACCGTCACGATCTCGTAGACCAGCGCGTCGCTCGGCAGCACAGTGTCCAGCAGGGCGCCGGTGCCCAGGCCGATCGCCACCCGGATCGCCGCCCATCCGCCGTAGCCGCCCAGCCGGATCGCCACGCCGCGCAGCCCGACCGGCGCCAGGTTCAGCGAGCGCACCAGCGCCGCGCCGGGGCCGACCCGGTCGACCACGAGCGCGGGCGCCGCCAGGCCGATCGCGCCGAAGAAGTAGAACCACGGCAGCGCCACGACGGCGCTCGGCAGCAGGATCAGGCCGACCGAGAGGGCCAGGACGATCAGCGCCGGCGCCCGCCGGCCCCACGCGCGCAGCAGATCGCGGGCCGTCACGGGGGTCCCGAGCAGGGCCGGGCCGGCGGCCGCTCCGGTCAGCCCGCCGAGCACCGCCAGCACGATGCCCTCCGTGGTCAGGCCGCAGCAGAAGACCAGCCACCAGAGCCCGGTGTCGGCGTCGAAGACGTCCGTCGTGCCGTCGACGCCGGCGACGGAGCGCAGCGGATACAGCACGGCCTGCTCGCAGACCGCCAGCACGAACGCGGCGGCCAGGAACAACCGGGCATTGGCGCGCAGCAGGAGCACCCCCGCGTCGAGCAGCTCACCGAACGTGAGCGGACGCAGTGGGATCACCGGGCTGTGCTGGTCCACGCGGACACCGTAGTCGGCAGGTGCGAATCCGGCGGTCCGCCCTACCAGAAAGCCGGAAACTGACCAAGATCGGGCATCGGGTTCCCACCTTCGGGCGTCGAGATGAAATATTGGACCGCATGAGAGCCCGCGTCCTGGTGGTCGACGACGACCCCGCCCTTGCCGAGATGCTCGGCATCGTCCTGCGCAGCGAAGGCTTCCTCCCGTCCTTCGTCGCGGACGGCGAGCGTGCACTCGGCGCGTTCCGGGACAGTCGGCCCGACATCGTCCTGCTCGACCTGATGCTGCCGGGCATGAGCGGCATCGACGTGTGCCGGTCCATCCGCGCCGAGTCCGGTGTGCCGATCGTGATGCTCACCGCCAAGAGCGACACGGTCGACGTGGTGCTCGGGCTGGAGTCGGGTGCCGACGACTACGTGATGAAGCCGTTCAAGCCCAAGGAGCTGGTCGCGCGCATGCGGGCCCGGCTGCGCCGCGGCGAGGACGTCGCCCCCGAGCTGCTGACCATCGGCCCGCCCGGCAACCAGATCACCATCGACGTGCCGGCGCACACCGTCATGCGCGACGGTGAGGAGGTCAAGCTGACGCCGCTCGAGTTCGACCTGCTGGTGGCCCTGGCCCGCAAGCCGCGCCAGGTGTTCACCCGCGAGGTGCTGCTCGAGCAGGTCTGGGGCTACCGGCACGCCGCCGACACCCGTCTGGTCAACGTGCACGTCCAGCGGTTGCGCGCCAAGATCGAGCCCGACCCGGAGAAGCCGGAGATCATCCTGACCGTGCGCGGTGTGGGCTACAAGGCAGGCACAGGCTGAGGTCTGCCTTGGTGCGTATCGACCCGATCGTCGTGCAGGTCCGCCGCTTCAGCCGCTTCCGGCCGAAGCGGCTGGTCCCGCACGCCGTGAGCCGGCGGCTGCGCCGCTTCTACGCCGCCGCCCGCCGGCAGTGGCGCCGGTCCCTGCAGTTCCGTGTCGTCGGCATCACGCTGCTGCTCTCGGCGATCCTGGTGTCGGCGTTCGGCTACACGGTCGCCTCCCTGATCAGCCGGGGCGTGCTGCGCACCCAGGTCGACACCTCCGAGGACCAGATCCTGCGCGGCGCCCGCGAGGCGGCCGGGCAGCTGGAGGGCTACACCCAGGCCGACGACCCGGGGCTGCCCGGGAAGATGCGGAGCGTGGCGATCGACCTGGATCGCTCCATGGACATCCCCGATTCCGAGGTCGTCATCCTGCGACAGGGCACGACGCTGGGGAACACCGCCTCGCCGGACAACGGCGCGGCCACGGTGATGCAGCAGAGCTCGATGCGCCGGCTCCGCGAGTCGGTCGTCGGCAGCCGGTCCGGCACGTGGCAGCAGATCGAGACCCTGGACGTCGGACAGGGGCCGACCCGCTTCCTGGTCATGGGCACCCCGATCATCACCGGCGGCGAGCCGCTGGAGCTGTACTACCTGCTGCCGCTGAAGGCCGAGAACGACCTGGTCGAGTTCGTCGCGCTGGTGGTGACGGTGACCGGCGTGGCGCTCGTGGCGCTGCTCGCCCTGATCGCGGCGACCATGACCCGGCTCGTGGTGAAGCCCGTCCGGGTCGCGGCCCGCACCGCGCAGCGGCTCTCCGCCGGCCTGCTCGACCAGCGCATGCAGGTCAAGGGCGAGGACGACCTGGCGCGGCTGGCCGCCGCGTTCAACCAGATGGCGGCCAACCTGCAGCGGCAGATCGTCCGGCTGGAGGAGATGTCGCGCCTGCAACGGCGCTTCACCTCCGACGTGTCGCACGAGCTGCGCACCCCGCTGACCACCGTGCGGATGGCGGCGGACCTGCTCTTCGCCTCCCGCGAGGACTTCGACCCGGCGGCCGCGCGCAGCGCGGAGCTGCTGCAGGCCGAGCTGGACCGGTTCGAGGACCTGCTCACCGACCTGCTGGAGATCAGCCGCTTCGACGCCGGGTTCGCCGCGCTGGACGCCGAGCCGACCGACCTCGCGCCGATCGTGCGCCGGGTCGCGGAGCGGCTCGAGTCGCTCGCCGAGCGCTGCAAAGTACCGTTGCGGGTCGAGGCGCCGGAGGACGGGGCGATCGCCGAGGTCGACCCGCGGCGCGTCGAGCGCGTGCTGCGCAACCTGGTGGGCAACGCCATCGAGCACGGCGAGGGCAAGCCGGTCGTGGTGACGCTGGCCATCGACGAGGCCGCGGTGGCGGTGACCGTGCGCGACCACGGGGTCGGGCTGAAGACCGGCGAGGAGAAGCTCGTGTTCAACCGCTTCTGGCGGGCCGACCCGTCCCGGGCGCGGCAGACCGGCGGCACCGGCCTCGGCCTGTCGATCAGTCTGGAGGACGCCCGCCTGCACGGCGGCTGGCTGGAGGCCTGGGGCGCGCCGGGCAAGGGCGCCCAGTTCCGCCTGACGCTGCCGGTCCGCTCCGGCGACCGGCTCGTCTCCTCGCCCCTGCGCCTGGTGCCCGACGACGCCCGCGCCGACGAGGCCGCCCTGATCGGCGAGACGCCGTGAAGCGTGTTGTCGCCCTGCTCGCGACGGTGGCGATGGTGCTCGGCGGGTGCGGGCTGCCCGACAGCACCGAGCCGAAGTACGTCGGCCCGGCCGCCGCGCCCAGCCGCGCCCAGGGCCGTGCCGAGGAGCCGTTGAAGCCCGACGGCATCACGAGCCTGATCGCGCTGGTCAACAGCTATCTGAAGACGTCGGTCGGCGGCAACATCGCCAGCGCGGACCAGCCGGACGCGGTGTCGGAGACCCAGGTCCGCATGAAGACGTTCATGACCAAGGAGGCCGCCGCCACCTGGCCCCCGCGCCCGCAGGTGGCGCCGGCGCCGCCGGTGCCGCTGCTCGTGGTCGACGCCAGCCTGACGCCCTCACCGCCTGACGACAAGGGCAAGATCGTCGTCCAGGCACATTTCGTGCGGGTCGGCCAGCTCGACCGCTTCGGCCGGCTCCTCACCGGGCAGAACGATCCCACCTGGGAGCGGGGCCTCGACTTCGACTTCGAGGGCGAGCAGGTCGGCGGCCAGCTGCTGCTGTCGAAGGTGCCGCCGTTCATGCTGCTGAGCACCGAAGGCCTGGCGTCGTACTACACCCGCCAGCCCATCTACTTCTGGGAGACGGACGTCGAGGCGCCGAAGCTGGTGCCCGACCTGCGCTACATGCCCAACGTGCTGCCGGCGTCGAAGAAGATCAGCGAGGTCGTGCAGTGGCTCGTCGACGGGCCGTCGTTGTGGCTGACCCTCGTCGCCGACAGGCCGTCCATCCTCGAGACGAAGGGCAGCCCGACGCTCAGGGACGACGGCAGCGTGGAGGTGAACCTCACCGCGAAGGTGGCCGGCAAGAGCGCCGACGACCTGCGCCGGCTCGCACACCAGATCCGCTGGTCACTGCCCGGGCATCCGCCGGTCTCGTTCTCCTTCGAGAACGCCAAGGACGCCACGAACTTCTCCGACGGCTACCTCGACCAGAACGCCGCCGTCGTGCCGGGGGAGCCCGACCTGGAGCGGTTCGCGGTCGTCAACGGGTCGGTCCGCCAGCTTCCCTCCACGTCCGGGCGCGAGGCCCCCGCGCTGTTCGGCCCGAGCGAGTGGAACAAGGGGGTCGTGTCGGCGACGATCAACCGGGCCCGCACCAGGGCGGCGCTGGTCCGCACCGTGGGCACGAAGCAGCAGCTCTTCGTCAACGCCGGCACCGGCGAGCCGAAGTACGTCGAGGTGCCCGGCGTCGTGGGCGCCGCGCTGAGCCGGCCGGTGTGGATCGACCGCCCGGAGCCGCGGTTCCTGATCACCAACGGCGCCACGCTGTGGGCGGTCCCCCCGCCGGGCAGTGGCGGCGAGGCGCCACTGCCCGTGGTGGTGCCCGGCCTCAACGGGCAGGAGCTCACCAACGTCTCGGCGTTCGCGGTCGCGCCCGACGGCCGGCGGGTCGCCCTGGTGGTCGGCGGTAAAGCGATGGTGGCGCCGCTGCGGTTCGAGAACGGCAACCTGATGCTCGGTGAGCAGCGCGCGGTCCCCACCACGCTCGGCGGCAACAACGCCATCGGATGGATCACCGAGACCACCCTCGCGATCGGGGGCACGCCGAACCCGACCAACACCAGGGCGCCCGGCACCTATTCGATGGTGTGGACCAGCGTCGACGGCACCGGCGAGCGGACACTGCCGCTGAACCCGGACCCGCCCGCCGTCACCGTCACCCAGCTGTCGGCGCGCGCCAACGACCCGACCAGCAGGTCGCCGGAGCAGGTGTTCGTCGTGCTCGAGGACATGCAGCAGCAGGCGAAGGCGGTCTTCGCCGACTCCGTCGGCGACATCCTGCGCGACTCGCCCGGTGACGCGACGCCCAGCCCGTCGGCGTCGCAGCCACCGAAGCTGGTGGCCCGGTCCCCCTTCTACGCGGACTGACGGGCGTCATGCTGCTCGCCGACCTGCTGGACCTGGTGCTGCCGGCCACCTGCGCCGGGTGTGACGGGCCCGCCACCGGGCCGCTGTGCGAGCCCTGCCGCGCGGCGCTGGCCGCCGTCAGGCCGGGGCGCACGCGGCCGGTGCCCGAGCCGGAGGGGTTGCCGCCGGTCTTCGCGCTGGCCGCGTATGCCGGCTCGCTGCGGCGGATGCTCATCCAGTACAAGGAGCGCAACCGCCACGAGCTGGCGCCGGTGCTCGGCGGGCTGCTCGCCAGGGTCGTCGCCGCCTCCGTGCCGGCCGGTGCCGGGCCGGTGACGCTGGTGCCGGTGCCGGCCACGAGCGCGGCGGCCCGGCGGCGGTTCGGCGACCACATGGACCGGCTCGCGCTCGCCGCGGCCGCGACGCTGCGCCGGCGCGGCGCCGAGGTGCGGGTGGAGGGGCTCCTGCGGGCGCTGCCGAAGCGGGAGGACTCCACCGAGCTGTCCGCCGCCGAGCGGGCCCGCGCGGCCGCGCACGCCTTCGCGGTGCGGGGGCGGGGGAGGCCGGCCGGCGCCGTGATCCTGGTCGACGACATCATCACCACCGGGTCGACCCTCGCCGCGTCCGCGGCGCGGCTCGCCGCCGCCGGCGTCCGCGTCCACCGCGTGGCCGTTCTGGCCGCTACGCAGCGTGCCGCGTAGCTTACGACCTTCGTCCGGGTTTGAGCGGAACGTTACTTCGTGCGCCACTCGGGGTAATCCGCGAGGAGGGTTTCAGGACTTGTTCGGAAGGTTCTTGTGAACCGGGGGTGACTAGCGGCTGTCCTCGGTTTAACGTCGAGAGACGACCTGACCGAAGACCTTGCCGGCGAACGCGAAGCGCCGGTTCGGAAGGGAGGACTCTGCCCCGATCCGTTTCGGTCGCGTGCCGCGAGGGCTCAGCCTCTGGGGAGGCGCGATCCGGCCGAGCAGTCCGGACAACAACCGAACCCAAACCCGTTTCTTTTGCTAGACCCGTGGGGGAGGCCAGGAGTGGACATCGTCGTCAAGGGCCGCAACGTCGAGGTGCCCGACCATTACCGGCAGCACGTCGCAGACAAGCTGCAGAAGGTCGAGCGTTACGACCACAAGCTCATCCGCGTCGACGTCGAGTTGTTTCACGAGCGCAATCCGCGCCAATCCGATCACTGCCAGCGTGTGGAGATCACATGTGTCTCCAGGGGGCCGGTGATCCGGGCGGAGGCATGCGCCGCCGACTTCTATAGCGCATTGGACGCCGCCATCGCCAAGCTGGACAGCAGGCTGAGTCGGGCCGCCGACCGCCGGCGCGTCCACCGGGGGCGGCACGCACCGGTCTCCGTCGCCGCGGCGACCGCGTCGCTGGCGTTCACACAGCCTGAGCGCGCGAGCGTCGCCACGCTCGCCGACGTCGAGGCCGAGTCCGTCGAGCTGATCGACGAGCAGGACGACCAGCCGTGGCACATCGTCCGGGAGAAGGAGCACCCGGGCGAGCCGATGACCGTGGACGACGCGCTGTTCCACATGGAGCTGCTCGGCCACGACTTCTACCTGTTCAACGACAAGGAGTCGGGCCGGCCCAGCGTCGTCTACCGCCGCAAGGCGTACGACTACGGGGTCATGAGTCTGGGCACCTGAGCCGTTGCCGGACGGCGGGCCGGTTCGCACCGGCCCGCCGTCCGCTCACAGGTCGCGGGCGAGGACCGCGGTGTCCGGGTAGTCGGCGAAGACGCCGTCGAGCCCGGCCGCCAGGAAGGTCCTGATCTCGCCGATCACGTCGCCCCACGCGTTGGGGTCGGTGCCCTTGCGCAGGTTGAGCGGCAGGAACTGGTTCTCGTTGCGGAACGTCCAGGAGTGCACCTTCAGGCCGCGCGCGTGGGCGTCGCCGATCAGCGCCGTCGGCTGCAGCAGGTTGCCGGCCGAGTCCCGCGCGATGACCAGGTTCTTCGTCGCGCCGACGCCGTTGGCGAAGGTCTTGAGCCAGTCCAGGCCGGCCGGCTTGGCGAGGTCCGCCCACGTGCGCGGGTCGCCGCTGCTGCGGAGGTCGAAGGGCGCGCCGACCGCGTCGAGCAGCACCACCGAGGGCGTGTCCACCAGGTCGCGCAGCTTCTTGATGCTGGTCGGCTCGAAGGACTGCAGGAAGGCGTGCGCGTTGCGACCGGCCAGCCCGTTGCGCTTGAGGACCCGGGCGAGCAGCGGCTCCAGCGCCAGCCCGACGGACGCGAAGTACGTGGGGTGCTTCGTCTCCGGGTAGATGCCCACGCCGGCGGAGCGGGCGAGGTCGATGACCTCCTGCAGGGTCGGGATCTCGAAGAGCCCGTCGTAGATCGTGTTGTGCGTGCGGACGGCGGGCAGCCGCTCGACCGCGCGCAGCGTCTTGAGCTCGGCGAGGGTGAAGTCCTCGGTGAACCAGCCGGTGACGCTGACCCCGTCGATGGTCTTCGTGGTCCGCCGGGCCGCGAACTGCGGCTTCGACGCCACGTCGGTGGTCCCCGAGATCTCGTTCTCGTGCCGGGCGACGAGCTGGCCGTCCTTGGTGGGCACGAGGTCGGGCTCGATGAAGTCCGCGCCCATCGCGATCGCCAGGCGGTACGCCGCCAGGGTGTGCTCGGGCCGGTGACCGCTGGCCCCGCGGTGCCCGATGACGAGCGGCCGGGCCGGCCGCGGCTTCGTGGTGTGGGCGGAGGCCGCGGGGCTGACGAGGGCCTGTGGAAGGACCGCCGCCCCGGCGGCCACCGAGATGCCGGAGATCACTGCACGTCGACGCATGCCCAGACTGTGTCGGGCACACGGCAACGCCACGTGACGCCTAGGTTGCCGCCAGGCGCAGCTTGGCGAACTGGACGTTGTCGATCCGGGTGCCGTCCGGCCCGGGCAGCCGGCTGCGCTGCAGGCCCTCGCGGTGATACCCGGCCGCCTCCAGGACCCGCTGCGACGCGACGTTGTCCGGTGCGGTGCCGGCGGTCATCCTCGCCATCCCGATCTCGAAGCCCCACGCGGTGACCAGCCGGGCGGCGCGGGACGCGCACCCCTTGCCGCGCGCCTCCGGGGTGAGGCTGTAGCCGATCATCGCCTCGCGCAGGAGCGGCTCGAAGTAGAACAGCGCGATCTCGCCGAGGTAGGTGCCGTCGGCGGCGTCGCGGATGGTCATCTCGGCCCGCTGGCCGGCCAGCCACTTCGACACCGACTCGGCGCACTGGCGGGTCACGACGGCCGGGTCCATCGGGGTGCCGACGACGGACCTGCCGCTGACGTCCGGGCGGCTGCGCATCTCGTACGTGCTGGGCCCGTCCTCCTCGGTGAGCGGGCGCAGCGCGACGACACCGTCGGTCAGCTCGCCGCCGGGCAGGTCCGGCAGGGCGCGGGCGCTGGGGCCCGGCGGGTCGCCGGCCGTCCTGGCCCACACGACCATGTCCTGCCAGGTGCCGTCGCCGTCCCGTGCGGCGCCCCGGGCGACGCCCTCCCGGAGGTACCCGCCGGCGACCGCGACCCGCTGGCTGGCGCCGTTGGTCAGCGCGGTCATCAGGTACAGCCGCCGCAGACCCTGCTCGAACAGCCGTGCGCTGAACCGCTCCAGCGCCGCCGACGCCACCCCCTGGCGGCGGGCCCACGGCGCGACCCAGTAGCCGACCTCCGCGATGCCGTCACCGCGCGGCGTCGATCCGACGGCGCCGAGCACCCGGTCCGTCTCCGCGTCGGTCACCGCGAGGTCCTCGGGCTTGCGCCGGAAGAACTCCAGGGCGTCGTCGCGGGTGTACGGCTGGGGCAGGAACGGTAGGTAGCGAACGATGGCCGGGTCACCGCACGCTGCGGCCACCGCGTCCGCGTCGTCGTCGCGCCACGGGCGCAGCCGCACGGTCACTTGAGGTCCTGCCGCAGGAGCGTCGCGACCCATCCGTCGACCCGCGCGCCGCGCTGCTCGCAACCGTCCCGCTGGATGCCTTCAACCACGAATCCCACCTTCTCCGCCACTCTCCTCGATCCGATGTTGCCCACGTGCGCGCGCCAGACGATCCGGCCCAGGCCGAGCCGGTCGAACCCGAAGCCGCAGATCGCGCGCGCCGCCTCGGTCATGAAGCCTTTGCCCCGCATCCACGGCGCGGAGGAGAAGCCCAGCTCCGCGCTGACCGGGTCGATCGGGTTGATCCGCAGGTCGATGATGCCGGCGAACCGGTCGTCGGGGTCCGCGACGACGAACCCCACCCCCGTGCCCTGCAGCCAGCCGTTCGGGTAGCGGTGGTGGATGAAGTCCATGGCCTGCTCCGGGCCGTAGTCCAGGGGGACCGACGTCCACTGGACGGTCTCCGGGTCGCGGAACGTCGCCACCAGGTCGTCCAGGTCGCCGTCGCGGACCAGTCGCAGCGTGCCCGGCCCGGCCGGCAGGCGGGCCGGCGGGGTGCAGAACGTGTGGGCGCGCAACGCGCCCGGGCCGCCCGGAGCGACCCACGCCGGGGGCGTGTCGCACACCTCGCCGGGCAGCATCACCCCGTGCCAGCCGTCGACGAACCCGCCGTCCTTCGCCGGCAGCAGCGCCCGCACCACGCCGTCGAACGTGAAGCCGATCCGCTCGGCGGTGAGCTTCGACGCGTGGTTGCCGACCTCGGCGCGCCAGACGAGCTTCGTGAGCCTCAGCACCTCGAACGCCCAGTGCGAGACGGCCCGGCCGGCCCGCTCGGCGACCCGCCGGCCGCGCGCCCACGGCGCCACCCAGGTGCCGAGCTCGGCGTGCCGGTTGCGCAGGTCGAGGGTGACGAGGCCGGCGGAGGCGAGCAGTTCACCCGTGCGGGCGTCGAACACCCCGAGCGGCGCCGACGTCTCGGTGACCCACGCGGCCCGCGACATCTCCCGCACGTAGGCGACGGCCTGCTCCCGCAGGTAGGGCACCGGCACCATGGTCCAGCGCTGGATCAGGGGATCCTGGCAGGCGAGGAAGACGTCCTCGGCGTCGTCCTCGTGCCAGGCGCGCAGGACGAGCCCGTCGCCGGTGGTCAGTTCGATCGGCTCCATGACCGCCGATCCTGCCCCAAATGTGCCCGCTGCCGACGGATATTTCTCCGGTACGTGGATGCGATTTGTACGGTTTTGTCCATCAGTGTCCGTAGAGTGGGTGGGCGGGGGCGGCAGTTCGGGCGGGAAGCCGCCTACGATGGGTCGCAGACGTTTAAGGGAGCGCTGACCCGTGTCGATTTTCGAGAAGATCCTCCGCGCCGGCGAAGGTCGCCAGGTGCGGCGGTTGAAGGCTGTCGCAGTTGCCGTCAACTCGCTGGAGGAGGAGTACGCCGACCTCTCCGACGAAGAACTGGCCGACATGACGAACCAGTTCAAGGAGCGGCTCGCCGACGGTCAGACGCTGGACGACATCCTGCCCGAGGCGTTCGCGGTCGCGCGCGAGGCCGCCTCCCGGGTGCTCGGTCAGCGACACTACGACGTGCAGGTCATGGGCGCCGCCGCCCTGCACTACGGCAACATCGCCGAGATGAAGACCGGTGAGGGCAAGACCCTCACCTGCGTGCTCCCCGCATATCTCAACGCGCTCTCGGGCAAGGGCGTGCACGTCATCACGACCAACGACTACCTCGCCCAGCGCGACGCCGAGTGGATGGGGCGCGTGCACCGGTTCCTCGGCCTCACCGTCGGCACCGTGCTGCCCAACCAGCCGTCGTCGGCGCACCGGGCCGCGTATGAGTGCGACATCACGTATGGCACCAACAACGAGTTCGGCTTCGACTACCTGCGCGACAACATGGCGTGGTCGCGCGACGAGCTCGTGCAGCGCGGTCACAACTTCGCGATCGTCGACGAGGTCGACTCGATCCTGATCGACGAGGCCCGCACCCCGCTGATCATCGCCGGCCCGGCCGAGCAGTCCGCGCGGTGGTATCAGGAGTTCGCCCGCGTCGTCGGCCGCTTGAAGCGCGGCAAGGACGGCGACGGCGACTACGAGGTCGACGAGTCCAAGCGCACGATCTCCGTCACCGAGCGCGGCGTCGGCAAGGTCGAGGACCAGCTCGGCATCGACAACCTCTACGAGTCGGTCAACACCCCGCTGGTCGGCTACCTGAACAACGCCATCAAGGCGAAGGAGCTCTACAAGCGCGACAAGGACTACGTCGTCAACGACGGCGAGGTCCTCATCGTCGACGAGTTCACCGGCCGTATCCTGCACGGCCGCCGCTACAACGAGGGCATGCACCAGGCCATCGAGGCCAAAGAGGGCGTCGAGATCAAGCAGGAGAACCAGACGCTCGCGTCGATCACCCTGCAGAACTTCTTCCGCCTGTACACGAAGCTGTCGGGCATGACGGGCACCGCCCAGACCGAGGCCGCCGAGTTCAACAAGGTCTACGGCGTCGGCGTCATCAGCATCCCGACCCACCGCTCCATGGTCCGCGTCGACCACCCCGACGTGATCTACAAGACGGAGAAGGCGAAGTACAACGCCGTCGTCGACGACATCGTCGAGCGGCACGCCCTCGGCCAGCCGATCCTCGTCGGCACCGTCTCCGTCGAGAAGTCCGAGCTGCTGTCGCAGCTGCTGCGCAAGCGCGGCGTCGCCCACGCCGTCCTCAACGCGAAGTTCCACGCCAAAGAGGCCGAGATCATCGCGCAGGCCGGCCGCAAGGGCGCCGTCACCGTTGCCACCAACATGGCCGGCCGCGGCACCGACATCCTTCTCGGCGGCAACGCCGAGTACCTCGCCGCCGCCGAGCTGCGCCAGCGCGGCCTCGACGAGGTGGAGGCCCCGGACGAGTACGCGGCCGCCTTCGAGGACGCCCTCCCGCGCTGGGAGAAGCTCGTCGAGGAGGAGTCCGACGAGGTCACCGACGCCGGCGGCCTCTACGTCCTGGGCACCGAGCGGCACGAGTCCCGCCGCATCGACAACCAGCTCCGCGGCCGCTCCGGCCGCCAGGGCGACCCCGGCGAGTCCCGCTTCTACCTGTCCCTGCAGGACGAGCTGATGCGCCGCTTCCGGGCCAGCGCCGTCGAGGCGGTCATGGACCGCTTCAACATCCCCGAGGACGTGCCCATCGAGTCCAAGATGGTCACCCGCCAGATCAAGAGCGCGCAGACCCAGATCGAGGCGCAGAACGCCGAGATCCGCAAGAACGTCCTCAAGTACGACGAGGTCCTCAACAAGCAGCGCAAGGTCATCTACGCCGAGCGCAAGCGCGTCCTGGACGGCGAGGACCTCAGCGAGCAGGTCCGCAACATGATCGACGGCGTCGTCGGCGACTACGTCACCGCCGCCACCTCCCTCGGCGAGACCGCCGAGGACTGGGACCTCGAGCAGCTGTGGACGAACCTCAAGCAGCTCTACCCGGTCGGCGTCACCATCGAGGACCTGGAGGAGGAGGCCGGCGGCTCGCTGGACCCCGAGTTCCTCAAGAACCAGCTCATCGACGACGCCCACGCCGCCTACGACCGCCGCGAGGAGGAGCTCGGCGCCGAGGCCGTCCGCGAGCTGGAGCGCCAGGTCCTGCTCAACGTCATCGACCGCAAGTGGCGCGAGCACCTCTACGAGATGGACTACCTGCAGGAAGGCATCACGCTGCGGGCCTACGCGCAACGCGACCCGGTGGTCGAGTACCAGCGCGAAGGCTTCGACATGTTCCAGCAGATGCAGGAAGGCATCAAGGAAGAGGCCGTCGGCTTCCTCTTCAACCTGGAGGTCCAGGTCGAGGAGGCCCCGGCCCCGGTGCTGGACGTCGCGTCGGCCGCCGAGACCGGCGCCAACGTCCCGCTGCCCGAGCCGCACGTCGAGATCCGCGCCAAGGGCCTCGGCGGCGGCCGCCAGCCGCGCGCGCTGCAGTACTCCGCCCCGACCATCGACGGCGAGGCGGGCGTGCACATCGAGCAGCAGAGCGAGGCGCCCGCACTCGGCCTGGGCGGCGGCACCGCCCGCCCGGCCTCGTCGTCGCCGACCCCGGGCGTGCGCCGCTCGGGCCCGGCCGCGCCGTCGGCGGCCCGCAAGCCGTCCCCCGGCCAGGCGGTCGCCGGCAACGGACCGTCCCGTAACGCCCCCTGCCCCTGCGGCTCCGGCAAGAAGTACAAGCGCTGCCACGGCGCCCCCGGCGGCGCCTGACCGCGCTGCCTGCCTGCCCCATCGGACGCCCGCCGCTCTGCTCCTTTCCGCAGAACAGCGGGCGTCCGCATGTCCGCACCCTGCTGTCATCGACGTCGAGCCCAGCGGTGCTCGGGTTGGCAGTGGGGAGTCATTACGGACCTCGGTGGCCAAGGTGCCGGCCAGCGGGGGCGTTGCCGGTCTGCGAGGTTGACCGGTGGGCTTCCGCTGCCCTGTCGGGGCACATCCTGTTCCGTGCTGGTGGACCCCCGGTGCGCCCGCCGGTCATTGCGTATCTCGGTGGTGAGGTGGTGTCGGGTAGCGGGAGCACCGTCCGGTCCGCGAGTTTGACCGATCGGTGCTCCCGCCGCCCTGTCAGGGCCCGTCCTGCCCCGTGCCGGGACGGGCTGGTGTGGCGGGTGGGTGGAGTCCCGGTGCGCCCGCCGCTCCTCTAGGGGGCGCACCGGGGGTCATTGCGTATCTCGGTGGTGAGGTGGTGTCGGGTAGCGGGAGCACCGTCCGGTCCGCGAGGTTGACCGATCGGTGCTCCCGCTGCCCTGTCAGGGCCCGTCCTGCCCCGTGCCGGGACGGGCTGGTGTGGTGGTGGAGTCCCAGTGCGCCCGCCGCCCCTCCAGCGGGCGCACCGGGAGTCATTACGGACCTCGGTGGCCGAGGTGTCGGGCAGCGGGGGATTTGCTGGTCTGCGGGGTTGACCGGTGGTGCTTCGCTGCCCGGTCGGGGGCTGTCCTGCTTCGTGCCCGGATGGGCCGGTGTGGCCGGTGGGTGGAGTCCCGGTGCGCCCGCCGCCCCCTCCAGAGGGCGCACCGGGGGTCATTGCGTATCTCGGCGGTGAGGTGTGTCGGGCAGCGGGAGCCTTGCCGGTCCGCGAGGTTGACCGGGTGGGGCTCCCGCTGCCCTGTCAGGGCCCTTCCTGCTTCGTGCCGGGACGGGCGGTGAGGCGAGGGAACAAGGACTTGGACCGGTGCCGCCTGCCGCCCTCCCTCGGCGGGCGGCACCGGGGCTTCAGACCACCTGGACCAGGGTGCACAGCCAGGTGGGGTGGCCGGTGGTCCGGTGGGGCAGGCGCTCCAGGCGGACGGCCATCGCCCAGGTGGCGGTGCCCTGCTCAAGGATGGCGACCAGCTCGGCGACGCCGGGCAGGGGTTCGGTGACGAGCATGCGCCTGACGCGGACCAGGTGGCCCTGCCGGGCGGCGTGGGACGGGGCCATGCGGACGCGGACGGTCCGGCGGATCAGCTGGTCGGTGATGGCGGTGCAGTGCTTCGGATGAGTGACCTGCCGCAGGTGCGAGGCCGGCCGGTACCCATTGAGGATCTCGACGCACATGCCGACGAACCGCTGAGCGGACGGGTGCGGCGGCAACGGGGGCGCCACACCGGTCGCGCTGGCTGCGCCGGCTGAAGGTGGTGCCGGGGCCTGGCGAGCAGGGGCCGGGGTCGCTCTGGTGGGGAACGCCACCCAGTCGCCCGGCAGGAAGTCCATGCCGCCGGTGGGCTGCGAGGGCCGGCGGACCACGGCCTCCTCGCACGGCGGGTCGAGCGGCGGAGCGGGACGGGCCACAACGGCCGCGCCACCAGACAGTGCCGCCGAGCGGCCGGCAGCGCCTTTGCGCCGTGGGGCGGTTTCGCCGGGCCGGATCGCCGGTGGGGTGGCCGCGTCGCTGGGCGGGGGCGCCGGCCGGTCGGTCACGCCGGCGAGGGAGGGCGCCGGTGGCGAGGCCGAGCCGGGTGAACGCGTGGCCGTGCCTGCTCGGCGGGACGGCGAGGCGGTGGCCGCGGCGCCAAGGCGGGACGCCGACGTGCGGGCGCGGCGTGGGCGAGCGGGCGTCGTGGTGGGCGCCATGACTTCCCCCGATCCTTGCGTTTGCCTACGTTTGCCTCCTCAGTTCTACGACCGTCCCGCACCCCAGTCAAGGCAAACGCAAGCAAACGCAAGATCAACTCGCCGGTAAAGAGACGATAAATCCGGGCAAAGTGGTAAGCGTCGCTTTGCGCGTGCGAGCAGCGCTACAGGGCGTCGTTGAGGCGGTCGGCGAGCGGGTTCGAGCGCACCCATTCGGCCGTCTCGGCGTACTTGCGCTCGATGTATTCCTCCAGCTTGGAGCGCTCGATCCGCCACTGGCCCCGGCCGCCGACCTTGATCGCGGGCAGTTCGCCGCTGCGGACCATGTGGTAGACCTGCGACGTCGACACGTTCAACTGCTCGGCGACGTCGGCCATGAGCAGGAATCGCGGCTCCATGACCTCAGTTTGCCACCGCTAGGCCCCGACAGCCTCGGACGGCCCCCCAAGCGACGAGGACACGCGGGCGTTTCCACACCGAAAACGGCGGTGAGGGTGTAGTACAGGTGGCGTGACGAGTGACCTCACCCGTGTGTACCTGCCCGCGACCCTCGCCCAGCTGGCCGTCCTGCGGGAGGGCGGCGAGCTGCCCCCGCCGGCCGAGGCGCACGCCGTCACGCCCGCGCTGCGGGAATGGTACGCGGAAGGCGACGAGGAGGAGCTGGAGTACGTCGCGTTCACCCGGGCGGCGCAGAGCGCGCTGCGGCTCCTGCGCCACGACCCCAAGGCGCCGCGGCGCAGGGTCGTGCTCTGCGTGGACCTGCCGGAGAAGGCGCTGAAGATGGCGGGGCTGGACCTCGGGTCGAGCCAGGTCGAGGTGTCGGGCAAGGTGCCGCTGCGGGCGGTCGCCGCCATCCACGTCGACGGCCGTGACGCCGAGCCGGAGGTGTCGGCCGCCGCGGAGGTGGTGGAGGAGGCCGCCGCCGGCGACCCCGACGCGCAGTTCACCGTCGACGGCGCCGAGGACCACGAGCTGGAGTGGTACGACCCGTCAGAGCTGGACCAGCTGATCCCTTAGCGGGCTCAAGCGCGCCGCATCGTCCGGCCGACCAGGATCATCGCGGTGAACGCGCCCGCGAAGAGCACGATCATCCCGTGGTTGATCTGCTCCGGCAGCCGGCTGTAGATGATCTGCGCGTCGAAGGAGCTGTAGTCCTCGACGATCGCGGTCAGCGGCAGCCGCCCCAGCCAGCCCAGCAGCGTCGAGAGCAGCGTCACGACGCCGGCGGCGGCGCCCGCGGCCGGGTACGCGGGCCACGGCAGGGCGGCACCGCTGCGCCGCAACGCGAAGAACGCGACCACGCCGGCCAGCACGCCGCTGAGGATCGACGTGGTCAGCTGGAGACGGGACGCGGCCTCGGCCATCGTGCCGACGGTCTCCTGGTTGCCGAAGAGGTCGACGAGGTCGTTCTGGAAGTAGGCGGCGACCAGCCCCAGCGCGGTGGCCGCCACGCCGCCGGCGATCCCGGCCGTGACCGCCTCCAGGAAGCGGAACGCGGCCGCCGCGCCGCCGAGCGCGCCCGTCACGGCCACGACCGCCGCGACGTACGGCACGGCCGGCCCATGGTGGTACGACACCAGCATCCCGCCCATCGCGAGCAGCCCCACGACCAGACCGCCGGCGGCGCCCGCGAGCAGCCGGCGCCACGGCAGCAGGCCGACGGCCAGGACCCCGGCGGCGCCGCCGGCGAGGGCCGTGGCGAGCAGGACGCTCGGCAGCACCAGGGCGGCCAGGGTGGTGACGAGGAACTCACTCGCCGCGTTGGCGATGACGCTGTAGGTCGACCAGAGCGTCAGCGCGAGCAGCATGAGCGCGACGACGACCACCGTGTACGGCCTGCGATCCACCGGAGACGAGACGACCTTTGTTGCCACGAGCTAGCAGCGTACGCGGAAACGACCCGAACGACGGTTCAGGGGACCGTGGGAAGATGAGAGGGAACCTCGCCGACGTTGCCGAGTAGAGATCTGGAGTCCCGTGATGGATGGCCTGTTCGCCGTGCCTGACCCGACCAACGAGCCGGTCCGCGGCTACGCGCCGGGGTCGGCGGAGCGCGAGAGCCTGCAGCGCCGCCTGGCCGAGCTGGCGGGCGAGCGGTTCGAGCTGACGATGACGATCGACGGCAAGGAGCGCATGGCGTCGGGCGAGCCGATCGACGTCGTGCAGCCCCACAACCACCGGCATGTGCTCGGCGTCACCCACAACGCGACGACCGCCGACGCCGCCGACGCCGTGGAGGCGGCGAAGCGGGCCGCGCCCGGCTGGCGCGACCTGCCGTTCAGCGAGCGGGCCGCGGTGTTCCTGCGCGCGGCCGACCTGCTCGCGGGCCCGTGGCGCGACACGCTCAACGCCGCGACCATGCTCGGGCAGAGCAAGACCGCGATCCAGGCCGAGATCGACGCGGCCTGCGAGCTGATCGACTTCCTGCGGTTCAACGTCCATTTCGCGCAGCAGATCTACAAAGAGCAGCCGAAGTCGTCGCCCGGCGTGTGGAACAGGTTCGACCACCGGCCCCTGGAGGGGTTCGTCTACGCGATCACCCCGTTCAACTTCACCGCGATCGCCGGCAACCTGCCGTCCGCGCCCGCGCTCATGGGCAACACCGTCGTGTGGAAGCCGTCGCCGACGCAGCAGCTGGCGGCGCACCTGACGATGCGGCTGTTCGAGGCCGCCGGCCTGCCCGCCGGCGTGATCAACATGGTGACCGGCGACGGGCTCGCCACGTCCGAGGTCGCCCTCGCCGACCGCGACCTGGCCGGCATCCACTTCACCGGCTCGACCGCCGTGTTCCGCACCCTCAACCGGATCGTCGCCGAGCGGGAGTACCGCTCCTACCCGCGGATCGTCGGCGAGACCGGCGGCAAGGACTTCGTGATCGCGCACCCGTCCGCCGACCCGGCCGCGCTGACCACGGCGCTGATCCGCGGCGCGTTCGAGTACCAGGGCCAGAAGTGCTCGGCGGCGTCCCGCGCCTACGTGCCGGCCAGCATCTGGGCGAAGATCAAGGACCAGCTCACCGCCACCGCCGACGACCTGGCCTACGGCGACGTCACCGACTTCAGCAACTTCGGCGGCGCCGTCATCGACCGGCGGGCGTTCGACCGGCACGCCCAGGCCCTCGACCGGATCAAGAACTCACCTTCGTGCACCGTCGTCGCCGGCGGGACGACCGACGACAGCGAGGGCTTCTTCGTCAGGCCGACGGTCGTCGAGGCCACGGACCCCACGCACGAGGTCTTCACCACCGAGTACTTCGGCCCGATCCTCGGCGTCCACGTCTACCCCGACGCCGACTTCGACGCCGTCGTCACGCAGGCCGAGTCGGTCGCGCCCTACGCGCTCACCGGCTCGATCTTCGCCACCGACCGGCAGGCCGTCGAGCGGGCGTCGCACGCGCTGCGCTTCGCCGCCGGCAACTTCTACGTCAACGACAAGCCGACCGGCGCGGTCGTCGGGCAGCAGCCGTTCGGCGGCGGGCGGGCCTCCGGCACCAACGACAAGGCCGGATCGTGGCACAACCTGCTGCGCTGGACGTCGCCGCGGACGATCAAGGAGACGTTCGTGCCGCCGGCCGACCACCGCTACCCGCACATGGGCTAAACGCGTACGGGTGCGACCGCGACGATCTTGTCCAGGGTGAAGGCACGGTCGTCGCGGCGCAGCCGGCACCACGCGTCGATGGTCGAGCCGGACAGGTGCGCGTTGTCGATGACCCGTTCGGAGGCGCGGCCGTGCGCGTCGACGTAGCGGATCCACACCGGCGAGCCGTCCTCCACCGCGGTCGCGAGCAGCTGGGCCTGTTCGGCGCCCAGCTGCGGCGCCCGCTGCCGGATCAGCTCCAGCGGATCGGGCTTTCGCTGCGTCGGTACGAGCAACCGCGCCGCCAGCTCACCGGGGTCCACGGTGGAACGGGCCGGGGGGCGCCGCGCGTGGTCCACCCGCGCGCGGTGCAGCCGGACCGGCCCCGGGCCGGCGTCGCGGGCCGGGCGATAGCCGGCGGCCCGCAGCGCGGCGAGGGTGTCCACGGGTGACAGCGCCGACCCGGCGACGGTCGGCGCGACCCGGCGCAGCTTCAGCGCCGCCAGCGTGCCGTCGGCGACCAGCGAGTCCAGCAGGTCGGTGTCGTCGCTGACGATCACGCTGCCGACCCCGCGCACGTGCAGGGCGTCCGCCGGCGGGGCCGCGGGCAGCAGCCGCTCCGCGACCTCCGCGACGCCCCGCCCCTCGGCGAGCGCCCGGCCGAGCGGGCTCAGCGCCCCGGCCGCGCACACGCCCAGCAGGGCGGCCTCGTCGACGATGCCGGCCACCACCGACCCGAGGTCGTCCAGGGTCCTCGTCTGCAGCGGCGCGGTCCACCGTACGAGCGGCGCCAGCGACACCACGTCGGCGACGGCCGTGTCCGGGGGCAGCTCGTGCAGCGCCTTCACCACGACCCGCCGCAGCGGCTCGCCCGACCACCACTGCGTCAGCAGCCTGGCGAGCCGGTCCGCGGGCGCCCGGTCGGCCCACTCGTCATAGGCGAGCGTCGGCACGAAGCGCACCCCGTCCGGCCCCAGCAGCCGCGCCGCGACCGCGAGGTCCGCCAGCAGCGCCACCGTCGGCTCGTCCAGCCCCGTCGTGAAGGCGAGCCGGCGCCGCTCCCGCACCGCGACCTCGCCGGAGCGCTGCCGGCTCAGCGGGCGCGCCGCCGCCGCGTCGAGGAGCACCGGAAGCCGCTCCAGCAGCAGTGTCGCCGCCTGTACCGCCGCGTCCCGCACCCGGGTCCGGTCGGCGGGCCGCAGCGACGGCGCCGGCGGGACCGGCTCGAAGTCGTC
Source organism: Dactylosporangium sp. NPDC000521 (assembly GCF_042898305.1). Classification (NCBI taxonomy): domain Bacteria; kingdom Bacillati; phylum Actinomycetota; class Actinomycetes; order Micromonosporales; family Micromonosporaceae; genus Dactylosporangium; species Dactylosporangium sp. NPDC000521. Next base: position 541,714 of record NZ_JBIAYW010000008.1, read on the forward strand.
ATGCCCGGAAGGGGCGGGCAGCTGCGCCGCGGTGAACAGCGCGGTGTCGTCCTCCGACGGCCACACCAGGGCCCGCTGGAGCAGCACCTGCAGGGTCGCGTCGAGCGCCGGGTCGTCGGCGGCGACCCCGAGCCGGTCCGCCAGCTCCGGCAGCGGCACCGGACTCCGACCGCCGCCGCCCAGCGCCTCCAGGCTCCCACCGCCGCCCAGCGCCTCCAGGATCTGCACGGCCGGCAGCGGCAGGCCCGCCACCACCTCGTCGACGCCGGTCCGGGCGGTCAGCCGCGCGGCCAGCTGCACCAGGTCGTCCGGCGGCGGCGCGCCGAGCGCGTCGGGACGGCGGCGCAGCACCGCGCCGAGCTCATCCGCCGCCAACCGACCGAGCCAGCTGACCAGTGCAACTCTCGTCACGAGTGGTGACCTTATAGCGTTGGGAGGTGACCAACCCATCGCCCGGCAACGCCGCCGGCAACTGGCAGGACGCGCATTTCGGGGAGCAGGGCGGCCGCCTCACGTACGGTGACTACCTGCGACTGGCCGGTCTGCTCGACGCGCAGGTCCCCGAGTCGGACCCCGCCGCGCACGACGAGCTCCTCTTCATCACCATCCACCAAGTGTATGAGCTGTGGTTCAAGCTCATCCTCCACGAGCTCACCGACGCCCGCGACCGCCTCCTCGCCGGCGAGACCTATCTGCCGAGGGTGCGGCTGGAGCGCTGCCTGGCGATCCAGCGGGTGCTGGTCGGGCAGGTGGACGTGATCGACACGATGACCCCGCAGGACTTCCTGCGCTTCCGCAACAAGTTGGCCCCGGCCTCGGGGTTCCAGTCGGCGCAGTTCCGGGAGATCGAGTTCCTCTCCGGGCTGAAGGATCCGACGTACCTGCAGCGCTTCCGCGGCCTGTCCGAGGCCGAGCAGGCACGGCTCAACCAGCGCCTGGAGGAGCCGAGCCTCTGGGAGGCGTTCCTCGCCACCCTGGAGAAGGCGGGCTTCGCCGTCGCCACCAAGGAGGACCGGATCGCGTCGCTGCTCACGATCTCCCGCGACCGGGAGCACCACGGCCCGTTCTGGGATCTCGCCGAGACGATGGTCGCGCACGACCAGGCGTGGGGCATGTGGCGGGCGCGGCACGTCCTCATGGCCGAGCGGCAGATCGGCACCAAGGCCGGCACCGGCGGCAGCGCCGGCGGGGCCTACCTGCGCTCGCGGGTCGAGCTGCGCTTCTATCCGGAGCTGTGGGAGCTGCGCTCGCACATGTAGTGCCGGCCGCTGGGGAAGCCGGGCGGGCACATGTAGCGTCGCTACTCCTTTCTTTGTGCCAACCGGCCCACCCGGGCCGCCTTCCGGCATCGATGCGGGCCTACCGTCCTACGTGATGGGGAGGGGTCCGCAATGAAGACGAAGACCTTGCTCGGCGACCGGTACCGCCTGGAGACCGAGGTCGCCCGGGGCGCCATCGGCGCGGTCTGGCGGGCGTACGACGAGCAGACCGGCCAGTGGGTCGCGGTCAAGGTCATGCGCGCCGAGGCCGCCGAGGTGCCAGAGCTCGTCGACGGGTTCCTCGGCGAGGCCGAGCTGCTCGCCGGCCTCGACCACCCGTCCGTCCTCCGCGTCCACAACCTGATCACCGGCAAGGGCCTGCTCGCCATCGCGATGGAGCTCGTCGGCGGGCCCGACCTGCGGCGCCGGCTGCGCGCCGACGGCCCGCTGCCGCCCGCCGTCGCGGCCGAGGTCGTCGCTCAGGTCGCCGACGCGCTCGCGTACGTCCACGCCGCCGGCATCGTCCACGGCGACGTCAAGCCCGGCAACCTGCTCGTCCCGCTCGACGGCGGCCCGGTGCGCCTCGCCGACTTCGGCGTCGCCCGCCGCCTCGACCAGCCCGCCGGGCCGACCCACGCCACGCCCGAGTACGTGGCGCCCGAGGTCGTCGCGGGCGGCCTGCCCAGCCCCGCCTCCGACGTCTACGCGCTCGGGGTCGTGCTCTTCGAGCTGATCTGCGGCCGCAGCCCGTACCGCGGCGGATCCCCCAACGACGTCCTGCGCCGCCACGCGGACTGCGTGCCCGTGCCACCGCCCGGGATGCCGGCCGCCCTCTGGCCGATCATCGAGGCCTGCATGGAGCTCGACCCGCGCATGCGACCGGCGGCCGCCTCGATCGTGGGCCGGCTCAGGGTCGCCGAGGGCGCGCTGGACGGCTTCGAGCCGCTGCCGCGGCTGCCCGCCGAGGCGGTCACCTTCTGGGTCCGCTCCGCCGAGCAGACCGCGCCCGTGTCCGCCCCGGTCCGCCGGGTCGACTGGGTGCCGCTGCCGACCGCCCCGACCTCACCGGCCGCTGCCTCGGCGGCGCTCATGGTGGCCGTGCCGATCAAGGACCTGCAGACGGAGCCGAACGGGTTGCCGCTCGCCGAGCTGCCCACGCAGGCGCAGGGGGCGGGCGCGTTCGCCGCGTCGGTCCGCCAGGACGTCGCCGAGCTGCCCACCGTGCCGTCCCCGCTGCCGGCTTCTCCGCCGGAGGAGCCGCCGACGGAGGTCATCGTGTCCGCGCCGGAGCCGGCGGCGGAGGTCATCGTGCCTGCTACGGAGCCGGAGCCGGCGACGGAGGTCATCGTGCCTGCTGCGGAGCCGGAGTCCCCGACCGAGGTCGTCGCACCTGCTACGGAGCCGGCGGCGGAGGTCATCGCGCCTGCCGCAGAGCCGGAGCCCCCGACCGAGGTCATCGCGCCCGGTTCGGAGCCGGAGCCGGCGACCGAGGTCATCGCGCAGGCTCCCGAGGCGGAGCCGGCGGCCGTGGTGCTCGACAAGCCCGTCGACAGCGTTCCTGGCGGGGCGCTCGCGGCACTGCAGCAGGCCCTCGTCGCGCCGGCCGCCCCCGCCACCCCCACCGAGCCCGCCGCCGACGTCGTCGCGGAGGACGCCGCGGTACCGGCGGACGCAGACGAAACCGATGATAAGGATGATCTGGTCGAGACCGGACATGACGGGCCGGAGCTGGTGACCGATGTCCCGCTCTGGGGCAGCGGCACGCCCGAAGGGGCCGAGCCCGCCCCGCCGGCGGCCGAGGAGACCCCGAACCCGGATGCGTTCACCGTGATGCTCGCACCCGCGGTTCCCCAGCAGCGGGAGGCCCCCGCCGAAGAGGCATCCGCCGCGGGGGAGCGGTCCACCGATGTCGTCGTTCCCGCCGCCTGGCCCGTGCTGCCCGACCGGCCCACCGGCGCCGTCCCCGGACCCTCGCTCGTCAAGATCGACACGCCGGTGGACCCCTCGCTGGTGGACGCTGAGGGCTCCGCCGAGCCGCCGACCGAGGTCCTGGCGTCCTCCGCTGACGGGCCGCCGGACCCGGACCCTGACTCCGGCGCGCTGACCTGGCTGCGTGCCACCGACGACGAGGACGGGTCGTCCGCGGGCGCTCCGCCCGCCGGCGAGCGCCGGTCCGACCGCCGGGTCCTCGCCGGTGTCGGAGGGGCGGTGCTGCTGCTCATCCTGCTCGGCGTCGGTGCCGTGCTCATGAGCGGCGCGTTCGACGGCGACGGCCGGCAGCCCACGCGGGTGAACGGCACCACGCCCGCGGTCGTCCCCAGCGCCTCGTCCGCCCCTTCGGCCTCGGCGGAGCCCTCCACGGAGACGGAGCCGTCCAGCGCGCCCCCGGTCGAGGAATCCACCGCGCCGGGCGGCGGCGGAGGCGGGAAACCGCCCACGAAGCGCCCGACGACGGTGCCGTCGCCGGGGCGGAGCCTGCCGGGCATCGGTGATCCTCTGCCCCCGTTCCCGACGATGCCGTCCTTTCCTTCACCGCCGAAGTTTCCGTCCTAACTCGACAGTCGCGACGCGACAGTCGACAGTGGATTTGTCGAAATCCTGGACTGGGCCGGAGAAAGATGACAGCGTAGGGCTCATGGCGGAATCTGGAGTCAACGCGACGGCGGCGGCCCTGCTCGGTCTGCTGCACGAGGGGCCGATGACAGGTGGGCAGCTCATGGCCGCCGCCCAGCGACGCCTCGGCGCCTACTGGTCGATGACCCGTAGCCAGGTCTACCGTGAGCTCCCCGCGCTCGCCGCCGCCGGTTATGTCAAGCTCGGCAAGCCCGGCGCGCGTTCGAGCCAGCCCTATGCGATCACGCCCGCCGGGAAGCGGGCATTCACCCGCTGGCTGTCGGAGCCCGCCGGCCGGGAGGCGCTGCGCAATCCTGTCGCATTGCGTGTCGCCTTCGGCGTGCAGCAGACCGGTGCGCAACTGCAGCAGGTGTATGCGCAGGCGGTGGAATACCACAATGCGGCGCTGACCGAGGCGCGGGAAATGGCCAAAGAGGCGAAGAAGTCCGGCGACGAGTTCTTCGCCGCGTCCCTGGACTTCGCGGTCGGCTATCACAAGGCCGCCCTCACGTGGCTGAAGAGCGCCCCGACCAAATAGCGCCCGCCCGTTGACGCCCGCCGGTCCGGCGTAGTCTTTGAGGGTGACCGCTCTCGACCACGCCGAATCGCTGAAGCACCTTGATGGCATCCTGCGCAACATCGAGGCCGTCCTCGACCTCAACCGGCTCCGCAAGGAGAAGGCGGAGCTCGAAGAGGCGGCGGCCGTGCCCAACCTGTGGGACGACCAGGTCGCCGCGCAGAAGGTGACGTCCCGCCTGTCCTACGTGCAGGGCGAGATCGGCAAGCTGGAGCGGCTGCGGGCCAAGCTCGACGACGCCGTCGTCCTCCTGGAGCTCTCCCAGGCCGAGGACGACGCGGGTTCGCTCGGCGAGGTCGCCGACGAGATCGCGGCGCTGAAGAAGTCGATCGAGGAGCTCGAGGTGCGCACCCTGCTCTCGGGTGAGTACGACGCCCGCGAGGCGCTCGTCACGATCCGCGCGGGCGCCGGTGGCGTCGACGCCGCGGACTTCGCCGACATGCTCCTGCGCATGTACCTGCGGTGGGCGGAGCGGCACGGGTACAACACCGACGTCTACGACACCTCGTATGCGGAGGAGGCCGGGATCAAGTCGGCCACGTTCGCGGTGAAGGCCCCGTATGCGTACGGGACGCTGTCGGTCGAGTCGGGCACGCACCGGCTCGTGCGGATCAGCCCGTTCGACAACCAGGGCCGCCGGCAGACGTCGTTCGCCGCGCTGGAGGTCGTGCCGGTCGTCGAGCAGACCGACGACGTGGAGATCCCCGACGACGAGCTGCGCGTCGACGTGTACCGGTCGAGCGGCCCCGGCGGTCAGGGCGTCAACACGACCGACTCCGCGGTGCGCCTCACCCACCTTCCGACCGGCATCGTCGTCTCGTGTCAGAACGAGCGGTCCCAGATCCAGAACAAGGCGACCGCCATGGGCGTGCTGAAGGCCAAGCTCCTCGCCCTGAAGCGGGCCGAGGAGACCGCGAAGATGAACGAGCTCCGCGGCGACGTCCAGGGCTCGTGGGGCGACCAGATGCGCTCGTACGTGCTGCACCCGTACCAGATGGTGAAGGACCTCAGGACGGAGCACGAGACGGGGAACCCCACCGCGGTCTTCGACGGCGACCTGGACGGCTTCATCGACGCGGGCATCCGGTGGCGCAAGCAGCGGGAGCTCAATCCCGCGTGACCCGTTCGGGTGACCACCGGGATGCGATCATCGCATTGGAGTGCGGCGATCACCTTCGGTAATTGGACGTTCAAGGCCGCAGGTGAGGTGTACATCACACCTGCGGCTCGAATTACGTGTCTCCCTGCGGTTCGGGTCAGCTCTTCGGGTTCGCATTTGGGGCAAACGCCACGTGACGCACTTCGCGTACTTGGCGTGGATGTCACACCGCGTAGACTCACGTCCCGTGATTCGGCTTGACCACGTGACGAAGACGTATCCGAAGGCGTCCCGCCCCTCACTCGACGATGTTTCCGTCAACATCGAGAAGGGCGAGTTCGTCTTCTTCATCGGACCTTCCGGCTCAGGCAAGTCCACGATCATCAAGCTGCTGCTGCATGAGGTCACGCCCAACAAGGGCAAGGTCGTCGTCAACGAGCGCGACGTGACCTCGATGCGCTCGTGGCGCATCCCGGCGTTCCGCCGGCAGATCGGCTGCGTGTTCCAGGACTTCCGTCTCCTGCCCAACCGCACCGCGTACGAGAACGTCGCCTTCGCGCTCGAGGTCATCGGCAAGTCGAAGGGCGTCGCCCGCCGCGTCGTCCCCGAGGTGCTGGAGCTCGTCGGCCTGGGCGGCAAGGAGCACCGCTACCCCCATGAGCTGTCCGGTGGTGAGCAGCAGCGCGTCGCCGTGGCGCGCGCGTTCGTCAACCGGCCGCTGATCCTGCTCGCCGACGAGCCGACCGGAAACCTGGACCCGGACACGTCGATCGAGATCATGCGCCTGCTCGACCGGATCAACCGGACCGGGACCACGGTGGTCATGGTCACCCACGACTCCAACATCGTGAACCAGATGCGCCGCCGGGTCGTCGAGATCGAGAGCGGCCGGATCGTGCGGGACCAGTCGCGTGGTGTCTACGGCTGACGATCGCCAGAGATCTCGTTGTAGCCACCCCTTGACGTTGCCGGGTCCGCTGGGAAGGAACCCCACCCGATGCGTATGAAGTACATCCTGTCCGAGGTCCTGACCGGACTTTGGCGAAACGTCACCATGACCATCGCGATGATCATCACGATGACGGTGTCGCTGACCATGCTGGGCGCGAGCCTGCTGCTGTTCTTCCAGGTCAACAAGATGGAGGACTTCTTCTACCAGCGGGTGGAGGTGTCCATCTTCCTGAAGGCCGACGTCACTCCGGAGCAGCGGGACAGCCTGAAGGGCGCGCTGGAGAGCAACGCGCTGGTCAAGCAGGTGACGTACGAGAGCCAGGCCGAGGCGTACGCGCGGTTCAAGATCCAGTTCAAGGACGCGCCCGACCTGGTGAGCGCGACGAAGGAGAACTCGCTTCCGGAGTCGTTCCGCGTCAAGCTCAAGGACCCGAAGACGGTCAAGCAGCTCCAGGAGGAGTTCGTCTCCCAGCCTGGCGTCAGCGACATCGTCGACCAGCAGGAGCTGCTGAAGAAGGTCTTCGAGCTGCTCGGCGCGCTGCAGACGCTCGCGCTGACCGTCGCCATCATCCAGGGCGCCGCGGCGCTGCTCCTGGTGGCCAACACCATCCAGGTGGCCGCCTACAGCAAGCGCCGTGAGGTCGCGGTCATGAAGCTCGTCGGCGCGTCCAACTGGTTCATCCAGCTGCCCTTCGTCCTGGAGGCGGTCTTCGCGGGCCTGATCGGCGCCTTGCTGGCCTTCGGCGGCCTGGTGGCCGCGAAGTTCTTCTTCATCGACGGGTCGCTCAAGGCCCTGGCCAACGTCCTGCTGCCGATCGACTGGAGCAGCATCTGGCTGATGCTGCCGGTCCTCGCCGGCGCCGGCGGCCTGGTCAGCGCGATCACGGCCTGGATCACGCTGCGGTTCTACGTGCGGGTCTGACCCGCGGGCTGTTTCCACGAGGGGTGGGGGGGGGTGGGGGCCCCCCCCCCCCCCCCAAAAAAAAAACACCCCCCCCCCCTTTTTTAAAAACAAAAAAAGAAAAAATAATATTTTTGGGCGGTAAGGAAAAAAAAAAACGTGAAGGGTGGGTTAATTTAAA
>NZ_JBIAYW010000009.1:0-186249 GCF_042898305.1 Dactylosporangium sp. NPDC000521
AGCGTGCCTTCATGTACCTGGCCACCATCGACGTCGCAACCATCAAAATCTGGCTCCGCGACCTCACCACCCGAGATCCAAGAGACACGGCCTAGCGTGCCATTACCGCAACTGTCAGCTATCTCGACGCGCTTACGTGCCTCAGGCGGCGACGTCGCGGCGGAGCTCGCCACGACCGGTCGGTGGACTACCGTTGACACGAGTCGCTCGGCGATGGAGGTGCGGGAATGAGTACGGAAGGCGCCCGAGCGCCGCTTGGGTCGCGCTACGCGGACCAGCGTCCATACGTCGTCGTGACCGACCTGGGCGAGTTGCATGGTCCGACCACCGGTGAGGTAAGCCTCGACCGGCGGTTGAACTGGTCGGGACGGGCTGTCTACGACCTCGGTAACCCACGACGGTTGGCGAGCATGTACGAGACGGTGCTTCGCGAGGCCACACATGTCGAGGAACTCCAGACATGGCTCGACGGCCCGACGCTGCAGAGGCTCTGGCGCGACCTTGTGCTGCCGCCGCAGGTTCGGCAGCTCTGGGAAGCGCAGTTTCCCAACCTCGCCGCCACAAGGCGGCCTGCTGCCTAGTGATGCACGACAAAGGACCAACGCACCGACGGCTCGCAGAGATCGGACTCCGGGCCGGCGGACAGCACGGGTTCGCGCTTGCCGGCGGTCACGCCGTTGCCGCCCACGGCATCCTGCAGCGTCCGAGCGAGGACGTCGATCTCTTCGCCGACTGGCAACGACGGGCCGACTTTCCCGCCGCGGTCGAAGTCGTCATCGCCGCCTACGTGGCAGCCGGCTACGAGGTAGAGATCGATCACCGCACGGAGACGTTTGCCCGGCTCTACCTCACGCACCCGGCAGAGCAAAGCGAGCACCACCGAGTCGAGCTGGTCGCCAACTGGCGTTCGCAGCCGCCGGTGCAGATGGACATCGGCCCAGTGCTGCACGCTGACGACGTCATGGCCGGCAAGGTGGACGCCCTGTACAACCGCGCCGCCGCGCGCGACTTCCTCGACATCGATGCCGCGATCGCAAGCGAGCGTTACACGCTGGATCAGTTGTGCCAGCTTGCCGAGGTGGTTGACGCAGGCTTCGACCGGGCAATCTTCGAGCAGATGCTGCGGTCGATCACACGATTCGATGATGAGGATTTCGCCGAGTACGGTGTCAATCCTGCCGAGGTTTCGGCGCTCCGGGATCGCGTTGACGGATGGCGGGCACAGCTGTCGAAGGCCCGAGACGCGCCGGGCCATTAGCGGGCCATTGATCCAGGCGAGGGCCGGGCCGCTCCAGGCCGCTCGCCGCAGGCGAGACCTGGCGGTTCACGCGTCTGGTGAGGGTGACATGTACGGTTCCCAAGCTGACAGTGAGGGTTCGATTCCCTTCACCCGCTCGGACGCAGAGGCCCTGGTCAGGACGTAAGTCCAGCCAGAGCCTCTCGTGTGTCAACCGACTCGAAACCCGCCGTGGGCCATGAGTGGGCCATTGCGGCGACTGTCAGCCGTGCGGATCGCGCTTGCCCCTTCTGGCGGCCATCGTGGCTCTCCCATGGGTCGCTCGTCCCGCGGTGTATTGGCGCGCCTCGGTGAGCGCCGCTATGACCTGGTCCAGTGCCTCGGCGTTGAGGAGTGTCCGGCATTGGTCGGCGTGCGGTAGGACGCGCAGGTCAACGGCGGCGCTGCCGCGGTCCTGCTGGACCATGACGATGATCAGGCTGAGCTGGCCAGGGGAGTGCTCGACGGTGGCGGTCTGGCGGTGTGGTATCTGCGTGACGCTCATTGCGTCGTCATGGCGTTGCGGTCAGCGCTGGATACCTCGCCGCTGAGCCACCTGCGGATGGATTCGTGAACATGGTGTGGTTTGTCGGGCACGGTCCTGGTCTCCCGGTTGTTCGGTTGCTTTCGAGGCGGTCGGCGACTCGTGGGGTGCCTATAGCATCGATGCTATGACCTGGAGTGCCGTGGAGTTGGAGCCAGAGGTTCGGGAGTGGCTCGAAGAGCTGACGACTGTGCAGTTCGCCCGAGTGGCGTTCTACATCGACCTCTTGGCAGATGATGGGCCACTGCTCGGTGCAGCCGTACACCGAACAGCTCGACGGAAAGCTTCGTGAGCTGCGGTTTCACCTGGAGCGTGACGCCGTACGGATCACCTATTGGGTCGCATCAGGAGAGCGGATCATTCTTCTCACGGTGTTCCGCAAGACCCGCGACCGTGAGACCAGTGAGGTCAAGCGGGCTCGGCGGGCACTGGCGCGATGCATGGCCGAGATGCACACCGTCGAAGAGGGAGTTGAGGGATGAGCGGCCGCGGCGATTGGAACGAACTGCGCAGCCGGCGGATGGCCGAGCCGGGGGCTGCTGAGGCATACGAGTCGACCAAGCTCGCGTTCGAGTTGGGGCGGTCGGTTCGGGAGCTTCGCGAACGCCGTGGCTGGAGTCAAACCGAGCTGGCGGAGGCGGCCGCGATGACGCAGTCTGCGGTGGCACGCTTCGAGGCCGGCGGCACAGTACCGACACTGCCAGTTCTGGAGCGCCTGGCACGAGCCCTCGACGTCGAGCTGGCGGTCGGATTTCATGCCAGGCCTGATGCGGCATGATTCTCGCCGTCGTGGTTGAGGCGCACCAAGCATCTTGAAACTTGTTGCCGGTCGGCGCCTGTGCTGTGACGAGCGCGCGCCGTTGCTAGGGAGCCAAATACGAAGCAGTTGGACGGCAAGCTGGCAAGTAGGGGCATGGTGGGCGTGGCGCAGTCCGATTTCGTTCGAAGATCTCGGTCGCCGGTGCAGGGCCAGAACGCCGACGGTACCGTCACCGCGACCGCGGTCACGGAGACCAGGTAGCGTCCTGTGGCTATCTTGGCGGCGTGCGCCGCTACCACTTACGAGACCGCGTCGCCGGCCTCGACCCGGTGCGCGACCACGCCGAGATCGTCCGCCTGCTCATGTTCCACGAGTTCCCGTGGGACGTGCGCATGGCCGGGCGCCTGATGATCTGGCACCTGTACGCCAACCCGTCCGTCGCCGCCGCGGTCGGCCACACCGACGCCCTGCTGGAACGGGCCGAGATCACGTCGCTGACCTTCGGCGACCTCGTCGAGCACGGCCTGGACTCCCCGCGCGGCCGGGCGATCCTGCGATGGGTCAACCGCAGCCACCGCGGCACCCCGGTGACCGCCGAGCACAACGCGTTCGCGCTGGCCGCCCTGGCGGTGACGCTGACCCGCTGGCTGGACCGCTTCGGCTGGCGGGCGCTCACCCCGGGCGAGCGCACCGCGCTGGCCGTGTTCTACGCGGAGCTCGGCCGGCGGATGGGCGTGCGCGCCCTGCCCCGCTCACCGGACGAGCTGGCCCGCGAGCTGGAGCGGGCCGAGGCCGGCTTCGCCTTCAGCGAGGCCGGTCAGCTGTGCAGCGAACGCACGCTGGCGATGGCGAGGGCCCGGGTCCGGCCGTGGCTGCGCCCGCTGGTCCGCCCGGTCGTGGCCGCCCTGCTGGCCCCGGGCACCCGAGCCGCCGTGGGCCTGCGCCCGCCGCCCCGGCCTGTGCGGGCTGCGGTGCACGCGGCCCTGCTCGCCCGCCGCTGGGTGGTGCGCCTTCTGCCGCCCCGGGCGACGCCTACCACCCCGCGGACCCGGCGCGGCCTGGCCGATCAGACGCCGGCGTAGGAGTGCGGGCTGCGCACGCCAGTTGGCTCAGGGCGTTCAAAGGCAGCGGCCCGGAGGCGTTCGCCTCCGGGCCGCTGGGTTCGATCAGTGTCAGGTGAACATGAAGTTCGCGGTGTGGGTGGTGCCGTCGATCAGCGTGACGACCAGCCGGCCGCACGTCTTCGCCTGGGTCTTCTGGGTCTTCCAGACGTAGTTGTACTGGTCGGCTGCCGCGTCGTAGGTCAGCGAGCTCGACCCCGCCGTCACCGTCGTCTCCACCGGGTCCTGCGCTGCGGAGGTGTCGCACGCCACCGTCTGCAGTGCGGGGGCGCCGCCGGTGAAGATGTTCAGGCCCTGGTTGCCCGAGAGGCCGAACTTCACCGGGACCGCGCTGCCGGCCTTCACGACGTTGAGCTTGTCGACGTTGATCGGCGAGCCGAAGTCGTGCCAGCCGTACACCACCTGGTAGGTGGCGCTGACCGGGGCGGCCGTGTTGCCGGCGCGGTCACGGCCACCGGTGCAGGTGGCGGTGAAGTAGCCGACCTTCGGGCCGCCGGTGACGGAGAGGGTCGCGGCCTTCGCCACGCCGCTGCCCGCGTCGGTCGTCGTGCAGGCGGGCGTGACGGACACGCCGAGCGTGATCTGCTGGCCCTGGGTGACGCCGGTGACCGCCACGGTCGGCGCGGTCACGTCCTCGGCCTCGGTGACGGCCTTGTACGCGTTGACCAGACCGTGCCCGAAGAAGCCGTTGACGTTCGGGTTCGCGGGGTCGACCTTGCACCGGCCCTGGGTGTAGTCGGTGCCGGAGGTGGGGCAGGCCAGCGGGATCGCCTGCTTGCGCAGCAGCTCGGCGATGTAGTCCGGGGTCGCACCCGGGTGCTTGGACACCAGCAGCGCGGCGACGCCCGCCACGTGCGGCGACGCCATCGAGGTGCCCGAGAGCGTGCGGTAGCTGCTGACTCCGGTCGAGGGGGACGTGGAGTAGATGCTCGAGCCGGGTGCGGCCACGTCCACGGCCCCGAGGCCGAAGCTGGAGAAGGACGACCGCGCCGGCTGCGTGGTCAGGCCCGGAGCCCACGGCCCGACGGCCGTCGCGGGGACGGTCGGCTGGGTGGTGGAGGAGACCGTCACCACGCCGGGCAGCTCGCTCGGCAGGTCGAGGCAGCTCGGGTCGAGCGTGCGGCGCACCGGGTTGGTGTCGTCGGGGCTCGTCGTGTCCACCGTCTTGTTGGCGAGGTCCTGGTTCTCGTTGCCCGCCGCCGCCACGTTGAGGATGCCCTGCGCGGTGGTGTAGCCCACCGCGCGGCGGACCGCCTCGACGACCGGCGCCTGGTCGGCCTGGCTCTCGCACCAGTACAGCCACGGGTCGATGTAGTAGCTGTTGTTCGTGACCTGGATGCCGTGCTCGGCCGCCCAGACGAAGCCGCAGATCGCGTACTCGGGGTAGATGAAGCCGTCGGAGTTGACCACCTTGATGGAGGCCAGCTTCACGCCGGGCGCGACGCCGACGATGCCGACGCCGTTCTTCGCCGAGGCGATGGTCCCGGCCACGTGCGTGCCGTGGTAGTCGGCGGTCAGGCTGGTGGGCCGCCACGCGCCCGGCGTCGTGTCGGGAGCGCCGGTGCCGACGCAGCTGACGGACTTCGACTGGTCCACCACCGGCGCGAGGTCCTGGTGGTTGGCGTCGATGCCGTCGTCGAGCACCCCGACCGTGACGGTGGGGCTGCCGAGGTTGGCCTCGTGCGCCGCACGCGCGCCGATGAGGACCATGTCGCTCTGCCGCGTCGCGTTCTCCAACGCGTCCGGCGTGTAGTCCTCGACGGCCTCGGCGTCCTCGGCCAGGGCCGGCAGGGCCGCGGTCCGGGTCGCGCCCACGGAGAGGACGGCGGCGCCCTGGGCGGCGCCCTTCACCGCCTGGACGAACGAAGGATTCGTGGAGCGTGCGATGACGACGCCGATCTGGGCGTACGACACCGTCACCGTGCCGCCGGCTGCGGTGACGGCGGCGGCGGCGTCCGCCGTCCGATCCTTGCTCACCGCGTTGACGACATAGCTGAGGTTAGGGCCGGTGGTTTCGGCCGCCGCGGCCATGGGCGCGATTGTTGCGCCCGCCACGACGGTCGTTGCCGCTGTTGCGGCTAAAAGGGCATACCTGGGCAACCGGGAATTCAATCCTGGCCTCCTGCGAAACGGGGGGTGACCCCGTGTGGTGATTGGGGTACGGCGATCGTATTGGTGCCGTCAGGTGAATATCACTCGTCTGTACGGTGGATATTCACCGCCGCTCGGAACGCTCATTTCTTCGAATTGAACGAACGCGGCCCAAGGAATGGGAAGCCAGGTGTCGGAAAGCGAGTTGGCATTTCGCGATTCGAAATGAACAGAGGGCCGGCGGCGAGGAAACTCGTCGCCGCCGGCCCGGAGCGGTGGTTACGACGCCGAGGCCTGCTCCTGCTGGTTCGCGTTGTTGGTGGCGCGGGTCGAGGCGTCACGCAGGGCGCCGGCGACGTTCTGCAACTGCACCCGGTGGGTGTTGAGCCAGTCGTTGCGGAAGCCGTCGGCGTCCGCGCCGATCCACTGGGTGCCGTCGAGCTGGCCGGTGAGGGTGCTCGCGATGGTCTCGATCTCGTCCGCCTTCGCCGAGAGCTGGCTGGCGAGTGTGCGGACGGCCGAGATGTCCATCCCTGTCAAGCCGGACATGGTGCTCCTCTCATCGTGTTCCTACTGGGTTCAATGGCTGGCTTCATCGGTGATGCCGACCTGCACGACCGCGGTCGTGCCGCCCCGGACGAACAGCGCCCGCCCGGGTGGGAAGTCCGCCCGGTTGAGCCGGGGCGGGAACGGCGTGCGGAAGCGGTCGCCGTCGTTCATGTCAGGGGCGAAGGCCAGGCCGTACCGGCCGGCGCGGACCTGGCCGAGGATGCCGTAGCTGGACGTCAGCGCCGAGGATTCGCCCTCGGCGACGACGAACACGTCCTCGTCCCGGCAGACCTTCAGCAGGTCGTTGAGCGGCGCCTCGGCCATGCCGGCGAGCTCGACGACGTTCTCCAGGAACACCGCGGCCCGCCGCCCGGCGCTGCCGGTGAGGTCCTCGGTGAGCTGCTTCGCGAGCCGGTTGACCTCGTCGGCCCCGGCCGCCCGGTCGGTCCAGAACGGCGACGCGGCGAGCCTGGAGCGGCGCTGGGCGCTCAGGCAGTGCAGCCGGATCGCCGGGTCCCAGCGGCGGAGCGCGGCCGCGAGGGTACGCAGGCCGGTGGTGCGGCCGGACTGGGGCGCGCCGATGACGAGGAACACTCCTTCGGGAGCGAACGGCTGCGGCTGCATGGTGGCGGCGGCGACGCCGAGCACCGGCAGTTCCCCGAGGGCGGCCGGCAGCAGGTCGATCGGGACCCGCTTCGGCACCTCGGCGACGGCCGGGGCGGGTCGTACGCCGGCCTGGGTGAGGGCCCGGGCGAACTCCCGCAGGTTCGCGGCCTGGCTGCCGACGTCGGCCCGCGCGCCGAGCAGCGCGACCTGCAACTCCGCCGCGGACGCCGCCGACGCGCCGCCGAGCAGGCCGCGGCCCGGTGGTGAGCCGGGCTTGAGCACGTCCGCGGGCAGGTTCATGCCGTGGTACTCGTTGGGGTCGGCCATCCGCAGCACCACCCGGGTCTGCACGGCCGACGACAGGACCGACGGCACCGAGGCCGGGCGGTCGGCGGTCAGCACGACGTGGATGCCGACCGGTCGGCCGTCGACGGCGATGGCGCAGAACGTGTCGAACAGCCGCGCCCGTTCGCCGGTCTCGTACGCCTGCCGGAACGCGGCGACGCCGTCGACGAGCAGCAGGATCCGGGCCTCGTCGGGGCGGCCGAGGGCGGCGGCGCGGTAGTCGGTGATGGTGCCGGCGCCGGCCTTGGCGAAGCGTTCGGCGCGTTCGGCGACGAGCCGGCTGAGCTCGGTCAGCAGCCGGGCGATGCGCTCGTGCTCGGTCGCGCCGAGGATGCTGCCGACGTGCGGGAGGGGTTCGAGCATGTCGAGGCCGCGGGCGCCGAAGTCGAGGCCGTAGACGTGGCAGGGGCCGCCGCGCACCGACGTCGAGCCTGCCGCGACCGCGATGGTGCGCAGCAGGGTGCTCTTGCCGGATCCGCCGGTGCCGTACACGGCGAGGTTGCCGTCGGTGTCCGGGCGGAACGCGACCGGGGGCTGGGCCTGCTCGTCGGGGTCGTCCTGGATGCCGAACACGAGCTCCTGGTCGCCGCGTGACACGGGCACCCGGGACGGGTCGGAGAGGTCATAGATCTCGCCGAGCGGCGGCAGCCACGGCTGGGCGGGCCGGCCGATCCGGGCCTGCACCCGGGCGCCTTCGAGCGCGGCGACGAGCCGCTGGATGTCGGTGCGGCCGAGGTCCGCGGGGGTCTCGTCGAGCGCGCGGTCGGGCGGCTCCCAGACGGTCCGCACGCCGAAGCCGAGCTCCTCGACAAGGATCTCCGGCGGGTCCGGCTCGTCGCGGGTCCACCCGCCGGCGTAGCCGGTCTGGAACGGCACCAACCGGCCGGGGCCGGTTTTCGACACGGCCCGGCCGGGGACGGCGGAGTCGAAGTAGGCGGCCTGCGGCGAGCCGAGCACGTCGACGCTGTCGGACTCGTCGGCGGTGCGCAGCGCGAGCCGCAGGTTGGTGTTGGCCCGCAGGTTGTCCTTGATGACGCCGGCGGGGCGCTGCGTGGCGAGGATCAGGTGGACGCCGAGCGACCGCCCCCGCTGTGCCACGTTGATCATCCCGTCGACGAACTCCGGCAGCTCGGTGACGAGGGCGGCGAACTCGTCGACGACGATGACGAGGCTCGGCGGTGCGTCGGTGATGCCCTTCTTCTCCAGCTCCACCAGGTCCTTGGCGCCGTGCAGGGCGAAAAGCTTCTCCCGGCGGCGCAGTTCGGCGGCGAGCGACACGTGCGCGCGGCGGACCTCGTGCGGGTCGAGGTCGGTGACGAGACCGACCTTGTGCGGCAGGTCGGCGAGGTCCTTGAACGCCGACCCGCCCTTGTAGTCGATGAGCAGGAACGTGAGCCGCTGCGGGCTGTGCGCCGCGGCCATGGCGAGGATCCACGACTGCAGCAGCTCGCTCTTGCCGGACCCGGTGGTGCCGCCGACGAGCGCGTGCGGCCCGTCCGAGCGCAGGTCGAGGGCGTGCGCGCCGAGCGCGGACCGGCCGATCACGGCGCGCAGCGTGCCGGCCTGCTTCGCCGGCACCGGTGGGGCGAACGGACCGGTGACGATCGACCGGCTCGCCTGCCAGCGTTCGATGACGACAGCCGGGTCGGGGCTGAGCGGCTGCTCGGTGACGGCGAGCAGCGGCACTGCCCGCGGCAGGTCCGTGTCGTCGTCGAGGCGGGCGCCGACGTCGACGAGCGGGGCGAGCCGCCGGGCCAGCTCCGCGGCGGTGGCCGGGTCCAGGTACTGGACCTGCAGCGGGTCGACCCGCTGCCCGTCGTGGGCGAAACCGGCGTAGGCGCCGGCGCCGGAGGGGTTCAGCTCGACGTACGTGCGGCAGGCGGCGGGCAGCCGGGTGGTGTCGCCGGCCAGCCACAGCACGTGGATGCCGTGCGCGGCGCCGTGCTCGGCGAGCTCGACCAGGCGGCTGCGCTCGACCGGGGCGTCGTCCTCGACGAGGACCAGCAGCGCCGGCAGCGGCCCGGCGGTCTTGCCCTGGCGGGCGGCGAGCAGCTCTTCCAGAGCCGACGCCAGCGCGATCCCGCTCTCCGGCCCGGACGCGAGGTGCCGCGCCGGCAGCGGGCTGTGCGCCGAGGTGGTGTGCGGCAGCCACTTGAGCCACTCCCACTGCGGCGCCGCCGCCGGTGAGGCGAACGCGCACAGCACCAGCTCGGCCGGCGAGTGCAGGGCGGCGGCCTGCACGACCAACGCCCGGCCGGCGGCCAGCAGCGGCTCCCGCGGCCCGGCGACGCCGACGGCGCCGTGCTCGGCGGGGCGGGCCACGATCGGCACCCCGTCGACGGTGTCGTGCCGGTGGACGAGCGCGGTCAGCTCGCCGAGCAGGTCCCGCGGCAGGTGCCGGTTCGACGGCAGCTCGATGCGGTTGCGGGCGGGCTGCCGGCCGGTGCCGAGGCGCAGGTCGGCGAAGCCGGGCTCGCCCGGGCGGCGGGTCCACAGCAGCGGGGTGCCGAGCCGGACCGCCTCGACGCAGTCGGCGAGTGACGGGTGCTCGTGGTGGCGGGCGGCGACCTCCTCGGCGGCGGCCGCGGTCGCCTCCACGTCCAGGGCCTCGACGTCGTCGCGGAAGACCCGCAGCGCCTTCTTGAACGCCGACCGGCCGGCGATGGTCTGCTCGACGCTGTACCCGATCATCATCAGCGGGCTGAGCGCCACGAAGATCAGCGATGTGGTCGACTTGGTGATCGAGTACAGGATCGCGCCGAGCAGCATCGGCATGGCCAGCGCGACCAGCGGCAGCCGGGCCGGCGTCGGCCGCTGCGGCGGCTCCGGGGCGGGCCGGGTGGTCCCCTCGTAGTAGGGAGCGAGCCGCGGCGAGCGGATGAACCCCTCGGCGGCGGCGTCGCGGTCGACCGGCGCGCCGCTGGAGATCCGCACGGTCAGGTCGGTGTCGCCGATGCGGATCGTGTCGCCGGAGCGCAGGGTGGCCCGGGTGGTCTGCTCCCCGCCGAACTCGAGGCCGTTGGCCGAGCCGAGGTCGACGATCTCGGCGCTCCCGCCGACGGTGAGCCGGGCGTGCTGCCGCGACACCATCGGGTCGGTGAGGCGGACGTCGCAGCCGCGGTCCCGGCCGATGACGGTGGTCCGCGACTGCAGCACGAACTCGCGGCCGGTGTCGGGGCCGGCGGTGACGGTGATGACGGCGACCGTGTCACCGCGGCGGGTGTCGTACGTGTCGGGCGTGACCGTGACCGCGGCGGTCATCCCGGAGTGCAGGCCGCTCTCGGCGAGCTTGAGCGCCGGGTCGAGCGTCCGGTCCCGCGGGCCGGCGAGCCGCAGGGTCGGCATGTCCCGGCGGGCCGGCGGGGGCGTGCCGTGCCGGCGTGGGTCGGCGCGCAGCAGGTACCCGGCGAGGTCGCCGACGGTCGCGCCGGCGTCGACGGTGGCGAGCAGGTCGACGTCGGGTGCGCCCTGCCTGCGCAGCGTGAATTTCAGTTTCAACGGGCTCCTCCAGGCACGGCCACGGTGCGGGTGGGCGGGGCGGCGTGCCGCCGGCGCCGGCGGGGGCGCAGCGACCTCGGGCTGAGCGCGGCCCGCACCCGCCGCCACCGCCCACCGGAGCGGGTCAGCAGCCGGCGGGCCGCGTCGATCTCCCGCCAGAACTCGGCCGCCTGCGCCGGGGGCGGCTCGCCCGCGCCGTAGACGGCGGCGTCGGCGGCGGTGGCGAGCCGCCCGAGGTCGACGTCGGGCCCGGGGGCTCCGGGTCGCGCGGGGCCGACCCGGCCGAGGCCGCGATCGGCGAGCAGGACCGCCTCCTCCTGCCGGGTGCCACCGGCGGGGACGTCGGCGCCGAGGTCGCGGGCCGCGTCGACGAGCTCCCGCCAGCCACCCGAGTAGCGGCCGGTGACCGGTCCGCGGGTGCGCCGGCGGTACCGGCGCCGCGCCTTCCAACCGATGACGGCACCGGCAGCGAGCAGAACAACGAGCACCGGCGGCCCGCCGTAGGTGACGGCCGGCGCGATCAGCCGCCACCAGCGCTGCCACCACGGCATCTCGCGCCTGTCGCCGCCGGTGGTGCGCGGGTCGGTGCGGCTGGTGTCGGTGGTGGACGTCGGCTGCCGCGCGGCGTTCGGCGGCGGGACGATGATCGCGTCGGTGTTCTCGGCGGCCTGCGGCGGCTGCTGCTCGGGCTTCTTCGACACGTCCGGCATGAACTCGGTCTGCGGGACCGTCGCCCAGCCGCCGGCGACGTGCACCTCGACCCACGCGTGCACGTCGCTGCCGCGCACCACCCCGCCCGGGCCGGGCGTGGCGCCCAGCACGACCCGGGCCGGCATCCCCAGGTAGTTGGCGACGAGGGCGTAGGCGGCCGCGTACTGCTCGTCGTTGCCGACCGGCCGGTTGGCGTTGAAGAACGCGGTGAGCCGGCCGAGGCTGTGCCCCGGCAGGTACTGGCCCTCTCCCGGGCCGCCGTCGGTGTAGGCCCCGTTGGCGCGCAGGTAGGCCGCGACGGCCCGCAGCTGGGCGGTCCGGCCGGCGGCGCCCCGGGTCCAGGTGGCGACCTTGCTGGACAGCAGCGCCTGGGCGCTCTCGGTGAGGGTCGGCCGCCCGGCCGGCTGGGCGTCCTCGGGCAGGGGCACCGGCGCGACGGTGGTCCGCACGGTGTAGCTGTCACCGGTGGCGAGCCGGGCCGTGACGAGGCCGGTCGACGCGGCGAGGTTGACCCGGAGGCTCTCGGCGAGCGCGGCCCGGCGGGCCCCGGCGAACTCGATCGACCCGGCCGTGCCGGCGCCCGGCAGCCACGGGTTCAGGTCGGTCGCGGCCGCATAGGCGGCGGCGATCGTGACCCGCACGGTGGTGCCGCCGACCGGTCCGAAGGTGGTGCCGACCCGCTGGTAGCCGCCGTCGGTGCGGCCGGTGCCGCCGCCGGCCCCCCACACGGAGCCGTCGTAGTCGTCGAGCAGCGCGATGCGCACCGGCGTCGCGTCGGGCAGGCCGGTGACGGTGAAGAGCGGCTGGTCCCAGAGCTGGTTGGCGTCGCGCGTGTATTTGCGGAAGCCCACCAGCGGGCTGGGATAGGCGCCGATGTCGAACGGCGGCACCACCTGGTCGCGGAGCACCTCCCGGTCGGTGCCGGCGGCGAGCACCGGCCCGGCGGCGGAAGCGGCCGCGGCGGCGAGCCCGAGGACGGCGGCCCCGGCGAGGATCCGGCCGGCCCGCCGCCCGCCGCGCGCACGGCCGGAGCCGGCGACCCGGCCGAGCCGGACGGTGGTCCAGAGCAGGGCGAGGACGGCGAAGCCCACGCCGTCGGCGAGCCGCGCCGCCGGCTCGTGGGTGCCGAGCAGGATGACCAGGCCGAGGGTGAGGGCGGGCACGGCGACCGGGGCGGCGGCCCGCGCCGCGGCGGCCCGGCCCGGTGCGGGCGCGACCCGCAGCGCCACCGCGGATCCGGCGGCCCCGCAGACCAGGCCGAGGATCCACGGCACGACGACGAGCCGCGCCTCGGTGACCGGTGGCAGGGTGGTGAGCAGCTGCTTCCACCCGTACACGGCGGACTCCGCGAGCGTCCGGACGGTCCCGGCGGTCAGCGGCGCCCCCGGAAGGACCAGCGGCACGCCACCGGCGAAGAACGCCACGACGACCGCGGCGGCGAGCACCAGCACCGGCTTGCGCGCGGCGCTGACGAGGTGGCTGAGCAGCAGGCCGGCGCCGAGGCCCGCGCCGCCGACGGCGAGCCAGGTCCGTCCGGCGAACGTGGTGGCGAAGCCGAGCAGGGCGAGCGCGCCGAGCGCGGCGACGAACCCGGCGTCGGTGAAGTCGGTGCGGGTCGTTCTCATCGCAGCAGCCCCGGCAGGTCGGCGAGGTCGGGCAGGGTGACGACGGTGAGGGCGGCGTGCGCGGCGAGCCGCGGCCGGGCGCCCGGGTCGACCCGCACCGCCACGGCCGGCATCCCGGCGGGCAGCTGGGCGCAGGCGCGCCGCAGGTCGGCGAACGTGGGCCGGGATCCGGTGACGACGACGGCGTAGGTGGCCTCCGGCACGGCCCGGACTCCGCGGGCGACCTGCTGCGGCAGCCCGCCGGCGCCCAGGTCCGCGCGGGCGCAGGTGTCCAGGACCTTCTGCCGGTTGCGGCGGGAGGCGAGGTCGCTGCCGGTCCAGTGCGGCCCGGCGAGGAGCGTGACGTCCACGGCGTCGTCGACCGAGCGGACCGCGACCGACGCGGCCGCTGACACCGCCGTCTCGAACTCGTCCGGGTCGCCGTACGCGTCCGCGGTGTCGTCGACGACGACGAGCAGGCAGGTGCGGCGGGTGTCCTGGAACTGCCGGACGAGGAACGTGTCGGCCTTCGCCGAGGAGCGCCAGTGGATGTACCGGCGGTCGTCGCCGGGCACGTACTCGCGCAGCGTGTGGAACGCGAGGTCGCTCATCGACACGTCGTTGGTGGTGCGGCCCTCGAGGTCGCGCAGCAGCCCCTGGCCGACCGGGTCGAGCCGGACCGTCGCCGGGTGCACGAACACCTCCTGCCGGCCGGCCCACTCGACGCGCCGCTGCAGCAGCCGCAGGGGGTCGCCGCGGACGCTGGTCGCCGGACCGACGGGGATGACACCGCGGCGCCGGGCCTGGATCTCGAAGGCGTTGGCGTGGGTCGCGCCGGCGGCGAGCCCCGGCACGGCGAACACCTCGAGACCGGCGCCGGCGCCGACCTCGAGGGTGAAGGGCAGCATGCGGCGCGGCGCGACGTTGGTGACGGTGACGGTCACCGGGGCGTGCTCGCCGGTGACGACCCGGCGGCGCTGCGGCGCGACGTCGACGGTGATCGCGGTCCGCCCGACCGTGAACAGCGCCGCGATCCCGAGCGTGAACAGGCCGGTGAGGCCGGCGGTGACGGCCTCGATCCAGTCGGCGTAAGCCCCGGCGGCCAGCGCCAGCACCGACCCGGCCAGCACGAGCCGGCCGAGCGGGGTCGCCGCCCGGACCGCCCCGGCCAGCCGGTCCGCGACGGGCGGCAGCCTCATGCGGCCCGCTCCAGCGGCGGCGCCACCTCGTAGAAGATCTCCCGCAGCACCTGGTCGACGGTGACCCCGTCGAACTGGGCCTCGGCGTTGACCAGGACCCGGTGCGACAGCAGCGGCTGGGCGAGCATCCGGATGTCGTCGGGGGTGACGTAGGTCCGTCCGTGCGCGATCGCCCACGTCTTCGCGCACCGCACGTAGGCGAGGCAGCCGCGGGCGGAGACGCCGAGCTTCACGTGCTTGTGCTGCCGGGACGCCTCGGCGATGCGGCTCACGTACGCGAGGATCTCGTCCCGGACGTGCACGTGGTCGGCGAGCCGGCTCAACGGCTCGAGGACCCCGGCCGCGATGACGGGGCGGACGTCGGCGGCCCGGTCCCGCACCGCGGAGTCGCGCAGCAGCGCCACCATCGCGTCGTGGTCGGGGTAGTCGAGGCCGGCCTTCATCAGGAACCGGTCGAGCTGCGCCTCCGGCAGCGGGTAGGTGCCGGCCTGCTCCACCGGGTTCTGGGTGGCGATGACCATGAACGGCCGGCCGACCGGGTAGCGGGTGCCGTCGACGGTCACGTGCCCCTCGTCCATGACCTCGAGCAGCGCCGACTGGGTCTTCGGCGACGCCCGGTTGATCTCGTCGGCGAGGACGATCGAGTGGAAGATCGGGCCGGGCATGAACTCGAACCGCCGGGTGCTCTGGTCGTACACCTGGACGCCGGTGACATCGGAGGGCAGCAGGTCCGGGGTGAACTGGATGCGGGAGCTGGTGCCCTTGACGGTGTTGGCGAGGGCGCGCGCGAGGGACGTCTTGCCGGTGCCCGGGTAGTCCTCCAGCAGCAGGTGCCCCTCGGACAGCAGGCAGGTGAAGGCGAGCCGCACGACGTGGTCCTTGCCGAGGATCGCCGTGTTGACGTTGGCGACGAGCCGGTCGAAGGTCTCGCGGAACTTCGCCGCCTGTTCGGGTGTGACGTTCATGAGGGGTTCCTTTCCGGGCCTACCCGGGCCACGTGAACTGCCCGGTGACGCCGCCGCAGGTCGCGGAGACCCATTCGCCGGGGTAGCCGTACCAGTTGCTGGAGTCCTTGGTCTGGTTCGAGGTCCACGTGCCGCTGACGAAGCCGCCGGGGCCGTGCTGGCTGTTGAAGGTGCAGGTGACGTTGCCGGGGAAGTTCGCGGTGGTGACCCGGATGTAGCCGCACGACGGGTTGGAGCAGGTGCCGGCGCCGCGGCAGGCCGCCCCGCCGCCGCCCCCGCAGGCCGCGCCCTTGGAGACGGTGACGGTCGCCGGTGCCGGGCCCGTCGTCTGCGTGTGCGACTGCGTGAGGGTGGCCCGGCCGGCGTCGGTCACCGTGACGGTGATCGTGTCGCTGGCGTTGTAGCCGACGACGTCGCTGCCCGAGTAGCTCCAGTAGCCGTTGCCGGTGGTGTACGTGTCGGTGCGGACGCTCGTGCGGACGGTGACGGTCGCGGGCCGGCCGTTGGGGTCGACGCTGACGACCCAGTTGGCGTTGGGGCCGCTCGCGAACGTGTTGATGGTCAGGTCCTTCATCGGGCCGTAGGTCGTCACGTTCGCCGTCACCGCCGTGTTGCACGGGCTGCCGGACCCGGACCCGCCGCTGCTGCCGTTGCAGGTGCGCAGGCTCAGCCCGACGGCCTGGCCGTTGGGCAGGCCGTTGACGGTCTGCGTCGCGCCGGCCTGCCCGCCCGCCGGGTAGGTCCAGGTGCCGCAGCTGCCGCCGCTCCACGTGCAGCTGACGGTGTTGGTCGCGCCGTGCGAGGCCGGCGCGTCGAAGCGCAGCGTCGCCTGCCCGTCGCTGCCGGTCGGGGTCGCCGACGCGTTGGTGATCGGGTCGGGCGTCGACGCGGCCTCCATCTGGGTGCCGGGGCCAGCCGCGGAGCTGTGCCCGACGGAGTTCTCCGCGGTCAGCGTGTACGTGTAGACCGTCCCGTCGTTGGCGAGCCCGTCGTCGGCGCACGAGCGCGCGGTCACCGCGGCGCAGACGACCTTCCCGCCGCCGCCGGTCCGGTTGACGGTGTAGGTCGTCGGGCCGGGCCCGTTGGGGCCGACCGCCGGCCAGGACACGGTGACCGCCCGCGACGAGGAGTCCGCGGAGTCCACCGACGTGACCGTCGGCGCCGGCGGGGTGGCGGGGGCACCGGCCGACTGGCCGTCGACCGTGGCCGCCTCACCGGGGCCCTTCGCGTTCACCGCCACGACCGTGAACGTGTAGACGGTGTCGTTGTCCAGGCCGGTCGCGGTGAGGCCGGTGCCGGTCGCGGACTGCCGCCCGCCGCCGGTCCAGGTGACGTCGTAACGGGTGACCGGGGTGCCCTCGTTGGGGGGCGCGGCCCAGCTCAGCCGCAGCGTGTGGTCCTGCGGGTCGGCCGTGGCCAGGGCGGTGACCGCACCGGGGACGGTGTTGGGGGTCGCGACCGCCGACGCGGGGCTCGGCTTGCTCCAGCCGACGAGGTTGCGGGCCCGCACGGTGAACGTGTAGCCCCGCCCGTTCGTGAGGCCGGTGATCAGGCACGGCGACGCCGCGCACGCCTGGCTGCCGCCGGACCAGGCGACCTCGTACTGCTCGATGGGTGCGCCGTTGTTGGCCGGTGCGCCCCACGACAGCGCGACCGACTTGCTCAGCACGGTCCGGTCGATGGCTGGAGTGCCGGGGGCGTCGGGCACGCCGAGGACGTGCAGCGTGATCTGCCCTGTGACGTGCCGGTCGGTGCGCCCCCTGTCGGCGACGTCGGTGACCGTCACCGCGAACGTGATCGTGCCGTGCGCGTCGCCGGCAGGGGTCAGCTGGACGCTCGCGCCGGAGCTGGTCACGGTCGCGTTCATGCCGCTCGTCCTGCTCACCGACACGACGCTGATCTGCGGGTCGCGCAGCTGCGAGCGCACGTAGCGGGTCAGGTCCACGGTGGTGGGCTCGCCGGCCTTGATGCCGTCGACGGTGACGGCGCTGATCGTCGGCGGTGCCGCGGCGAGGACCCGGACGGTCAGCTCGGCGGTGACGCCGTCGTGCCCGTCGACGGCGACCGTGACGACGCCGGTCGAGCCGGGCGGCGAGCCGGCCCCGGCGGTGACCGTGCCGACGTGCTGCCCGGACCCGGCGAGGGTGACGTTGCCGGCCGGCTGCTGCTTCCAGCCGAAGGTGTACGTGAGGCCCGGCAGCGTGCCGCGGTCCGGCGCCCACACGTGACAGATAGCGGTGACGTCGAGGCTCAGCGGGGCGCCGCCCTCGACGACCGGCAACGGGTCGTCGGGGCAGTGCAGGACCGGGGTCGGCGGGCCGACCTGGACCGGCACGGTGATGACGGCGACCTGCCCGGCCGGGTCGGTCAGCGACGCGCCGTCGGTGACCTCGAACGTGAGCGCGCCGGGGCCGCTGTAACCGCCGCGCGCGGTGAGGGTCACCGCCCGCTCGCCGTCGGCCTTCGCCGTCAGCGACGGGTCCGGCGACGCCCACAACTTGTCGGTGGTGGTGAGCCGCACCGCCTTGCCGGCCGGGTCGGTCACGTAGTCGGCGAGGTCGACCTTCGCGGTGCCGTCCCGCCCGACGGTGATCGTCTTGCCGGGGGTGGCGTACGGGGCGCCGGCGCCGGGGACGGGCACGTGGATGAGCCCGATCGCGGTCGCCCCGCCCGGGTCCTTCACCTCGTAGGCGACGGTGTGCGGCACGTCGGTGACCGGGACGGTGATCCGGCCGCCGGCCTGGGTCGCGGCCGGGTCGAACACGCGGGTGACGACCAGGTCGGCGGCGTCGCCGTCCGGATCGACGCACTGCTTGACGACGTCGACGGTCACCGTGCGGGCGCCGCCCTCCACGGCCGGGTACGCGTCGAACGCGACCGGCGGGATGTCGTAGTCGCGCTGCCCGCGCACGGTGAGCGTGGCGGCCGACGGCTCACCGACGCCGTTGGTGATGGTGTACACGACGACCAGCGGCTTGCCGGTCA
This sequence comes from Dactylosporangium sp. NPDC000521, assembly GCF_042898305.1. NCBI lineage: Bacteria > Bacillati > Actinomycetota > Actinomycetes > Micromonosporales > Micromonosporaceae > Dactylosporangium > Dactylosporangium sp. NPDC000521. The sequence goes on from NZ_JBIAYW010000009.1 coordinate 18,255, forward strand.
GCTCGGGCACGGCGACGTCGATCGGTCCGGCCGGGCCGGCGAGGGTGACCCCGGCCGGCGCGCCGACCAGCGGCTGGATGCTGACCGTGTCGGCGTAGACGTCGTTGGCGAGCACGTCGACGTGCAGCTTCGCCCCGGGCGCGGCGGTGACCTCGTCGTCGACGGCGACCGGCGGCTGCGGGGCCCCGGGCGGGGCGACCCCGATTCGGACGGTCGACTCGCCGACGCCGCCGAAGCGGTCGGTGACCCGGTAGGTGAACGTGTCGGTGCCGGCACTCGTCGGGTACGCCTGGTACTCCAGCGAGGTGGCGTTGACGCTGAGCACCCGGCCGAGGGCCGGCGCGGAGCCGAGACCGACGAGGGTGACCGCGTCGCCGTCGGGGTCGGCGCCGGTGACGGGCACCGTGACACGGATCGTCTGCCCGGCGACGGCCCGGCCCTCGACCGGCAGCGGCGCGGGCGGGCGGTTGGCGTTGGCGGCGCCCGGCAGCGGCAGCACGGTGGCCCGCAGCTGCCCGGTGGCCTGGTCGCCGGCGGTGTTGCGGACCACGTAGGCGACGCTCACCTGCAGCGGCGCGGTCACGGTCGCGGGCGGCACGTAGCGGACGAGGTCACCTGTCACGTAGGCGCGGCCGTTCACCTCCGGGTCGCTGCCCTTGGCCGAGGTGACGGTCAGCTGCCCCGGGCCGGGGGCGCCGGGCACGTCCGCGGCGAGGGACATCGGCGCGCCGCCGGGGTTGGTGTCGTTGTCGAGGACGGCGACGGTGACCACGTCCCCCGCCCGGATGGTGACCGCGTCGTCCTTCGGTGCGGGCCTGATGTCGGGCGCCTCCGGCAGCCGGGTGACGGTGACCTCGCCGGTGACGGGTGCGGTCGTGCCGTCGGTGACGGTGTAGCGCACCAGCTGCGGCTGGGCTGACGTGCCGGCGCTCAGCGCGGCGATGCGCAGCCACCGCCCGTCGACCACGGCGACGCTGAGCTGCGCCCCCGGGTTCCCGGTGTCCGCGACGGACGCACGCTGCACGAGCAGCACCCCGCCGGAGGCGGCGAAGTCGTTGGCGAGCACGTCGACCGTGGTGGCGAGCTGCCCGCGCAGCACGGCGTAGTCGGGCATCGCGACCGGTGGCGCCGGCGACGCCGGGACCGGCACCACGTCGACGCGGATCTGCCCCTTGGCGAACGGGGCGTTGCCGAACGCGACCTTGTACTCCAGCAGGTACGGGCCGGGCTTCGCGGCGGTCAGCACGACCGTGCCGTTCTTGAGGTTGGTGACGACGGTGCTGTTGGCGGGGCTGGCCAGCTCACCGGCGAGGGCGAGCCGCGCGGCCGGGTTCGCCGGGTCGGAGCCCGGCAGGTCGTTGTCGAGCGGGTGCAGGGTGATCGGCTGGCCGACCTGGCCACGGGCCACGTCCGGCTGCGCGGTCGCGGCGACGGCGTTGGTGGCGGTGGCCGCCTGCACGGTGACATCGGCGGATCCGGCGACCGGGGCGGCGATGCCGTCGGACACCTGGTAGGTGAGGCGCTGCTGGCCGCCCTCGGCCGGCGCCGTGTAGTTCAGGAACCCGTCGGGGGTGGTGGTCACGGTGCCGGCCTTCGCGGCGGCGGCGGTGAGGGCCACCGGGTCGCCGTCGAAGTCACGCCAGTCGGTGAGGACCGGCAGCGACAGCTGCCCGCCGGCCGGCACGGTCCACACCGGCGGTTTGAAGCCGGTCCGCAGCGCGGGTGCGGTGTTCTCGTCCGGGCGGCGCAGCTGCACGGTCACCGCCGCGTCGGCCGAGGAGGTGCCGTCGTCGACGGTGTAGCGGAAGTGCACGGACGTGCCGGGCTTCACCTGCGCCGGCACGGTCAGCGCGACGGACTGCCCGTCGGCGGCGATGACGACCCGCACGTCCGGGTGGTCGGGGGTGGTCACCGCGGTCACGGACAGGATCAGCCCCGACGGGTCGGAGTCGTTGTCCAGCACGTGCAGCAGCGTGGTGCGGCCCGGACGGGCGCCGAGGGTGTCGTCGACGGCCTTCGGCTTGCGGTCCGGCAGCGGGACGTCGCTCTCGTTCTTCTTGGTCTTGTCGTCGTCCACCTGTACCGGCGGCGGCCGCACCGACGACCAGTTGTCGACCCGGCGCTGGTCGGCGAGGTCCCACACGGCGCCGGTGCTGAGGTCGTTGAGGACGATCGCGCCGCGGTTGACCCGGAACACGGGCCGCTCCAGGACCTGCGCGTCCTTGAGGTTGCCCTTGGCGGCGGGCGCGCCGCCGCAGGCACGGAAGTAGCCGCCGCTGGTGCCGGACCAGGCGGCGTGGACGCAGTCGTCGAGGCGGACGGGGGCGGCCGGGTCGCCGCCGGGCGCCGCGCCGAGCGAGGTCGTGGCGCCGCTGCCGAGGTCGACGGTGAGCAGCTCCTTCCCGGTGGCGACGACGACGCCGCCGGTCGCCGGGCCGGGCCGCTGCAGGACGGTCTTGTCGTCGACGCCGGTCAGCTGGGCGGTGCCGCCGTCGATCGCCGTCAGCCGGCCGGAGACGGTGTCCAGCACGACCGGGCGGGCGCCGACGGCGGTGAGCCTGGGCCGGCCGATCGCGCCGAGCTGCCGGTACGTGGCCGCGGCGAACCCGCCGGCCGCGGGCGTGACGGTGGCGAGGCGGCCGTCCGCGGAGAGCGCGTGGACGGTGCCGTCGACGCCGACGGCGAGGACCGACTGCTCCCCGACCGTGGCGACGGGGGTGCCGGCCTGGTCCAGCTCGCTCAGCGACGACAGGCCGGCGGCGCCGTCGACGCGGACCGCCCACACCTTGCCGGACTGCGGGTCGAGGACGGCGAGGGTGCCGCCGGCCAGCCCGACCTGCTGCGCCGACGAGACGGGGACGCCACGGTCGCCGACGGTGACGCCGCGCTCGACGTCCACCGGGATGAGCCGGCCGGTGCCCTTGTCCCAGGCGGCGACGGCCTTGCCGTCCTGCACGACGTCCAGGGCGTAGGCCTGCTGCGCGCCGCCGGGCGGGTAGAGCGCGGCGTCGAGGGAGCCGGCCGGCTTGTTGAGCCGGCCGAAGAGGCCGTCCTTGTCGCTGGTGACCCAGATGCCGCCGTCGTTGAGCTCGACCCGGCGCACCGGGAACCCGGTGGCGAGGACGGCGGACACGACGAGGATCAGCGAGCCGCCGCCGATGACGAGAGCGGACGCCAGCTCGGTCCAGCGGCGGCGGGCCGCCCGGCCGACGCGGGCGAGGACCGCGGCGGGGTCTGGGGTCCTCATCGGCCGCACCCGGCCGGGGACCAGTCGACGGTGCCGTTGCCACCGTCGGCGCGGACGACCTTGACCTGCACGCAGACCTCCGTCCCGGCGGGCGCCTCGATGTCGACGGTGGGCGCGTCGACCACGCCGCTCTTCGCGCCGTCCTTCGTCCGCCAGGCGAACGTGTCGCTGTCGTACGGGGCCGAATAGGTCCAGGTGAACCGGAGGTGCGCCGGGTCCGTGCGTTCGGCGACGATCGCGGGGACGCCCGGCGGGACCAGGTCGCCGCCGGCGCCCGCGTCCTGCGCCGGTGCCGTCTCCTGCCCGGCCCGCCCGGCCTGTCCGGTCCGCTGCGCGGATGGCGTGTCACCGGTGCGGGTCAGGGCGAACGCGGTCGCGCCGGCCACCAGTACCGCCGCGGCCGCCACGACGATCCAGCGGCGGTTGCGGGCCGGTGCCTCCGGCTCGACGGCCGCGACCGGCGTCACCGGCGCGGACGGGGTCCGGCGCTGGGTGCGGGTCTCCACGCCCGGCTCGGCCGGCTTGGGGCGCCGGACCCTGGTGCGGGTGAGGAGCGCGTCGTCGTCGGCGGCCGGCGCCGCCGCCGCGGTCTCGTGCCACGGATCCTCGGCGCGGACCGGCCCGCCGCACGCGGCCTCGATGTGCTCCAGCTCCCGGACCACGTCCAGGGCGGTCGCCGGACGCGAACCGGGTGCGGGCGCGAGCATCTTCGCCAGGAACTGCTCCAGCGCGGCCGGGACGTCGGCGCGTCCGGTCCGCGGGGCGCGGCCGGCGAGGATGCGGGCCTCCATCGCCTCCGGGGAGTTGTCGCCCGACGGCACGGCGAACGGCATCCGGCCGGTCAGCAGGTTCCACAGGGTCGCGCCGAGCGAGTAGACGTCGGCGGTGATGCCGGCCGGCTCGCCCCGCAGCACCTCAGGCGGCGCCCACGGGATCGACACGGCGACGCCGCCGTCCTCGTCGCCGGGGTCCTCGTCGAGGACGCTGATGCCGAAGTCGGTGAGGCGTGGGTTGCGGTACTCGTCGGTGAGGATGTTCGCCGGCTTGATGTCGCGGTGGACGATGCCGAGCGTGTGGGCGGCCTGCAGCGCGTCGGCGATCTGCACCCCGATGCGCAGCACCCGCCGGACCGTGAACGGGCCGCGCTTCAGCAGGGTCCAGAGGTCCTCGCCCGGGCAGTACGCCATCACGATGTAAGGGCGGTCGCCGTCCTCGGCGCTGAAGAAGATCGGCACGATGTTGCCGTGGTTGCTCAGCTTGGCCATCTTGTTCGCCTCGGCGACGACCCGCGCTGACGCGCCCCGCTCCGCGCCGCGCAGGGTCAGCACCTTCACGGCGACGTCGCGCTGCTCACGCACCTGGTGGTAGCGCAGGACGACGGAGTGCCCGCCGCCGGCGATCCGGCCGCGGAACTCGTATCCGGCGATGGCCGGCGGCTGGACGTTCACTCACTCACCTCGAACCGGAACGACACGTCCTCGGTGAGGCCGACGATCGCGCCGGGCCGCAGCACCTGGCTGCCGCCGCGGGGGAGCTCCACGGGTGCCTCGCCGGGCTGCTCGACGATGGTGCCGTTGCGGGAGTCGAGGTCGACGGCGATCACGTCCCAGCCGTCGAGCCGGACCTCCACGTGTCTGCGGGAGATGTCGTTGTACGGGCTGGACAGCTTGACGTAGTGCGGCTCGTCGGCCCCGCTGCCGGACGGGGTGCCGGGGGCCCGGCCGAGCAGGACGTCCCGGTCGAGCAGGATGGTGTCGCCTGTGGACAGTCGCAGCACCCCGAGCGGCGGCCGGGCGACCCGCACCGGTGACTGCACCAGCAGCCGCTCGCCGCAGGCCCGGCAGTCGCGGGCGGCCGGGTCGTTGAGGTGCCCGGCGGGGCAGCGCACGGCGCTCACCGCCGGCCCCTGCCCGGTGCGGCCGCGAGCGGCGCGCACCGTGGTGAAGATGAGCGCGTCGTCGTCATCCGCGGCCGGTGCCGCGTGCTGCTGAACGGCCGTCGGCTGGACGGGCATCTGCTGGACGGGCATCGGCGGCGTCTGGATCACGGGCGGTGTCTCGACGAGCGGCGGTGTGTGGACGTACGGCGGTGTGTGGACGTACGGCGGTGTCTGGGCGATCGGCGGGGTCTGCACGACCGGCGGTGATGCCGGTGGCGGCGGGGTGATGAGCCAGTCGAGGTCGTCCAGGTCGATGACGTCGCCGCCGCCACGCCCCGAGGGTGCGGATTCGACGGGCCGGACGGTGGTCAGACCGATCGGCTCAGGGTGCTGCTCCTGCTGCTGCGGCGCTGGGCGGAGCTCCACGGGTGGCGCCGGGGGTGGCTCGGGGAACTCCTCCGTGCGGGCCGGTGCCGCCGTGGTGAGGCCCATCATGGCGAAGAAGCGGGTCGGGTCCTCCTTGGCCCCTTCCGACGGATCGCCCGGCTCAGAGGGACCGGCCGGCGGCTCGTGCTCCTCCAGGGGCGCGAGGCGGGTGACCAGCTCGGCGGCCAGGACGACGCCCGCGTCCAGGGGCAGCGGATCGGCGGTGCCCAACGGGGCGGCCGTGGGAGTGGCCGGACCGCCGAGGCGGACGGCGGCGACGGGCCGGTCGGTCTCGGTCTCCTCGGCGCCGGTGAGCGCGTCCGGGCGCAGCGTCGTGACGTGACCATCGACGCCGACGATCTCGGCCCACGCGTGGCCGCGCACGACGACGCGGACGCCACCGGCGCGGCGGTGCGCCGCGGCGAACGCCACCGGCGTGCCCGCAGCCGTCAGCGCCGGGGTGATCTCGGCGAGGGCGGCGCCGGCGCGGACCAGCGGCCAGCACTCGCCCACGACGGGGTCGCCGGGCGACGCGTCGGCGAGCAGCCAAAGGCCGGGGCCCGCCATGGCGAGCCAGCCGCCCGGCGTGTAACCGGCGCCGACGACCGGGTGCGCCGCCGTCACGCCCGCCGCCTCGGCGGTGTCGTGTGGATGTCCTCGTCCGGGTCCGCGGGCGTGACGTGGTCGACGACGACGGCCGTCACGTTGTCCCGGCCCCCGGCGGTGACGGCACGCCGTACCAGCGAATCCGCGGCGTCCTGAGCGCCCGGCTCGGACCGCAGGACCGCGGCGATCTCCGTGTCGGCGAGCTCCCGGGACAGCCCGTCGGAGCAGATCAGGAACCGCTCCCCGGGCGTCGGCGGAAACACCCACAGGTCGGCGGCCGGCCCCGGGTCGGTCCCCAGCGCCCTGGTCACCACGTGCTGCCGGCGGGGTGCGTCGTCCGCGAGCGAATGGTCGACGGTGATCTGCGTGAGCGCGTCGTCGACGAACCGGTAGACGCGGGAGTCGCCGACGTTGAACACCGCCCAGTGCTCGGTGCCGGCCACCCGCACGAGGCTCACCCCGGCGACGGTCGTGCCCATGCCGGTGCGGGCCGGGTCGGCGCCCGCGGAGGCGAGGATGTCGCTGTTGGCCCGGGCGATCTCCGCGCGGACGTCCTGCGGGCCGCGGTCCGGCCGGTCGGCGAGCCGCCCCAGCGCCGCGACGGCCAGCCCGCTGGCGACGTCGCCGGCGGCGTGCCCACCCATCCCGTCGGCGACCGCGTAGACCCCGGGGCCGGCGAGCGCACTGTCCTCGTTGCGGCTGCGCACCCGCCCCGTGTCGGAGGCCGCGCCGACCCGTGTCAGCACCATCAGCGACCGGCCTTCTCGCCGAACAGCTCCTCGATCCGGGCGACGATCGCTTCGCGGGTCGACGGCCGTCCCGCGTCCGGGCTGTCCACCGAGTCCGACAGCAGCCACGACCCGTCGGCCTTGCGCGCCGCGGCGAGGCCGACCTCCGGCCCGGCACCGGTGGCCGACCGGAAGACGGCGGCCGCCTCGCCGTCGCCGGTGGTGCTCTGGTCGAGGAACCGGATCAGCGGCCGCGCGAGGGGCTCGGCCGGGTCGACGGCCTCGAGGCGGTACAGCCCGAACGACCCCGGGTAGACGGCGAGGCGGGCCGCGGTGCCGCTGAACAGGTGCACCACGACGGGCCGGCCGTCGATCCAGCCGGCCGCCTCCGACACGGTGTGCCGGGTCGACAGCGCCGCGACCGCGGCGACGACGAGGTCGCCGGGGACGACGTCGCCGTCGCGTTCGGTGCACAGGTCGCGGGCGAGCAGCGACGCCATCCCGGACGCGACGACGATGTCGGCGCTCGCCTCCGGCTGCAGTTGCAGCCGCTCGCGCACGGCGTCCACCGGCGCCGCGCCGGGCGCGGCGTCCACCGGCGCCGCGTCGGGCACAGCCGCCGACCGGAGCACGAACTCGAGCTCCGCGAACGTGAACAAGGTGGTCTCGGCCATGGCCGGGTTCGCTCCTTCCGCAGTCATGAGCCGGCCTCAGAAGCCGAAGAACTTCTTGGCACCGTTGAAGCCGCCCTTCGCGATGTCCGCGACCGCGCCGCCGACGTCGCCCGCGGCCCGGCCGACGTCGGCGACCGCGCTGACGACGTGCCCGCCGGCGTCGGCGAGGTGCCGACCGGCGTCGATCACGCCGTTGACCGCGGCGAGCTTGGCCTCGTCGGGGACGAACAGGTTCCATCCGACGTCGGCGACGACGACGGCGACCCCGAGCGGCGGGAACGTGGCGAACGCCGCCGCCTCCAGCAACGGGAACGCGACGTCGGCGACCACGTCGGCCGCGGCGACCTTGGTGCCGTCCCAGTCGCCGGTCTGGCGGCCGTGCTGGATGGCGTTGACGAGCAGGCCCACGTCGATGAAGCCACCGACGACGTCACCGGCCCCGCCGAGGCTCTTGGCGATCTTCGCGAACTTCTTCGGGCCGAACTGCTCGACGAGAGCCGCGATCGCGCCGAACGCGGAGAGGGCCTTGCCGGCGAGGTCCGCGAGGTTCTTGAGCGACCAGGTGTCGTCGCCCACCGTGCAGGTGAGCGGGAAGACGCCTCCGCCGCCACCGTCGGCGCCGCTGGCGGCGCGCTGCTCGTGGGCGTTGCGGACCGCTACGACGGCCGCGGCGCGGGTCGAGCTCGCCGCCTGCTGGAGCAGCCCGGACAGCCGGTGCTGCCACAGGTCGCGGAAGTGCTGACCGTCGTCGCCGTCCCAGGAGGCACGGCCGACGGTGGCGCTCACCTCGCCGCGGATGATCTCGATGCGGTTGGCGGCCTCTTGCATGCGCTGCCCGAGCCGTTCGAGCTCGTCCGCATCAGCTCCGGACATACCCGCCATGCAGTGCTCCCGCCGGACTCATCGACCGATGTGCTTCCGCGACCGGTGCCGGCGCGCTGGTGTGATCCCCCTGTCGGCCGACCGGCGCGATAGACGTTAGTTGTCGTAAGGCGGATGTCACGGCCTGCCGGAGACGTCGGCACCTTTGGATGCGGCAGGTCAGACTGCCGGGACGGCGCCGGCTGTCGGCTCGATGCCGTGCCGCATCGAGCGTCGGCGCCGTGCACCTGAACGCCCTGAAGATGCGACCGATAGGGCGACCACCAAATCCGGACATGCCCGGCGTCGCTGTCCGTCAAGGCGGAATGCCGCGAAATCGAGGCCCTCGCGGTTTCGCCAGTGGCGTTCAGCGCCGGCGGCACGGGCCGCGTTCGTCGTCGCCCTCGTGGGCACCCGGTTCGATTTCGGTCCGGTGACGGGTGGTGTGCGATGCCGGCGTGCGCCCGCATCGTTGCTGCTCAGAGCCCGGACAGTGCCGATCGGTGGGGCAGTGATCGGGGCGAACACTCATGAGTGCGAAATCTTGACGACATCGTGCCGAAACCTAATACTGCTGAGCGAGCGATATTCCATTCGATAGTGAATAGATATTCACTAGGAAGGAGCTGCTATGGAGACGTCCGAACCCCAGGACGGCTCGGCTCCTGGTTCTCGACGCCGCTTGCGTGCGCTGGCGGCGGCGGTGGCCACCGCCGGCCTCGCGGTCGCGGCGACCGTGACCGCACAACCGGTTGCCGCATCGAGCCCGGGCGTGGAGCAGGCTCAGAAGCCACGCACGGTCGTCACCACCGACATGGAGCAGGACGACCTCGCGTCGCTGATCCGGTACATGTTCTACACCAACGATGTCGACACCCAGGGCATCGTCTATGCCAGCGGCCGGTACCACTGGGCCGGCGACGGGAAGGGCACACTCTTCTTCCTGCCGGGCCGCGAGTACAAGACCCCGCAGACGTCGTGGCGCTGGACCGGCACGGACACCATCCAGAAGGACGTCATCGCCGGGTACGCCAAGGTCTACCCCAACCTGAAGAAGCACGACCCGGACTACCCCACGCCGGGCGAGCTGCTGTCGAGGGTCAAGGTCGGCAACATCGACTTCGAGAACGAGATGGACCGCGACACCGACGGATCGAACCTGATCCGTGACCTCCTGTTCGACCACGACCCGCGGCCGCTGTACCTGCAGGCGTGGGGCGGCACGAGCACGATCGCGCGGGCGCTGAAGTCCATCGAGGAGCAGTACGCCGGCACCCCGCAGTGGAGCCAGGTCAAGGACGCCGTCTCGAAGAAGGCGGTGATCCTGGCCAGCGGCTTCCAGGACGACACCTACGCGCAGTACATCGCGCCGGTGTGGCCGGGCATCCGGGTCGAGAACCTGCAGGCGGGCTACTCCACCTGGGGTTACAACTGCAGCCGCGGCGCGGGCAACACCCGTGGGCTGCCGCAGGACCGGGTGTACTTCAGCGGCGCCTGGATCAAGCAGAACATCCAGGTCGGCCCGCTGGGGTCGCTCTACCGCTCCTGGCTGGACGGGCAGGCGATGCCGGGCGACCAGCTCGACATCTTCGGTGACCCGAAGCTCGCCCCCACCGGCTGGTGCAAGCCGCTGTCGCCGTACGACTTCCTCTCCGAGGGGGACAACGTCGCGTTCAACCCGCTGCTGAACACCGGCATCGAGGACCCGGCGAACCCGGGCCTGGGCGGCTGGGGCGGCCGGTCGGTGCAGACGACCACCTCGCCCAACCTGTGGACCATGGTCGGCACCGAGAAGGACGGGGCTGGCGCGCCGGTCCCGGCCTACACGACGCTGCGGTGGGCCGCTGCCGCGCAGAACGACTTCGCGGCCCGGGTCGCCTGGAGTCTGGACGGCGACTACCGCGCCGGCAACCACGCGCCCGTCCTGAAGATCGCCGGCAATGGCACCGTCAAGGCGGCGCCGGGCTCGGTCGTGAACCTCAACGGCGTGGCCAACGACCCCGATGGGGATCGGGTCGCGACCAGCTGGTGGCAGTACCAGGAGGAGGGCACCTACCCGGGCAAGGTCGCGATCGCCGACCGCGGCGGCCACGACCACGTGACGGTCACGATCCCGGCCGACGCGGTGCCGGGTCAGACGATCTCCGTCATCCTCCAGGGGACCGACTCCGGTCAGTTCCCGCTCACCCGCTACGACCGGGTGCTCATCCAGGTCATCTGAGCACCGGGTCACCACGGCCTGGCCGGTGCGGACGTTGGATGCGTCCGTGCCGGCCCGGCACCCATGTTCCTTTCCGAGGGTGACTCGCCCAGCTACTTCGGGCTGCTGGACAACGGCCTGCGCAGCTGGGAGGACCCGACCTTCGGCGGCTGGGCGGGCGCTTCGCCCAGGTCTCGGAGCACCGCTGGACGGACTTCCCGTCCTACCTGGCCAAGTTCAGTCGCGCAGGAGCTCGGCGGCCGTGGCCTGGTCCGTGATCAGCACGTTCAGCCAGCCGCCGAGCAGTGCCGCCCGGATGGCGCGCCACTTGCGCTCCCCGCCGGCCACCCCGATGCGGCGGGGCACCTTCTTCAGGGTCTCGGCGCTGATACCCAGCACCCGGTCGTCCAGATCCGAGTCGATGTGCTGACCGCTCTCATCGAAGAACCGCATGCACACGTCGCCGATCGCGCCGAGCTCGCGCAGCCGCTGCTCCTCCTGCGCCGCGATCGCGTTGCCGCTCTGCCGCAGCAGGGTGGAGGGTTCGAGGCTGCCCACGCCCACGAGTGCGACGGTCAGGTCCTGCCAGGCGTCCAGCACGTCCGCGATGCTCGGCTCGCGCACCAGGGCCTGGCGCATCTCGGACGTCGCCACGAGCCCGGGAGCGACCAGATAGACCGCCTCGGCGCGGGTGTGGCGGGCGAGTCCTCCGGTGAGCCGCGTCGCCTGGCTCTGCGCGGCGCTCATGCCCACGCCGCCGAGAATCTGCACCACCCGCTCGGTCGCGAGACCCGGTGCCGAGTGCATGGCGTCGACGGTGGCCAGCAGTGTCGCGCTCCACGAGGAGATTCCGACCCGGTCGTTGCGGCTGAGGGTGGTCTCCAGGTAGACGGCGGCCGCGGCGGCGATCGCCCGGGTCACCGCGATCTCGTCGGTCTGCCCGGCGCTGTCGGCGACCACGACCTCGCTCAGCCCGTACCGCTGCTCGACGGCGTCCTCCAGGTCCGCGTGCACGCCGCGCGGAGTGATCACCACGGTGCGCACGATGCCGGCGGCCACCGCCTGCTTGAGCAGCCGCGACACGCGAGGCTGGGAGATGTGCAGGAGCTCCGCGATCTGCGGCTGCCGCACGCCGCGCTCGTGGTACATCCGCGCCACCTTGGTCAGCAGCCGGATGTGCTCGGCGGCGACTGCGTAGGGCTCCGCGCCGTCGTTCGCATCGAGCCTCGGACTCACTGGTGCCTCCTCAACGTCCTCAGCGAGAGCGTAACCAGACCGACCGGGCCGGGGTAGCGGGAGTTCAAGGCCGCCTCCCGCCAGGGCGAAATCAACCCGTTGACAAACCCGACATGGGAAGTTCACAGTACATGCATGTCCAATCACAACTGAATGGATATTCACAATGAAGGTGACTCTTCTGCTGCGGTGCGCGATCGTGGGACTGCTCGCACTGCCGGTGCTTTCGGCGTGCGGCCGCGTGCCGGGCGTGTACGTCTACGAAGCTCAGCAAGCCGGCGGGCGGCCGGGTGGTGCGGCGGCGTTCGATGCCAGGACCTATGTCGACGGCATCTGGGCGTCGAAGATCGTGCCGGCCGTGCACGACCACGCCGTCGACGTCACCACCGTCGCGGCGGCTGTCGCCAAGGACGTCAACGCCGCCGGTAAGCAGTACGGTCACCAGGCCGGCACCGGCAGCCCGTACGCGTTCCTGGTCAAGGGCGCCGGCAAGGTGGTCAAGGTCGACACGTCCGCGCCGACCGGGCCGGTGACCGTCGAGATCGCCCAGGAGGGCGGTCAGCCGCTCACGCTGTACGTGGCCACGGGGCCCGTCATCGCGGGCACGGCGATCCGCGACGGCGTCGGCTTCATCTCCTTCGGCGACTTCACCAACCAGATCGACTACGCCAACGTCGCCAACGAGATCAACAGCCGGGTCAAGAGCGACGTGGTGGCCAAGGTCGACCGCGCCGGCCTCACCGACAAGACGATCACGTTCTACGGGGCGTTCTCGGCCCTGAGCCCGACCCAGATCATGGTGGTCCCGACCGAACTGCAGGTCACGTCGTGACGGCCGCCGACAAGGTGCTCGTCGCCCGCGGGGTGAGCAAGGAATACGGCGGCGTTCGGGCGCTCAAGGACGTGACCTTCACGGCGTACCGCGGCACGGTCAACGTGCTGGTCGGCGAGAACGGTGCCGGCAAGTCGACGCTGATGAAGATCCTGTCCGGCACGGAGCAGCCCACGCGCGGCGAGATCCTGCTGGACGGCGAGCCCGTGCAGCTCGGCAACCCGCGAGAGGCGATGGCGCGCGGCATCGAGATCATCCACCAGGAGCTCAGTCTCTTCCCGAACATGTCCATCGCCCAGAACATGTTCGCCGGTCGCGAGCTGCGGCGGGGAGGCCGCTTCGTCGACGACGGCGCGCAGCGGCGCCGGACGGCGGAGGTCCTGCGCCGTCTGGGCCAGGACCTGGACCCCGACACGCTCGTGGGTGACCTGCCCATCGGTCAGCAGCAGCTGATCGAGATCGGCCGTTGCCTGCTCTCCGACGTCCGGGTCCTGATCATGGACGAGCCGACCTCGGCCCTGTCCAACCACGAGGTCGACGTCCTGTTCGACGTGATGGCGGACCTGCGCGAACGCGATGTGACGATCATCTACATCTCCCACAAGCTGGACGAGTTCCGCCGCATCGGCGACTGGGTGACGGTCCTGCGCGACGGCAGCCTCGTCGCGCACGAATCCATGAGCAACACCGACACCGGGTGGATCGTGCGGCAGATGGTCGGGCGGGACCCCGACTCGCTGTACGAGCACAACGACGCGCAGGCCGGTGACGTGCTGCTCGACGTCCGCCACCTCACCGTGCCCGGGACGGTGCGCCCGCTCGTCGACGACGTGTCCTTCACGCTGCGCGCCGGTGAGGTCGTCGGCATCTACGGGCTGATGGGGGCCGGCCGCACCGAGCTCGTCGAGGCGCTGATGGGCGCCCGCCGCGCCAGCGGCGGCGAGGTGCGCGTGCGCGGCGAGCTCGTGCCCGAGGCGACCGTGCAGGCGCGCCTGGCCGCCGGGCTGGCGCTGGTGCCGGAGGACCGGCAGCGCGACGGCCTGGTGCAGACCATGTCCGTGCGCGACAACATCCTGCTCGCCACGGTCGACCGGGTCAGCCGCGCCGGACTGCTTTCCACGTCGGCCGAGCAGCGCATCGCGGCGGGCCAGGTCGGCGACCTGCGCATCAAGATCCCGGGGCTGTCCGCCGCGGTCACCGCGCTCAGCGGCGGCAACCAGCAGAAGGTCGTGCTCGCCCGGGCCCTGCTCACCGAGCCGGTCGTGCTGCTGCTCGACGAGCCGACCCGGGGCATCGACGTGGGCGCGAAGGCACAGATCGCCGCCCTGATGTCCCGGCTGGCCGCCGAGGGCATGGGCGTGCTGTTCATCTCATCGGAACTCGCCGAGGTGGTCGCCATGGCGAACCGGGTGCTGGTGATGGCCCGGGGCCGGATCACGGCCGAGTTCACCGCCGCGAACGTCACCGAGGAGGCCCTGGTCGGCGCCTCCGCATCCGACAGTGTCCTGGAGGGACAACCATGATCGACACTGACGTCGCCAAGTCCGATCCCGTCCCGGCCAGGCGCCGGGAGCCCGCCTCGAACTCGCGGTTCGCCTCGGCGGCGCTGCTCCTGCTGCGCGGCCGGACGCTGATCGTGCTGGTGGCGCTGGTGATCGTCTTCAGCGCCATCTCGTCGGAGTACCTGACCCAGAGCAACCTGATCCTGATGACCAAGCACGTGGCGATCAACGCCATCCTGGCCATCGGCGTCACCTTCGTGATCCTGACCGGCGGCATCGACCTGTCCGTCGGCTCGATCGCCGGACTCGCGAGCATGATCGCGGGCGGGCTGCTGTTCAAGGGACTGCACGTGCCGGGCGGCACGCTGTTCTTCTCCGTCGCGGTGGTCATCGTCATCGGCATCGCCGTCGGCGCGCTGGTCGGCGGCCTCAACGCGGTGCTGGTCACCAGGTTCAAGGTGGCACCGTTCATCGCCACGCTCGGCATGCTCTACGTCGCCCGGGGCGCCGCGCAGCTGCTGAGCAACGGCGGCACCTATCCGGACCTGGCCGGCACGCCCGATCGCGGCAACGAGGGCTTCCACTTCATCGGCGTGGACAGCCTGCTCGGCATCCCGGTCGCGGTGTGGATCATGGTGGCCGTCGCGGTGGCGGCGATCATCGTGACCACCCGCACCCCGTTCGGCCGCCGGGTCTTCGCCGTCGGCGGCAACGAGCGCGCCGCGGTGCTGTCCGGCATCCGGGTCAAGCGCATCAAGATCGCCGTGTACGTGATCTCCGGTGCCTGTGCCGCGCTGGCCGGTCTGCTGCTCACCTCCGAGCTCGGGGCCGCATACCCCGACACCGCCACCACCTACGAGCTCAACGCGATCGCCGCGGCCGTCCTGGGCGGCACCGCCCTCAGCGGCGGGCGCGGCACGATCGTCGGCACCGTCATGGGGGCCTTCGTCATCGGCTTCCTCAGCGACGGCCTGGTCCTGGTCGGCGTCTCCACCTTCTGGCAGTCGGTGGTCAAGGGCGCCGTGATCATCCTCGCGATCGTCGCCGAGCAGGCGCAGCAGGGGCTGCAAACCCGGCTGGCCAAACGCACCGCCTGATCGACACCCGTCACACCAACGCATCAGCCACGTCAACCCGCCTCCACCCGAAAGGTTCCCGTCCGATGAAGACACCCTCGGCCCTGCGCCGCTTCGCGCTGCCCGTCGGCGTTGCCGCCCTGCTCACCCTCGCCGCGTGCGGCGGCGGGTCGTCCGACACCTCGTCGTCGGCGAGCGGCACCCCCGCCGGCGGCGGTAGCAAGTTGATCGTCATCATCACGCCCTCGCCGGACAACGTCTTCTTCAAGGCCGAGCAGGACGCCGCGGCCGCCCAGGCGAAGAAGCTCGGCTACGACACGCTCGTGCTCAGCCACGACGACGACCCGACCAAGCAGAGCCAGGAGATCGACACCGCGATCTCGCGCAAGGCCGCCGCGATCATCCTCGACAACGCCGGCGCCGACTCGTCGGTGACCGCCATCCAGCGGGCCAAGGACGCGAAGATCCCGACCTTCCTCATCGACCGCGAGATCAACAAGACCGGTGTGGCGGTCGCGCAGATCGTCGCCAACAACGCCCAGGGTGCCGGGCTCGGCGGCCAGGAGTTCGCCAAGGTGATGGGCAACAAGGGCAACTACGCGGAGCTGACCGGCAAGGCCACGGACACCAACGCCGGCGTCCGCTCGCAGGGCTTCCACGGTGTGCTGGACCAGTACCCGGACATGAAGATGGTCGCGCAGCAGAGCGCGAACTGGGACCAGGCCGAGGCGCTGAGCAAGACTCAGACGATCCTGCAGGCCCACCCGGACATCAAGGGCATCATCGCCGGCAACGACACGATGGCGCTCGGCGCGTACGCCGCCATTCAGGCCGCGAACCGCAAGGACATCGTCGTCGTCGGCTTCGACGGCAGCCCCGACGTCGTCGCCTCGATCCTCAAGGACGGCATCAAGGCCACCGTGCTCCAGCCGGCCAGCAAGATCTCCCAGATGGCCGTCGACCAGGCCGACTACTACATCAAGAACGGCAAGGCCAGCCAGCCCGAGAAGCAGTCGGTGGACTGCGTGCTGGTCAACGCCGACAACGCCAAGCAGGTCAACGCCTTCGCCGTCGCAGGCTCCTGACGTGCTGCACCGGGCGGGCTCGAGGACTTGAGCCCGCCCGGCTCGAACGGTCACCACAGCAGAAACGAGAGGACTCCCATGCTGGTCGCCGACTCTTCGGCCGCCGCCGCCTGGCGCCAATTCCGGAAGGAACTCGCCGATGCCGAGCCCGAGCATCGCCGTGAGATGCTGCGGCGCCGGGCCAACCAGTCCCGCACCACCGACCTGGTGATGATCAGCCGTGCCGGGCTGGGCCACGTGGGCGGCGACATGTCCGTCCTCGACATTCTCACCACGCTGTTCTTCGCCGTCCTGCGCGTCGACCCGGAGCGACCGGACTGGGCCGACCGCGACCGGCTCGTGCTCAGCAAGGGCCACACCGCGGGTGCGCTCTACGCCACCCTCGCCGCGGCAGGGTTCTTCGGCGCCCACGAGCTCGAGACCTTCGCCGCCCCCCACTCGGCGCTCAACGGTCACCCGAACCGGGTGAAGGTTCCGGGCGTGGAGACCAACACCGGCCCGCTCGGGCACGGCCTTCCGGTGGCGGTCGGGATGGCGGTGGCGGCGCGGCTCGACAACTCGGCGCGGCAGGTGTTCGTCGTGCTCGGCGACGGGGAGCTGCAGGAAGGCAGCAACTGGGAGGCCGCGATGACGGCCGGGCACCGGCGGCTGACGAACCTCACCGCCGTGGTCGACCGCAACCGCCTGCAGCAGGGCGCGCGCACCGAGGACACCAGCGCGCTCGACCCGCTGGACGACAAGTGGCGCAGCTTCGGCTGGGACGTCGTGACGGTCGACGGCCACGACCACCTGGCGCTCCTGGAGGCGTTCACCGCCGCCCGCGGGGAGCGGCCGACCTGTGTCATCGCCAACACGATCAAGGGAAGAGGCGTCTCGTTCATGGAAGACCGCGTCGAATGGCACCACAAGGTGCCCACGGCGGAGCAGATCAGCGCGGCCGTGGCGGAGCTGGCCCGATGAGCGCGGTCGTCGAGACGGACGCGCAGACCTACGACTGCCGCGTCGCCTTCGCCGAGGAGCTGCTGGAGCTGGCCCGCGCCGACGAGCGCGTCGTGGCCGTCTGCAACGACTCGGTCGGCTCCAGCAACCTCGGCGGCTTCGCCAAGGAGTTCCCTGACCGGCTCATCAACGTCGGCATCGCCGAGCAGGACATGGTCGGCGTCGGCGCCGGGCTCGCGCTCAGCGGCTACATCCCGTTCGTATGCGCGGCCGCACCGTTCCTGACCGGCCGCGCGCTGGAGCAGATCAAGGCCGACGTCGCGTACAGCGAGTCGCCGGTCGTGCTGTGCGGCATGAGCCCCGGCATGGCGTACGGCGAGCTCGGCCCCACCCACCACTCGATCGAGGACCTGGCGTGGCTGCGGGCCATCGCCGGTCTGGGGATCGTGGTCCCCGCGGACCCGGCCGAGACCCGGGCCGCCGTGCGGTGGGCCGCCGGCGCCCGCACCCCGGTCTTCCTGCGGATCGGCCGGTTCAAGGTGCCGGCCGTGACCGGCGACCGGCCGTTCACCTTCGGACAGTCGAGCTGCCTGCGCGACGGTGACGACGTCACGGTGGTGGCGACCGGCACGATGGTCTCCCGGGCGCTGCAGGCGGCGGAGCAGGCCGCGGCGGATGGCGTTTCCGTGCGCGTGCTCAACATGTCCACCATCGCTCCGCTGGACGAGGAGGCCATCCGTCGCGCCGCCCGCGAGACGCGCGCGATCGTGACCGCCGAGGAGGCCACCGTCACCGGCGGGCTCGGCGCGGCGGTGGCCGCGATCGTCGTGTCGGACCGCCGGCCCGTGCCGATGCGGATGCTCGGCGTTCCCCGCCAGTTCGCACCGACCGGCGACACGGCCATGCTGCTCGAGCACTTCGGCCTCACCGCCGCGGAGATCCGGGCCGCCGCCGTCACCCTCGCCCGCTCCGATGCCTGAGGAACTGATCCTCGCGATCGACCAGGGCACCAGCTCGACCAAGTGCCTGCTGGTCGACCGGAGCGGGGCGGTCGTCCGCACCGGCTCCGCTCCGGTCGGCATCAGCTATCCCCGGCCCGGGTGGGTGGAGCAGGACGCCGACGACATCCTCGACAGCGTGCTGCGGGCCGCCGCCGAGTGTCTCGACGGCGTCGCCCTCGAAACGGTCGTCGCGGTCGGGCTGAGCACGCAGCGCGAGTCGGCCGTCGTCTGGGACCGGCGCACCGGGCGGCCGGCCGGCCCGGTCCTCGGCTGGCAGGACCAGCGCGCCCAGGCGTTCTGCGACGACCTGCGGGCCGGCGGGCACGGCGGGCCGGTCCGGGCGGTCAGCGGGCTGCCGCTGGACCCCATGTTCAGCGCGGCCAAGCTGCGGTGGCTGCTCGAGCGGGCGCCGGACGCCGCCGTCGGCACGATCGACGCCTGGCTGCTGTACGCCCTGACAGGCGAGCACCGCATCGAGGTCGGCAACGCGTCGCGCACCCAGCTGCTCGACGTGCACTCGGCGGACTGGAGCGGCGACCTCCTGGGCCTGTTCGGCATACCCGCGAGCGCCCTGCCCGACATCGTGGCATCGGCCGGCGATCTCGGCACGATCGGCAAGCGCGGGGGCGTCCTCGCCGGTCTGCCGATCACCGCAGTGCTCGGCGACTCCCACGCCGCCCTCTACGCCCACGGCACCCAGATCGCGGACGGCGTCAAGGTCACCTACGGCACCGGATCGTCGGTCATGCGGCTGCTGCCCGACGCGGCACCGGACCCCGGCGAGGACGTCTGCGTGACCGTCGCCTGGGGCGACCCCGGCACCCGGCTCGCCGCCGAGGGGAACATCCGCTCCAGCGGCGCGACGGTCACGTGGCTGGCCGACCTGCTCGGGACCACGCCCGAGCGGATCGCCGGGCTGGCCGCGACCGCCTCCAGCGACGGCGTCCAGCTGGTGCCGGCGTTCGGCGGCCTCGCCGCGCCGTGGTGGGACGACACCGCCACCGGCACGATCACGGGCCTCACCTTCGGGGCCGGGGCGGCCCAGCTGGCCCGGGCCGCGATCGAGTCGATCGCGCACCAGGTGACCGACGTCGTCGATGCCATCGGCAGCGCCGGATGCCTGCTCGCCGACGGCGGCGCCAGCGGCAACGACCAGCTCATGCAGATCCAGGCCGACCTCGCCGGCATGCCGGTGCGCAGGGCCCGGACCGCGAACCTCTCCGCCCTCGGCGCTGCCCACCTCGCGGGCCGCGCCGCCGGACTCTGGCCGGCCGGCGCCCCGTCGACCGGTGTCGCCTACGACGAATTCGTCCCGCGCGACGGCACCGCCGCCGCCGAACTCCGCTCCGGATGGCGCCAAGCCGTCCAGCGAGCATCCACCCCGTCCGCACACCATCTCGGGAGCTGATCCGCATGACCGAGTACCCGCGTTTCGGCGCCGGCCTCTGGCACTTCGCCACCTACGTCGACCGGTACGCCACCGACGGCTACGGCCCGGCCCGGACCACGCTGGAAGCCATCGAGCTGGCCGGGCAGGTCGGCGACCTGTCCGTCGTCGACCTGAACTACCCGTTCACCCCCGGTGTCGGTATCGGCGAGGTGAAGGACGCCCTCGCCGCGCAGGGGCTCGGCGCCATCGGGATCACCCCCGAGATCTACCTGCGCAAGTTCAGCCGCGGCTCGTTCACCAACCCCGACCCGGCCACCCGCGCCGCGGCGCTGGACCTCATGCACGAGGCCGCCGGCGTGGTCCGGGAGCTCGGCGCCGACTACGTCAAGATCTGGCCCGGTCAGGACGGCTGGGACTACCCGTTCCAGGTCGACCACCGCACCCTGTGGAAGCTCGCCGTCGACGGCATGCGCGAGCTGGCCGGCGCCCACCCCGACCTCAAGTTCGCCATCGAATACAAGCCGCGTGAGCCGCGCGTCAAGATGACGTGGGACTCCGCCGCGCGGACCCTGCTCGGCATCGAGCAGATCGGCCTGGACAACGTCGGCGTCCTGCTGGACTTCGGCCACAGCCTCTACGGCGGCGAGTCGCCGGCCGACGCCGCCCAGCTCATCATCGACCACGGCCGTCTCTTCGGCATGGACGTCAACGACAACCTGCGCGGCTGGGACGACGACCTGGTCGTCGGCACCGTCCACCTCACCGAGATCTTCGAGTTCTTCCACACGCTGCGCAAGAACAACTGGGACGGCGTCTGGCAGCTCGACCAGTTCCCCTTCCGCGAGGACAGCGTCGACGCGGCCAAGACCGCCATCGGCACCCTCAAGCGCATCCACCGGGCGCTCGACCGGCTCGACGTCGCCGCGCTCGCCGAGGCCCAGGAGCGCCAGGACGCCATGGCTGCCCAGCGCATCGTCCAGGACGCCCTCTTCGGCGCCGTCGACTGAGGTCGTTGCGCTTCTACGAGACAGCCGGAAGGGGGCGGTCCCGCCGCGGCGGGACCGCCCCCTTGGCTTCAGCTCAGCTTGCCGCGGACCGTGGCCGCGTCGGGGTGGTCGAGGTCCTCAAAGATCTCCAGGGACCGGCGCCAGGTTGCGCAAGCGACGACATCCATATTCGCAGCTGGTCAATGCCGACCCGATCGGGGACGTACGGCGGCCGGCGCTCACCCGCCGGTCACCGTACGCGGTCGGCGTCAACGCACCGTGGTGAGCAGCCGCTCCCGGACGAGCACGTCCGGCTCGTCGAACCATTCGTCGAAGTGGCTGGCCGGCCCGAGGGTGTCGATGACGTCGACATAGGCGGCGCCGTCGACGGCACGGCCGGTGAGCAGGCCCGTCATGGCGCGCAGGTAGTGGAAATCGCTGTGTCCCTGGACCCCTCGCACAGCGGCTTCCACGACCGCCGCCGCCTGCTCGTCGCGGCCCAGCTCGAGCAGCGTGAGCACGATCCAGCGGCACACCGTGGTGCGCAGCTCGCCGCCGCGCTCGTACAGCTCCAGGAACCCGTCCAGCGCCGCCTCGAAGCGCCCGGCGGTGAAGTCGCCCAGCGCCGCCGCGTAGGGCAGGTCCGCCGGCGGGGCGTCCGCGTGGCCCAGCAGGTAGGCCTGGGCGACACCGGCGGTGCCGCCGCCACCCTGCCGCCGACCGACCACCCGCCATCGCACGCCGCGGTGCCCGTCGAACGCGGGGAACGTCACCGGCACGGCGACCGCGTCGGCGGCCGTCGCGGCGGCCCGCCGCCGGAGCCGCATCTCGACCTCGGTGTGGGTCTGGTCGAAGCGCAGGCCGCGCAGGTCGAAGCGCCACTCGTCGCGGGCCGACGGCGGCGACCAGGCGGCCTGAGCGGCGCGGTAGGCGCTCTCGACCCGGGTGATGATCGTGTCCCACGAGTAGCCGGCCGCGGTCAGCAGCCCGCCCTCCCGCAGCCGCGCCGCGAGTTCCGGCTCGTCCAGGACCCGCCGCACCCGCGCGAGCAGCCCGTCGGCGTCGCGGACGTCGGCGAGCAGCGCGTTCACGCCGTCGCGGGCGTATTCGAGGACACCGGTGTTCCTGGTCGCGACGACCGGCGTGCCGGACGCCATCGCCTCCAGGCACGGCAGGGAGAACGACTCGTAGTGCGAGCAGCAGACGTACGCGGCGGCCCCGCGGAACAGCGTGCCGAGCGTCGCCTGGTCCGGGGCGACGACGACCCGCCCCAGCGGTTCGCGCGCCGGTTTCGGCGTGACCCACACGAGGTCCAGCGACGGGCGCTCGGCGCTGAGCGCCCGCCACACCTGCCGCATCTGCGCCATGCCCTTGAACTCGTTGCCGTCCCACCCGACGAACAGCACGTACGGCCGCGCCGCAGGATCGCCGCCGCCCGGGTGGAACACGGCCGGGTCGACCGCGTTGCCGACGGCCGTCGCGGTGACGCCGAAGCGGTCGCGCAGCACGCCGGCGACCGTGCCGCTCACGGTCAGCGTCGCGTCGGCGGCCTCGAGGTGCCGGGCCACGAGCTCGTGCACCGCCGGCTGCAGGTCCTCGAACAGGTGCGAGTCGCCCTGCTCGAAGTGGACCACGGGCGCGAGGCCCAGCGAGCGGGCGGCGAGGACCTGGTCCCAGTATCCGGCGACGATCACGTCGCACTCCGGGACCGCCTCGGCGAGCTCCACGCCGAACGGCACCGTCCAGAACTCCGGCCGCACGTCGCACCACTGCGGCGGCGGGAAGTGGCTGAGCACCTTCACCTCGTGTCCGCGCGCGTGCATGCGGTTGGCGTGCTCGAACAGCACGCGCGCCCCGCCGCCGACGTCCGTGCGCGGCACGAGGAAGCACAGCCGCAACGGGCCGGTTCCGGCGTTCTTGACCTTGTTCCGGCGGTCGCGACGGGCGGGCCGCGGCGCGGCGGCGGGCAGGTCCCGCCTGCTCACGAACTCGGCCTGGCGGGCAGCGGCGATGACGGCGGCGAAGTCCGGCCGCAGCGGTGGGTGCTCCTCGAAGGTCGGCACACCCTGACATCGACCGCCCCGCGACCCGCTTGAGAACAATCGGCCTCTGCGCCCGCTTGAAAACATTCGGACTCTGCGGCCGCTTGAGAACATCCGGTCCTTGGGGCCGCCTGAGAACATTCGCCGCCGCGGTCGTGCAGCAGATCGGCGGCGGGGCGTCTCTACACGGGTGGAGGCGATGCGATGAGCGAGACGGCCGACGAGGCGTTCGCGCAGTTCGTGCGGGCGCGCGGGGCGAGTTTGATGCGGTACGGGTTCCTGCTGAGCGGCAACGAGGCCGATGCGGCGGACCTGTTGCAGGACGCGCTCATCGGGCTGCGCGGCAAGTGGTCCCGGATCCGCCGGCAGGAGGCCGTCGAGGCCTACGTGCGGCGGTCGATGGCACGGCAGTACATCAGGATCTGGCGCCGGCGGCGGCGCGAACACCTCGTCGGCACGCCACCGGACAGGGCCGCGCCGCAGGACGCGTTCGCGCACGTGGAGGCCGACGACACCGTGCCGGCCCCGTTCGGGACGGGCACCAACGAGCCGGTCACCATGCTCGACGAGCACAGGATGCTCCTCGCCGTCCGCGTCAGTGACGCCAAGGTGGTGTCGCTCGCCGTGTACGACACCCGCACCGGCACCGAGAAGCTCCTCACCGACCTGCCGGACCCGCCGGGGCCCGCGGCTACTGGCCGGGCGCGTTCACGGCCGCCGACGGGATGGTGGTCTGGACCGCGTACGCCTTCGGCAAGGACGGCTCGCAGACGGCGGAGTACTGGACGATGCGCGACGACGGCACGGACAAGCGGCGGTTCACGACCGAGGATGTCGGGGAGCGGCGGGTCGCGGCCGGCGGGACGCTGTACGGGTCGTCGATGGACCGCAAGGGCATCATGCGGATGCCGCTCGCCGGCGGTACACCCTCCAAGATCGCCGATTCGGAGGGCTTCGAGATCTCGAGGTGGCCGTGGGCCGTCACCGCCGCCCCGACGGGCACCGACCGGCCGGTGGCGTGGAACCTGCTCACCGGCGAGCGGCGGACGCCGAAGCCGCGTCCGCAGCCCACGCGGTGGTGGACCGCCGCGGACCAGGACGTGTGGCTCGGCCTCGACGCGAACGGGCTCACGTTCGCCCAGGCCACGGACGGCTCGTGGGAGCTGACGACCAGCGGGTTCGACGCCCGGTCGATCACGGGCGGCCGGTTCGTCCGGGGCACCGTGAAGAACTGGCTGCACCCGAACGACCCGCGCCCGCCGGCGATCTGGGACCTGCGCACCGGGTTGGTCGGCACCTACACCGCCGACTCGTTCCGGCAGCAGGTCTCGCGCCCGCTGCTGTGGTCCGCGGCCGGTGACTCGTTGAAGGTCGTCGACCTGGCTTCGCTGTGACGGCTTCGCTGTGACGATCGACTTGGCTTCGCCGTGACGGCCGATCCGGCCCTGCTCAGCGGCGGAAGCGCTCGACCAGGCCGGCGAGGGTCGAGGCGTTGGTGTTGAGGCGGTCGGCGGCGTGCCGGGAGGTCTCCACCGCCCGCCGGGCGGAGGCGACGCTCTCGGTCACGCCGTCGATGCTGCTGGCGCCCCGGTCGTGCCCGGCAGCGTGTAGGTCGTGTGCCACATGGCGTCGGCAGCGAGCTTCGGCGCCTCGGTGGTGATCTGGTCGACGTACGCGCCGCCGCCGGCGGGCATGGTGAAGAAACGGCCCGGGTTGAGAAAACCCTGTAGTCACGCACCGGAGTCGTACGGGTATCGTCGCCGAAGGCCTGTTTGAGAAGTAAGGCGGATGCCCGATGGTGCTGAAGATGTCCACGCTGTTCGTGCGGACGTTGCGCGAAGACCCCGCGGATGCCGAGGTGACGAGCCACCGGCTGCTCGTGCGCGCCGGCTATGTCCGACGGGTCGCGCCGGGCATCTTCACGATGCTGCCGATGGGCCTGCGCCTGATGCGCAACGTCGAGCGGATCATCCGCGAGGAGATGGACGCCATCGGCGGCCAGGAGCTGAGCTTCCCCGCGCTGCTGCCCCGCGAGCCCTACGAGTCGACCGGCCGCTGGACCGAGTACGGCGCCAACCTCTTCCGGCTCAAGGACCGCCGCGGCGGCGACTACCTGCTCGGGCCCACGCACGAGGAGATGTTCACGCTCGCCGTGAAGGACTTCTACTCCTCCTACAAGGACCTGCCGCTCACCCTGTACCAGATCCAGACGAAGTACCGCGACGAGGCGCGGCCCCGCGCCGGCATCCTCCGCGGCCGCGAGTTCCTGATGAAGGACTCCTACTCGTTCGACGTCGACGACGACGGGCTGCGGGCCGCTTATGAACGGCACCGGATCGCCTACGGCAGGATCTTCGACCGGTTCGGTCTGGACTACGTCATCTGCTCCGCGACGAGCGGCGCGATGGGCGGCAGCGCGTCGGAGGAGTTCCTCGCCGTCTGCGACATCGGCGAGGACACGTTCGTGCGCTGCACCAACGGCGACTACGCGGCGAACGTCGAGGCGGTCACCACGCCCGCCCCCGACGCGCTGGCGATCGAGGGGCTGCCCGCCGCGCAGGTCGTCGACACGCCCGACACGCCGACGATCGAGACGCTCGTCGACCTGTTCAACGCCCGTGAGGACCTGCGCCGCGAGGACCGGGCCTGGGCGGCCGGCGACACGCTGAAGAACGTCATGCTCATGCTGACGCTGCCCGACGGCAAGCGCGAGCCCCTCGCCGTCGGCGTCCCCGGCGACCGCGAGGTCGACCTGCGCCGCCTCGAGGCCCAGGTGGCGCCCGCCGAGGTCGCGCCCATGTCGGAGGCGGAGTTCCAGCAGCACCCCGCGCTGGTCAAGGGCTACATCGGCCCCGGCGTCCTCGGCGAGAAGGGCTCCTCCGGGATCCGGTACCTGGTGGACCCCCGCGTCGTGGACGGCACCAGCTGGATCACCGGCGCCGACCAGCCCGGCAAGCACGTCGTGCACCTCGTCGCCGGGCGTGACTTCACCCCGGACGGCACCGTCGAGGCGGTCCGCATCCAGGACGGCGACGTGTGCCCCGTCGACGGCGGCGCGCTCGAGCTGGCCCGCGGCATCGAGATCGGCCACATCTTCCAGCTCGGCCGCAAGTACGCCTCGGCGCTCGGCCTCACCGTGCTCGACCAGAACGGCAAGGCCGTCACGGTCACCATGGGCTCCTACGGCATCGGCGTGACCAGGGCGGTCGCCGTGATCGCCGAGCAGACCGCCGACGAGCGCGGGCTGTGCTGGCCCCGCGAGCTCGCCCCCGCCGACGTGCACGTGGTGGCCGCGGGCAAGACCGAGGAGATCAAGGCCGGCGCGGCGCAGCTCGCCGACGCGCTCGCCGCCACCGGGCTCGAGGTGCTGCTCGACGACCGCAAGGACGTCTCGCCGGGCGTGAAGTTCAACGACTCCGAGCTGCTGGGCGTGCCCACGATCGTCGTGGTCGGCAAGCGGCTCGCCGACGGCATGGTCGAGATCCGCGACCGCAAGACCGGCGAGAAAGAGGAGATCCCGGTCGAGGGCGCGGCGGAGCGTATCGCCGCGATCGTCCGGGCGGGGTGACAACGCGGGAAGGGTCGGCCGTTCGGCTCCTTGTCGGATCAGCCGTTCGGCCGGACCTATCCCGCCAAATCCCCGCACGTGCGGCACTTCGGTTTGACTGGCGCCAGGGAGAGGCCGATACGTTCGGTCACGGCCTTGCTGTCGACGAAGGGTGCTGACGTTGTCCGGCCGACATATCGCAATCCGCCGACGTCACCTCATTCCATTGATTGCCGGCACTGTCGCGGCGATCGCGCTCATCGGCGGTGCAGTTGCGACCGTCAATATGGGTTCGGATGATGCGAAGCCGGCCTCGGCGAGCGACCTGATCGACGGCAGCCGCAGCGCCGACACCCGCGCCGACCGCGGCGACCGGCCCTCCCCGTCCTCCTCGCCCTCCGTGTCGCCGTCCGCCTCCGCCTCGCCGTCCGCGTCCGCGCAGGTCAGCAAGTCGCCCGAGGCGACCAAGACGCCTTCGAAGACGCCGACGAAGAAGCCCTCGACCAACCCCACGGGCGGCGTCGTCACGAACACCGGCACCTGCAAGGCGTCGTACTATGCCAGTGGGTCGCGCACCGCGAACGGCGAGAGCTTCGACCCCAACGGGATGACGGCCGCGCACAAGGAGTTGCCGTTCAACACCCGGGTCCGGGTGACCAACATGGCCAACGGGAAATCGGTCGTCGTCAGGATCAATGACCGCGGACCCTTCGTCGCGGGCCGCTGTCTCGACCTTGCCCGCGGGGCATTCGTGTCGATCGCTTCGGTGAGTGCCGGCGTGATCAACGCAAAGTACGAGGTACTGAAGTAAGCCGCATCCCGGCCGTTTGTTTGAGCGGTCCGGGGGCAGGTTGGTGGCATGCTGTCGATCGGACTATGAAACGACCGTTGCTTCCCGAAGCCCGCGCCGGAGTCGGCGCGGCCTTCGTGCTGCTCTGCCTGGTCCTCGTCGCTGAGCTCGCCGACGGCACCGACGCCAACTACGTCGGGCTGCTCGCCGCCGCGCCGTTCCTCGCGGCGGCGTTCGCCTCCTGGCCGGAGGTCCTCGCGGTCGGCAGCGCCTCGACGCTGCTCGCGATCGTCTTCTGCAGCGTCGAGCTCATGCACACCCGCGAGCGCACGCTGGTGATGATGCTCAACCTGGGCGCGGTCATCCTCGCCGCGGGCATCGCCTCCGCCGTCGGCGCCATCAGGCAGCGGCAGATCGCGCGGTACGCGGAGCTGTCGAAGCTCGCCTCCGTCGCGCAGCAGGCCGTCCTGCGGCCGCTGGGACCACAGCTCGGCCCGCTGACGATCGCGGCCCGCTACATCTCCGCCAGCGCCGCCGCCGACATCGGTGGCGACCTGTACGAGGCGGTGGACACCCCGTACGGCGTCCGCATGATCATCGGTGACGTGCGGGGCAAGGGCCTGGACGCGGTCCGACTCGCCAGCATCGTCCTCGGCTCCTACCGGCACGTGGCGTTCGAGCGGGCCGACCTGCGCGCGATCGTGGCCGACCTGGACCGGGCCGTGGCCAGGTCGGTCGGCGACGAGGACTTCGTGACGGCGGCGCTGATCGAGGAGCGCGGCGGCACGCTGACGATCGTCAACTGCGGCCACCCGGCGCCGCTGCTGCTGCGCCGCGGTCAGGTGATTCCGCTCGACCCGCCGTCCAACGCGCCGCCGCTGGGCTTCATGCCGGTGGTGAAGCCGCGCGTCGAGCGGCTGGAGCCGGGCGACCGGCTGCTGTTCTTCACCGACGGGCTGGCGGAGGCGCGCCGCGACGGGCAGTTCTTCCCGACGGCGGAGCGGGCGCAGCGGCTGCTGGGGCACGGCACGGTCGGCGACGGGCTGGCGTCGCTGGAGAGCGCGCTGCTGGAGTGGGTGCGCGGCCGGCTCGACGACGACATCGCGCTGGTGCTGGTGGAGTACCAGGGGGTCAAGGCTCCGGCGACGGTCCCCAGCTGGGAGATCGGCGGCGCCGGAGCGGCAGCCGTCGGCTGATGCCCTGCGGGTGCTACTCCGTCACCACGCGGGGGCGTGGGACGAAGCGGCGCATCGGGGCGCGGTGCCGGCCCGTGTAGAAGCGCGGGTATTTGGGAGCGAACAGCGAGCCCATCATCCGGACGATCATCGCGGGGCCCTCCTCTTGACTGCGAGTAACCGCTCAACGATCTCGTCACCCGCAGGTGACGGCGTGTCGTGCACATCTCCTCCCCTTGTGCTACTCATCTGCCACCGTCCGCTACTCACGGGTCACCCTGGCCTGCCGAATTAGGTGGCACATGTTGTGACAGTCGTCACCCGCCCGGGTGGGTTGCCCGAGGTTACTGGCAAGTAATAAGATTCCTGTTACCGACTGGTAACCTCGGTCGTCCATGCTCGATCTACCAAAGCGACCCAGAGACGGGGGCCACTCCGCGATGAGCCATTACAAGAGCAACCTGCGGGACCTCGAGTTCAACCTCTTCGAGGTCTTCGGCGTCGACAAGGTCCTTGGCCAGG
Source organism: Dactylosporangium sp. NPDC000521 (assembly GCF_042898305.1). Lineage (NCBI taxonomy): Bacteria > Bacillati > Actinomycetota > Actinomycetes > Micromonosporales > Micromonosporaceae > Dactylosporangium > Dactylosporangium sp. NPDC000521. The sequence goes on from NZ_JBIAYW010000009.1 coordinate 46,999, forward strand.
GTCCCTACGGAGACATCGACGTCGACACCGCCCGCAGCATCCTCGCCGAGGTCGACCGCCTCGCCCGCGAGGACCTCGCCGCGAGCTACGCCGACGCCGACCGCAACCCGCCCGTCTACGACCCGGCGACCTACTCGGTGAAGATGCCCGAGTCGTTCCGCAAGTCGTACGAGGCCTTCATGGCCGCCGAGTTCTGGCGCCTCGACCTCCCCGCCGAGCTCGACGGCACCTCCGCGCCGCGGGCCCTGTGGTGGTCCCTCGCCGAGATGGTGCTCGGCTCCAACGCGCCCATCTGGATGTACGCGTCCGGCCCCTCCTTCGCCAACACACTGCGGATCGAGGGCACCGAGGAGCAGAAGAAGTGGGCGAAGCTCTTCGTCGACCGCCAGTGGGGCTCCACCATGGTGCTGACCGAGCCCGACGCCGGCTCGGACGTGGGCGCGGGTCGCACCAAGGCGATCCCGCAGGCGGACGGCTCGTGGCACATCGAGGGCGTCAAGCGCTTCATCACCAGCGGTGAGCACGACCTCGCCGAGAACATCGTCCACTACGTCCTGGCGCGCCCGGTCGACACGCCCGGCGCCGGCGGCCCCGGCACGAAGGGTCTCTCGCTCTTCGTCGTGCCGAAGTTCCACTTCGACGGCGACACCGGTGAGCTCAAGGACCGCAACGGCGTCTTCGTGACCAACGTCGAGCACAAGATGGGCCTCAAGGTCTCCACGACCTGCGAGGTCACCTTCGGCGGCCACGGCGTCCCGGCCAAGGGCTGGCTGCTCGGCGACGTGCACGAGGGCATCCGCCAGATGTTCCTCATCATCGAGTACGCGCGGATGATGGTCGGCACGAAGGCCATCGCCACCCTCTCGACCGGCTACCTCAACGCGCTCGACTACGCCAAGAGCCGCGTCCAGGGCGCCGACCTCGCCAGCGGCGACAAGAACGCGCCGCGCGTCACGATCATGCACCACCCCGACGTGCGCCGCTCCCTGCTGCTGCAGAAGTCCTACGCCGAAGGCCTCCGCGCCCTCGTCCTCTACACCGCCTCCTGGCAGGACAAGGTCGCGCTCGCCGAGGCCTCGGGCGACGAGGCCGCCGCGAAGATCGCCAAGCGGGTCAACGACCTGCTGCTGCCCCTGGTCAAGGGTGTCGGCTCCGAGCGGGCGTACGAGCTGCTCGGCCACGAGTCGCTGCAGACCTTCGGTGGCTCCGGCTTCCTGCAGGACTACCCGCTCGAGCAGTACATCCGCGACTCGAAGATCGACACCCTCTACGAGGGCACGACCGCGATCCAGAGCCTCGACCTCGTCTTCCGCAAGATCGTGAAGGACCAGGGCAAGGCGCTGCTGACCGTCGCCGCCGAGATCCAGCAGTTCCTGGAGGCCGAGGGCGGCAACGGCCAGCTGAAGGTCGAGCGGGTCGCGCTGGGCAAGGCGCTCGGCGAGGTCCAGAACATGCTCGGCATCTTCACCGGCTGGCTCGGCGAGGCCCAGGCCGGCGACCCCCGGGCGCTCTACAAGGTCGGCCTCAACAGCCGCCGCTTCCTGCTCGCCCTCGGCGACGTCATCGTCGGCTGGCTCCTGCAGCGGCAGGCGGACGTCGCGCTCAAGGCCCTGGCCGGTGAGACCACGGAGAAGGCCTTCTACGAAGGCAAGATCGCCGCGGCCAAGTTCTTCGCCCGCGAAGTGCTCCCGCGGACCGGGTCCGACCGCCGCGTCATCGAGGCCACCACGCTGGACGCGATGGACGTCTCCGAGGACGCGTTCTAGGGCTCTGTTCCACAGAAGCTGGCGGGAGGGCAATGGCGCCCTCCCGCTTTTCTGTTTCGCTCAGCCGCGGGCCGTGTGGTGCGCCGCAGCGTCGTTCTGTTCGCTCAGCCGCGGGCTGTGTGGTGCGCCCGCAGCGTCGCGGTCTCCAGGCCGCGCCACGGGCCCGTCACCGTGTGGACCGCGATCCCGCTGGTGGCCAGGCCCTCGTCGGGGAGCGCGTCCGGGTCGAGCAGGTCCGACAGCATCGACAGGGTCGGGTTGTGGCCGATCAGCAGCAGCGTCGCCACGTCCGGCGCGTTCTGCAGCAGGTCCAGCGTGTCGTGGGCCGGGCCGAGGTACACCCGGTGCTCGAACACCACGGGCGTCGTGTCGAGTCGCAGGCCGTCCAGCGTCTCGCGGGTCCGGACCGCGGTCGAGCACACCACCAGGTCGGGCAGCAGGCCCTGCGCGCGCAGCCAGTCGCCGGCCGCGGCGGCGTCCCGGCGGCCGCGGGGACTCAACGGGCGTTCGAGGTCGGTTGGGTACGGGTCCGGGTCGACGGACTTCGCGTGCCGGAGCAGGATCAGGGTGCGCCCAGTGATGCCGTCAGCCATGCCCTACAGCGTGCCCGATTGAGCGGCGACGTAGGTGGGTAACCCAGCGGTACAGATGGTTATCGACCAAACGTCCTGGAGGCCTCGATGGGTATCGGTGGCAGCATTCTTCTGATCGTTATCGGAGCGATCATGACGTTCGGCTTGGACGACACCGACCTCGGGCCGTTCAACCTCGACACGATCGGCTGGATCTTCCAGCTCGCAGGCCTGGTCGGTCTGCTCCTGACGCTGTACTTCTGGAACAGCCGCCGCCGCACGGTGGTGCGCCAGGTCCCGACGGCCGGTGGCACCGCGATCCCGCCGACCGCGGACGAGATCGTCGAGCGGCGCCGGCCGGCCGTGAACGAGGTCGTCGAGCGCCGCCGTACGTACGAGGACCGGACCTACTAAGAATCCGCGGAACGAACCGCACGCGTCGCCGTCTACCTCGCGTACAGCGCGAAGTAGATGGCGATGTGGTGCAGGATCGCGGCGACGAGCGTGCAGGCGTGGAAGAACTCGTGGTGCCCGAAGACGGTCGGCCACGGGTTGGGCCGGCGCAGGGCGTAGAAGACCGCGCCGACCGTGTAGAACGCGCCGCCGACGATCGTCAGCACGAGCGCGGTCACGCCGCCCGTGTGCAGGATGTCCGGCAGGACCACCACGGCGACCCAGCCGAGCGCGACGTACAGCGGCGCGCCCACCCAGCGGGGCGCGTTGGGCCAGATCAGCTTCATGCCGACGCCGAGCAGCGCACCGCCCCAGACCACGGTGAGGATGACGTCGCCGGTATGCCCCGACAGCAGCAGGACGCTGAACGGCGTGTACGTGCCGGCGATGAACACGAAGATCATGGAGTGGTCGAGGCGGCGCATCAGCTTGTACCTCGCGGGCGACCAGACCCGGCGGTGATAGAGCGCGCTGGTCCCGAACAGGGCACACACCGTCAGGCTGTACACGAGGCAGCTCACGAACGGTGACCAGCCCGGGCGGGCCGCGGCCAGTGAGCACAGCACGATGCCGCAGATGATCGCGGCGCCGAACGCGTAGGTGTGCAGCCAGCCGCGCATCCTGGGCTTGCCGAGGTCGACCGGGCGCAGGCGGGTCTCGGTCTTCACTGTCACGCCCTCCAGGTTACGGTACCGTAGGTTACTGGCAAGTATCGAGGCGGACACCAACTAGGGTGGCGGTCATGGAGATCCGCCTCGTCGGGAACTCTGCCCTGCTGATCGAGGTCGACGATCCGCTGGCATGGTTCACCGCGCTGGACGCCGAGCGGGCCGCCGGACGCCTCGCGGTCACCGATATCGTCCCCGGTGTGCGAACCGTCCTGCTCGACGGGGTCCCTGCGCCAGAGTCGCTGGCCGCTTCGCTGCGTTCACGGCCAGCGCCGCCATTTGTCCGCTTTTATCAGGACAATCTGGCGATTCCGGTCGTGTTCGACGGGCCCGACCTCGCGGCGGTCGCGGACATGACCGGTTCGTCCGTCGAGGCGCTCGTTCGCACGCTCACCGAAACCACCCTCACGGTCGCCTTCGGCGGCTTCGCGCCCGGGTTCGCGTACCTCAGCGGCCTGCCGTGGACCGTCCCCCGGCGGGAGAGCCCGCGCCCCCGCGTCCCGGCCGGGTCGGTCGCGCTCGCCGCGGAGTTCGCCGGCATCTACCCGACCGCGTCCCCGGGCGGCTGGCAGATCGTCGGCCACACCGGCACCGTTTTGTTCGACATCGACCGTGATCCGCCCGCCCTGCTGACCCCCGGCCGCACCGTCCAGCTGGTGCGGGCATGAGGACGCTCACCGTCGCGACGGCGGGCCCGCTGACCACCCTGCAGGACCGCGGGCGGCCCGGGTTCGCGCACCTCGGCGTTCCCCGCTCCGGCGCCCTCGACCAGCCGGCCCTGCGGCTCGCCAACCGCCTCGTCGGCAACGACGACTCGTGTGCCGCCCTGGAGATCACGCTCGGGCCGTTCGCCGCGACCCTGTCCTTCGCCGGCACCCTCGCCCTGACCGGGGCGGCGGCACCGCTGCGCGTCGGAGGGCGGCCCGCGCCGATCAACGCCCCCGTCCACTTCCGCGCCGGCGACCGCGTCGAGATCGGCCGCGCCGTGGCCGGGCTGCGCGGATACCTCGCCGTCGGCGGAGGCTTCGCCGCGCCGCCGGTGCTCGGCAGCCGCGCCACCGACACCCTCGCCGCGCTCGGCCCGCCGGTCGTCGGCGTCTCCACCGTCCTGGAGGTCGGCCCCCCGACCGGCGACCCGTCCACCGTGGACGTGGCGCCCCGCCCCGCTCTGAGCGGCCCCATCACGCTCGGCCTGACCTGGGGCCCTCGCCACGACTACTTCACCGCCGCCGCAGACCTGCTCGCCGGGTCGTACACCGTGAGCAACGACAGCAACAGGATCGGCGCGCGGCTCGACGGCCCCGCACTCACCCGCGCCCACCAGCACGAACTTCCCAGCGAAGGCATCGTCCTCGGCGCCGTGCAGGTCCCGGCGTCCGGCCGGCCGCTCGTCTTCCTCGCCGACCACCCCACCACCGGCGGCTACCCGGTCGTCGCCGTCGTCGACCCCGCGGATCTGCCGCTGCTCGCCCAGGCGCGCCCGGGCGATACCGTTCGGTTCCGTGGACCTCAACAGTGACCTCGGCGAAGGCTTCGGCATCTGGACCCTCGGCGACGACGACGCGCTCCTGGACATCGTCACCAGCGCCAACGTCGCCTGCGGCTTCCACGCCGGCGACCCCTCCACGATGCGCCGGGTCTGCGCCAGTGCCACTTCCCGCGGCGTCCGGATCGGCGCCCAGGTCAGCTACCGCGACCTGGCCGGCTTCGGCCGCCGCCGCATCGACGTCGACACCACCACGCTGACCGACGAGCTGCGCTACCAGATCGGCGCGCTGTCGGCGTTCGGCCCGGTCGCCTACGTCAAGCCGCACGGCGCCCTCTACAACACCGCCGCCGTCGACGCCGCCCACGCATCGGCCGTCGTCGTCGCCGCTTCCACCTTCGGCCTTCCCGTGCTGTGCCAGCCCGGCTCGGTCCTGGCCGGCCTCGCCGCCGAGGCAGGCCTGCGGGTGGTCGCCGAGGGTTTCGTGGACCGCGGGTACCTCCCGGACGGCCGCCTGGTGCCCCGCGGCGCCGATGGCGCGGTCCTGACCGACATCCCTGCCGTCACCGACCGCGCCGTCCGCATGGCCCGCACCGGCGAGGTCGTCGCCGTCGACGGCACCGTGCTCCACCTGCAGTTCGAGTCCCTGTGCGTGCACGGCGACACCCCGGGCGCCGTGACCATGGCGACCGCCGTCCGCGCCGCCCTCCTCGCCGCAGGCCTCCCGCTGACCCCCTTCGCCCTTCCCTGATCCGGAAGAGTTTTTGTCGCTCCAGCAGCAAAAAGTCTTCCGGATCACGAACCGCGGTGTCAGGCGTCGAGGCCGCGGAGGACCAAGGGAAGCCGTTGGGCGCCGTCCCTGGTCACGCGGACCGGGACGCCCCAGTCCTGGCGGGTCAGGTGGCAGGCGGGGAACTCCGCGTCGATGTCGCACGTCGCGGCCTGGGCCACCACCTGCAGCACGCCCTCGGCGACGTCGGGGGAGAGGACCAGGCGGCGGCGCAGGTCCTGGGTCACGCCGGCGCCCTCCAGCAGCAGCTCGGGCGGCGACGCGGACACCTCCAGGCGGGTCGACGGGCCGAACGACTCGTCCAGCTTCTGGCCCGGCGCCGGCTCGAAGATCAGGTCGAGCTGGACCTCGCCGGGGGAGAGCATCGTCGAGGGGCGTTCAGTGCGGTGCCTGACGCCGGCGACGTCGATGCCCGCCGCCGCCAGGGTGCCGGGGGCGAGCCGGACCAGCCGGTGCGCGCCCGACTCGACGACCACGACGTCGCCGGTCGAGCTGAGCACCAGGTCGCTCGGCTCGCGGAGGCCGTCGACGACGGTGGTCACCACGCCGTCGGCGATCCTGCGGATGGCGCCGTTGTACGTGTCGGCGACGAGCACGCTGCCGTCGGCCAGGGCCAGCAGGCCGAGCGGGTGCTGCAGCAGCGCCTGCCCGGCGGGGCCGTCGACGTGCCCGAAGTCGAACAGGCCCTGCCCGGCCACGGTCGACATCCGGCCGCCGGAGATCGAGCGGATCGCGCTGGACTCGCTGTCGGCGATCCACAGCGTCGTGCCGTCGGGCGACGACGACAGGCCGGACGGCTGCGCCATCCACACCTCCTGCAGCGGGCCGTCGCGGAGCGCCTCGACGGTCGTCCCCGCGTACATGCCGGCGGTGCGCCGCACAGGGTTGAACCACCACAGCTGATGGATGCCGGCCATCGCGACCACGACCTGGTCGTCGAACCACGCCACGTCCCACGGCGAGGACAGGTCGACCGCCAGGGAGTCGTGCGCGTCGAAGTCGACGGTGCCGCGCCACTGCCGGCCGCTGCCGGCGACCGTGGTCACCTCGCCGGTCGAGAGCTTCAGGCCGCGCAGCAGATGGTTGACCGTGTCGGCGACGACGACGTCATACCCGGCGATCTCGGCCACGTGCGGGGGCAGCAGGCACAGCCCGCCCGGCTCGGAGAACTCGGGATCCGTGCCGTCCTTGCGGCCGCGCTGCCCGGTGCCGATCCGGCGGAGCAGGGTCTCGTTGTCGGCGTCGAGCTCGACCAGCGACTGGTGCGTCGAGTCGGCGACCAGGAAGTGCCCGTCGGCCAAGGCCAGCGCCTTGCCCGGGAACCGCAGCACCGTCTCCTCGGTCCTGGCGGCGACCTGCGGAGCGGAGCCGCGCCGCAGCGTGCCCCGCGCCTCGTGCACGCGGACGAGCTCCTCGACCAGCCGCGCCAGCCCTTCGGCGTGCCCCTCGCCGGCCATCGTGGCCACGACATAGCCCTCGGGGTCGATGACGGTCAGCGTCGGCCAGGCCTTCGCCGCGTACTGCTGCCACATCTCCATCTCGGGGTCGTCCAGCACCGGATGGTCGACCCCGTACCGCTCCACGGCGGCCGCGAGCGCCGCGGCGTCCTTCTCGTGCTCGAACTTCGGCGAGTGCACCCCGATGGTGACCAGCACGTCCGCGAACCGCTCCTCAAGCGGCCGCAGCTCGTCGAGCACGTGCAGGCAGTTGATGCAGCAGAAGGTCCAGAAGTCGAGAACTACGATCTTTCCCCGCAGATCGGACAGGGTGAGTCCGTCGGTGTTGAGCCATCCGCGCCCCCGGAGTTCGGGAGCGCGGACGCGGGCCTTGAGCAGTGGCGACTGTGCCGGGTCGGTCATGCCTCAAGTCTGCCCGAGTGCCGCCGGGCGCTCCCATGCGCCGCCGGACCCGGGCATCGACGTCACTTGGCCGAGGCCGGACGGAGGCAGAGGACCTCGTCCTTCTGCCCCTTGTGCTGCAGCACGATGTACGGCTGGCTCGAGTCTGAGCAGCTCTCCGGCTTCTCCACCTTCTGCACGATCGTGAATGCTTCCTTGTCCGAGCAGCTCGCCTTCTTCGCCGAGTTGCCGTCCTGCTTGACGCACGAGTTGACGGCGAAGCTGGTGCTGTCGGCGTTGTTCAGCGCCACCACGATGCCCGTGCCGGCCACCGCGAGCAGGAAGACCACGACCACCACGACGAGCCCCATGATCAGGCCGCGCTTGCTCTTCTTGTCGTTTTGCGGCGTCGGTACGACTGGCGCCCCGCCGACCGGTTCAGCACCAGCGGGGGGTTGATCGCCGGGCAGGTTGACGAGGTCGCTGTAGTGCGGGCCGGCCGGTGCGGCGCTCGGCACCGACGCCTGGTACACCCCCGTGGCGGGCGGCGGCGCGGCCTGGTAGACGCCGGTCGCGGGTGGCCCGGACGCCGGCGGTGCGCTCGTGGGCGGCAGGCTGGCCGGCGGCGCCGACGCCTGGTACAACGCCGGAGGTGCGCTCGTGGGCGGCAGGCTGGCCGGCGGCGCGCTGGTCGGGGACACGTTCGCGGGCGGGACGGACACCTGTGCCCGTGCGGCGAACGGTGCCGGCGGCGGGATCTTCCCCAGGTTCGGGGGAGCCGGCACCGCACCGGCGGGCTGTCCCGCTTCAGCGCCCGCTGGTGCCGTCATGCCCGCGGCGGCACCGGTCGCCGCCGATGCCGGCGTGCCATACGTCGCGGGCGGTGCGGAGGTGGGTGCGCCGTACGCGGCCGGCGGTGCGGACGTGGGCGCACCGTACGCGGCGGGCGCTGCGGAGGATGGTGCGCCGTACGCGGCCGGCGGAGCCGGCGGTGCGGAAGTGGGTGCGCCGTACGTGGCCGGCGGTGCGGACGTGGGTGCGCCGAACGTGGCCGGCGGTGCCGAGGCGGGCGCGCCATAGGTGGCCGGCGGCGTGGAGGAAGGCGTGCCGTACGTGGCCTGCGGCGCGGCGGTGGGGGGTGCCGAGGCCGGGGTGCCGTACGTCGCCGGGGGTGCGGAGGTCGGCGGGACCACGGGCGGCGGCGGCATGGCGCCGGGGACCTGGGCGCTGCCGGAGACCTGGGCGGTGCCATACGTCCGGGCGCTCCCCGAGACGGGGGCCGCCGAGACGGGGGCGTTGCCGTGCTGGATGCCGGGCACCTGCGCCGACCCGGACGACGGGACGCCGGACAACGGCACCTGGGCGGAACCGGCCGGCGAACCACCGGACACGGGCACCTGCGCCGACCCCGACGAGGGCACGCCGGACACCGGCACCTGGGCGGATCCGGTCGAAGGCGCGCCGGATCCGGGCACCTGCGCGGCACCGGAAAGAGGAGCGGCCGGTGCGGCGCCGGGCACCGACACCTGGGTGTAGCCGGCAGGAGGGCCGCTCGGGCCCGCCGGCACCTGGGCCGGGTCCTGGGCCGCGGCCGGGTCGTTCTGCTGCGCGGCGGACGAGGCCTCGCCGGCCTGTGCCGCCGGAGTGAAGCCGGGGAAGCTGCCCGCGGGGCCGGGAGGCACGTTCGGCGGCACGCGGGCCGGAAGCGGAGGGGCCGGCGGCGCGAACGGCCCGGCCGGCGGGAACGGGCCGGGCCTCGGCTGCTGCTCGGCGCCCTCGACCGCGTCCTGGCCGGTCGCGGCGGGGACGGCGGGAGGCGCGGCGGCCGGCGCGAAAGGCGGAGCGGCCGGCGAGGCTGGCGAGGCGGCAGGGGCGGACTCTGCGGAGGCGACCGGTGAGCCGTACGTCGCGGGGGTCGGCGGCGCCGCCGGGGACGACGGCTGGACTGGAGGCCTGGTCGGCATCGGGACCGACGCGGTGGCTCGCACGGTGCCGGCCGGTGGCGTGCCGGGCGGGGGTGAGCTCGGCGCGCTTGCCGCACTCTCGTCCGCTTCGGACGGGTGGGGCTGGTCGGACGTCATCGTGCCTCCTGTGGGTCAGACCCTTGCGACCGTAGTCGACCTGAACCACACATGGCAGTGCGGAGGCTCAGGTTCGTCGGCAAGCGCTCCCAGAATAGGTGAACAAGACGACGCCGCCCCGGTCCGGGGAGGGTCGGACCAGGGCGGCAAGTGCGGGGTTGGTGCGCAGGCTCAACTTCGGCTGAGCATGGCGTGGAGTTCGTCGCGCAGCGCGGCGGACGGGTTCTTGGCGATGGCGCGCTCGATCGCTTCGAGGCGGCGGGCGGCGTTGCGGCGGGCGCGGTAACGCTCCATGAAGGTGCTCACGGCTGGCTCCTTGGGATGTAAGGACGAGGCTTGCTTCGCATCCATTACACGCCCAGCGGAAGATCCTTAGCCAGCGAATAGCAAGTGACGCGGCGCACGCACCGACGATTCGTAGGGCCGCTGGCTGTGCAAACGCCCAGTTCGTCAGCCATATGACAGTGGCCCGGCGCGTCAGCGCCGGGCCACCTGCCGTGGATTGGACTGCTCAGCTCCAGGCCAGCAGCGATCCCTCGGGGTCCTCGAGGAACGCGCCGACGTCGCGCAGGAACTTGGAGCCCAGCTCGCCGTCGATGATCCGGTGGTCGAAGGACAGGCCGAGCGTCGTCACCTGCCGGATCTTGATCTTGCCCTTGTGGACCCACGGGGTGTCGCGGATCGCGCCGAACACCAGGATCGCCGACTCGCCCGGAGGCAGGATCGGGGTGCCGGTGTCGACGCCGAAGACGCCGACGCTCGTGATCGTGAACGTGCCGCCGCTCATCGCCGCCGGCGACGTCTTGCCCTCGCGGGCGGTGGCCACCAGGTCGTTCAACCCGTCGGCCAGCTCCCGCGTGGTGAGCGCGTCGGCGTCCTTGATGTTGGGCACGATCAGCCCGCGCTCCGTCGCCGCGGCGATCCCGAGGTTGACGTAGTGCTTGACCAGGATCTCGGCCGGGCCTCCCGGAGGGGCCTGCCAGGTCGAGTTGACCATCGGGTACCGCTTCAGCGCCACCAGGGCCGCCTTGGCGACCATGAGCAGCGGCGACACCCGCACGTCGCGCCAGTCCCGCTTGGCCTTCAGCCGTTCGAGGGCCTTCATCGAGCGGGTCACGTCGACCGTCAGGAACTCCGTGACGTGCGGCGCGGTGAACGCGCTCGCCACCATGTTCTCGGCGGTCAGCTTCCGCACGCCCTTGACCGGGATCCGCTCTTCACGGCCGACGCGGGGCGCCGGAGCCGCCGCCGAAGCAGCCGGAGCGGCGGCGGGAGCGGACGAGGCGGACAGCACGTCGTCCCGCGTGATCGAACCGTTCGGCCCCGTGCCCGCGATGGCGGTGAGGTCGACGCCGAGGTCCCGGGCCAGCTTGCGGACCGGAGGCTTGGCCAGCACGTTGCCCTGCGCCGGCGGCGGTGGCGTCCGGCCCACCGTCTCCGCGGCGACCGGAGCTGGCGCTACGGGTGTGGCGGGAGGCTCTGGTCGTACAGGAGCCGCGGTTGCACTTGCATTTGTTCTTGGACGGCGCTTCGCGGCGGCGGTCTTCGGTCCGTAGCCGACGAGCACGGCGGTGCGCCCGCCAGGTGCGGGACCGCCGATCATGCCGGGCTCGACCGGCGCGTCACCGGCGATGTCGACGGCCGCCAGCGCCGCCGCGGACGGCGTGCCCGTGGAAGCTTCGGTGGAAGCCTCCGTGGCCGGCGTCGCGGCACCGCCCGGATCGGTGTCGATGGCGATGATCGGGGCGCCGACCTCGACCGTCGTGCCCTCCGGGTGGAAGATCCTGGCGACCTGGCCGGCCCACTTCGCGGGGATCTCGACCGCCGCCTTCGCGGTCTCGACCTCGACGATCGGCTGGTTGAGCTCGATCGTGTCGCCGACCTGGACGAGCCACTTGAGGATCTCGCCCTCGGTGAGGCCTTCGCCCAGATCGGGAAGGTTGAACTCTTTGACCCGTGTCACTGCGCGTCCCCCTAGAACCCGAACGAGCGGTCGACGGCGTCGAGCACCCGGTCGAGGTCGGGCAGGTACTCCTCCTCGACCCGGGCGGCCGGGTACGGCGTGTCGAACCCGGTGACGCGCAGGACCGGCGCCTCGAGGGAGTAGAAGCACTCTTCGGTGATCCGGGCCGCGATCTCCGAGCCGAGCCCCAGGTTGCCGGGCGCCTCGTGGACGACGATCGCGCGGCCGGTGCGCCGCACCGACTCGTAGACCGGGCCCATGTCCAGCGGCGACAGCGTGCGCAGGTCGATGACCTCCAGGTCGCGCCCGTCCTCGGCGGCGGCGGTCGCGGCGTCCAGCGCGGTGCGGACCATCGGGCCGTAGGCGAGCAGCGTCGCGTCGGTGCCGGGGCGCGCGATCCGCGAGACGTGCAGCGGTGCGCTCGCGGCGTCGACGTTGACCTGGCCCTTCTCCCAGTAGCGGCGCTTGGGCTCCATGAAGATGATCGGGTCGTCGGACTCGATCGACTGCTGGATCATCCAGTACGCGTCGTCGGGGTTGGAGCAGGAGACGACCTTCAGGCCCGCGGTGTGCGCGAAGTAGGCCTCGGGCGACTCGGAGTGGTGCTCGACCGCGCCGATGCCGCCGCCGAAGGGGATCCGGATGACGATCGGCAGCCGGACCTTGCCCTTGGAGCGGTAGTGCATCTTGGCGACCTGCGACACGATCTGGTCGTAGGCCGGGTAGACGAACCCGTCGAACTGGATCTCGCACACCGGCCGGTAGCCGCGGATCGCGAGGCCGACGGCGGTGCCGATGATGCCGGACTCGGCGAGCGGGGTGTCGATGACGCGCTCGTCGCCGAAGTCCTTCTGCAGGCCGTCGGTGATGCGGAAGACGCCGCCGAGCTTGCCGACGTCCTCACCCATCACGAGGACCTTGGGGTCACGCTCCATCGCCCGGCGCAGGCCGGTGTTGAGCGCCTTACCGATCGTCAGGGTCTCGGCCATCAGTGCCCACTCCCCTCGAACGACGACAGGTACTTGTCGAACTGCGCCCGCTGCTGCTCCAGCTCCGGCGATCCGTGCGGATACACGTGGTCGAACAGGGTGCGCGGGTCCGGGTCGGGCATGTTGAGGACGCGCTCGCGCAGGTCGGCGGCGGCGACCCTGGCCTCCTCGTCGATGGCGGCGAAGAAGTCGTCGCCGGCGATGCCCTGCTTGCCGAGGAAGGCCCGCAGGCGCGCGATCGGGTCCTTCGCCTGCCAGGCCTCGACCTCGCTGGCGATGCGATACCTGGTCGGGTCGTCCGACGTGGTGTGGGCGCCCATCCGGTACGTGTAGGCCTCGATCAGCGAGGGGCCCTGGCCGTGGCGGGCGTCGTCGAGGGCCTTGCGGGTGACCGCGTAGCAGGCGAGCACGTCGTTGCCGTCCACGCGCAGGCCGGGGAAGCCGAAGCCGCTGGCCCGGTGGTACAGCGGGACCCGCGTCTGCCGCTCGAGCGGCTCCGAGATCGCGTACTGGTTGTTCTGGCAGAAGAACACCATCGGCGCGTTGAAGACCGACGCCCAGATGAACGCCTCGTTGACGTCGCCCTGGCTGGTGGCGCCGTCGCCGAAGTAGGCGATGACGGCCTCGCCGTCGTCGGAGCCGACCTTGCCGTCCTTGGTGACGCCCATCGCGTAGCCGGTCGCGTGCAGCGTCTGCGCGCCGATCACGATCGTGTACATGCCGAACTTGAACTCGTTGGGGTCCCAGGCACCCTGGTCGACGCCGCGGAACAGGGTCAGCGGTGCGATCGGGTCGACGCCGCGGCAGTACAGCACGCCGTGCTCGCGGTAGGTCGGGAACGCCATGTCCTGCGCGCGCAGCGCCCGGCCGGAGCCGACCTGCGCCGCCTCCTGACCCAGCAGGCTCGCCCAGATGCCCAGCTCGCCCTGGCGCTGCAGGGCGGTCGCCTCGGCGTCGAGCTTCCGGACCACGACCAGGTCGTGGTAGAGCGAGCGGTATTCCTCGTCGGTGAAGTCGACCGTGTAGTCGGGGTGTTGGACCCGGTCTCCTTCGGGGGTGAGCAGCTGCACGAACGCGGGTTCAGGCGCGGCCCGTGTTCCTGACGTCCGGGCCTTTGCTTCGCCCTTCGCCATCCGTTTCTCCCTGTCGTCTCTCGCGTCGGCAGCGGGGGTAACCCTGCCGCGCAGCGGGGGTGGCTGCTACGCGGCGACCCTGTTGGAGCCGGCGCGTCGCGGTGGGTGTGAGTGGATCACGCCCGGGAGCCGGCTCTGGGGCTCAGTCGCAGGGTATGCGGACGCTACAGCCCCGTTGCCGGTGTGTGTCCAGCATCGCAGAAGGCGTGTGGATCGACACCATGGAGTCCGGGTTCGCCCGCGTCGCAAGGTCGAAAAATCCCTCCGAACCGGGCAGATCCTCGCCCGGCGTGCGGCAGTTGGTCCCAATGAGCTTCGTTCTGCCTTCCCCCGCACACTGGAGCGCTTCCTTTGGAATCCGACGTCCGTACCCACCGCATGCTGTCGCCGAACCGGCGGCCGCTGCTCATTTCCGCGCTGCTCGTGGCGCTGACCTCGGTGCCGACCCTGATCGTGGTCGCCGCCGGCAGCGCCACGCTGGACACGGCGCCGTCTGTCCGGACGCCGATCGTCGCGGAGCCGCATCCCGGTCCGCTCGTGCTCGCCCCGACGCCCAGCAGCGGGCTGCACGGCGCGGGCACGCCGACGCACGTGGCGGAGCCGACCGCGCCACTGCCCCCGGCGACCGTGGTGAAGCCGCGCGCCAGCGGGAGGACGTCAGGTGGATCGGGCGGCGGTGTCGTCGTCGGTACGGGGAGCAAGCCGCCCACGGTGGCGCCGGCTCCGCCGTCCTCGCCGGCGCCCGAGGTGCAGGAGCCTCCTGCCGTCGTGCCGACGCCCTCACCGACGAAGGGCGTGCCCATCCAGGACAAGGCGTGGCCGGGCTGGGACGCGAGGCTCAAGGGTCGGCCGGAGGCGGTCAAGCGCTGGGCCGGTCATCGGCCTCGATCGGGGTCGGCCGATCGGTCAGATCTGGAGGACTGCCCGTCCGAACAGGTTTAGCGCTGCGTCTATGAGGTGTGCGGGTCAGCGGCCGGCGCGCGTGTTGGAGTTGCGGGTCACCATCGCCCACGCGATGGAGAACGGCTTGCACGGCCAGTGCGTGCAGCCGGCCGTGCACCGTGTCGCCTGCTGGACGTGCAAGGGCTGGTGGCGGGCCACGAGGCGGCGGGCGTCGGTGACGGCGTGGTCATAGATGACGGCCATCAGAACCCCTGCGCGGCGGGTGCGGTCCACAGGATCCGGGCCGAGTACAGCTGCTGGGCGGTCGCCAGCGCGTCGTCCGCGGACCGGAAGACGGCGATCTCGGACTTCCCATTCCCCAGGCGCCACGTGAGCACGGCCTGATCCGGCAGCTCGTGACCCCAGGCGACGACCTGAGGATGGTCGTCATCGAAAGGATCGGCGACAATGCCGAAGAGCCGCGGTGCGCCTTCGAGCAGGAGCACGTCGTCTTCGATCACGACGGATCTCCCTCCGACAGAGGATCCAGCTCTGACCGCCCCAGAATGCATGTGCAGGTTTCCCGGGGCAATACGTTCCGTCAAACTTGAGTAGAGCAACCCAATCGCTCACTGACGCACATGCTTGCGCGACAACCCGGTAACGGTGACACTCGTCGTGAGTAATGGAGGTGAGTGGTGTCGCACGCGCACAGCCCCACGTTCCCCCGCTTCCAGCTGGGCAAACAGCTCCGTCGACTGCGCGAGCAGGCGAAGCTCACCACCGAGGACGTCGGCCTGCAACTCGACTGCTCCCCCAGCACGATCAGCCGCATGGAAGGCGGGAAGGTCGGCATCCGCCGCAGCACCCTCGAACAACTGCTCAAGATTTACGACGTCGATGACCGCGATCTCACGGAAACGTTGATCGCGCTCGCGAAGGAAGGCAAGACCCGGGGCTGGTTCGCCCGCTTCGGCGACCTCCCGAGCCACTACTCCCGCTACATCGGCCTGGAGTCCAACGCGATCGAGATGCGGGACTACGAGGCGCTGGTGGTGCCCGGCATGCTCCAGACGGAGGAGTACACGCGGGCGCTGCTCGCCGCCGCCTCCCCGTCCGGCGAGTCGGAGGATGCCGTCCAGGCGCACGTCAGCGCCCGGCGTGAGCGTCAGGAGCTGCTCGCCCGGGCCGAGAATCCATTGCAGTTCATCGCGGTCCTCGACGAGAGCGTCATCCGGCGCCTCATCGGCGGGCCCGACGTGATGCGGTCGCAGCTCAAGCACCTGGCCGAAATGAGCCGGGCGAGGAACGTGACGGTCCAGATACTCCCCTTCAGCGGGGGAGCCTATGCCGGCATGGCTGGGTCGTTCGCGATCCTCAAGTTCCAAGGTGCACCAAGCGTCGTGTATGCCGAAGCCATGGCCGGCGACATCTACCAGGAAGCCGGAGACGTCCAGCGGTACCACGACGTGTTCGAAAGTCTGCGAGCCGCCGCACTCAGCCCATTCGAGTCGGTCAAGTTGATCGAGTCGGCGATTGCTGGGACGGCCTGACAAACGAAGGAGTGCGCAGATGGCTGCGCTGAACGAGCGGTGGCACAAGCCCACCCGGAGCGGCAACAACGGACAGTGCGTCGAAGCGCGGTTCGTCGACGGCGTCGTCGAGGTCCGCAACTCCAACGCCCCGGACGCGGGATCGGTGCGCTTCACCCGCGCCGAATGGGAGACCTTCATCGCCGCGGTCGACACCGACGGTGAATTCCGCCTTCCGTAATCAAGCTGAGCAAACAGCGAAGGGACCGTCCCGACCGGCGGTCCCTTCGTCGTAGCTGCGAGCCGATTTTGATGCTATCGCTCGTCGGCTCGATCCATAACCGTGTGGCCGCGATCCGCGTGATGCAACAAAAGGCGTGAAACGGTCAGGCGGCGATCGGCCGGGGTGCAATACCGCGATGTGGGTGTCGTGGCGCCGCGCACCGGAGTAAGCATGAACACATGGTGACTGTTCGCACAGGTGACGGCGTGGGTGGCGGGGTCGCTACGCTGCAGCCGACGATCCGGGCGTATCGACCGACGGACCATCGCGAGTGCCGGCAGCTGTGGGCGGAGCTGACCGAGGAGCATCAACACCTCTATCCGGCGACGCCACCCGTCAGCGGTGACCCGGGGGCCGCGTTCGAGGAGTACCTCACGCGGCTCGACCTTTCCGGCATGTGGGTCGCGGAGATCCTCGGCGTCGGCGTGGTCGGCATGGTCGGGCTCATCCTCGACGGCCGCGGTGGGCAGGTCGAGCCGCTGGTCGTGGCGTCGTCACGGCGCGGTGCGGGGATCGGCCGGGCGCTGCTCTCCCACGTCGCCGACCAGGCCAGGCGGCGGGGGCTCGGGCAGCTGAGCATCTCGCCGGCGGCGCGCAACATCGACGCGATCCGGTGCCTGCAGGCGGCGGGGTATGACGCGCTCGCCCGGGTGACGCTCGCCATCGACCTGCACCCGGACGGCCATGACTGGCGCGACGGGATCGACCTGCACGCGCAGCGGTTCCGCTTCTAATCTTCGTCTTTGGTCTTTCGTCGCATCTGCTTCATTGTCGGTGCGCTGCTTCTTTGTCAAGGTGCGGCCGGCGGTTGTGGATCGAATCGGGCGTTGTCCACAGCCGAAAACCGCGAGTTCCCGTGAGTGGCGGCGACCGCCAGGCTCGGGTGCATGACGACCGCGACCTCGACCCTCGCGCAGCCCCGGCTGCGGCTGCGCACCCCTGCTGACATCCTCGCCGGCACGCCGTACCTGTTCGGGTTCCACCCGTCCGACAGCATCGTCGCCCTCGGGGTGCGCGACAGGCGGCTGCGCTTCCACATGCGCGACGACCTGCCCGACCCTGGCGAAGACCTCGGCACGCTCGCCGACGGCTATGGCGCCCTGTTCGCGCGCCAGGACGTCGACCACGTCGTGCTCATCGGCTATGGCCCGCCCGAGCGCGTCGAGACCCTCATCCACGCCACCACCGCCGCGATGCGCCGCCACGGCATCGCCGTGCACGAGATGCTCTGGGCCCATGAGGGTCGCTACCGGTCGCTGATCTGCGAGTCGCCGCACTGCTGCCCGGCCGAAGGCCAGCCCTTCGACGTCGAGACGTCCGCGGTCGCGGCGACCGCCACCCTGATCGGGATGGTCGCGCTGCCCGACCGGGCCGCCCTCGTCGCCAGCCTCGCCGCCCCGACCGGCCCCGCCCTCGACGCCGCCGAGCGCGCCACCCGCCACGCCCAGACCCGCCTCGCCCGCTCGCCCGGCACGCCCGCCGAAGGGGTCGCCTCCATCGACGCGGCGCTGCGCCGTGTCCGCGCCGGCGAGGGCCTCACCGACGAGGAGGTCGCCTGGCTCGCGTTCCTCCTCCACAACCTGCCCCTGCGCGACGAGGCCTGGCTGCGCATCGACCGCGACCTCGACACCGACCTCGACCTCCACGACCGCCTGTGGACCGACGTGCTGCGCCGCTGCGCCCCCACGTTCGCCGCCCCGGCCGCGATGCTCGTCGCCTACGTGTCCTGGCGCTCCGGCAACGGCGTCCGCTCCCGGATCGCCCTGGACCGCGCGTTCGACGCCGACCCTGGATACCGCGCCGCCAAGCTCATGGCCGAGATCCTCGACCGCGGCCTGTCCCCGCAGTCCCTCCCCCCGATCGGCCGCCGCCCCACCCCACCTCGCCGCCGCACCACCCGGCGCCGGAAGCGCTGAATTCCCTGCCCCCGGCACCGCACTCGCCTCCGGCGCGGGCGTCGTCGGCCTGCCCGCCGCTCTCGGCCCGGGCGGGGGCATTTGTCGGCCTGCCCGCGCCGCTCTTAGCTCGGGCGGGGGTTGTGAGCGGCCTGTCCGCGCGCCGCTCCTGGCTCGGGCGGGGCGCTGATGGTCTGCCTGGTGCTGCGTTCTGACTGGAGGAGGTGTTTCAGGGGCCGCGCCTGCTCGCGACCCCCGAGCCGCGAGCCGTTCGCGGGCGGTCGAAGCCGCGTTCGACCTGGTTGCGGTGCTGGTGCCCGGGCCGGGTCGGACGCGGCCGGCCAGCCGCTCCGGGACCGCTCCGGGACCGCTCTGGGACCGCTCTTTGCCTGGTCTTGCCTGGTCGGCGATCTGGTCCTTCGGCTGCGGAATCACGGCCACAGTCCCGTCAGTCGTGGCGCGGCCCGGCTCGCTCTGGATTGCGCGTTCGCCGCCGCCGCTGGAAATCGTGCCGCCAAGCTCATAACCGAGACTCTCGGCCGCGGCCTGCCCCCGCAGTTGCTGTCCCGCGGTCGCTGTCCCCGATCGGCCGACGCGACGGCCGCTGCACCCGGCCCCGCACCACCCGCCGCCGAAAGCGCTGAAGGCCCTGCCGGTGTTCGACCTGGTTGCGGTGCTGGTGCCCGGGCCGGGTCGGGCGCGGCCGGCCCGGCGCCGCGGGATCCGCTCCTTGCCCGGTCGGCGATCTGGGGTTCTTGTGCGGGAGCACTGGCACTGACCTGCCAACCCACCTCGACGGGCGGCCTCCTGCGGCGGTGGGGGCGTTGCCGGGGAGGGCGGGGCACACTCGTCGACCAGCTCGCCCTCGCCGGTGGTCGCTCGCTCAGTGGGTTTGGGGGAGGTCGGCGATGCGGTGCGTGCCGGTGTAGACGTTGAAGGTCTGGCCGCGCAGGAAGCCGACGAGTGTCAGCCCTGCCTCCTCGGCCAGGTCGACGGCCAGGGTGCTCGGCGCCGAGACCGCGGCCAGCACTGGGATGCCTGCCATCCAGGCCTTCTGGCACAGCTCGAAGCTCGCCCGGCCGCTGACCATCAGCACGTGACCGGTGAGCGGCAGGCGTTCCTGGCGGGCGGCCCAGCCGATCACCTTGTCCACGGCGTTGTGCCGGCCCACGTCCTCCCGGAGGCAGACCAGGCTTCCGTCCGCGTCGAACAGGCCGGCCGCGTGCAGCCCACCCGTCGTCCTGAACGCCCGCTGGCCCGCGCGCAGCGCGTCGGGCAGGGCGGCCAGGAGCGCCGGCGTCACCCGTACGCCGTCCGCTGCGACGTCGAATCGTGAGCGCGTCCGCACCGCGTCGATGCTTGCCTTGCCGCACACGCCGCACGAGGAGGTGGTGTAGAAGTTCCGGCTCGGATCGGTCTGCGGGGCCGGGACTCCGGCGGCGAGCACCACGTCCACGACGTTGTACGTGTTCGCTTCCTGGTCGCCGGCGCACAGTTGTGCCGTCCGCACGTCCGCGGCGGACCTGATGATTCCTTCGGTGAGGAGGAAGCCGATCGCCAGATCGAGGTCGTCCCCGGGCGTCCGCATCGTGACCGCCAGCGCGGGCCGTGGCGACCCGGCCGGCCCGACCCTGACCTCCAGCGGCTCCTCGGCGATCAGGGTGTCCGGCCCGACCTTGACCGCGACCCCCGCCGGGGCGTCCGGAGCCGGGGTGACGGTGACCCGGGTGATCGTGCGCCGTTGCGTGACGCGTCCCATGGTCGGGCCTCCAGTTGCGGCGAGTGGTTCCGGTCGTTGCCTGCTCGACGGTACGTTCTGCCCATGGGCGCAGCCACCGCATGGCCGGGACTCGTGGCGGTGATCCTGGCCGGGGGTGGCGGGACGCGGCTCGGCGGCCAGGACAAGCCGATGCTGCCCGTCGCCGGGGTGCCGATGCTCGACAGGGTGCTGGCCGCGGTCGAGGGGGCGGCGCTGCGGATCGTGGTCGGGCCGCCTCGGGAGGGGCTGCCCGCGGGGGTGCGCACCGTCCGGGAGGAGCCGCCCGGTGCCGGTCCGGCGGCGGCGACGGCCGCGGCGCTCGGGCTTGTCCCGCGAGCGGCGGCGGGTGAGGGGCCGGCGCTGGTCGGGCTCTTCGCCGCGGATCTGCCGCACCTCACGGCTGAAGGAGTCGAGGTCCTGGTCGCGGCGGTCGCGGGAGGCGCGGACGGGGCGGTGTTCGTCGACGGGCGCGGCAAGCGGCAGCTGCTGTGCGGGGTGTGGCGGGCCGGCGCGCTGAGGGACGCGGTCGAGCGGCTCGGGGCGCCCGAAGGGCGGTCGATGCGGGCGGTGTTTGATGGGCTGGACGTGGTCGAGGTCGAGTGGACCGGGTCCGGGCCGGCGCCGTACTTCGACTGCGACACCGAAGAGGACCTGCGCCGGGCAGACCCCGAGCGGCACATGAGGGGCGGCGCATGAATGGGGCCGGAGCGTAGTGGGAGGGGCGGCATGAGCGGGGAACCGGAGCTGGCGGCGTGGGTGGTGCGGGCGTGTGCGGAGCTCGGGCTGGAGCCGTTGAGCGCGGGGGAGCAGGACGCGATCCTCGACCTCGCGCGGGACGTGGCGCACAACGTGACCCGGCCGGGTGCGCCGGTGACCGCGTTCCTGCTGGGGGTCGCCGTCGGGCGGGGCGCCGACCTGGAGGAGGCCAAGGCGCGGCTCGTCGCCCTGGTGGACGAGGGCTGATCGACGCCAGGACCCGGCAGCGACGGCCCCGGAGGAGCCCGAGGCACCCGGGGCGTGCGCCGTCTGGATAGGGTGAGCCCGGGGGGATTGGAGGCGGTCATGGCGGATGATCAGGACTACGAGGCAGCGCTGTTCGACGACGAGGACCCGATCGGCGGGGACCTCAAGGAGAAGGTTGCCGAGGCCTGGCGCGACTTCGCGCGGCACCTGGTCGACGCGCTGCGGCAGCTCGCACCCGGCACGACGCTCGATCTGACGCTCGACCCCACGGCGTCCGGGACCGGCGACGCCATCTATTCGGTGCAGGTGACCGGCGAGGACGGCGACATGCTCGCCGCGACCGCGGTCGGCAACGCCGACCTGCCGGCGGCATATCGGCTGGGGCGGACCGTGATCGCGCAGACGGTGGCGCTCGGGTGGTCGCCGCCGGGGGTGGTGCCAGGGTCGGGCGAGGCGTTCGGCGTGCGGGTGCCCAAGAGCGAGGCCGTCCAGCTCAGCCGGCTCATCATGCGGACCCTGCGCGACATCTACGGCACGCCGCACCCCGCGTTCCTCACCTATCTCGCCCACGACGCGCAGGGGCTGGTGGCGGCCCTGCCGTCGCTCGGCGTCGCCCGGTCGCTCGCGTCGATCATCGAGACCGACGGCGACGGGCCGGTGGCGGTGGTGCGGGCGAAGCACAGCCAGGCAGGTGAGGAGCAGGACGACCTGTCGCTGCACGACAAGGTGATCACGGTCGTGGCGCGGCTGATGAAGACGACGCCGGAAGAGCTGACGATCGACCCTGACGGTGACATCGGCATCCGGTCCGGGTCGGCGATGGTGTTCGTCCGGGTGCGGGACAACCCGCCGCTGGTCGACGTGTATTCGCCGGTCCTGACCGAGATCGAGCCGACCGAGCGGCTCTACGTGAAGCTGTCCGAGCTCACCAACCGGATGCCGATCGGCCGGCTGTACTGCACGAACGACACGGTGTGGGCGTCGGTGCCGGTGTTCGGCCGGGACTTCCAGGCGACCCACCTGATGCTCGCCGTGCAGGTGATGACCGGGCTCGCGGACGAGCTGGACGACCGCCTGCAGGGCGAGTTCGGTGGGAAGCGGTTCTTCGGCGAGAACGACACCCCCAAGCAGGTCGACGGTGAGCGCACCGGGATGTATCTCTGAAGAACGCTAGAGCCCGCAGGAGCGGCGCAGCGCCCGGGACACCCGGCCGAAGAGGTCGACGTCCCGCGTGCGCAGCAGCGTGACCTGCGTGCCGCGGTAGTCGGCGAGCAGCGTGTGCTGCCGCGGCCAGCGGCGTGCGTAGACGAGCCCGACGACCCAGGTGATCAGCAGCGCCGACAGCGCGACCAGGATGACCGGCGCGGAGCCGGTGGTCGCCGCCACGCCGAGGACGACGGCGTTCGCGAGCCCGACCGCGATGCATGCCCGCACCCCGGCGTGCAGGGTGCCGGTGCCGTGCGTCGGTCGCGACAGCTCCGCGATCTCGTAGCGGCCGTGGTCGGTGGCGAAGATCCGGTCGGTGACCAGAATCCCGTGCTGGTTGTAGTGGATGACCGGCCGGGACTCGAAAGACTGGGGTGCGTAGGAACTCATGGTTGCGCTCCCTTGCTGATGGCCGGCGTCCGGGTCACGGATGCCGACGCGACGAAAGAGGAAGGCGGCAACCGGCCACAGTGACGGCCGCCGTCCAGGGTGCCTCCGGGGAAAGGCACGTCGAAGCCCAAGCGTCGCCGTCGCCGGGTGAGGCGGATCATGCAACCCCACCAGTAAGCTTCTAACTTGATTACGCATCAACTTGCTGCCAGATGCAAGTGCATCTCAGTGTCGAAAGTTCTCAGTATTTGTTCGTCGATGCGGTACGGTGTGGTCGATGTCCTCGAAGCCGAGCCCGACTCTGCTCCGTCGCCAGCTCGGAGCCGAGCTGCGCCGGTTGCGAGAGGCTGCGCGGAAGACGGCCGCCGAGGTCGCAGCCGAGCTCAAGTGGTCCGAGTCCAAGGTCAGCCGGATCGAGACCGCCAACAGCAGTATCCGCAACCCGGACCTGACGAAGCTGTTCGACCTCTACCAGACCGCGGAGGCCGAGCGCACGCGCATCACCGCCCTCGCCACGCAATCGCGCCAGCGGGCCTGGTGGGAAGCGTATGGCGATGCATTGCTCGGCGCCTATGAGACATACATCGGGTTCGAATCCGAGGCAGCCGAGATATTCATTTACGACGCGGTTATTCTGCACGGCCTGCTGCAGACCGTCGAATATGCCGGCGCGATCATCAATTCGGTGTCCGTGGGGGAGCGGCCCGATGTGGTGAGCCAGCGGGTGTCGGTCCGGATGGCACGCCAGGCGGTGCTGACCCGGGATCCGCCGCCGAAGATCCGCGCGATCCTCGACGAGGCGGTGCTGAAGCGGGCCGTCGGCGGGACCGATGTCATGAAACGGCAGCTCATGAGGCTGCTGGAGATCGCCGATCGGCCGACGGTCACCCTGCAGATGGTGCCGTTCGACCGGGGGGCGCACCGTGGGGTCGACGGGACGTTCACCGTTCTGGAGTTTGCCAACGAGACCGAGCCGCCGATCGTGTATTGCGACGGCATGACCGGTGGGGTGTTCCGTAACCGCCCCGAAGAAGTGCGGCGCTACCTGGTCGCCTTCGAGTCGTTGCGCACCGTGGCACTGAGCCACACTGAAACACTGGATTACATTCAGCGGGCTATTCGCGAATTCGAATAGCCCAAGCATTAGGGGTCGACATCATGAGCATTGTGTGGCGTAAAAGCACGCGCAGTGGCGGCAGCGGTTGCGTCGAGGTCCTCCTCGACCCGAAGGCCGTCGGCATCCGGGACTCGAAGGATGCCAACAGCCCGGAGATCTACGTCGACGCCGCCGCCTGGAGGGCGTTCGTCCAGCACGTGACCGGAGGGCAGTACGCCCCCGGAGGGCAGGACATCGCCGGAGGGCAGCGCTGACCGTACAGCGGCGCGAAATCGAACGATCCAGCTACAGCGCGATCCAGGCCTGCTCGGCCAGGGTCGACGCGTCGGTCGCCTTCAGCCCCTGCTCCGACAGGGTCCACAGGGTGCCACCGACGATCAGCGAGCGGCGGATCGCCGTGTAGCGGCCGGGGTGGGTGATCGCACCCGCCTCGGTGATCGTCGAGTCGCCGACCTTCAGCACCAGCACCGCCGGCTGGCTGTCGCGCCAGACCGGGACCGCGAGCAACCCCAGCGGCGCCCAGAAGAGGAACGCGTGCGGGTCGTGCTCCGCCTCGGAGCTGCCGCTCTGCCGCTTGAACTGCGCCACCCGCGAAGGGTGCGCCGGGTCCCGCACGTCGAACAGCGACACCTGCGTGCCCTGCACCCGGCCCTGCGCGTTGGCGTCCTGCCCCAGGCCGAGCAGCCGCCCGTCGCCCGCGGGGTGCAGGTACGCCGAATACCCCGGAATCTTCAGCTCCCCGACCACCTTCGGCGCCGCGGGGTCGCGCAGGTCGAGCGTGTAGAGCGGATCGGTCTGCCGGAACGTGACCACGTAGCCGGTCGTGCCGATGAACCGCACCGAGTAGATCCGCTCGCCCTTGCCGAGGCCGTCGACGCGACCTGCCTCGGTCAGCCGGCCGCCGTCGCGGCGCAGCACGTACACCGCTGACGCCGTCGTGTTGTCGGCCGCCATCGTCGTGGCGATCCGCAGGTGCCCGTCCCACTCCGACATCGAGTACTGGTTGAGCAGCCAGCCCGGCACCTCACCCGACGCGACGAACCGGGGGCTGCCGGCCGCGCCGAGGTCGAACTTGAAGACCTGCGTCGACGGCCTGGCCGGTGACGTCGCGCCCCTCGTGCGCACCACGTCGGCGGCGAGCACCCGCCAGCGCTGGTCGTTGGCGATGTACAGGCTGGGCCCGTTGGCGTAGACGGTGTCGCCGTCGGCCACGACCGAGACCGGGTCGCCGCCGCCGAGTGCCGCGCCGCCCAGGTCGAAGGTCAGCACCGTCAGCATCGACGTCGCCGAGTAGGTGGCCGGCCGGCTCACCGCGCCGCAGTCGACCCGCCCCTCGGTGCGCTTGCCGCCGGCGTCGGTCGCGGTCCACTGCGGCAGCCACGCGTCGACCGGCGCGGCCATGACCGCCGAACGGTTCGCCGCGATCCGCGCGTCGTCGTCGCCGCCGAGCTTCGCGTTGTCGGGGAACGCGATCCGCGGCCGGGACACCACGACCACCCGGGCGGTGCCACCGACCTGCCGGGCGTCGAGCAGGCCGCCCTCGATGGTGAACCGGCCGATCACCTTCGGCGCGCCGGCGAGGTCGACCAGCGTCATCTGCGCGCCCGACACGCCGGGCACGTCGTCGAAGCCCGCCCGGTAGTCGTAGCCGAGCACCAGCGCTCGGTCGCCGGACAGCAGCAGCTCCGTGACATTGACGGCGCTCTTGCCGCTGGCGTCGTCGACGGTGCCGAGGGTAAGGGACCCCGTCACCGTCCGGCTGGTGACGTCGACGACCTTCAAGGCGCCGCGCGACAGCGTCACGATCCGCTTGCCGTCGGTCTTCACGAGATCCGGCTCGTCGACACCCGCCTCATGGGTGTTGGTGCCCGAGTACTCCTGACCGGTCGGCGCGGCCGCCTTGCCGCCGCCGTTCAACGAGCTCCGCTGTGCGGCGGTGTCCGCGGCGCCACCGCCGCGCAGCATGGCGCCGTTGTTCAGGAACCCCCACGGCCCGACCGCACCCGCCGCGGCGTCCCGCAGCGACGACAGCAGCTGCTCGCAGGAGTCGAACGCCACCAGTTTGAACGCCGGCTCCGGCCCGGTGACCGTGGACGGCGCTGCCTTCGGCGACGCGCCGCTCGTACACCCGGCGGCGACGAAGACAAGGGCACTCAACGCGGCGAGCGAGCGTCTCATGCGTGCTAGGACGTGCCGGGTGTCGATCCGGTTCCCGGCCCGGTGACGACTTTCGGCGCCAGCCGCTCGACCAGTCGCGACAGCACGATCATGCTGCGGGTCGACGTCACGAACGGCTCGGCGCGCAGCCGTTCGAGGGCCTCCTCGAGGCCCGCCATGTCGACCGCCCGCAGGTGGACCAGCGCGTCGGCCTCACCCGAGATCGTGTACGCGCCGACCACCGCCGGATGGCGCTTCGCGGCGTCGCGGATCTGCTGCGGTGACGTCCGACCGGTGCAGAACAGCTCGACGAACGCCTCCGTCGTCCACCCCAGCGCGTCCGGGTCGACGAGCGCCGTATAGCCGCGGATCACCCCGCTGGATCGAAGTCGGTCGACGCGACGCTTCACCGCCGGTGCGGACAGCGCCACCTGCGATCCGATGTCCGCATACGATGAGCGGGCGTCCTCCTGCAGCAACGCAATGATCTGCTGGTCGATCGGGTCGAGGCGCAACGAATCCCTCCTCGAAAGCAAGCATTACCGCTGTTTTGTGCAACCCCGCAAATCTACCGTTTGATCTCGTGACCCACGTCGAGCGGCTGCCACGCGAGCGCACCTACCTGATGTCACCACCCGAGCACTTCGTGGTGGAGTACGCGATCAACCCGTGGATGGACGTGTCCACGCCCGTCGACACGGAGCTCGCCCTGAAACAGTGGGAGGGCCTGCGGGAGACCCTGGTGCGCCTCGGCCACCGGGTGCACGTGCTGCCGCCGGAGATCGGCCTGCCGGACATGGTCTATGCGGCCAACGGGGCGTTCAGCGTCGACGGCGTCGTCTACGGGGCGCGCTTCAAGTACCCGCAGCGCATCGCCGAGGCCGCCGCGCACCGGCGCTTCTACGACAACCACGGCTGGAAGTTCGTCGCGCCGGCCGAGACCAACGAGGGCGAGGGTGACTTCGCCTACCTGCCCGACGCTCTCGGCGGCGGCGTGATCCTGGCCGGTCACGGGTTCCGGACCGAGACCTCGGCGCACTCGGAGGCGCAGGAGGCGCTCGGCCGGCCGGTGATCTCGCTGCGCCTCGTCGACCCGCGCTTCTACCACCTCGACGTCGCGCTGGCGTCGCTGGACGACCGCACGATCGTCTATTACCCGGGCGCGTTCTCGGCCGCGTCGCAGCGGGTGCTCGCGCAGCTCTTCCCGGACGCCGTCGTCGCCGACGAGGAGGACGCCCTGTCGTTCGGGCTCAACCTCGTCTCCGACGGTCGCAACGTGGTGCTCAACAGCGAAGCCACCGCCCTGGCGGCCAAGCTCCGGCAGGCCGGCTACGTGCCGGTCCCGGTGGAGCTGACCGAGCTCAAGAAGGGCGGCGGCTCCGTGAAGTGCTGCATCGCCGAACTTCGGCCCTGAGCCGGACTTCGGCCTTAAGAAGTCGCCGGCGCCGGTGCCGGGGTCCCGGCCGTTGACTGGATCAGCACGATCTGCGCCGTGTAGGTCGTGCTGGCGGTCGCCGCCGGGCTCGCGCCGCCGCTGGTCGTGATCGGGCCGCCGACCACCACTGAGCTGCCCGCCTGCACCGCCTCCGGCTGCACAGCCATGTGGTTGTCGAAGATCTTGGCGTTCTTGGCCAGAGTCCACGTCTTGGTGTAGCCGTCGGTCGACCGGACCGTCAGGGACGTGCCCGTCGTCGCCGTCGCGGTGCCGTTCTGCATCGCGACCCGCACCGGGCCCTTCTTCGTCTGCACGATGCCCTCACCGTGCAGCACGTCCTTGAGCCAGTTCTCGTGCTGATAGGTCTGACCGGTCTGACCAGGTGTCGGTTGCGCCAGTGCGACCCCTGGCAAGGCGCCGACGATCACGAGGACCGCGGCACTGAGCAGCAGGCCTATGCGTGTGCGTCGCATCTGGATACCTCCTGTCCGAGCAGTTCCGCAATTGGGCCGACGGGTGCACTACCTCCTCTCACCCGGCCCAAACGGCACCGTCACCGTGAATCTCGCCCCTCCCTCGGGTGCGTGGCCGGCCTCGATCCTGCCGCCGAGCCGGCGGGCCATCCGCGCGGCGAGGGCCAGCCCCAGCCCGCTGCCGACCTTGCGCGCGCCCTGGTACCGCCGCGACAACGCACCCCGCTCGAACGCCACCGCCAGGTCGTCGTCGGTGAACCCGGGCCCGCCGTCACGGATCTCGATCGACGCCTCCGCCGGCCCCCACACCAGCGCCAGCACCACCGGCACCCCCGTCGTCTGCTCGGACGGCACGACCCGGAGCGCGTTCTCCAGCAGGCCGTCGACGATCTGGCGGACCCTTCCCGGGTCGGTGCGCACCGGCACCGGCATCGGCGGCAGCTCCGTGCGCAGCAGCAGCCCCGCCGCCGTGAGCCGCCCGCCCCACGCCTCGGCGGTCGCCGCCACCAGCTGCGTCAGATCCACGTCGACCACCTCGACCGGCAGGTCCGCGGCCTCCAGCCGGGCCAGCACCAGCAGATCGGCGATCAGCCGGTCCAGCCGCTCCGCCTCGTCGAGCACCGTCTGCCCCGCCCGCTGCGCCCCGTCCGGACCCACCACCCCGTCCGCGAGCGCCTCCGCATAGCCGCGGATCGTCGTCAGCGGCGTGCGCAGCTCGTGCGACACCGACAGCAGGAAGTCCCGCTCGCGCCCCTCGCTCGTGGCGAGGGCCGCGGTCAGAGCGTTCACCGCGTGCGCCAGATCCGCCACCTCTGCCGGCCCGTCCGCGTCCAGCGTGACCGACCGGTCGCCGGCGGTGAGCCGATTCGCCGCGTCCGCCACGGTACGGATGGGCCGCGCGATCCTCCTGGCCAGCAGCACGCCCGCCAGCAGCCCGGCCGCCAACCCGGCCAGCAGCGCCATCCACAACTGACCCCACAGCCGCGCGATGGTCGCCTGCCGCGACGGCACCCGCTCGGTCAGCACCACCCCGTTGCCCGCGTTGCCGACCGGCCGCCCGACCACGAACCGCACCCGCTGGTCCACCATCGCCCGCCGGACCGGGACCTGCCGCCCGGCCCCGACCGTCCTGACCACCCCGTCCGGCAGCCCTTCGCGATCCGCCTGCCCCGCCCGGATCAGGTAGACCTCGATCCCGCGGTTCCGCAGCCGCTCGACGATCACCTGCTCGTCCGTGCTCCTGGGCGTGTTGAACCGGGGGCGCAGCAGCTCGGCGGTCAGCGTCGCCTCGTCGGCCAGCCGGATCCGGGCCGCCCGGTTGGCCTCCTGGACCGCCAGCGGCGCCCCGACGAGCGCCGTCACCAGCACCGAGATGACCGCGACCAGGCAGGTGACCAGCGCGCTGCGCGCGGCGATGGACCTGAACCCGGACCTAGGCATCGGCGGTGTACCCGACGCCCCGCACCGTCCTGAGCACCCCCGCCGCGGCGCCGAGCTTCCCGCGCACCTGCGCCACGTGCACGTCGACCGTCCGGGTGCCGGAGTGCGCGGCGTACCCCCACACCGAGCCGAGCAGCTCCTCCCGCGTGAACACCCGCCCCGGGCGCTGCATCAGGTGCGCCAGCAGCGCGAACTCCGTCGACGTCAGCGCCACCGGCGTGCCGCCGACCCGGCATTCCCGCCGTGCGGGGTCGAGCGTGACGGGGCCGACGGTGCGGATCCGCTCGACGTCGGGCGGCCCCTGCGTGCGGCGCAGCACCGCCTTCACCCGCGAGACCAGCTCCCGCGGGCTGAACGGCTTGGTCACGTAGTCGTCGCCGCCCAGCTCCAGCCCGAGGATCCGGTCGACCTCGTCGTCCCGCGCGGTCAGGAACAGCACCGGCGTCCAGTCACCGGCCTCCCGCAGCCGCCGGCAGATCTCCGTGCCGTCCATCCCCGGCAGGGCGATGTCCAGCACACACGCGACGGGCCGCAACTTCCGCGCCGCGGCCAGGCCCGCCGTGCCGTCGTGCTCGACGTGCACCCCGAAGCCCTCGCGCGCCAGATACATGCGCAGCAGGTCGGCGATCGGCCGCTCGTCCTCGACGACCAGCACCAGCCCCTTGCCCTGATCCACGGGCTCATTCTGCCGCGCCCGCACCCCGCCCGATGTTCGGGCGATGTTTGGATCTCCGGCCAGTCGGATACAAGGGCATCGATCGGCTCACCCTTCGCGCGGAAGCCAGCGCCTGCTGTGAAGGGTGAGCCGATTGCCTGAGTGACGCGGAGGCCGGCTGATCGCTCAGGCGATGCGGAGGGCCGCCGTGGCCAGAGCGGGCACCCGGGGCGTGGTGGCGGCGGCGATCACGCCCCACGGCGTGCGGAACGCCTGCTTGAGGGCCTCGTCGAGGCGCCGCATCTCGGCCTTGTTCGTGAGGCGGACCCAGATGTTCTCGCGGACGCCGTCGATGGCGGTCACGCCGAGCTGGATGCCGGAGCGGGTCGGCTCGGGGGTCCAGGTGACGTCGGCGAGCGAGTGCAGGTCGGTGTTGAGGTGCAGGGAGACCCGGCGCAGCAGCGGCGACTCGGTGGTGATCACGAGGCGGCTGCGGGTCAGCATCAGCACACTGTTCCGGGAGGCGCGGGACGTGCAGCGGGCGACGACGGCGACGGCGTCACGGTCGCCGGCGCAGCCGCGCAGCACCTGGACGTGGCGGCGGATGGTCGCGGGGGAGAGCTTCGCCAGTGCCGTGGCCGGCAGGAATGTGCACGTGAATGTGTCCAGCGTCTCCATATCGAAGGCAACGACGGTTCGCGCTCAGCGACACGCGCTTCCGGCACTTTTCGTGCGCCGATCTTGCGGGCGTAGTGCCAGGACACTCCCACAGTGTCCTTTTTGCCACCACCACGCCGGCAAGATCGGCGCACAGCCTGTCCGGCAACCGGGGAGGGCTACGAAGCGGACGGGCGAGGGCTGGGCTTGAGGGGAGCGCAGGCGGTGACGGCGGCCGCCACCTTCGCGTCGCCGGTGTCGAGCTGGTCGACCGGGCCGCTGACGGTGACGCCGTGCTCGGTCAGGCAGTTGCGGTACGCCGCGTCGCGACCTCCGCCGTTGCCGCCGCCGCCATTGCCGAAACCGCCGCTCGGGAACGCGGTCGGGCGCAGCGACTCGCAGGCCTTCTGCGCCTTTTCCCAGGTCTGCTGGTCCACGCCGTTCGGCGCGGCAGTGCCGAAGAAGCCGCCGCCACCGCCGCGGAACCCACCGCTGCCGGACGGGCGCGGCCCTGACGGGAACGCGGTCGGACGGCCCGACGGGTTGCCGGACGGGCGGGCGGTGGGGCGTCCGGAGCCGTTCATCTGCGGCAGGTTGACGCCGTTGTCGCGCAGGCACGACGCGTAGTCGGTGCCGGAGGCAGCCGTTGCCGGCGCCGCGCTGTCCGACGATCCGCAGGCTGTGGCGAAGAACGCCACCGCGGCGAGCGCGAGAGCGGCGCCACCGATCCGCTTGGTCATCACCACATGCAACGGCGCGAACCTCGACGCACCGTGGGCTGGACCTCAAAATTCGGTGAGAGCGCCTTCCCAGGAAACTTTGAGGTCCGGTCGAGGTGATGGGGAGCCGGGGCCGGTGAACTTGCAGGCATGAAGGTCTGGTGGCTGGCCGGAGGGGCTGCCGTGCTCGCGGCCGCGGTCGTCGTGGGGGTCCTGCAGAACGGCGGCGAGAAGGCGGCGCCGGCGAAGGTGAGCACGGCGAAGGTGACCCGCGGGACGGTCTCGACGACGGTCTCCGCGTCGGGGACGGTGCAGGCGCAGCAGAGCCGCACCCTCGGGTTCACCAGCAGCGGCACGCTGACCGAGCTCAACGTCAAGCCCGGCGACGTCGTCGCGGCCGGCATGGTGCTGGCCAGGATCGACGCGACCGCCGCGCAGGAGTCGGTGGACGCCGCCGAGAAGAGCGTCGACAGCGCCGAGGACGCCCTCGACCGCGCGGAGACCGCCCAGGCGAGTGCCACCAGCACGCCCAGTGTCAGCGCGAGCGCCAGCCGCGCGCCCGGCGGCGGACAGAACCCCGTGGCCGGCAACGGCAACCAGAACAGTGTCCAGAACGCCAGCGACAACCTGCTCAACGCGCAGCAGCGGCTCAACAACGCGAAGCTCACCCTCACCCAGGCCAACGCCAAGCTGGCCGGGACGGTGATCACCGCGCCGCTCGCGGGCAAGATCCTCGCCGTGAACGGCACCGTCGGGTCCACCGCCGGCTCGAGCGTGATCACGCTCGCCGGCACCGGCGACGTCGTGGTGAAGGCGCAGTTCACCGAGGCGGAGGTGGCGCACCTCAAGGCCGGGCAGGTCGCCCGGATCACGCTGCCGGACAACGCGAGCGCGAAGTACGACGGCAAGGTCATCCAGATCGACCCGGCCGGCACGGTGTCGAACCGGCTGGTGCGCTACGCGGCGCTGATCGCGTTCGACAAGGTGCCCGACACGCTGCTCTACGGCCAGAGCGCTACTGTCGCAGTGGTCACCGCGTCCGTGGACGGCGTGCTGTCGGTGCCCTCCACGGCCGTGCGCGGAGGGCTGGTCGTGGTCAGGGTCAACGGCCGCGACGAGGAGCGCAAGGTCGGGACGGGGCTGCGCGGCGACGTCAACACCGAGATCACGAGCGGACTTGCCGAAGGCGACGAGATCCTGACGGCAGGTCGGTGACGATGGAGCCGATGACCGTGCAGGCGAACGCGCCGCAGCCGAAGGTCCTCGTCGTGGACGACGAGGCGAGCATCCGTGCCCTGCTGTCCGCGACGTTGCGGCTGACGGGCTTCGACGTGAAGGTCGCCGGCGGCGGACGGGAGGCCCTCGCGGCCGCCGCCGAGTTCGCGCCCGACCTGGTCGTGCTCGACGTGATGATGCCCGACCTGGACGGGTTCGAGGTCGCGCAGCGGCTGCGCACCGGTCAGCGGCCGGTGCCGGTGCTGTTCCTGACCGCGCGGGACTCCGTCGAGGACCGCATCTCGGGGCTGACGGTCGGCGCCGACGACTACGTCGCGAAGCCATTCAGCCTGGAGGAGGTCGTGCTGCGGATCCGCGCGATCCTGCGCCGCAGCCTGGGCGAGCAGCAGCAGCTCGTCGACGGCGGGGTGCTGCGCTACGCGGACCTGGAGATGGACGAGGACGCGCACGAGGTCCGCCGCGGCGGGCACCGGGTCGACCTCTCCCCGACCGAGTTCAATCTGCTGCGGTACCTGCTGACCAACGCCGGCCGGGTGGTCAGCAAGGCGCAGATCCTGGACCGCGTGTGGAACTACGACTTCGGCGGCGACGGGCGCATCGTCGAGTCGTACGTCTACTACCTGCGCCGCAAGGTCGACAAGTGGGATCCGCCGCTGATCCACACCGTCCGCGGGGTCGGTTACGCGCTGCGGCTGCCCCAGAAGTAGCGGCAGCGGTGAGACTCAGGCCGTGGCGCCAATGGACGGTCCGCACGAGGATCGTCGTCTCCGTGGTGGCCCTGGCCGGGGTCGCCCTCGTCGCCGCCAACGCGATCGGCGTCGGGCTGCTCAACTGGTACCTGATGCAGCGCATCGACGACCAGCTGGAGCGCTCGGCGCACCCGCCCGCGTTCGCGGGCCGCAACCCGAACCCTGGCGCGAGCCCCAACCCGGCCCCGAGCGCCTCGGTGACCGGGCGGCGCGAGCGGTACAACGGCGAGTTCTTTCCCGGGCCGCTGTACCAGATCTACCGCTTCGACAGCGCGGGCAAGCTCAAGGATCCGCAGACCGCCGTGCTGGACCCGGCGCTCTTCGGCGACATCCGGCAGCGGGCCGAGAACCCGAAGCCGTTCACGGTCACCAGCCCGGCCGGCGAGGACTGGCGGGTGATCGTGTTCCCACTGCCCTCCCAGGCGGGCAGCGGATACGGCGCGAACGCCGTCTCCCTCGTCGAGATCCAGGACACCCGGGACCAGATGCTGCAGTACTCGCTGCTGGTGAGCCTGATCGTGCTCGGCTTCGCCGGCTTCGCGACGGCGTCGCTGGTGCGGGTCGGGCTGAGCCCGCTGACCCGCATGGAGGAGACCGCGGTCGAGATCGCCGGCGGCAACCTCTCCAGCCGGATCGTCGACGCCGACCCGCACACCGAGTCGGGGCGGCTCGGCATCGCGCTGAACACGATGCTCACCCGCATCGAGGAGGCCGTCGACGACAGCGCCGAATCGGAGCGCCGGCTGCGCCAGTTCCTCGCCGACGCCGCGCACGAGCTGCGGACGCCGCTGACCTCCGTGCAGGGCTTCGCCGAGCTGTACCGGCGCGGCGGTGCCCCGCCCGGACCCGCGCTGGACGAGGCGATGGCGTGCATCGAGGCCGAGGTCAGCAGGATGCGGCTGCTCGTCAACGACCTGCTGACCCTGGCCCGGATGGACGAGGAGCGACCCCTGCAGCGGCACCCGGTGGACCTGCTCGCCGTCGCCGCCGACTCGGTGCGCGACGCGCACGTGCGGGTGCCGACCCGGTTCGTGCAACTGTCAGCGCTGGACGACCAGTCGGTGACGTTCGAGCCGGTGACCGTGGAGGGCGACGAGGCGCGCATCCGGCAGGTCGTCGCCAACCTGGTCAGCAACGCGCTGCAGCACACGCCGGAGGACACCCGCGTCGTCGTCCGGGTCGGGCGGGCGACCGGCGACACCGCGCCGCCGACCGCGTCGATCGGTGCGCCGCTGCCCGAGGGGGTGCCGCTCGCCGCGATCGAGGTCAGCGACACGGGACCGGGCATGAAGCCGGAGGACGCCACCAGGGTGTTCGAGCGCCTGTACCGCGCGGAGGGCTCCCGCTCCCGCCGGCACGGCGGCGCCGGACTGGGCCTCGCCATCGTCGCGGCGATCGTGCAGGCGCACGGCGGGCGGGTCGAGCTGTGGACGGCGCCGGGCGCCGGTGCGCGGTTCCGCGTGCTGCTGCCGGCGATGGACGAGCCGGACTTCGATGCCTCGCTCAAGGATGACGAATCGGATGAAAACGGATAACAGAATTCCGAGGTAACTCCGAGGGAAGCTGAGGGTCGCTCCGAGCGGCACCCACCACGATTCCCCTCATGCGTGTGTCGCTGCCGTCGCTTCGCCGGCCTCGTCTGAACTCCGTCGGCCTGATCAACGCCGGGCTCGCGGTCGCCGTGGCCGGCGGCGGGCTCTGGGCCTACCAGATCGTCTCCGGCCCGGCGGCGGCCCAGGCGTCGCAGACCACCACGCGGACCAGGGTCGTCGCGGTCACGCAGGGCACGGTGTCGCAGACGGTGTCGGCGTCGGGCTCGGTCGCCAGCTCCGCGACCGCCAACGCCAACTTCACCAGCTCGGGCACGGTCACCGAGGTGGACGTGAAGGTCGGCGACGTGGTCACCAAGGGGCAGGTCCTGGCGAAGATCGACCCTACGGCGGCGAACGCGTCGCTGAGCACCGCCAAGGCCAACCTGACCGCGGCGAAGGCGGCGCTGACCCGGGCGGAGAACAACAACGCCGACGACGCCACGATCGCCTCCGCGGAGGCGCAGGTCGCGACCGCGCAGGCCAACGTCACGTCGGCGCAGACGACGGTGAACGGCACCGTCCTGACCGCGCCGATCGCCGGCACGGTCACCGCCGTCAACGGCGCCGTCGGATCGGCCTCGTCGTCTTCCGGGTCGTCCTCCGGTTCGTCCGGCGGCGGCGGTACCGGCGGCACGACCTCCCCCAACAGCGGCTCGACCGGCTTCATCCAGCTCGCCGACCTGACGAAGCTGCAGATCAACGCCGGCTTCGCGGAGGCCGACGCGACGAAGCTCAAGCCCGGCCAGGCCGCGGAGGTCAGCTGGAGCGCGCTCAGCGGCACCCGCGCCACCGGCAAGGTCAGCACGATCTCGCCGACGGCGACGACCAGCAACAACGTCAACTCCTACGCGGTGGTCATCGGCCTGGACACGCTGCCGGAAGGGGTGCGGCTCGGGCAGAGCACCACGGCGGTCGTCACGATCGCCGAGGCGCAGAACGCGGTGCGCATCCCGACCCAGGCGCTGCGCACGGCCGGCGGGCAGCGCACCGTCCAGGTGCAGGTCAACGGCCAGGTGGAGACCCGGACGGTCGAGGTCGGCATCACCGGCGGCTCGTTCGTCGAGATCAGGTCGGGGCTCAAGGCCGGCGAGCAGGTCGTGATCACCACGACGACCACCTCGACCGGCACCAGCACGAACCAGTTCCCCGGCGGCGGCAACTTCCCCGGCGGCGGAGGCGGCTTCACCGGCGGTGGCGGCGGCTTCACCGGTGGCGGCGGCGGCCGCCAGGGCAACTGATGGGAGCGCCGGTCATGCACCCAGTGCTGGACGTCCAGAAGGTCAAGAAGATCTACGGGCAGGGCGAGACCGAGGTCCAGGCCCTGCGCGGGGTGTCGCTGACCGTCGAGCGCGGCGACTACGTCGCCATCATGGGCTCGTCGGGCTCCGGCAAGTCGACACTGATGAACATTCTCGGCTGCCTCGACATCCCGACGAGCGGCAAGTACCTGCTCGACGGCGTCGACGTGAGCCGCCTCAACGACCGGCAGCTCGCGCTCGTGCGCAACCGGCGGATCGGGTTCGTGTTTCAGGCGTTCAACCTGATCGCGCGTACCAGCGCCCTCGCCAACGTCGAGCTCCCCCTCGCCTACGCGGGGGTGAAGTCCGCGGAGCGCCGCCGCCGGGCCAACCTCGCCCTGGCGATGGTCGGGCTCGCCGACCGCGCCGGCCACGAGCCCAACCAGCTCTCCGGCGGCCAGCAGCAGCGGGTCGCCGTCGCGCGGGCGCTGGTCACCGCGCCGGCGCTGGTGCTCGCCGACGAGCCGACCGGCAACCTCGACACGCAGTCCACCAACGACGTCCTGGCCGTCTTCGACCGGCTCAGCGCGTCGGGCCGGACGATCGTGCTGATCACCCACGAGCCGGACGTCGCCGAGCGGGCGAAGCGACTGATCCGGCTCGTCGACGGACACATCGTCCAGGATGAGCGGCTGACATGAACATCCTCTTCGCCTTGCGGGCGATCACCGCCAACAAGCTGCGGTCCGGTCTCACCGTGCTCGGCATCCTCATCGGCGTCGCGGCCGTCATTCTGCTCGTCGCGGTCGGCAACGGCTCGGCACAGGCGGTACAGAAGCAGATCGAGTCGCTGGGGACCAACACGCTGACGGTCACGGCAGGCGGTGGCGGCGGCGCCCGGGGCGCGGCGGCGACGACGAGCACCGCCCTCACCATGGACCTGGTCCCGGCGCTGTCGGACAAGGACGAGGCGCCGCACGTGCGCAGCGTCTCGCCGGTCGTCACCGGCTCGCAGTCGGCCACCTACGAGGGGACCGACCACACGATCGCGCAGTTCGTCGGCACGTACCCGGGCTACGTCGCGGCCTCGAACTTCAAGGTCGACAAGGGCGCCCTCTTCACCGACGAGGACGTCAAGGACTCCCGCAAGGTCGTGCTCATCGGCAAGACCGTCGCGGAGGAGCTGTTCGGCGCCGTCGACCCGCTGTCGAAGCAGATCACGGTCTCCGGCAAGCTCTTCACCGTCGTCGGGGTGCTCGCCGACAAGGGTGGCACCGGCTTCACCGACCCCAACGACGTCGCGATCGCCCCGGTCACCGCGGTGCAGGAGTCGCTGACCGGCTACGGGTCGCTGAACCAGCTGCTGGTGCAGGCGACCGCGCCGGAGGACGTCACCGACGCGCAGGGCGAGGTCACCGCGATCCTCAACGCGAAGCTGAACATCACCGGGTCGAGCACCAGCGCGTACCGCATCCAGAACGCGTCGCAGCTGCTGGAGACCCGCGCGAACACCGCGGAGACCTTCACGCTGCTGCTCGGCGCGGTCGCCGGGATCAGCCTGCTGGTCGGCGGCATCGGCATCACCAACATCATGATGGTCACCGTCACCGAGCGGACCCGGGAGATCGGCATCCGCAAGGCGCTCGGCGCGCCGAAGCGCACGATCCTCACCCAGTTCCTGGTCGAGGCGACCGTGCTGAGCCTGATCGGCGGCCTCCTGGGCGTGGCCGCGGCGGTGATCGGCAGCCGCTTCACGATCGTCAGCATCAAGCCCGTCATCGTGCCCAGCTCGGTCTTCCTGGCGCTGGGGTTCTCGGTCGCGATCGGGCTGTTCTTCGGCAGCTACCCGGCCAGCCGCGCCGCCGGCCTGCGCCCCATCGAAGCGCTGCGCTATGAGTAGGAGATTCCCGTGAGCCACGCCTTCCGCCGGCCCAACGCATCGACACTGGATCAGCTGGACGACCCGGACACCGTGGTCCTCGAGCCCGTGGTCGTGGAAGAGCCGGACGACCTGCTCGCGCAGCCGCTCGACGACGACCTGAACGAGCGGATCACCAAGGCGGCGCCGCGCCGGCTCGCCAACCGGGCCACGTTCGTCCTGGCGGGGCTGGCGCTGCTGGTCGCCGGCTTCGTCGGCGGCGCCCAGGTGCAGAAGTCCTACGGCACCGCGCCGGCGGCCGCCACCGGTCCCGGCGGCGTCAACCCGGCGGCGCTCGCCAGCCAGTTCGCCGGCCGCGGCTTCAACGGTGGTCAGGCCGGCACCGGCGCGCAGGGTGGCGCGCAGGGCGGGACCCGCGGCGGCATCACCGGCACCGTCAAGCTCGTCGACGGCACCACCGTCTATGTGGAGACCGCCGACGGCCAGACGCTGATCGTGAAGACCAGCGGCACGACCACCGTCAGCACGCCGGGTGCGCTGAAGGACCTCACCGCCGGCTCCAGCGTGACGGTCGTCGGCCAGAACGCCGACGGGACCGTCACCGCCACCTCGATCACCAAGACGAAATAGCGCATGCTGGGGGGCATGGACCTCCGCAGCGGAACCTTCGACTCCTCGATGCCGCAGCCGCAGCCGCCCGTGACCGCCTTGCGGTGGCGGGTGTCGACCGGCTTCGCCGCGCTGAAGGGCTGCGCGGCGATCGGCCTCCTGGTCGCCGGCGTGTTCGCCGCGAGCGACCGCCGGATGCTCACCGCCGCGGTGGTCGCCGCGGCCATCCTCGGCATCTATGCGCTGCGGGACTTCGTCGCACCGGTCCGTCTCGCCGCCGACCTGGACGGGGTCACCGTCGTCAGCGGCTACGCGGGCCGCCGCCGGGTCGACTGGGTGCAGGTCGAGCGGATGCGCGTCGACGCCCGGTCCCGTGGTGGCCTGCGCAGCGAGCTCTTGGAGATCGACGCGGGCGAGCATCTGTTCCTGCTCAGCCGGTACGACCTCAACGCGCACCCGGCCGACGTCTACGAAGAGCTGCTCCGGCTGCGCGGTTTCTAGGTGTCGTCGGGTTTCTAGGTGTCGTTGGGTTTCTAGCTGTCGCTTGGCTTTAGCTGTCGTTGCGGACGGCGAAGATGGCGATGTCGTCGCGGGGGGACTCCGCGGAGAAGCTGAGCGTCGTCGCGCGCAGGCGGGCGACGACCACGTCGGCGGGGAAGCCGGCCAGCAGCGCCGCCTCCTCGCGCAGCCGGTCGACGCCGAAGAGCTCCGTGCCGCGGCGGCGCTCGGTGACGCCGTCGGTGTAGAAGATCAGCGTGTCGCCGGGCTGCAGCGTGATCTGGGTGCGCGGGGTGTTGATCGTGTCGAGCAGGCCGAGGGCGGTGCCGCACCTGCCGGCGAGCTCCGTGCTGCCGTCGGCGCGCAGCAGCACCGGCTGGTCGTGCCCGGCGAGGTGCAGCGCCACGTCCAGGGTGCCGTCGGGCCGGCGCAGGATCTCCGCCAGGCACAGCGTGCAGAAGCGGCCGGCGCCCCGATCGATCAGCGTCTCGTTGATCCGCTTCAGTGTCTCGGGCATCGGCCGGCCGTCGCGGACCAGGACGCGGGTGACGTCCCGTACCAGCCCGGTGACCGTCGCCGCCTGGACGCCCTTGCCCGACACGTCGCCGACGACCACCAGCCAGCGGCGGCCGGAGAGCGGCACCACGTCGTAGAAGTCGCCGCCGACGTCGACCCCTTCGCCGGTCGGCACGTATTCGGCGCCGAACTCCACGCCCTCGGCCTTCGGCAGCTGCGGCGGCAGCAGCGAGCGCTGCAGGGCCTGGGCGATGCTGCGCCGCTCCGCGTGGATGTTGGCGTTGTCGATCGCGAGCGCGGCGCGGCGGGCCACGTCCTCGACGACGGCGATCTCCTCGCTGCGCTGCCACGTGTCGCCGCTGCCGCCGACGGTCAGCGTGCCCAGGTGCTGCCCACGGGCGATCAGCGCGATGACATACCCCTCCAGCGGCGTGCCGAGCGGCACCACCGCGTCGGTGCCCATCGCCTCCTTCAGCTGCGGGGCCGCCTGCGCGAGCGCGTCGAGCAGCCCGGGGAGCATGGCCTCGTCGGCGTGCGCGGCCGCGGCGAGCCGCAGCTCACCGCCGGCGTCGGCGGCGTGGATCGCGCACCAGGTGCCCAGCCGCGGCACCACCAGCCGCGGGATGAGGGCGAGGGTCAGCTCGACGTCGAGGGACTGGGCGAGCAGCTCGCTGGCGTCGGCGAGGAACGTCAGCCAGGTGCGCCGCTCCGAGTCGGCGCGGCGCAGCCGGTGGTTCTCGATCAGCAGCATCAGCCGGTCCGCGGCGAGCGACGTCAGCGGCCGCGCGTACGGGTTGCCGCCACCGCCGGCGACGAGCAGCTCCGCCCGCCAGGGCTTGGTGACCCGCAGCGGCACCCGCAGGCCGCTGTCGATGGTCCCGGTGAGCCGGCCGACGGCGGCGATCGTGTGCGGGCCGTCGCCCTCGTCCATGGTCAGCGCTGCGCCGGTCGCGCCGATCACGCCGACGAGCCGCTGCAGCAGCTCCTCCGAGACCTCGGTCAGCGACGTGCCGACGCCCGACCAGCCGAGCGCGCTGAGGGCCTCCGGCGCGGGCGCGACAGGGATCTCGAAGCTGGGTGGCGTCCTGTCGCTGCCCACGGCTCCGGTCTTCTTGTCCAGCCGGAACCAGACGCCCTTGCCGCCGCCGAAGTGCAGGGTGCCCCACGAGGACGCCAGCTGGTCGACGAGCAGCAGGCCGCGGCCGCGCTCGTCCAGGTCGGTGCCGGGCGTGGGGATGTTGGGCACGACGGTGCCGGGTTTGAAGTCCAGCACGGTGACCGTCAGCGATGTGTCCGCGGCGGTGATCTCGACGTCGACCTCGGTGCCGGCGTGCACGACGCTGTTGGTCGTCAGCTCCGTCACCAGCAGCAGCGCCTCGTCGAGAATGCCGCCCAGGTCCCGTTCGTGCACGATCGTCCGGATCGCTTCGCGGGCCAGCCCAGGAGAGCTATGGTCGGCCGGAAGCCGGATCCTCCGGACGGTCGGGGCGTTCACACCTCGCAGTCTCTACCGAACGGTGGTAACAATCCAACCTGGAGACGACGATGGGTGGACACCGCCTGCCCCCGAGACCGGTGGAGACGCTATGACCACAGTCGAAGAAGTCACCCAGAAGAGTCCCGAGACGCTGCTGCTCGAAGAGCTGTCCACCGGGCTGGACCGGTTGGCTGCGGGCGACCTGAAGTACCGGCTGAGCCGCCGCGACGGGCTGCCCGGTGAGGTCGTCGAGCGCTTCAACCGGCTCGCCGAGCTCAAGCTGCGGCACACCCGCGAGGTGATGAGGATCAGCCGGGTCGTCGGCCGTGAGGGCCGCATGACCGAGCGCCTCGACGAGGAGGGCTTCGAGGGGGCGTGGCTGGACCGCATCCACGCGGTCAACTCGCTGATCGACGACCTGGGTCGGCCCACGACGGAGATCGCCCGGGTCATCGTCGCGGTCGCCGAGGGCGACCTGTCGCAGCAGCTCGCGCTGGAGATCGACGGCCGGCCGCTGCGGGGCGAGTTCCTCACCATCGGCCGCACGGTCAACACGATGGTGGATCAGCTGTCGTCGTTCGCCGACGAGGTCACCCGTGTCGCCCGCGAGGTCGGCACCGAGGGCAAGCTCGGCGGCCAGGCGCAGGTGACGGGCGTCGCCGGCACCTGGCGCGACCTCACCGACTCGGTCAACTCGATGGCCGCGAACCTC
The DNA here is from genome assembly GCF_042898305.1 of Dactylosporangium sp. NPDC000521. Classification (NCBI taxonomy): domain Bacteria; kingdom Bacillati; phylum Actinomycetota; class Actinomycetes; order Micromonosporales; family Micromonosporaceae; genus Dactylosporangium; species Dactylosporangium sp. NPDC000521. Next base: position 88,807 of record NZ_JBIAYW010000009.1, read on the forward strand.
ACCGGCCAGGTCCGCTCGATCTCCACCGCCGCCACCGCCGTCGCCCGAGGCGACCTGTCGCAGAAGATCACCGTCGCGGCGAAGGGCGAGGTCGCCGAGCTCGCCGAGACGATCAACTCGCTCGTCGACACCTTGCGGATCTTCGCCGAGCAGGTGACCCGCGTGGCCCGCGAGGTCGGCACCGAGGGCAAGCTCGGCGGCCAGGCGGACGTGCCCGGTGTGGCCGGCACCTGGAAGGACCTCACCGACAACGTCAACTCGATGGCGTCCAACCTCACCGGCCAGGTCCGCAACATCGCCCAGGTGGCCACCGCCGTGGCCCGTGGCGACCTGTCGCAGAAGATCACCGTTGTCGCGCAGGGCGAGATCCTCGAGCTCAAGGACACCGTCAACACGATGGTGGATCAGCTGTCGTCGTTCGCCGACGAGGTCACGCGTGTCGCGCGCGAGGTCGGCACGGAGGGCAAGCTCGGCGGTCAGGCCCAGGTGACGGGTGTCGCCGGCACGTGGCGGGACCTGACGGACAACGTGAACTTCATGGCGTCCAACCTGACGTCCCAGGTCCGCAACATCGCGCAGGTGGCGACCGCCGTGGCCCGTGGTGACCTGTCGCAGAAGATCACGGTCGACGCCCGGGGCGAGATCCTGGAGCTGAAGTCGACGGTCAACACGATGGTGGATCAGCTGTCGTCGTTCGCCGACGAGGTCACCCGTGTCGCCCGCGAGGTCGGCACGGAAGGCAAGCTCGGCGGTCAGGCGCAGGTGACGGGTGTCGCCGGCACGTGGCGCGACCTGACGGACAACGTGAACTTCATGGCGTCCAACCTGACGTCCCAGGTCCGCAACATCGCGCAGGTGGCGACCGCCGTGGCCCGTGGTGACCTGTCGCAGAAGATCACGGTCGACGCCCGGGGCGAGATCCTGGAGCTGAAGTCGACGGTCAACACGATGGTGGATCAGCTGTCGTCGTTCGCCGACGAGGTCACCCGTGTCGCCCGCGAGGTCGGCACGGAAGGCAAGCTCGGCGGTCAGGCGCAGGTGCGCGGCGTCGCCGGCACGTGGCGCGACCTGACGGACAACGTCAACTTCATGGCGTCCAACCTCACCGCCCAGGTCCGCAACATCGCGCAGGTGGCGACCGCCGTGGCCCGCGGTGACCTGTCGCAGAAGATCACCGTCGACGCCCAGGGTGAGATCCTCGCCCTCAAGTCGACCGTCAACACGATGGTCGACCAGCTGTCGTCGTTCGCCGACGAGGTCACGCGTGTCGCGCGCGAGGTCGGCACGGAAGGCAAGCTGGGCGGCCAGGCCCAGGTGAAGGGCGTCTCCGGCACCTGGCGGGACCTGACGGACAACGTCAACTCGATGGCGTCCAACCTGACGTCCCAGGTCCGCAACATCGCCCAGGTCACCACCGCCGTCGCCCGTGGCGACCTGTCGCAGAAGATCACCGTCGACGCGCACGGCGAGATCCTGGAGCTGAAGTCGACGGTCAACACGATGGTGGACCAGTTGTCGTCGTTCGCCGACGAGGTCACGCGGGTGGCCCGCGAGGTCGGCTCCGAGGGCAAGCTCGGCGGTCAGGCGCAGGTGCGCGGCGTCTCCGGCACTTGGCGCGACCTGACGGAGAACGTCAACCAGCTCGCCTCGACGCTGACCACCCAGCTACGGGCGATCTCTCAGGTGTCCACCGCCGTGACCCGCGGCGACCTGACCCAGCGGATCGCGGTCGAGGCGCTCGGCGAGGTCGCCGAGCTCAAGGACAACATCAACCAGATGATCGTCACGCTGCGCGAGACGACGAAGAAGAACGCCGAGCAGGGCTGGCTCGACTCCAACCTGGCCCGCGTCGGCGGCCTCCTGCAGGGCCAGCGCGACCTCGGCGAGGTCTGCCGCATGATCATGGCCGAGGTGACGCCGCTGGTCGACGCGCAGATCGGCGCGTTCTTCCTGGCCAGTGCCGATGCCGAGTCCGGCCTGCGGCTGCGCCTCGAGGCGTCCTACGGCTACATGGCGCCCGGCGCCGAGGTCAGCTTCGCGCCCGGTGAGGGCCTGATCGGGCAGGCGTCGCTGTCGCGCCGCGCGATCCGGGTCAGCGCACCCCAGGACGGCCGGCTCCAGGTCCGCTCCGGGGTCGCCGCGACCCCACCCGCGGACCTCGTCGTCCTGCCGGTGCTGTTCGAGGGCGAGCCGCTCGGCGTCATCGAGTTCGCCGGCGTCGCCTCGTTCTCCGAGCTGCACCTGGCGTTCCTCGACCGGCTCGTGGTCACCATCGGCGTCGCGCTCAAGACGATCCTCGCCAACCGGCGGACCGAGGAGCTGCTGTCCCAGTCGCAGCGCCTCGCGCTGGAGCTGCAGGACCAGTCCGCGGAGCTGCAGCGCACCAACGCCGAGCTGGAGGAGAAGGCGACGCTGCTGTCGGAGCAGAAGGGCAACATCGAGAAGCAGAACCGCGAGATCGAGATGGCCCGCCTCGGCCTCGAGGAGAAGGCGCAGCAGCTGGCGCAGGCGTCGCAGTACAAGTCGGAGTTCCTCGCCAACATGAGCCACGAGCTGCGCACCCCGCTCAACTCGATGCTGCTGCTGTCGCGGCTGCTCGCCGACAACCCGGACGCCAACCTGACCGCGAAGCAGATCGAGTTCGCCGCGACGATCCACAACGCGGGCTCCGACCTCCTCGCCCTCATCGACGACATCCTCGACCTGTCGAAGATCGAGGCGGGTCGCATGGACGTGGAGCCCGGCGAGGTCTCCTTCGACGAGATCCGCTCGTACGTGGAGCAGGCGTTCGCCCCGCAGGCGGAGGACAAGGGCCTCGACTTCACGGTCAGCACCGCCGAGGAGCTGCCGCCCGCGATCGTCACCGACCCGCAGCGCCTCCAGCAGATCCTGCGCAACCTGATCTCCAACGCGGTGAAGTTCACCGAGAAGGGTGCCGTCACGCTGTCGATCAGCGTCGCCACGCCCGACCTGCAGTTCACGTCGCCGACGCTCGCCGGCGCGCGCCGGGTGATCGCGTTCGCGGTCGCCGACACCGGGATCGGCATCTCCAACGACAAGGTCGCGCTGATCTTCGAGGCGTTCCAGCAGGCGGACGGCACCACCAGCCGCAAGTACGGTGGCACCGGCCTCGGCCTGTCGATCAGCCGCGAACTGGCCCGGCTGCTCGGCGGTGCGATCGGGGTCACCTCGGAGGTCGGCCGGGGCGCCGTCTTCACCCTCTATCTGCCGGACGTCATCGCGACCGAGGTCACCCAGACCGTGCACACCGTGCCGGCGCAGCCTCAGCCGCCGGTGCGCAGCCTGCCGCCCGGCCCGGCGATGCTGCGGGCGTTGCCGACCACGGAGCGGCGCCCGACCGCGGCCGCGCATCAGCTCGACGGTGCGACCGTGCTCATCGTCGATGACGACGTCCGCAACGTCTTCGCCCTCACCAGCGCCCTCGAGCTGCACGGCATGACCGTCCTGTACGCCGACAACGGCGCCGACGGCGTCCGCGTGCTGTCGGAGCACCCGGGCGTCGACATCGTGCTGATGGACGCGATGATGCCCGACCAGGACGGCAACGAGACGACCCGGGCGATCCGGCGCAACCGGCGCTTCGCGAACCTGCCGGTGGTGTTCCTGACCGCCAAGGCGATGCCTGGCGACCGCGAGTCGTCCCTGGCCGCAGGGGCGAGCGACTACATCACCAAGCCAGTCGATCTTGATGAGCTGCTTGACGTGATGTCCGCCTGGGTGAACGGGGAGGGTCGGGCGGTGTAAGTTGCTCCGAAACGGATGAAAGGGGCGCGTCCCTTGACTGGACCGGACCGGCCGGCGAAGGTGCTGCTCGTCGACGACCGGCGGGACAACCTCCTCGCCCTGGAGGCGATCCTGCAGGGGTTGCCGGTCCAGGCCGTCGCCGCCGAGAGCGGCGAGGAGGCCCTCAAGCACCTGCTGGTGGACGACTTCGCGCTGATCCTGCTCGACGCGCAGATGCCGACGATGGACGGCTTCGAGACCGCCCGGCACATCAAGCGCCGTGAGCGGACCCGGCACGTGCCGATCATCTTCCTCACCGCGGCCGACCGCGACTCGCACCTGGCGCTCCGCGGGTATGCGGCCGGCGCCGTCGACTACCTCACGAAGCCCTTCGACCCATGGGTGCTCCGGGCGAAGGTGTCCGTGTTCGTCGAGCTGTGGACGAAGACCGCTCAGCTCGCGGTGCTGTCGGAGCTGGTCAAGGCCAGGGACGGCGAGCTGCGGGCCGCCGGGGTCGCCGTCGACGAGGCCACCGCGCTGCTGAAGGCCGGGCTGGCCGCCGGCGGGGAGGTCGGCCGCTCGCAGGTGGAGAAGGCGATGGAGACGCTGACCAGGGCCTTCAGGCAGGCTCCTGGATCATCAGCGCGCCCCTGAGGCCCGTGATGTCCAGGACGCGGATCAGGAACGCACCCACGTTGACCAGCACCAGGTAGCTCTGTGCCATGGTCGCCTTGCGACTGAGCACGACGAGCGTGCCGAGGCCCTGCGAGTCGCAGAACGTCACGCCCCCCATGTCGAGGACGACCCGCTGCGGGGCGTCGCCGCCGAGGATCTCATCGACGGCGGTCGCCAGCCGCTGGACCGTGGACATGTCGATCTCGCCCGCGAGCGCCACCACGGTCTCGGTCGGCGCGCGCCGCACAGTGACGGAAAGCTCCGGTCGATCCACCAGCACAGCCTAACGTGATTCACCTCCCGCAGTGGCGTCGGGCACAGGCCGCCCGGGGGCGCTCGGCGTCGCCGCGGACAGGCTGTCAGAATGGGCAGGCTGTGACAGCTATTGACTCCGCCGGCCTCGGCCCCTATGCGGGTGACGCTCCGGCTTCGCAGGCACTGTTCGACCGCGCTCAGGCCATCGTGCCGGGTGGGGTGAATTCACCTGTCCGGGCGTTCCGCGCGGTCGGTGGCACCCCCAGGTTCATGGTCGGTGGCGAGGGCTGCTGGCTCACCGACGCCGACGGGCGACGCTACGTCGACCTGGTCTGCTCGTGGGGGCCGCTGATCCTCGGCCACGCGCACCCCGAGGTGATCGGTGCGATCACCGCCGCGGCCGCGCACGGCACCAGCTTCGGCACCCCGACACCGGGCGAGGTGGCGCTGGGCGAGGAGATCGTCGCGCGCACCCCCGTCGAGCAGGTCCGCCTGGTCAACTCCGGCACCGAGGCCACGATGAGCGCGCTCCGGCTCGCCCGAGGCTTCACCGGCCGGCCCAAGGTGGTCAAGTTCGCCGGCTGCTACCACGGCCACGTCGACGCGCTGCTCGCCGCGGCCGGGTCCGGGGTCGCGACCCTCGCGCTGCCCGACTCGCCCGGCGTCACCGGCGCGGCGGCCGGGGACACCATCGTCCTGCCGTACAACGACATCGCCGCCGTCGAAGCGGTCTTCGCCGCCGAGGGCGACCGGATCGCGGCCGTGATCACCGAGGCGGCCTGCGGCAACATGGGTGTCGTCGCGCCCCACGACGGGTTCAACGGCAAGCTCGCCGAGCTCGCCCACCGCCACGGCGCGCTGCTCATCCTCGACGAGGTCATGACCGGCTTCCGGGTCAGCAGCGCCGGCTGGACCGGCCTCGAGCCCGTCGACGCCGACCTGTGGACCTTCGGCAAGGTCATGGGCGGTGGGCTGCCGGCCGCCGCGTTCGGCGGTCGCGCCTCGATCATGGCGCACCTCGCCCCGGCCGGCCCGGTCTACCAGGCCGGCACGCTGTCGGGCAATCCGCTCGCCTGCGCGGCCGGCCTCGCGACCCTGCGGCTGGCGACCCCCGAGGTCTATGCGCAGCTCGACGCGACCGCGGCCACGATCGGCAAGCTGTCCTCCGATGCTCTTGCCGCGGCGGGTGTACCGCACACGCTCGCCACCGCCGGGAGCATGTTCTCGATCTTCTTCACCGCGCAGCCGGTGCGGAACTACGACGACGCGCGCACGCAGGACGTGGCGGCGTTCAAGGCGTTCTTCCACGCGATGCTGTCCCGGGGCGTCTACCTGCCGCCCAGCGCCTTCGAGTCGTGGTTCGTCTCCACCGCGATCGGCGCCGAGGCCCTGGACGTCATCGCGGCCGCCCTCCCGCACGCCGCCCGCGCCGCCGCGGCCGCCTCGGCGGGCCTGTCATGAGCGGTCCGGAGCGGGCTCACCACGGGCGCCGGAGCGTAGCGGAGGTGGCGGCATGACCACCAAGACGATCGTGCACGTGCTGCGCCACGGCGAGGTGCACAACCCGGAGAAGATCCTCTACGGCCGCCTTCCCGGCTACCGGCTGTCGGAGCTCGGCGTGCAGATGGCCAAGGCCGCCGCCCAGGCCGTCGCCGAGAAGGACGTCACCTACGTGGTGGCGAGCCCCCTGGAGCGCGCCCAGCAGACCGCGTCGCCGATCGCCGACCAGTTCGGGCTGCCGATCGCCGTCGACGAGCGGCTCATCGAGAGCGGCAACTTCTTCGAGGGCAAGCGGGTCGGCGCCGGCGACGGCGCGCTCCGCGACCCCCGCAACTGGTGGGTGCTCCGCGACCCGGTGACCCCGTCGTGGGGCGAGCCGTACACGGCGATCGCCTCGCGCATGTTCGCCGCGCTGATGGCCGCCAGGGAGGCCGCCGAGGGCCACGAGGCCGTGTGCGTGTCGCACCAGCTGCCGATCTGGACGCTGCGCCGGCACGTCGAGCGCCGGCGGCTGTGGCACGACCCCCGCAAGCGCGAGTGCAACCTCGCCAGCTACACCAGCTTCCACTTCGAGGACGCGAAGATCGTCGGGGTGGCGTACAGCGAGCCGGCCGCGCACCTCGTCGCCATGTCGCCGGGCGCGCGCGACGCGAAAGGCGCATGATGCGCTCCTGGCTCTCCGTGGTGCTGGTCGCCTTCGTCTTCCTGGCGGCCTGTGACAGCACCACCCCGCAGAACGCACTCGGCAGCCGCAAGATCGCCACCGCCGACCGGGTCGCGGCGCCGGCGATGCGCGGCGACTTCATGGACCGTGCCGGCTCGTTCGACCTCGCCCAGCACAAGGGCTCGGTCGTCGTGATCAACTTCTGGGCGTCCTACTGCGCGCCGTGCCGCACCGAGGCGCCCGAGCTGGAGAAGGTGTACAGCGCGACGAAGGGCGACGGCGTCGTCTTCGTGGGCGTCAATGTCCGCGACCAGCGCGACCCGGCCGCGTCCTTCCTGGCCGACGTGAAGCCGTCGTACGGCAGCATCTTCGACCCGCCGGGCGAGCTGCCGCTGAACTTCGCCGTGCCGCCCAACACGATCCCCGCCACGCTGGTCATCGACCGCGGCGGCCGGGTCGCCGCCGTCATCCGCTCCCAGGTCGACCAGAAGCTGCTCGAGCCGATCGTGCGCGACCTGGTCGCCGAGCAGGCCTGATGCTCCTCGCCGGCGTCTTCGACTTCACCACCAGCGGCCCGCTGGTCGGTGCGGTCGCCGTCGCCGTCCTCGCCGGGCTGGCCAGCTTCCTGTCGCCGTGCATCCTGCCGCTCGTGCCCGGCTACCTCTCCTACGTCACCGGCCTCGCCGGCGCCGACCTCGACTCCGGGCAGCGCCGGGGGCGGGTCGTCGCCGGCATCTCGCTCTTCATCGCCGGGTTCACGACCGTCTTCGTGACCCTCATCGTCCTCGCCACCAGCGCCGCCATGCAGCTCATGGTCCACCGCCGGACGATCGAGATCGTCGCGGGCGTGATCGTCATCGTCCTCGGGCTGGCCTTCATCGGGCTCGTGCCGGGGCTGGAGCGGCAGTGGAGGATCCAGCGGCTCCCGGCCGCCGGGCTCGTCGGCGCTCCCGTCTTCGGCGTCGTCTTCGCCCTGTCCTGGGCGCCGTGCACCGGCCCCACGCTCGCCGCGATGATCGCCCTCGGCTCCACCAGCGGCTCCCAGGCGCGGGCGGTGACCCTCGCCATCGCGTACAGCCTCGGCATCGGCCTGCCGTTCATCGCGGTCGGGCTGGGCTTCCAGCGGCTCATCGGCGTCATCCGCTTCATCCGCCGCAACAGCCGGTGGGTGACCCGCATCGGCGGCGCGCTGCTGGTCCTCGTCGGCGTCGCGCTCATCACCGGCGTCTGGCACTCGCTCATGATCGCTCTCACGGCCAACTTCGGGCCCGGATTGGTGCCGCTGTGACACGCTGGCTCGTCTCCGTGTGCCGGCGCGCCTGGCGCCAGCTGACCTCGATGCGCACCGCGCTGGTGCTGCTGTTCCTGCTCGCCGTCGCCGCCATCCCCGGCTCGGTCCTGCCGCAGCGCAACGTGTCGCCCGAGCAGGTCCGGCAGTATCTGCGGGACAACCCCGACTGGGGCCCGACGCTGGACCGGTTCTTCTTCTTCGACGTGTACGCCTCGCCGTGGTTCTCGGCGATCTACCTGCTGCTCTTCACGTCGCTCGTCGGCTGCCTGGTGCCCCGCTTCCGGTCCCACCTCGCCGCGATGCTGCGCAAGCCTCCGCCCGCTCCCGCGCGCTTCTCCCGGCTGCCCGCCTCCGCCGTCGATCTGCCCGCCGCATCTGCTTCTTCGGTCTTGGGCGTCTTGCGGCGCCGGCGCTTCCGGACCGCCGTGCGGGTCTCCGGCGACGTCACCGAGATCAGCGCGGAGAAGGGGTACCTCAAGGAGACCGGCAACCTGGTCTTCCACTTCGCGCTGCTGTCGCTGCTGATCGGCGTCGCGTACGGGTCCTGGTTCGGCTGGCACGGCAACCGGCTGCTCATCCAGGGACAGGACTTCGCCTTCTGCAACACCCTGCTCAACTACGACGAGCACGCCCTCGGTGCCCAGGTCGGCGAGGGCGACCTGCCCCGCTTCTGCGTGCGGATGGACAAGTTCGCCGCCACGTACCTCGACAACGGCCAGCCCGTCACCTACAAGGCCGACGTGACCGTCACCGAGCGGGGCCGCTCCTCCAAGCACGTGCTGCAGGTCAACGACCCCTTGCGGCTCTCGGGCGCCAACGTGTCGCTGCTCGGCCACGGGTACGCCCCCCGCCTGCGCTACACGGACAAGTACGGCAAGTCGCACGAGCAGGTCGCTGCCTTCCTGCCCAAGGACGGGATGCTCACCAGCGACGGCGTCGCCACCTTCCCGGACGTCAACCTGAACCCGTCGACCGGCACCCGGGACGAGAAGGCCCAGATCGGCTTCTCCGGCGTCTACCTGCCCACCCTGCCGTCCGACCCCTCGGTCGCGTCGTCGGCCTTCCCCGCCGAGAAGGACCCGCGCCTCATGCTGCAGGCGTACCGCGGCGTCCTCGGCTTCGACGCCGGCGCCCCCCTGTCCGTGTACACGCTGGACCAGCGCCAGATCGACGCGAAGCGCCTCAGCCCGTTCGGCGCACCGATCATGCTGAAGCCCGGCGACAAGGGCACCCTCCCGGACGGCACGACGGTCGAGTTCCTCGGCACCGAGCAGTGGATCAGCATGTCGATCCGCCACGACCCCGGCCAGCCGATCGTCCTGGGTGGCGCGGCCGCCCTGCTGCTCGGCCTGCTGGGCTCCCTCACCGGCAAGCGCCGCCGGGTGTTCTTCCGGATCACCCCGACCGGCATGTCGGCGGGCGGCCTGCCGCGCGGCGATTACCCGGGCTTCGCGGAAGAGTTCGCGTCGATCGTGGCCGCGGTGACCCCTGCCGCCGCCGTGCCGGACCAGGTGGCGCAGACTGACGCTGACGTCAAGGAGGTCGTTTGATGGGTGAGTTGTCCAATCAGCTGCTGGTCGTCACGATCTTCAGCTACGTCCTGGCCATGCTCGCGTACGCCGTCGAGTACGCGTTCGGCGCCCGCAGCCTCGTCGGCCAGCGCGTTCTGGCGCTTGCCGACGCCCCGCCGGTCGAGGCCGTCCCGGTCGAGGCCGTCCCGGTCGCCGCTGCGGCGTCCACCTCTTCCGCGCTTTCTGCTTCCGCGTCTTCTTCGGCGCTTTCTGCTTCCGCGTCCTCTTCCTCGGCGCTCTCCTCCTCCGCGCTCTCCTCCTCCTCCTCCTCCTCCTCCGCGCGCTCCTCCTCTTCCTCCGCGCGCTCCTCCTCTTCCTCCGCGCCTCCTCCCTCTTCAGCGAACATTTCCGATTTTTCGGATAAGTCTGATTCGGGTGCTTCGGGTCTCCGGTGGGCGGGCATCGTGGCCGTCGGTCTCACCGTCCTCGGCTACCTGGCCCACGTCGGCGCACTGGTCACCCGCGGCATCGCCGCCGACCGCGCCCCCTGGGGCAACATGTACGAGTTCGTCATGACCGCCACCCTCGTCGGCGTCTCCGCCTGGCTGGTCGTCCTGTTCAAGTGGCGCAACCTCCGCCACCTGGGCCTCTTCGTCACCCTGGTCGCGTCCCTCCTGCTCGCGATCGCCGGCATGACGCTGTACGTCCAGGTCGGCCCCCTGGTCCCCGCGCTGCAGTCCTACTGGCTCGTCATCCACGTCGGCGCCGCCTCGATCGCCTCGGGCATCTTCCTCGTCGGCTTCGTCGCCGCCGCCATGCACCTGATCCGCATGGGCTACGACCAGGGCAAGCGCAACTTCCCGTACAGCCTCGGCGAGCGCATCCCGCAGGCCGACGTCCTGGAGCGGGTCACCTTCCGCGTCCACGCCTTCGCCTTCCCCGTCTGGACCTTCGGCGTCATCGCCGGCGCTATCTGGGCCGAGGCAGCCTGGGGCCGATACTGGAACTGGGACCCCAAGGAGGTCTGGTCCTTCATCGCCTGGGTCGTCTACGCCTGCTACCTCCACGCCCGCTCCACCCCGAGCGTCAGCCGCCGCATCACCTCCTGGATCGCCGTCGTCGGCTGGCTGACCATGCTCGTCAACCTCTTCGGCGTCAACCTCGTCGCCAGCGGCCTCCACTCCTACGCCGGCGTCTGACCCGTCTCGCAACGCTGAACCACCCACCACCAGCTTGATCGAAGGACCGCCCTGGTCGCCCAAACGACCAGGGCGCTCCTTGGATCACCGCCGACACGGCGACAACCAGCACACCGGTCGGGCAACAGCCCTGGGCAGCGAGCTCAGCGCCGACGACCCACCCGCCAACGCCACGTCGGGTCACCGCCCGATCCGAGCAGCGCGACGCGGCAGCCATCCCCACGGTGACGTCGGTCACCGCCATGATCTAAGGACAATCCTGGTCGCCCAGGCGACCATGCCCGTCCTTGGATCACCACCGGCGCGACGATGACCAGCACCACCGGTCGCGCAACGCCCCTGGCAGCGGACTCAGCGCCGACAACCCACCCGCCAACGCCACTTCGCGTCACCCGCCCAGACCCGAGCAGCGCGACGCGGCAGCCATCCCCACGGTGACGTCGGTCACGGCCATGATCCAAGGACAATCCTGGTCGCCCAGGCGACCATGCCTGTCCTTGGATCACCGCCGGCGCGACGATGACCAGCACCACCAGCGGCGTCGTCCTGCCGATCGCGGCCGGGGCTTGGCTACCACACCGGTGCTGGCGCGGTTGTTCACGAGCGTCCGCCGGATCGATCGACATCCCGGAGCCGGTGCGGCCTGCCGACCTGTGGTGTGCCGCTGCCCGGCTGCCTGAGCCGAACAAGGGGCGTCCAATCATGCTTCACTCGGCGACGCAGCCGACCGCGGCAGGCCCTGTCGACTGGGTGTGGGCTGCTGGCCTGGCGTGGGTGCCGGACGCTCGCACCCGACTGACACACGATGCGTGAATGCCGACGCCTGTGCTCAACGCCTGCGGGAACGCCAGCGCTGAGGTGATCATCGTAGATGCCGAACGCTTGCACCCGACTGACACACGCAACGTGTGAACGCCGACGCCTGTGGTCGACGCCCGCGGGAATGTCAGCGCTGAGGTGATCATCATCGTGGGTGCCGGACGCTCGCGCTCGACGGGCATGTGCGACGCGTGAACGCCCAATGCCCGCGTGAGCGGCCGTGCTCAGCGGCCGCGCGAATGTTGACGCGAAGGTCCACGCCCGCGCGCGATGTGTATGCGAACCCCCAGGTCAGCGCGAATGTCACACGTCAACTGGACGCGGGGGTTGGTGTGAGGGGAGGTCAGGGGCGGAGGCCGCCTAAGGCGGTCAGGTCGAGGAGGGCGAACACGAAGAGCGCGATCCCCACGAAGCCGTTGGCTGTGAAGAAGGCACGGTTGACGCGGGACAGGTCGTCGGGGCGGACGATGGCGTGCTCGTAGATGAAGGCGACGGCCGTGGCGGCCAGGCCGATCCACCACAGCCAGCCGAGGTCGACGAGCTGGCCGAACCACACGAACAGGCCGAACGTCACCACGTGGGCGGCGCTGGACAGGTGCAGGGCGAAGGGGACGCCGTAGCGGGAAGGGACGGAGTGGACGCCGATCTCGCGGTCGACGGTGGCGTCCTGGCAGGCGTAGATGAGGTCGAAGCCGCCGATCCAGAGGCCGACCGCGGCGCCGAGCACCCAGGCGGGGCCCGAACCGCGCAGGTCGCCCGTGACGGCGAGCCAGGCGCCGACCGGGCCGACCATCTGCGCCAGGCCGAGCAGCGCGTGCGGCCAGTTGGTGAAGCGCTTGCCGTACGGGTAGAGGACCAGCGGCACCACGGCCAGCGGGGCGAGGACCAGGCACAGCCAGTTGAGCAGGGCGGCGGCGCCGAGGAACACGACGAGGGCGACGGCGGCGCCGGTCCACGCGGTGCGGACGCTGACGGCGCCGGTGACGAGCTCACGCTGGGCGGTGCGCGGGTTACGGGCGTCGATGTGGCGGTCGATGATCCGGTTGGCGGCCATGGCGAACGTGCGGGCGCCGACCATCGCGATCGTCACCAGGAGCAGATCGGCCCAGTTGACGTGGCCGCCGTGCACGGTCATCGCGGTCAGCGCCGACAGATAGGCGAACGGCAGCGCGAACACCGAGTGCTCGATCGCGACGAGCCGCAGGAAAGCCTTGACCCGGCTCGGGGGTGCCTCAGTGAGCGTCACTTGAACCCATACTCTCTCCAGCGCTTGTCGACCCGCGCCACAACCTCGGGAGACATGATCATCTCTTCCGGCCAGCCGCGATGGTAGCCCTCCGACGGGCCCTTGCGGGTCGCGTCGAGGCCGGCCTTGCCACCCCAGAACTGCTGATAGGACGAGTGGTCGAGGTGGTCGACCGGCCCCTCGGTGATCAGCAGGTCGTGCTTGTAGTCGACGTTGCCGAAGGCGCGGAAGGCGACCTCGGCGTAGTCGTGCACGTCGCAGTCCTCGTCGACGACCACGATCAGCTTCGACAGCGACAGCAGGTGCGCGCCCCAGATGGCGCTCATCACCTTCTGCGCGTGCTTCGGATAGCGCTTGCGGATCGACACGATCACGCAGTTGTGGAAGACGCCGGCCGCGGGCAGGTCGTAGTCGACGATGTCGGGGATCATGATCTTCAGCAGCGGCAGGAAGATCCGCTCGGTCGCCTTGCCGAGGCCCAGGTCCTCCTGGGGCGGCTTGGAGGTGATGATCGAGTGGTAGATCGGCTGCTTGCGGGTCGTCATGCACTCGACGTGCAGCACCGGGAAGTCCTCGACGGGCGTGTAGAACCCGGTGTGGTCGCCGAACGGCCCCTCAGGCAGGCGCTCGCCGGGCTCCAGATAGCCCTCGAGCACGATCTGGGCATTGGCCGGCACCTGCAGCGGCACGGTCAGGCAGTCGACCATCTCGACCCGCTCGCCGCGCAGGAACCCGGCGAACAGGTATTCGTCGATGTCGGACGGCAGTGGGGCGCTCGCCGAATAGGAGACGACAGGGTCGGCGCCGATGGCGATCGCGACCGGCAGCCGCTGCCCGAGCCGCTCGGCCACCGCGTGGTGGGCGGTCGAGTCCTTGTGGATCTGCCAGTGCATGCCGAGCGTGTTGTGCGAGTGCTGCTGCAGCCGATAGAGCCCGAGATTGCGCTTGCCGGTCTCGGGGTGCTTCGTGTGGGTCAGGCCGAAGTTGTGGTAGATCCCGCCGTCGTCGGGCCAGATCTGCAGGCCGGGGAGCCGGTTGAGGTCCACCTGGTCGCCCTTGTAGACGACCTCCTGACACGGCGCGGTCTTCACGTGCTTCGGCGGCACCGCCTTGAGCTGCAGCAGCTTGCCGATGCCGTCGCGGATGCCCGCCCAGCCGACCGGCAGCTCCGGCTTGACCAGCGAGCCGATGCGCTCGCCGACCTCGTCGAGATGGGAGACGCCGAGCGCCATCGCCATCCGCCGCTCGGTGCCGAACAGGTTGATCGCGACCGGCATGTCGCCACGCGTCGGCCGGTCGAACACGAGCGCTGGGCCGCCAGCCCGCACGGTCCGCGTGACGATCTCGCTGATCTCCAGGTGCGGATCGACCGGCGCGGAAACACGATGCAGCTCACCCGCCCGCTGGAGGGCGGCGAGGAAGTCGTTGAGATCCGCATATGGGAAGCCGCGTGCCATGCCACCATCCTGCCAACCCGGTACGACACTTTCCGAGCGGCCCGGTCAGTTGTGGCAGAGTTGACCGCGTGGTGGATCAGCGCAGGCCGTGGGTCGTCGGCGTGTCCGGGGCATCCGGCACGCCATACGCGGCCGCGGTGATCCGGGCGCTGTTCGACGCGGGCGAGGCCGTCGACCTCGTCGTGTCACGCGCCGCCCGGCTCACGATCCTCGACGAGACCGGTGCGCCCTTCCGTGACGCGCACTGGAAGGACGACCTGGCCACCTGGGTGGGGCAAGAAGCGACAGAAGCAGACGTCGCCTACTGGCCCGCCGGTGACCTCGCTGCCGGTCCCAGCAGCGGGTCGTACCAGGTCAAGGGCATGCTCGTCGTCCCGGCGAGCACCGCGGCATGCGCGGGCATCGCGATCGGCCTCTCCAAGGACCTGTTGCAACGGGCTGCCGAGGTCAACCTCAAGGAGCGCCGGCCGGTGGTCGTCGTCCCGAGGGAGACCCCGGTGACCCGTAGTCACCTGGAGCACCTCATCGCCCTGCATGACGCCGGCGCCGTGGTCCTCCCCGCCAGCCCCGGCTTCTACTCGGCCGGAGCGGCGGCCACGGCCGCCCAACTCGTTGACTTCATCGCCGGCAAGGTCCTCGACGCTGCCGGCGTCACTCATACCTTGTTCACTCGTTGGTCGGGTGAACTCGGCCATTCCCGTTAGAGGTGTCGTCGAGCGACTCGTCTCCTTCGAGCAGTGCCCGCACCTCGGATTCCCGGAACCGCCGGTGTCCCCCCGGGGTTCGGATGCTGCTGATCCGGCCGGCCGCCGCCCAACGTGTCACCGTTTTGGGGTCGACACGAAACAAGGCGGCGACTTCGCCGGGCGTCAGCAGACGATCTCCCGTCTCCACGGCCCCTCCTTAACCCATGGGTGGCTCGATCGGGCCCGCGCACCCCCATGCGGCAAGCTGAAAGCACGAGTCATCCTGGGATGTACGCCCATTACAGCACCGCTAGCGTGCCGTGTCCGGGAAACGAGGAAATCGCACGTGTTGGGTAATTAGCTGTGCTAAAACCCCGACCATTAGGCTGGACGCGATGGACGCGATCGATCGACAACTTATCGACCTGCTTCGAGACAACGCCCGTCTTCCATATGCGGAGCTGGCCCGGAAGGTGGGCCTGTCCGCGCCGGCCGTGCACGAGCGCGTCGGCAAGCTCGAGTCGTCGGGGGTCATCCAGGGCTACCGCGCCGAGATCCACCCGGAGGCCATGGGGCTGCCGCTGACCGCCGTCATCGGCATCGTGCACGACAGCAGCGGCGACACCGACGACATCCTCGCGGCACTCCGCGAGCATCCGGAGATCGAATCCTGCTACTTCATGGCGGGCGAGGAATCGTTTCTGTGCAAGGCGCGCGTGAAGACGATCGGCGACCTGGAGCGGCTCATCATCGAACTCAACCGCGTCAAGGGCGTCGCCCGCACGCGCACGGCGATCGCCCTCTCCACGAAGTGGGAAGGCCGCACCCAGCCGCCGGCTTAGGCCATCGTCGCAAGCCCGGGATAGTCCACCACGTAACCCTCCGCGTCCAGCTCCAGCTCGGCCGTGAAGCTCTCCGACGAATAGCGCACCCGTCGGCCGGGCAGCACCTCGTACACCTGCTGCAACGGCAACACGGCCAGGCTGGGCAGCAGGACCCACGCCGCCTCGATCGTCGACACCGTGCCGGGCTCCGCGCGGTGCAGGCCCAGCCGCCGCACAGGTAACGTGTTGGTCAGCGGGGAGTTATACAGATCGATGTCGAGCACCTGATGCAGCCGCTCGGGCTCCTCGATGCCCGCGAACGGCGCCGTCGGCAGCGCCCGCTCCAGATCGCCCTGCTCGCCCGTGGTGACCCGCCACCGGCCCGCGGCCCGCTCCATCCGCAGCGTCCGGCGCCAGCCCGCACCCTCGGCCGTCACCTCCAGCCGTGTGCTCGCCCAGCCCTCGTCGGTGTGCAGGTCATATCGGCATGAATACAACGCGTTGTCGGCGGCGAACGCCGTGCCCTTGGCATAGAGCCCGCGGCGGTCGTCGAGCGTGACGAACTCGCCGCCTGTCGTGTCGGTCCGTTGCCACGCGAACGCCCGAGGTAGCACCGTCATGCGTCGACGCTATCCGATGGGTACGACAAAAGAAGGCGGTCCGCACCATGCGCGGACCGCCCTTGTCGTCATCGACTAACGCCGTGGACGACGATCATGGTCGTGCTGCGGCCGCCGGGCCGGACGACCACCGTGCGACGGGGCACTGCGCTGGATGCGCACCGGCACGCCGCTCGGCTGCCGAGCGCCCGTGACCTCGGCCAACGCCGGATCGCCGGCCCGCACCCGCAGCTCGGTCGGGGTGACCCCGGCCTTCGCGAGCAGCGCCGCCGCCCGCCGACGCTGCCGCGGCAGCACCAGCGTCACGACCGTCCCCGTGGCACCCGCCCGCGCGGTCCGCCCGGCGCGGTGCAGATAGTCCTTCTGGTCACGTGGGAGGTCGACGTGTACGACCAGCGAGACGTCATCGATGTGGATGCCACGCGCCGCGACGTCGGTCGCCACCAGCACGTTGCACGCGCCCTCTTTGAACTCGGCGAGCGTGCGCGTGCGCACCCGCTGCGTCTTGCCGCCGTGCAGGGCACCGGCCCGCACGCCGACGGCCGCGAACTGCTCGACCAGCTCGTCGACGGCCATCTGCGTCTTCACGAAGAGGATCGTGCGGCCCTTGCGGGCGGCGATCGACGCGGCGATGGCGAACTTGTCGTTCGGCGGGACCAGCAGCACGTGGTGGTCCATGGAGCCGACCGAAGCGGTCGGCGGCTCGATCGAGTGCGTGACCGGGTCGACCAGGAAGCGCTTGACCAGCGAGTCGACGTCCTTGTCGAGCGTCGCGGAGAACAGCAGGCGCTGGCCACCGGCCGGCGTCTGCCCGAGGATCTCCGTGACCTCCGGCAGGAAGCCCATGTCGGCCATCTGGTCGGCCTCGTCGAGCACGGTGATCTCCACCGCGTCGAGCCGGCAGGCACCGCGCTTGATCAGGTCACCGAGGCGGCCGGGCGTCGCGACGAGCACGTCGACCCCCCGCTCGAGCGACCAGATCTGCCGGTCATACGGCACGCCGCCGACGGCGGTCTTGCAGAACAGGCCGAGCGTCTTCGCCAGCGGCGTCAGCGCGTCGTTGACCTGCATCGCGAGCTCGCGCGTCGGCACGAGGATCAACGCCTTCGGCGCATGCGGGCGGGACCGCCCGCTCGCCGCCAGCCGGGCCAGCAACGGCAGGCCGAACGCGAGCGTCTTGCCCGAGCCGGTGCGGCCCCGGCCCAGCACGTCGCGGCCCGCGAGGACGTCGGGGATCGTCGCGGCCTGGATGGGGAACGGATCGGTGATGCCCTGGTCGGCGAGCGCGCGCACCAACTTGGCGGGCAGACCGAGGCCGGCGAAGCCCGGCTCATCGGTGGATTCGAAGATGGAGGGGAACGAACTGGGGTCAGCGAGCAGCAAGGAGCTGGGACCTTCCGATTGGAGACCCTTCAGCTTATCCGATCTCGCTCACCGACCCCGCGTCGAGGTGTCGTGCCTCACTATTTCTGCGGTACGCCGCCGAACATGTCCTCCATGAACGACCTGGAGAACGTGACCGCGAGGTAACCGCCCGCCACGAGCACCACCACGATGACCGCGATGATGATCATGACTTTCAGGTTGCTGGACCGGGCCGGCTCGTCGTCGTCCTCGTCCGCTTCCTGCGTGCCCTGACTCAAGATGTGCCCGGTCAGCGAGCCGGAGTTCTCCAAAGGACTGCTGCCGCCGTCGGCCGGAGCTGTTGTCACCGGGGTGACACCTTGCCCGCCATAGACTGTGCCCGCAGAGCCGCGATGGTTCCGAGCCCACTTTCCGTAGCTTTCCGCCGCGGGCGAAGGGCCCGCGTCGCTCACCACCTGGGTCTCGTCGGCCTCAGGCGGGGGGATCGCGGGCGGCTGCTGGTGCGGCGGAGGAGACGGGTTGGCGGGTGCGCCACTCGACGGGTAGACGGCGCCGGGCGTCCTGTCGTTGGACGGCCGGTCGTCCCGCTCCGGGCCGGCCGACGGCGGCTCGGACGGGGCCCAGGAGGGAGCGCCCCAGCCTGTCTGCTGCAGCGGGGGCACCTCGGGCTGGGCGGTCGGCACCGAGTAGGCCGGCGGCCCGTCGGAGGAAGGCGGCGGCGTCCAGCCCTGGCGGCTGTCCGGCGAGGACGGCGGCGGGGCCCAGGCAGAAGCCGCGGGAGCGGCAGGTGAGGAGGGAGCGGAGGACGCAGGCGGCGCGGAGGGCTCTGCGGCCGGCGTGGTCCAGCTCGGCGCGAACGGCGCCGACACCGAGTCAGCGACCGGCGGCGGCGACCAGCCTGACGCCTGCCCACCGGGAGCCCAGCTCGGCGGCGCCGACACCGGCGGCATCGAGTCCGACGGGTTCGCCGAGGGGATCGAGAAGGCCGGCGGGGAGGAGACCGGCGGCATGGAGTCTGACGGTGACGCTGATGGCATGGTGTACGACCCAGCCCCCGAACTTGGTGGCGCAGAACCCGGCGGCGTCGACGCTGACGGCGTCGCTGATGGCATGGTGAACGATCCGGACACAGCGCCCGGCGAGGACACCGGCGGCATGGAGTCCGACGGTGACGCTGATGGCATGGTGAACGACCCTGCCCCGGAGCTCGGTGGCGCCGAAGCGGGCGAGTTCGGCGCCGGGGCCCCGAATGCGGGCGGCGCGAACGGCGGAGTGCTGGACGCCGGTCCACCCGAGGTCGGTGGCGCGAACGCTGGCGGGGCTGAGTCGGATGACGACGGTGGCGCGAACGCTGGCGGCGCGAACGGTGGGTTGCTGGACGCTGGTCCGCCAGAGGTGGGCGGCGCGAACGCTGGCGGGGCTGAGTCGGATGACGACGGTGGCGCGAACGCGGGTGGGGCGAACGGTGGGGTGCTGGACGCTGGTCCGCCAGAGGTGGGCGGCGCGAACGCTGGCGGGGCGGAGTCAGAGGGACCCGGCGCGGGCGGGGCGAAGGCCGGCGGTGACGACGCGGGTGCGCCGAAGGGTGGAGCGAACGGCGGGGAGCTGGACGCCGGTGCGCCCGAGGTCGGTGGGGCGAACGCCGGTGGGGCTGATGCCGGTTGAGCCGGGGGCGGCTGCCAGGAGGGTGCTGGGGGAGCTGAGACCTGTTCGCCCGTTTGGCCGGGGCCAGGCTGCCAGCCCTGGGGCGTCGGGGGTGGCGGGGCCCAGCCCTGGCCTGGCGCGGCGGCCCAGCCCTGCTCGCCCTGTGGGGCGGCAGGCTGCTGGCCCGGGGGCTGCTGCCAGCTGGGCTGTGCGGGTGCGGGAGGCGCGGCCCAGCCCTGCGCGGGCGGGGTTGACGCCGGCGGGGTGGCCCATCCCTGCTGACCCGGCGCCGAAGGTTGGCCCGGTGCCGAAGGCTGCCCCGGGTTTCCGTAGGTGTTGGGCTGGCCGGGCGTGCCGTACTGGGCGGGCTGGCCAGGAGCGCCGTATTGACCCGCCGAGCCGTGCTGACCGTGCTGAGGCGGCGTGCCGTACTGGCCTGCGGAGCCCTGCTGGCCGGGCTGAGGAGCACCCCACTGACCAGGCTGGCCCGGGGCGCCGTGCTGCCCGGGGGCACCCTGCTGGCCTGGAGCACCCTGCTGTCCTGGAGCGCCGTACTGGCCCGGAGCACCCTGGTGGCCCGGAGCGCCGTACTGGCCAGGGGTGCCGTACTGCCCGGGTTGGGCGGGCATGCCGTGCTGGCCGGGGGCACCGTACTGGCCCGGCTGGGCCGGAGTGCCGTACTGGCCCGGGGCGCCCTGCTGGCCTGCGGCGCCCTGCTGGCCCGGGGCGCCGTACTGGCCCGGCTGACCGGGAGCGCCCTGCTGGCCAGGAACGCCGTACTGGCCCGGGGCGCCTTGCTGGCCCGGAGCGCCGTACTGGGCGGGAGTGCCGTATTGGCCAGGGGTGCCGTACTGCGGCGGAGGCTGGTAGGCCGGGGGCTGCTGGCCCGGGGCACCGTGGCCGCCGGGCGCTGGTTGGGCCGGGGGAGCCTGCCACGGCTGCGGCGCCGGGGGCTGGGCCCAGCTCGGGCCGGGCGGGGTCGACACGGGCTGCTGGCCCGCCAGCCACGGCTGCGGAGCGGCAGGGGGCTGCTGCGGTGCGGCAGGTGGCTGCGGTACGCCGGCAGCCGGCTGGGCCCAAGCAGGCGCCCCGTCCTGTCCGGAGGCAGCGGCGGCGGGCTGGCCGGTGTCGGAGGTGCCCCACGGGTGCTGGGAGGACGGCGTCGTGTACGGCGCGGGCGCCTGGAACGGCGACGGCGGCTGCGGCCCGGGGCCGGGGAACGGCGGCGACGGCTCGGGTCCGGGACCCGGGATCGGCGACGGCTCGGGTCCAGGACCCGGGAACGGTCGCGGCATCGGCTCCGGCTGCGGCAGGGGAGAGGGCGTGGGCACCGGAGGAGCCGGCGGGTACGGCGTCGGGATCGGCTCAGGCTCCGGCGCAGGCGGGAACGGCGCCGGCTCCGGCGAGGGCACCGGCTCCGGGCTCGGGAACGGCGACGGCTCCGGCTGCGGCTGCGGCGACGGCTCAGGCTCCGGCTCAGGTTCCGGCTGCGGCGAAGGCGAAGGCGAAGGCGAAGGCGAAGGCAGCGGATCGACAGGCCCAGCGGGGGACCGCTCGACATCGCCCAAAGCGGCCGACCCGGCACCACCCGAGCCCGAGAGGGCGACGTCCGAGCCGGAGAGGCCCGCGTCCGACGCGGCGGAGCCGGAAACCTCGGCGCGCGGAGCGAAGGAGGCGACGGCACCGGAGGGAGAGGTGCCGGGACCGGCAGTGCCGGGGGCGGCCATGGACTCGGGGAGGGCCATGGAGGTGCGGTACACGGTCGGGGTGGCGGCGGCGGTAGCGCGGGCGGCCTGCTCGGCCTCCTCGGCGGTCACCGAGCGGGCGCCCGGCACGGAGGCGCTGGCCCGGGCGGCGACCACGGCGGCCGCGAACGCCCCGGCGACCGGCAGCACCACCGGCGCGGAGGAGACCGGCGCGGACGAGCCGGGCGCCATCAGCGGCTCGGCGGGCACGTCGACGACGGGCCGGTCGATCGGCGCGAGCACAGGCTCGGCGGCAGGCTGGGCCGCGGCGGCCGGAGCGGGATCGGCGGCAGGCGGGAACGGCAGGGACGGCCGCTGCACCGCGAACGGATGCACCACCTGCGGCTCCGCCGCAGGAGCGCCGGCCGCCGAGTCAGCAGACGAAGCGCCGGCGGGAGACGCGTCGGCGGACGAAGCGCCGGCAGGGGAATCGGAGGACGAAGGTGCGCTCCACGGCAGCGCGAACGCGTCCCACGACGACTCCGGCAGCGGCCGCGGCGCCCGGGTCCGGCTCGGCAGCGGCGGCAACGGCCCCTCATCAACCGATGAACCAGCAGAAGGCGAACCACCCGGCGAACCACCCGGCGCATCACCCGGCGCCACCGGGTCCGGCGCCGGCGCCGACGCCGCGGGAGCCCCGAAACCCGATACCGGGATCGGCGCGAACGGTGGCGCCGCCACCTCCGGGGACGCCGGCTCCGCGGGGTGCATTCCGGAGTACGGCGTGGACTCGCCCGGCGGGGGACCGTACGTCCCGGCGACGGAGTCGAAGCTCGGCAGCTGGAACGCCGGCGGTTCGGCGGAGAGCGCGGCGGCGATCACGTCAGCCTCGGGCTCGGCGCGGCGGCGCGGCGCGTCAGGACCGGCCGGCGGCCGGTCGGGCGCCTCGTTCAACGAGCCGCTCGGCGCCGGACTCACCCCGGCAGCCACCCCGGTGCCGGCGGGGATCACCCCGGCGTCCAGGCCTTCGGGGGTGTCGGGCGCCTCGGACAGCACGCCGGACCCGGGCACGGCGGTGTCGGTCGAGTTGAACGCCGCGACCATCGCCGCGACCTCCGGATCGTCCTCGTCGTCGTCGGCGGCGTCCGCGAACGGGTCGCCGCCGGGCCAGAGGGCGCCGTCGGTGGGGGTGGGCGGGAGCTCGTAGGCCGCGTCGGGGACCACTTCCGCCGGAATGTCCGGCGGCAGCTCGGCGCCGACCGGCGGTGGCGGCGGCAGCGGCGGCAGGTCGTCGAGTGCGTCCGCGCCGGTGCCGGCCGCCGGGTTCGTGGCCTGCGACTGCGCGCCGGGCGAGAAGCCGAACGGGGCGCCGGCCCGCACCCCCTCGTCGCGTGCGCCGTCCCGTGTCTCCCGCTCGTCCATTGCTGCCCTCCATGACCGTGCCCTGCCCGGGCGTCATCGCGCTCCCGGCGTGCCCCCGCCGCCAGTCACGCGTCCACGGTGCCACATCAAGTCACGGAACGCTGGACCGGACCTCGGTCGGGTTTTGGATCAAAACCGTGTGCGCGGACGCCGGATTGTTCGGAAACGAACGGACCGGCCACGGGAGACCCGTGAGCCGGTCCGGTGGTACAGGATGCTCAGTTGCCCGCCGTGGAGGCCGTGGTCTGCGCGGTCGTGCTGGCCCCCGCGGTGGACGGCTTGAGGGCCGACTTCATGGGCGCCGCGGCGGTGGTGGCCGGCGTGCTCGGCGGCTGCGTCGTGTCCTCGGGCTCCGGCGCCGGCGAGGGCGATGAGGAGGACGTCGACGCGGAGGGTTTCGGGGTCGCCGACTTGGTCGCGGACGGCGACGCCGTGGCCGACGCGGAAGCCGATGCGGTCGCCGAGGCCGACGCCGTCGCCGATGCGGTGGCGGAGGCAGTGGCCGAGGCAGTGGCCGACGCGGTGGCGGAAGCCGTCGCGGTCGCCGACGCGGTGGCGGTCGCCGTCGCGTTCGGCGCCCGTACGGCGTCGAAGATCCGGGTGGCGCCGTAGAAGCGCGACCACTTGACCTGCCCGATCTTCACCTTGTCACCCGTGGTCGGCGCGTGCACCATCTTGCCGCCGCCGACGTAGATGCCCATGTGGTAGATCGAGCGCCAGTCGCTGGAGTCGCTGGCGAAGAACACCAGGTCGCCCGGGAGCAGCTGGTCGCCGAGGGTCCGCTTGGTCGCCTGGATCGCGTGGGTGCCGTGGTACATGTCGTTGGCGACCCGCGGCACGCGGACCCCGACCTGCCCGTAGGCCCAGTAGGCCAGGCCCGAGCAGTCGAAGGTGTTGGGGCCTTCGTCGCCCCAGACGTACCAGCTGCCGATCTTGCCGAGGGCGAAGTTGAGCGCCTGGAGGGCCTTCGGGTTGGCGACCATGCCGTCGACCGGCACGTTGTCGACGGTGCCGAGGCCCTGCTCCGCGGCCGCCTCCTGCGCGGCGATCGTCAGCACGGCCTGCTCGTTGTCGGACTTGAGCTTCTTGTACTCGGCGTCCTTGACCTGGAACTCGGCGTCGAGCGGCGCGAACGTGCCCTGCGCGGCGAGGTAGGTCGACTGGGCCAGCTCGTACTGCTGCTTGGCGGCCGCCTCCTCCTGCTCGGCGCGCAGCAGGTCGCGGGCGTTCTCCTGGCTGCCCGGCTGCTGGCCGAGGCCCGGGGCGAGCAGGCCGAACTGGTGCAGGTTGTGCGCATAGCCGTCGAGCGGGCCGAGACCCGTCGCGCGCTTGTACGCCTCCGCGGCGGCCGAGTCGGCCCGGTTGCGCAGCTCGGCGAGCTGGTCGGTGGCCAGCCGCAGCTTGTCCTGGGCGTCGGCGGCCGCGGCCTGCGCGGTTTCGAGGTCGAGCTGTGCCTGGAGTCGCTTCTGCCCGAGCGTGCTGACGGAGACCTCGAGCGTGGCGAGCTGGGTGGCGAGCGGGCCGCGCAGCGACGTGGTGCTCCCGCCGACGGTCGCGGGTGCGGTGGTGCCGCTCTGGCCGGGCATGAGGAGCGTGCCGGACGCGATCGGCCGCGAACCGGTGTCGGGGATCGTGCCGGCCGGATCGGCGTACGCGGGGCGGGGGACCAGCGAGCACAGCAGCGAGCACACGACCGCGGCGACGAACATCCTGCCGCGCCGGCCCGTCGAGTGCTGCCCTCGCTGCCGGGGTACCATGGCTGCGACCTGCGCGGATTCCTCTGCCTGGGCAGGCGGGACCCACTCGTCGCCGGGATAACTCGCCGCTCTCAGTACCAATCCGTCCATGCCACCGTCCCCAGTCGGTCTGCCCGCCATTGGTCGATCATGATCGATCGATCAGTCGGTCTGCCGCCCGACCGTGTTTCTGCCCACTTTTGTTTACCTCACGGAAGCAATCAGCGTCGAGGGCTGATCAATGTCAGCTTGCTCGCGATGAGGTGAACAGAGAGATGAACGCCGCACTGGCGCCCGGGCCTCTTCCCCGCCGGCCGGGCCGACGTACGCTGGCCTCGTGGATGCAGGTGTGAAGCGTGAACTCGAAGCCAAGGTCGTCGCCGGCGAGCGGCTGAGCAGGGAAGACGGCATCGCTCTGTATGAGAGCGACGATCTTGTCTGGCTCGGCAAGCTGGCGCACCACAAGCGCACCGAGCTCAACGGTGACCGGGTGATGTTCAACGTCAACCGGCACCTCAACCTGACCAACGTCTGCTCCGCCAGCTGCGCGTACTGCTCGTTCCAGCGCAAGCCGGGCGAGAAGGACGCCTACACGATGCGCATCCACGAGGCGGTCGCCAAGGCCAAGGAGATGGAGGACGAGCAGCTCACCGAGCTGCACATCGTCAACGGCCTGCACCCGACCCTGCCGTGGAAGTACTACCCGAAGGTGCTCCGCGAGCTGAAGGGCGCGCTGCCCGGCGTCAAGCTCAAGGCGTTCACCGCCACCGAGATCCAGTGGTTCGAGAAGATCAGCGGCCTGCCCGCCGACGAGATCTTCGACGAGCTGATCGACGCCGGCCTCGAGTCGCTGACCGGCGGCGGCGCGGAGATCTTCGACTGGGAGGTCCGTCAGCACATCGTCGACCACGCCTGCCACTGGGAGGACTGGTCGCGCATCCACCGCCTCGCCCACAGCAAGGGCCTGCGCACCCCGTCGACGATGCTCTACGGCCACATCGAGGAGCCCCGGCACCGGGTCGACCACGTCATGCGACTGCGTGAGCTGCAGGACGAGACGGGCGGCTTCACCGTCTTCATCCCGCTGCGCTACCAGCACGACTTCGTCGACTCCGCCGACGGCAAGATCCGCAACAAGCTGCAGGCCCGCACGAAGATGGCCTCGCCCGCGGAGTCGCTCAAGACCTTCGCCGTGTCACGGCTGATGTTCGACAACGTGCCGCACGTCAAGTGCTTCTGGGTCATGCACGGCCTGTCCGTCGCCCAGCTCTCGCTCAACTTCGGCGTCGACGACCTCGACGGCTCGGTCGTCGAGTACAAGATCACCCACGATGCCGACAGCTATGGCACGCCCAACACGATGCACCGCGAGGACCTGCTCCACCTGATCTGGGACGCCGGCTTCCAGCCCGTCGAGCGGAACACGCGGTATGAGGTCGTCCGGGAGTACGAGAAGCCGACGCCCCTCGCCGCGCGCCGGGCGGAGCCGCAGCAGGTTTGGGCGTAGAACGACATCATGTCCGCACTGCTGAAGTACTCCCTCGCCCGCCTCGGGCTGTTCGTCCTGGCCGCCGCGGTGATGTTCGCCGTCCCGCTCGACATCAGCGTGCTGCTGAAGCTGATGATCGCCGTGGTGGTCTCCGCCGCGCTCGCCTTCTTCCTGCTGAAAGGGCTCCGCGAGGAGGCCTCCGTGCAGGCGGTCGGCGCCGCCCAGCGCCGCACGGAAAAGCGCGAACGTCTGCGCGCCGCGCTCAACGGGGATGAAGATGGGGGTGAAAGCACCACCAAAGCGGGCTAATAGCGCTTAAACCTTGGTTGGTGCAGACCACCCAAGGAGTCACGATGGCCCGCAAGCTGTCCGTATCGCTCTCACTCGCCGGCGTCGGCCTGCTGCTGCTCGTGGGGGTCAACCCCGCCGGCGCCGCGCCCGCCGAGCGGTCCGGCAGCTACGTGGTGGAGGGCGTCCGTACCCTCGAGGACCGCAACCGGGTGGCCCGCAGCGGCGCCGCGATCGACGCGATCGAGCACGGGCGGGCCGAGATCACCGCCCTGCCGTCCGAGGTGCGCAGGCTCCGCGGCCAGGGCTACGCCGTCACCGAGGTCCGCACCGAGGACTTCCCCGTCGCCGACTCGGGGTACCACAACTACGCCGAGATGGTCGCGGAGCTGGACAAGGCCGTCGCCGACCACCCGGCGATCGCCCGCAAGACCAGCATCGGCACGTCGTACCAGGGCCGCGACATGCCACTGATCAAGATCTCCGACAACGTCGCGGTGGACGAGGACGAGCCGGAGGTTCTCTACGGCGCCCACCAGCACGCCCGCGAGCACCTGACCGTCGAGATGGCGCTGTACCTGGTGAAGCTGTACACCGACGGCTACGGCAAGGATCCCCGCATCACGAAGCTCGTCGACAGCCGTGAGCTCTGGATCGTGCCGGACCTCAACCCCGACGGTGGCGAATACGACATCGCCACCGGCGCATACCGCAACTGGCGCAAGAACCGCCAGCCGAACGCCGGGTCCAGCAGCATCGGCACGGATCTCAACCGCAACTGGAGCTACCAGTTCGGGTGCTGCGGGGGGTCGTCGGCGAACCCGTCGTCGGAGACCTACCACGGCGACGCGGCGTTCTCCGCGCCCGAGACCCAGCGACTGCGCGACTTCGTGCTCAGCCGGCGCGTCAACGGGGTCCAGCAGATCAAGGCGAGCATCGACTTCCACACGTTCTCGGAGCTGATCCTCTGGCCGTTCGGCTACACGTTCGCCGACACCACGCCCGGGCTCAACGCCGACCAGCAGGCCGCGTTCGAGGCCCTCGGCACCGGGATGGCGAAGTCCAACGGCTACACCGCCCAGCAGTCCAGCGACCTCTACATCACCGACGGCTCGGTCATCGACTGGCTGTGGGCGACGCAGGGCATCTTCGCCTACACGTTCGAGATGTACCCCGGCGTCGGCGACGGCAGCGGCTTCTACCCGCCGGCGAGCGTGATCGCGGCGCAGACGGCCCGCAACAAGGAGGCGAGCCTGCAGCTCGCGGAGTACGCCGACTGCGTCTACCGGATCATCGGCAAGCAGGCGCAGTACTGCGGCGGCGGCGACACGGTCTGGGCCGACGACTTCGAGAGTGCCAAGGGCTGGACCACCGGCGGCACCGCGACCGCCGGGCGGTGGGAGCGCGGCAACCCCGAGGCGACCAGGCAGAACGGCCCGAAGCAGCTCGGCGACGCCGTCAGCGGCGACAACGACCTGGTCACCGGCCGCAGGGCGGGCACCGCTGCCGGCAGCTACGACGTCGACGGCGGCACCACCGGGGCACGGTCGCCGTCCATCGCGCTGCCCGCCGCCGGCCCGTTGACGCTGGCCTGGTCGTGGTACTTCGCGCACGGCGCGAACGCGTCGGCCGCCGACCATTTCAAGATCAGCGTGGTGCGGAACGGCTCCAAGACCGCGGTCTTCACCAGGACCGGCGCGGCCGCCGACCGTGACGCGGCGTGGGCCGAGGGCAGCGCGGACCTCACGCCCTACGCCGGCAAGACGATCCAGCTGCTGATCGAGGCCACCGACGCCGCCGGCGCCAGCCTCATCGAGGCCGCCGTCGACGACGTCAAGATCACCCGCGGCTAGCGTTCTCTAGAGGCCGCCCGAAAAGCCGTACTCGTCGGAAATCTCGATCAGTGCGAAATGAGCGCCCGCAGGGTCCGCGACGCGGGCGTACCAGCCGGCCGAGGACACCATCGGCTTGCGGGCCACCGTGCCGCCCAGCTCGACCACCCGCTCACACGCCGTGACCGCGTCCTCGACCATGAAGCACACCGTCCAGTGCTCCGGCAGGCCGGTGGGGAACCGGTCGTCGATCGGCAGCAGCCCACCGACGGCGTCGTTGTGGTGGTGCAGCTCGAAGTACGGCTCGGCGTTCTCCGTCCCGACCGCGTGCCACCCGAAGACCTCGCCGTAGAAGGCATTCGTCCGGTCCAGGTCGTGGGAGGCCAGCTCATACCAGCAGATCGCGCCCGGCTCGAACGACACCTGCGCCCCGCCGAACCTGCTGCGCTGCCACGTGCCGAAGACCGCGCCGCCGGCGTCGGCGAACACCGCCGCCGTGCCCAGGTCCCGCACGCTGGCCGGCGGCACCTTCACGGACCCACCGGCCCGCTGGACCGCCTCGGCGATGCCGGGCGGGTCGTCGGTGGAGATCGAGACCAGCCAGACCGGCCGGCCCGCGGTGCGCAGGCCGGCCACGGCACGGCCGTTGAGCGTGAAGTGCCCGTCGTCGTTGAACTGCCAGCCGAAGAGGCCGCCGTAGAACGCCCGCGCGGCGACCGGGTCGGGGCTGCCGACCTCGGCCCAGCACGGCGTACCCGGCGCGTAACCCCTTACTCGCATTCCGCGTCCTCCCGGTTGTCACACTGTTTCGAGATAGTGACATCCGGGGCGTGATCACGACACCCTATCCAACGGCGCAGGAAGCGGACGTTCGTGCAAGACGTCCAGCCGCGACACCGCCCGCGTCAGGACCACGAAGAGCCGGTTCAGCCCGCGCGGCTCGGCCTCGACGATGTCGGCCGGCTCCACGACGATGACGTGGTCGTACTCGAGGCCCTTCGCCAGGCTCGCCGGCAGCACCGTGACCCGCTCGTGCCGCACCGAGGCGGCGATCGCCGGGACCGCCGCGTCCGCCGCGATCACACCGATCGACCCCTCGAAGGTCAGCGCCTGCCGCACCGCGTCCTGCAACGGCGTCGCGCCGATCGTCAGCGCGCCGTCGGTCCGCAGCGACCGCGCCTCCGGCACGTCGACACCGAGCGCCGGCAGGAGCCGGTTGGCCAGGGCGACCACGGCGGCCGGCACCCGGAACCCGGTCGTCAGCGGCACCACCCGCGCGTCCGGCTTGCCCAGGTGCGCCAGCAGGGTCCGCCACTCCAGCGCCGCCCACGGCGCCGTGCCCTGCGCGAGGTCGCCGAGCAGCGTGATCGACCCGTGCTCGGAGCGCCTGGCGATCACCCGCGCCTGCATCGGCGACAGGTCCTGCGCCTCGTCCACCACGACGTGGCCGAACGAGGGCACCCGATCGATCAGTCCGGCGGCCTCGTCCACCAGTACCGCATCCGCCGGCGACCAACGGGCGGACCTCGCCGTCTTCGGCGGCTTGGACCAGGCGATCGCCGCCTGCTCGTGCGGCTCGAGAAGGTCGTCGGCCGGGTCGCTGAGCACCTCGAACACGAGCTGCTCCGGCGTGACCGCCGGCCACGCGTGGTCCAGCACCGCGACCACCGGCTGCGACCTGCCCATCCGCCGCTGCCAGCCCTCGCTCGGCGAGTCGCCGCGCCGCGCCTCCGACTGCCGCATCAGCAGCGACACGATCCTGGCCCGCACCCGCTCCCTGCCGATCCCGTACGGTGGCGCCTCCCGCCGCACGTCGTCGACCACCCGCCGCAGCG
Source organism: Dactylosporangium sp. NPDC000521 (assembly GCF_042898305.1). Lineage (NCBI taxonomy): Bacteria > Bacillati > Actinomycetota > Actinomycetes > Micromonosporales > Micromonosporaceae > Dactylosporangium > Dactylosporangium sp. NPDC000521. The sequence goes on from NZ_JBIAYW010000009.1 coordinate 118,594, forward strand.
CCTCCGCCGACACCCGCCACCGGTAGGACCCGTCGGACACCGTCAGCGGCTCCTCGGGCTTCCGGATCTTGCCGTGCAGCCGCCTGGCGAGGACGGCGGCCATCCTCGGGTCGTGCTTCACCTTGGCCGCGGCCTCGTCGTCGTCCGTTGTCGCCGGTGTACCGAGCAGCCCTTCGACGGTGGACTGCTGCACCTCGATCTCGCCGAGCGCCGGCAGCACGCTCGCGATGTAGCTGAGGAACGCGCTGTTGGGCCCCACGATCAGCACCCCGGACCGCTTGAGCCGCTCCCGGTGCAGGTACAGCAGGTACGCCGCCCGGTGCAGCCCCACCGCCGTCTTCCCGGTCCCCGGCGCCCCCTGGACGCAGATCGACTCGTCCAGCTCGGCCCGCACCAGCTCGTCCTGCTCCGGCTGGATCGTCGCGACGATGTCCCGCATCGGCCCGACGCGCGGCCGCTCGATCTCCTCCAGCAGGATCCGGCTGGTCGTGCCGAGCTCCTCGCCTGCCTGCAGATGTTCGTCCTCGAAGCTGGTCAGCTCGCCTTTGACGAACCCGAACCGGCGGCGGGCTCTGACGTCCTGGGGGTCCTTGACGCTGGCCTGGTAGAACTTCCGCGAGATCGGTGCCCGCCAGTCGAGCACCATCGGCTCACCGGCCACGTCGGTGACGTGCCGCCGCCCGACGTGGAACTTGTCGTCCTCGATCTCCAGCTTCCCGAAGAACAGCGGGGTGTCGGGGTTGTCGGCGAGTTCGGCGATCCTGCGGGCCAGGTGCCGCCCCAGCGTCTCCGCCGCGAACGGGTCCCCGGCCACTTGGTCGCCGGTCGAGAACAGGTCTTCGGCGTGCTCCCGCATCCGGCGCAGCGCCTTGCGTGAGGCTTCCAGGTGCGCTCGCTCAGCGGCGAGCTCGTCTTCCAGTGCGGGCACGGTGATTTCCTTCAGGGGAATCTCAGCAGCTGCTCGCTCGCGTATCCGGACCTGTCGACCCGGCGCGTAGGGACGTCCGCTGCGGTGCCTACCTCACCGCGGCCGTCAAGCGGTCCACCACCTTACGCCCCGCGCACCTCCCTCTTCCACCAATTTCCGCCGGTCGCCGCCCCAGGTGCGGCGATGTTAATAATATTCTTAAGTAGGAGGTGATGCGGTGGAGTGGGAGATTCTGATGACGTCGCAGGTCGAGGAGTTTCTCGATGTGCTCCACGAGGTCGATCGGGAGACGCACCGTCTGGTCAATCAGGCCATCCTGGTGCTGGAGCGAAGCGGTCCAAGCGAGGGGAGGCCCCTCGTCGACAGCATCGCTGCCTCACGGATCACCAACATGAAGGAGCTCCGACCGCCGTCGGTCGGTAGGAGCGAGATCAGGATTCTGTTCGTATTCGATTCGTGGCGCTCCGCGATTCTGCTCATCGCCGGTGACAAGTCCGGTCAGTGGAGTCGTTGGTATCGCGAGGCGATACCGGAGGCAGAGCAGCTCTACGACACATACTTGAAGGAGCGAGAGAAGGAGATCGGCGATGAGCGGCGTTAAGCGTTGGCGGGACACGGATCACCTGGAGCGTGCGGTCGACACCGCGGGTGGCCAGGTCGCGTTCGAGGCGGCCGTCGGCGCGATGCTGGACGAGGCTCGCGGCTGGCGGCTGGCGGAGCTGCGGAAGCGGCGTGAGATGACCCAGGAGCAGGTCGCGACACGGATGGGTGTGTCGGTGGCGCGGGTGTCGCAGATCGAGGCCGGCAGTGTCTCCACCCAGGATGTGCTGGGCCGGTACATCGCAGCGCTCGGCGGCACCCTGAAGCTGATCGCCGACTTCGGCGACGAACAGCTCAAGGTCGCCTGACTCTTCGGCGGGGCCGGCAGTGCGCCAGATTTCGAGGTCGCGACAGGTGCGAAACGGTGGTTGATCGGTGTAGCCGATCAGCCACCGTTGTTGTTCATGCGCACCGTGCCGACGTGTGCGCGGCCCCAGCGGCCGTCAGCGATGCCGCCGGACGCGGGGCGCCAACCGGAGCAGCGCGCAACCGCCCATGATCAACGTGGCGGCGAGCACCAGCTGCCAACCGATCGCCAGACCGGTCACCGGCAGTGTCGCAACACCGGTGCCGACCCCGCCGGCAACACTTCCTCCGTACAAGAGAACTCCTCCTCAGGGATTGATCCATTCACGGTCAGCACCGCGGACCGTCTTCCACATCGCCAGCCAATACACGCCGGCGCGCCATTGTTCGAACAGCCACTCGGGCAGCATCGCCGCCGCCAGCGCGATGTCACCGGGACGACCCGACCGGACCGTCCAGACACGCTCGAGAAAGAAAAGACCCGTCAACAGCAGCCATCGCGGGTCGAACGGCAAACTGCCTGTCACGGCGAGGAAGATGGCCAGGAACGCGAGATAGGCCGGTGCCAACAGCGACCCGACATAGATCGCGAGCTGGCGAACCCAGGTGCCGAACGTGCGCCGGTTCAGCCCGTACAGGCGGAGGCTGTCGAGCATGCCCCGCTGCCAGCGGATCCGCTGATCCTTCAACGCCTTCCAGGTCGGCATCGACTCAGTGATCGCGGTCGCTTTCGACGGCGCCACCGGTCGGTAGCCGAGCGCCTGAACCGCGAACGTCAGCTCGATGTCCTCGGTGGCGGTGTCGCGGTGGTACAGCTCACCGCGGTAGCCGGGGAGCCGGCCCTGACCGCGGGCGATGAGCACGTCCCGGATCACGCGAACCTGGAGCAGGGTGGCGACTCCGGACAGCACGAGCGCCTTGTCCATGCGCCGGGCGACCTGCCGCGCGAACCGGGCGTACTCGTTGCGCTGCAGCCGATCGAGCAGGGTGGTGCCGTTGCGCGACGTGTGGAAACTGGCGCAGGCGGCACCGACGGGTCGCCGCCAGCGGCGCCCGGCGCGGGGCCGGGTGAGCGCTCTGACGGCATGCTGGGTGAAGTCTGGATGGAGGATGCTGTCCGCGTCGGTGACGAGCAGGAAGTCGTCGTCGGCGAGACCGGGCAACAGGTTCATGACGGCCCAGTTCAGCGCACCGGCCTTCTTGTGGGGATTGTGGCCGGGGAACTCGAACACATCGGCGCCCGCGGCGGCGGCGACCTGGGCGGTGTCGTCGCTGCAGTTGTTCGGAACGACGACGATCCGGTCGATCGGCGGGGACCATTGCCGTTGCAGCGCACGGATGGTGCCGGTGATGGTCGCGGATTCGTTGTAGGCGGGAACCAGGGCGACGATCTTTGTGGTGGGCCGGCCGTGGCGGGAGCGCTGCGTCGGGAATGCGCGGACGACGACGGTGGGGTCGCCGTCGATCTGCTGGCCGCGCCCGGGTGCGTCGCGATCGACGTCGATCATCTCGTCGGTCAGGTTGAAGCGCACGACTGGATCGCCCTTCGGGGTTTGTGCGGGCAACACCCTCGTTTCGCAAAGGGGTCTCCGCTGGTTCGCGTGGCTGTTCATCAACCGTCGACCCGGGACGGGATGGCGGCACGACGGACGCGAATGCATGTTGTTTGCGGAGTCGACTTTGCTTGAAGTCATTGCGGGGTCGCAAGGCACTCGGTGCCGTTTCACCCGGGTGAAATCGGTCGAATGAATCAGCGGCGCCGGTGGGCGATTACGTCGAATTCTGCCGGAAGAACGAATTTCGATTGAGGTGATCGAGTCTTTTCCGGCGGTGGTGCGAATTGCCGTTCGGGCACGACGCCGCCGGCCGGAAGTGGATGTCGCGCGGCCATTCGATCTCTCGGGTCACACCCGGGCATTCGCGGTGCGGGCGGCATAGCGGCAGGACTCGGCGAGGAAACAGCGGCGGCAGTCCGGGGTGACCGCGGTGCACGTGTCGTAGGCGACCTGCTGGAGCAGTGGGTGGACGCGCGCCAGGTCCGGGCCGTAGGCGAGCAGGTCCGCGGCGACCCGGCGGCTTCCCGGTCTGGTGAGACCGCCGTCGTGGTCGGTGAGGCCGAGCCGGTGGGCGACCCGCAGCAGATGCTGGTCGATCGGCACCATGTCCGGCACGTCGTTGACGATCGCCATCACGATGGCGGCGGTATGTGTGCCGACGCCGGGCAGCGACATCAGGTAATTGAGTGCGCGCGAGCCGGAGCCGGTGATCAGCCGGTCGAATGCCGTCGCGCCCCGCCTGGTGAGGATCGCCGCGGTGGCGTGCAGGCGGGAGGCCTTGACCTCGCCGAGCGGCCTGACCAGCTGGGCCAGTCTGGGCAGCGGCAGGGCCGCGAGTCGCTGCGGGGTGAGGCCGCCGCACGCCGCGACGAGCTCCGGGAACAGCTTCCGCACGGCGTCGGCGGGCCGGCCCTGGGCCAGGATGGCCAGCACGAGCGTCTCGAACGGCGAGCCGGTCAGCAGGATCATGCCCCGGTGGTGCCGGCGCAGCGTGCTCAACGCCGGGTGACCGGCGAGGGCCATGCCACCGACCTGTTCGCCGTTGCGGAACATGGCGATCAGCACGTCACGCAGCAACGCTTCTTCCGTGCTGGACCGGAAGGAGAACCGCAGGCCGCCGTGGTCGGCCTCGACCCGGACCGGGATGCCCGGCCCGTGCGGGTGGAAGGTGCGTTGCCATACGCCGGCCTCGGTCGTGTGCCAGGCCAGCGCGGGGATCTGCAGTCTCATGGTTGCCGCGAGATCGGGCGTGGTTTCGCATGCCAGGCGTAGTGCGGTCAGCATCCGTACACCTCATCGGCAGGGGTCCAGGACGGCGAGGAACGACCGAGATGCCATCGGGTCCGCCCAGCGGCGCTCCACGCGCCGGTGCCGATGCCACTTCGGAGGTGTGCCCTCCAGAAGTAGCGCTCTACGTGCCTACCCCGTTACAGACAGGCAGGTCATGATCACGGCAGGGTCCATCGTTGCGCATCGGACCGGTCGCAGGCCGCCATCCGCAGTGGGGGCCTGCCGTTCCCGTTGTCCGAGCTCCCGAGGCACAGCCCCGACGCCTGGTTGATCAGCGAGCCCGCAGGCCCGGACCGCCACCGCTGGACCGGCCCGCCGTCGCAGCTCCGCAGCCGGGGCTGGTCGCCTGCTGCTTGCAGGCATCGACCGAGGGCCTGAACGGTGCCGTCCTGCGCCACGGTCCATGCCTGGCCGGAGGTGCCGTTGCAGTCCGACCTCCGGACCCTGTCGCCACCGTCGTCCCGGTCGGCGGTGCCGTCGAGGCACAGCCCGGAGGCGCCGGTGATCCGGCCCGTGCGGGACTCGCCCGCGGGCGTCGGCGACACGGCGGGCTGGCCGTTGAGCTCGGGAGCACCGGTCGTCGGGACGGCATCCGCTGGGCCGGCTGACACCCCGGGCGCAGACGACGTCCCCGCGACAGCTGACGCCCCGGCCATCGCCTGGGTGGTCGACGCCCCGGCCGTCGCCGGCGCGTCCGACGCCGGCGGGGCCGGCACGGCGGCTGTCCCGAGCAGGCCACCCCTCGGCGCTGCCATCCCCGCCGGGCCCGCGGCGGGAGCCGCGGGCCGATCGCCGAGGCCCAGCCCGAGCGCGGTGGCGCACAGCACGAGCACCAGCATGCCCGAGCCGATGGCAAGGTAGCGCCGGCGGACATGTCCGACCGGACGGGCGCGGGTCAGGCGGACGTCGGTGGGCGTCGTCGCGGGCCGGCCGTCGTCCTCGGGTCGCCCGGCGGACGCCGGTTCACCGCCCAGGGGCACTTCGGTCAAGGGCTCTTCGGCCGTGGGCTCCGCGTGCTGGTCCGCGAGCAGGCGGACGTACGGGCGCACCAGGAGCGGCTCGCCGTCGAGTTCCGGCTCGACCATGCCGTTCGTCATGCCGGGATCGGTCATTCGCCGGCCGCTCCCTCCACCCGGGGCCGCCGGCTCAGCCAGGACCGGCGGTCGCATGACGCCGACCGTAACGGCCATCGGTGAGTACTGATGAGATTGCGGAGGGTGATTTCAGAAATCACCCTCCGGACTCACCCGCGGGCGATCGTCAGCTGACGGTGATGTTCACGGTCAGCGTCTTGTTGTTCTTGACCTGCATCGGTATGGCGGATGCGAAGCTGGTGCCGCCGACCCAGCCGCGGCGGCCGTGGAAGGCGCACCCGGCTCGAGGTGTGGCCGCCGGGTGCGATGCGCCGGCCGTACCGGCGAAGACATGCCTAGAAGTGGTCCCTCAGCTCGGGAAGCAGCTCGAACGCGAGGAACGCGGCCCCAGTCGGGTCCGTCAGGAACGCGCCCTGGCCGATGCCCGCGTCCACCGGGCCGGCCATCACCCGCCCGCCCAGCGACTCGGTGCGGGAGGCGGTCGCGGCGCAGTCGTCGACCAGGATGATCGTGCGCCAGTGCGCGGGCGTTCCCGGCGGGTAGAGCGCGCCCATCGGGCTCATGCCGCCGACCACGCGGTTCGTCGCGACCCACTCGTGGTACTCCTGGTTGGCGCCCGCCGACCCGGCGCGCTCGGTCCAGCCGAAGACCTTCCCGTAGAAGGTCACCGCCGCGGTCACGTCGGGGGTGACGACCTCGCTCCAGCAGATCGCGTTCGACTCGTTGACGACCTGCGTACCGGCGAACGTCCCGCGCTGCCAGACGCCGAACACCGCGCCGCTCGCGTCGGCGAAGAGGGCGCTGCGTCCGCGCGTCCCGGCCTGCGCCGGTGGAGCGAGCGTGCGGCCGCCCGCGTCGGCGACCAGGTCCGCGGTCGCTTCGGCGTCGTCGGTCGACACGTAGGTCAGCCACGCCGAGGGGCGGCCGGGTGCCGCGGCCAGGCCGGCGACCGTCAGGTCGCGCAGCAGGAACGCGCTGGTCCCGTCGTCGGCGGGGGCCAGGGTCCAGCCGAAGAGCCCGGTGTAGAAGTCGGCGGAGGCCGAAGGATCGGCGCTGGTCAGCACGGTCCAGCAGGGCGTAGCAGGGGCATAACCACGTACTCGCACCGATCCCCCTCAGTTGAAGATCCCTCACGATAAGAAAAAAGGTCTGACCTTAGATCATCCGAAGGGACATGAATACCCTGGGTACGTGGCTGATGAGACCCCCGAGACGCCGGTGCGGGCGCACATCCGCGACGCTTCGACCATGCGCGCGCTCGCGCACCCGGCGAGGATCGCCATCCTCGACCGGCTCTTCGAGGGCGGGGAGCCGGCGACGGCGACGGAGCTCGCCGAGGTCTGCGGCCTGTCGCCCAGCGCGACCAGCTACCACCTGCGCGAACTGGCGAAGGTCAACCTGATCGAGCAGGCGCCGAGCCGCGGTGACGGCCGGGAGCGCGTCTGGCGCAGCCATCTGCAGGGGCTCAACATCGAGCCCGGCCCGGAGGGCGGCGCGGCGGAGCGGGCCGCGGACCGGGAGCTGTCGCTGATGTTCCTGGAGATCGAGGACGCCCGGGCGCGGGCCTGGCTGGCCCGCCGCGACGAGGAGCCCTACGCGTGGTACACGGCCGCGACCTCGGCCGACATGCAGATCCAGGTCACCGCCGACGAGCTCAAGGCGCTCAACGAGGAGGTGTTCGCGCTGTTCGAGCGGTACGCGCGGTCCCGCCGCCCCGACCCGCCGGAGGGCTCGCGCCAGGTGAACGTGACGTACCGGACCTTCCCCCGCAGTTAGGGCAACCGTCTGGTGATCACGAGATGTGAAGGATTAACTTCGAAGCATGTCCTTCACATCCGCCCGTGACGTGTACCTGCTCGCGGTCGCGCGGGGCGTCTCGTTCCTCGGCGACTTCATGGCCGCCACCGCGATCCTGCTCGCGCTGCAGGAACGCGGCGCGGGCGGACCCGCCGTCGCCGCCGTCCTCATCGCGTCGGTCCTGCCGGTCGTCGTGCTCGCCCCGCTCGTCGGCCGGCTCGTCGACCGGGTCGACAGCCGCGTCCTGCTCACCGCCGTCGGCCTCGGCCAGGCCGCCTGCTGCGCCGCGATGGCGCTCACCGACAGCACGTGGCTGCTGATCACGCTTGTCGCGCTGCTGGCCACCGGCGTCGCGGTGACGTCGCCGACGTTCAACGCGCTGCTGCCCGACTGCGCCGGACCCGACGGCGTCGGCCGGGCCATGGCGATCGGGCAGACCGCCAACTCGGTCGGCTCGCTCGCCGGTCCCGCCCTCGCAGGGCTGCTCGTCGGCGCGTTCGGCCTGCGCATCCCGCTGCTGATCGACGCCGCCACCTACCTCGCCGTCGTCGCCGCCGGGCTCCTGCTGCACACCCGCCGCACGGCGGCGCCGACGGAAGCGGCGGGCGCTGGTCGTACACCCTGGAAAATCCGCGACGACACATTCCTGCTCGCACTGACCTGCCTCGTCGGGGCCATCGTGCTCACGATCAACGTCGACATGGTCGTGGGCGTCTTCTTCGTCCGCGAGACGCTCGGCGGCAGCCCGGCCGAGTTCGGGTTCGTCGAAGCGGCGTGGACGGCCGGCATGCTGGCCGGAGGATGGCTCGCCGCGGCCCGCGCCCGCGACGACGGGCTGCTCGGCCGCCTCCTCGTGCTGATGCACCTGGCCACGGCCCTGGTCGTGCTGGGATCGGGCTTCGTCTCCGCGGTGTGGCTCATGTACCCGCTGTGGCTGCTGGGCGGCGCCGTGAACGGAGCGGAGAACAACTTCCTCGGTGTCATCGCGGCCAGGCGCGTCCCCGCGGCCGTGCGAGGGGCGTTCTTCGCCCGGTTCGGCGCCGTGATCAACGCCGCCAACCTCATCGGCTACGCGGCCGGCGGCGTCCTCGTCGGCCGGTTCGAGCCGCGGCAGATCGTCATCGGCTGCGGCGTCGCCGGCGTCACCGCCGCCGCGATCCTCGGCAGCTGGATGTGGCGGGTCAGCGCGGCGGCTGGGTCAGCAGCTGCTTCGTCACTTCCCGGCACGTCTTCGTCCCGTAGTCCTTCCCCAGCGTGCTCGGGTAGTGCGCCATGACGCCGATCGTCCATCCGTCGCCGACGGCCATGCACGCGATGTGCCACTGGCCGTCGTCCCGGGCGAGCCAGCCGTTCTTGATCGCGGTCGTCTTCTGTACGTCCACCGGCAGCGCCTCGATCGGCCCGAACCGCCCCGGCCCGCGCACGTTACGCATCTCGTTGAGCAGCCAGCCGGTCCACTTCGGCCCCGCCGCCCGGCCGTCGCCGATGCACTTCGCCAGCCGGGCCACGTCGCGCGCCGACATCTGCGTCAGGCTCCACGAGTTCTGCGTGCCCTTGGTCTCCGTGAGCCCGCAGGTCGTGATCATGCGCTTGATCGAGGTCAGGTTGCCGTTCTGGACGTGGTACTTGAACGTGTTCTCCGTCTCGGAGTCGCGGATCATGCGCGACAGCTCCTGCAGCGCGGCGGCCGCGGGCTGCTTGTTCTGCTCCGCCTGCCGGCGCAGCCAGTCCGCGGCGACCCAGGCCTTCGCCATGCTGGCGGTGTCGCTGGTCGTGTACGGGGTCGACCCGTACATCTTGTCTTCCTTCAGGTCGTAGAACGCCCACGACCAGAAGCCCTTCACGTTCATCGTCACCGGATTGGTCGGCGTGAACAGCGGGCCGCTGGGGCTCGGACTCGCCGCCGGACTCGCCGCGCCTTCACTCACCGCGGTTGTCGCGGCCGCCTGCTGGGTTTGCTGGGCCGTTTGCGGCTTCTGTCCGTCAAACGCGCTGCAGCCCGCCAGTAGCAGGGCGCAGACGAGTATGGCGAGGGGGCGTCGCACCCCCTGAGGGTACGCGCCGTGTGTGTATTTGCGCGTCCCGCCGAGTCACGCACTGTGACAATGGCCGCCTCCCCTGCTTGAGCGACGAATCCTGGGGCACCATGGCGGTGTGCCTGCACTGCAGCGGCCCCGCGTCGGCCACATCCAGTTCCTGAACTGCCTGCCGCTCTACTGGGGGCTGATGCGCTCCGGCGCACTGATCGACGTCGACCTGCACAAGGATTCCCCCGAGCGGCTGAGCGCCGCCCTCGTCGCCGGTGACCTCGACGTCGGCCCGATCACGCTGGTCGAGTACCTGCGCAACGCGTCCGACCTGCTGCTGCTGCCGGACATCGCGGTCGGCAGCGACGGCCCCGTGCTGTCGGTCAACCTGGTCTCCACGGTGCCGCTGACCTCGCTCTCCGGCCGGCGGGTCGCCCTCGGCGCCACGTCCCGCACCGGCGTCCTGCTCGCCCAGATGTACCTGGAGTCGAAGGTCGGCGTGACGCCCACCTACTTCCAGAGCCCGCCCGACCTGGCCCGCATGCTCGACGAGGCCGACGCCGCCGTGATCATCGGCGACGTGGCCCTGCGCGCGATGCACGACGCACCGCGGCACAGCTGGACCGTCACCGACCTCGGCCAGGCCTGGCGCGACTGGACCGGCCTGCCGATGGTCTTCGCCGCCTGGGGCGTCCGGCGCTCCTTCGCCGAGGCCCACCCCGGCCTGGTCAAGGACGTCCACCAGGCGTTCCTGCGCTCCAAGGAGCTCTGCCTGACCGAGCTCGACGAGGTCGCCGAGGCCGCCGCCCGCTGGGAGACCCTGTCGGCGGCAACCCTCGCCCACTACTTCCGCGTGCTGGACTTCTCCCTCGGCGCCCGCCAGGTGGACGGCATCCGCGAGTTCGCCCGCCGCGCCGCCGCCCGCGGCGTCGTGCCCGCCCTCCCTCCGAACGGCCCGGAGTTCTTCGTCGGCTAGCCACTACTACGGATGGTGACGGAGACGTATACGAGTTCAGTGATCAATTTGTATGCGTCAGGTACGGTGAAGAGAAAGCGGAGCGCCACCGTGACCGCCGCTCCGCCTTCCGGTCGGCCCGACGCCTGACCCCGGCCAGACGTCCCCGAGTCGAGCCGTCGCCCGTTCGCTGCCCGACCGCGCGCGTGACCCGCGCGCCGGGCTCGAACGCTGGGCTTGGCTGGGACGCCGGGCTCGGCTGGGACGCCCGGGCTGGGATGCCGGGCTCGGCCGGGACGCTCGGCTCGCGCCTGGTGGGATGCCCGGGTTCGCGCGCTCGGTAGAGCTGAGCGAGCGTATGTGCCGTCGCCGGCGAGACGCACGGTTCGGCCCTGCGGGACCTCGTCCCGCTGCCGGAAGACCCAGGTGGGCACGGGCGTCGGCGCGGGTGATCGGGCGGCGAACGGATACGGGCGCCGGGAGAGTCACCTGCGGCGGGAACGGGCTAGGCGCAGGCGAGCACCGGGCAGAGGGAAACGCCGCCCGCAGGCGAACGCCACCGTAGGCGAGCGCCACAGGCAGGCGAACGCAGAGCGGGCGGCGTTCGCTCAGGCCTGGAGTTGGCGGGTGACGCTGGCGCAGATGCCGGCGCCGTAGTCCATGCCCTTCGAGGACGGGTAGACGGTCAGGACGCTGAGGACCCACTCGGTGCCGATGGCCAGGCAGTTGACGTGCCACTGGCCGTCGCTGCGGGCGATCCAGCCGTTCTTGACCGCCGTCGTCGCCTGCTCCGCGGTCGGCAGGGCGGGCACGATGCCGAACTCCTGGCTGCTGGAGACGTTGCGCATCTCGTTGAGGACCCAGTCGGTCCACTTCGGGCCGGCCGCGCGGCCGTCGCCGATGCAGGCGCCCATCCGGGCGGCGTCGCGGGCCGAGAGCAGGGTGCTGGCCCAGTCGATGTATGCCTTGCTGTCCGTCAGCCCGCACAGCTGCACGAGCCGCGTGATGCTGGCCGAGCGGTCGTTGAGGGTCCAGAAGTGCGAGGCGGCGGTGTTGTCGCTGTTGCGGATCATGGACGTGAGCTGGCGGAGGTTCGCGGCGCTGGGGTCCGGGGTGCGGCGCAGGTAGTCGGCGGCCAGCCAGGCCTTGATCATCGAGGCGGTGCGCTGGGTGGTGGCGGCGTTGGGGGAGCCGGCCATGTCGCCGGTGCGGCGGTCCAGGACCGTCCAGGACCAGAAGCCCGCGGCGTCGACCGTGACCGCGGCGGGGTGCAGTAGCGCCGGTGGGAGTGACGGGGCGGCCGGCGCCGCCGGAGCCGCCTTCCGGGTCGCCTCGACCCGCAGCGTCGCGGACTCGGTCACGGCGGCGGGCGCGGCGGCGCTGGAGGTGCGGTCGTCCATCATGTCGCTGCCCCACACGAACGGGACGCCGATCATCACTGCGACGGCCAACAGTACGAGCATGGTGAATCCGACGCGCTTGAGCATGGGTCGGTGGTCCTCCCTGGCGGTCGCACCCATTGCATCGACCGCTGGTCATGAGCAGATGTAGCTGGTGTAACCGGCACGTAAGCGATCAGGGGGTGACGCCACGTGACGATCCCGGACAGTCTCTCCTTCCAACGCATTCCTCGCAGCGCGGACGCGCTCAAAGTCACTGGTAGTTGCCTCGATGGCTGTGACACCTTCTTGCCGATACGGTCGGTTGCTGTAACACTGAGGGTGTGTACGGCAACGACTTCGCCCCGCTCCTCGAGCAGGTGGACAGCGCCGAGCGGGACCTTCACGACGCCGCCGGCCGGGACGTCGCGGCCGGGGAAGACCTCCAGGGCTACTTCGACGCGATCGTCGCGGCCGACCAGAAGATCGAGCCACGCGACTGGATGCCTGAGGCGTACCGCAAGACGCTGATCCGGCAGATAGCCCAGCACGCGCATTCGGAGATCATCGGCATGCAGCCGGAGGGCAACTGGATCTCCCGCGCGCCGTCGCTGAAGCGCAAGGCGATCCTGCTGGCGAAGGTGCAGGACGAGGCCGGTCACGGCTTGTACCTCTACGCCGCCGCCGAGACGCTCGGCATCTCCCGCGACGAGCTGGTCGAGATGCTCATCGACGGGCGGCAGAAGTACAGCTCCATCTTCAACTACCCGACCCTGACCTGGGCCGACGTAGGCGCGATCGGCTGGCTCGTCGACGGGGCCGCGATCGTCAACCAGGTGCCGCTGTGCCGGTGCTCCTACGGACCGTATGCGCGGGCGATGATCCGCGTCTGCAAGGAGGAGTCGTTTCACCAGCGGCAGGGGTTCGAGATCCTGCACACGCTGTCGCACGGCACCCCCGAGCAGAAGGCGATGGCGCAGGACGCCGTCGACCGGTGGTGGTATCCGTCGCTGGCGATGTTCGGCCCGCCCGACGGCGACTCGACCCACTCCGAGCGGTCGATGGCCTGGAAGATCAAGCGGTTCTCCAACGACGAGCTGCGGCAGCGGTTCGTCGACATGTGCGTCCAGCAGGCCGGCGTCCTCGAGCTGCGGATCCCCGACCCCGACCTGCGGTGGGACGAGGAGCGCCAGCAGCACCACTACACCCAGCCCGACTATGACGAGCTGATGCGCGTGATCAAGGGCGACGGACCCTGCAACCGGCAGCGCATGGAGCACCGCCGGCGCGCCCATGAGGAGGGCGCCTGGGTGCGTGAGGCCGCCATGGCGTACGCGGTGAAAAGAGAGAACAGTGTTGTTTGAGGTATTCGTCCGGCCGAGGCGCGGGCTGTCGCACGCCCACGTCGGCAGCCTGCACGCGGCCGACGCCGAGATGGCGCTGCGCAACGCCCGCGACGTCTACACCCGCCGCCAGGAGGGCGTCTCGATCTGGGTCGTGCCGGCCGCGGAGATCACCGCGAGCAGCCCGGACGAGAAGGACGCCTTCTTCGCGCCCGCCGCCGACAAGGTGTACCGGCATCCCACGTTCTACGACGTGCCCGAAGGTGCGAGCCACATATGAGCCACTTCGGATACGTGCTGGGCCTCGCCGACGACGCGCTGATCGCCGCGCAGCGGCTGAGCGAGTGGTGCTCGCGCGCGCCGGAGATGGAAGAGGACATCGCCCTGGCCAACATCGCCCTCGACCAGCTCGGCGTCGCCAGGATGCTGCTGAGCTACGCCGGCGAGCTGGAAGGCCAGGGCCGCACCGAGGACGACCTGGCATACCTGCGCGACGCGCACGAGTTCCGCAACGTCCAGCTGGTCGAGCTCGACAACGGTGACTTCGCGGTCACCATGGCCAAGTTGCTGTTCCTGTCGGTGTACCAGCGGCTGCTCTACGACCGGTCGATCGGCGCCGGCGACGAGCGGATCGCCGCGGTCGCCGCCAAGGCCAGGAAGGAGTCGGCGTACCACGTCGATCACAGCTCCAGGTGGGTGATGCGGCTCGGTGACGGCACCGAGGAGTCGCACCGCCGCATGCAGGCCGCCGTCGACCAGATCTGGCCCTACACGCACCAGCTGTTCGGGGCCGACCCCGCCGTGCACGCCCTGGCCCTCACCGGCGTCGTGGTCGCCCCGTCGACGCTGCGCCCGGCCTGGCTCGACACGATCGACGCGGTCCTCGCCGAAGCGATGCTGACCAGACCCACGACCGAAGCGGCGGCGGCGCCGAGGAGCGAGCACACCGACGCCCTCGCCGAGCTGCTCGCCGACATGCAGGTCCTGCACCGCGCGCACCCGGGAGCCCGCTGGTGACGCTGTTCGACGTGGTCGCCGCCGTCAAGGACCCCGAGCTGCGGGTCCTCAACGTCGCCGAGCTCGGCATCCTCCGCGACGTCTCGGTCGACGGCGACGCCGTCACGGTGACGATCACCCCGACGTACTCGGGCTGCCCCGCCATGGACCTGATCCGCGCCGACATCGAGTCCGCCCTGCACGACGCGGGCGTCGCCGACGTCGAGGTGCGGACCGTGCTCGACCCGCCCTGGACCACCGACATGATCACCGAGGCAGGGCGGTCGAAGCTGGCCGCGGCCGGCATCGCGCCGCCGAACTCCACCAGGGTGACCGTCCAGCTGTCGATCCGGTGCCCGCGGTGCGGGTCGCCGGCGACGCAGCAGCTGTCCCGGTTCGGCTCGACCGCGTGCAAGTCGCTGTGGCGCTGCACCGCCTGCCTCGAGCCCTTCGACGCGGTGAAGGCGATATGACCAGCCAGACGCAGACCGGTCAGGCCGGCGAGCAGCAGGGCGGCCCGACCGGCAAACGGCGTCCGGCGTTCCAGCGACTGCCCGTCGTCGACGTCGAGCAGCTCACCGACGACTCGGTCGTGGTGACGTTCGACGTCCCGGTGGCACAGCGCGCCGCGTTCGCGTTCCAGGCGGGGCAGCACCTCACCGTGCGCAGGTGGCACGGCGACACCGAGATCCGCCGCTCGTACTCCATCTGCTCGAGCCCGTCGAAGCTCGCCGCCGAAGGGGTCCTGCGGGTCGGGATCAGGGCGGTGCCCGGCGGGGCGTTCTCGTCCTACGCGGTCGCCGGCCTCTGCCCCGGCGACGAGATCGACGTGATGCCGCCGCTGGGCCACTTCACCACGGCGTTCGACCCGTCCCGCACCCGGCACTACGCGGCGCTGGTCGCCGGCTCCGGCATCACGCCGGTCCTGTCGCTGGTCGCGACGGCCCTCGAGGTCGAGCCGGGCAGCCGGTTCACCGTCGTCTACGGCAACCGCGCCGCCGGCACCGTCATGTTCGCGGAGGAGCTCGCCGACCTCAAGGACCGCTACCGTGAGCGGCTGCACGTCGTCCATGTGCTGTCGCGGGAGGCGCAGGAGTCGGCGCTGCTGTCGGGGCGCCTCGACGAGGAGCGCATCGGCGCCATCCTCGACACGCTGCTGCCGGCGGGCACCGTCGACGAGTGGTTCCTGTGCGGGCCGCACGGCATGGTCCTCGACGCCCGGGTCGCCCTGAGCCTCCGGGGCGTGTCCGACGACGCCGTGCACACGGAGTTGTTTCATGTCGCCGATGTACCGGCAGCGCCTGCCCGTGCCATCTTCGAAACAGCGGGCGTGACGGTCGACATTGTGCTCGATGGCCGGACGTCGACCATCGCGATGGCTCCTGATGAGCGGATCCTCGACGCCGCGCTCCGGCAGCGACCCGAGCTGCCTTACGCGTGCAAGGGCGGCGTCTGCTCCACCTGCCGCGCCAAGGTCGTGTCCGGTTCCGTGGAGATGGCCCGCAACTTCGCGCTGGAGCCCGACGAGGTCGCCGCCGGTTATGTCCTCACCTGCCAGGCCCTGCCGATCACGGACAAGGTCGTGGTGGACTACGACGCATGACGCTCGGGATCGATCCCATCCGCGGCCGCGGCCGCTCCGAATCACCGGCATGAGACCCGAACACGAGGAGCTGCCCACCCAGCGACTCGTCGCCGTGCCGGCACCGCAGCGCCGGGTCGACGCCGACGAGCTGCTGAGCCGGGTCGCCCGCGGCGACGAGCGGGCGTTCGCCGAGCTGTACGACCTGCTGTCGCCCCGCGTGTACGGACTGATCCGCCGTGTGCTGCGCGACCCGGCCCAGTCGGAGGAGGTCGCGCAGGAGGTCATGGTCGAGGTGTGGCGCAACGCCGGCCGCTTCGACGGCACCCGCGGCTCCGCGACCGCGTGGGTCTTCACGATCGCGCACCGCAGGGCCGTCGACCGGGTCCGCGCCGAGCAGGCCAGCAGCGACCGGGCGCAGCGGGTGGCCGCCCGCAGCGTCGACACCCCGTTCGACGACGTCGTCGAGACCGCGACGGCCCGCATCGAGCAGCAGCAGGTCCGCCGCTGCCTCGACGGACTCACCGACCTGCAGCGCGAGGCGATCACGCTCGCGTACTACAACGGCAACAGCTACCGCGAGGTCGCCGACCTGCTCGGCACCGCACTGCCGACCATCAAGACCCGCATGCGTGACGGGCTGATCCGGATGCGGGACTGCTTGGGGGTGGCGTTCTGATGGCCGAGACGGTGGACATCCACGCGCTGGCGGGCGCGTACGCGCTGGACGCGGTCGACGACCTGGAGCGCGCCGCCTTCGACCGGCACCTGCGGGAGTGCGGGGCATGCGCGGTCGAGGTCGCCGAGCTGCGGGAGACGGCCTCGTGGCTGACCCACGCGGTCGCCGAGGCACCCCCGCCGCGTTTGCGGGAGTCTGTACTGGCTGAGATCGGCCGGACCGCGCAGGAACGTCCCCGGCGGGGGGCCTCCGGCGCGGGCCGGTCCCGGCGCTCCCGGTTGCTGCGCTGGACCGCCGGCGCGGTGGCCGCCGCGGTGCTGGCCGCCGGCGTGGGCGTCGGCACCTGGACGGTCGCGCAGCGGGACGTCCAGCGGGAGAACGCGCGGATCGACGCCGTCCTCGCCGCCCCGGACGCCCGCCTGGTCTCGTCCGAGATGGCGGGCGGCCGGGTGACGCTGATCGTCTCGCCGTCCCGGAACGCCGCGGTGGCGGTGCTGGACGGCCTCGACGACCCGGGCGCGGACAAGGACTACCAGCTGTGGATGGTCGACGACGCGGCGCACAATGCCGGCGTCGTGGCCGGTGGGACGGGCCGGCAGTACATCTCCGGCCTCGCGCCCACCTTCGCCGTCACCAGGGAGCCTGCCGGCGGATCCGCCTCACCGTCGCTGGACACCGTGGGCAAGATCAACTTGTGAGGGCGGCCTCGATCGCGGCCTGGTCCTCGGCGGTGGGGATCCAGGATCCGGCCGCGACGTTGGCACTGACCTGCTCGGGGCTGGTGGCGCCGGCGATCACGCTGGTCACCGCCGGCCGGGCGGCCAGCCCACCGATCGCGACCGTCAGCAGGTCGACGCCGCGCTCCCTGCCGACCGCTTCCAGGCGCTCGATCGTGTCCCAGGGCGCTTCGGCGAGGACCTTGTCGAAGCCGTCCCGCGCCAGGCGGGTGCCCTCGGGGGCGGCCTCGCCGCGCCGGTACTTGCCGGTCAGCAGCCCGTGCGCGAGCGGGAAGAACGGCAGCAGACCCACTCCGTAGTGCTCCAGCGCCGGGACCAGATCCTTCTCGATGCCACGCTCCAGCAGCGAGTAGTAGTTCTGTGCGCTGACGAACGGCGCCTTCCCGGTGGTCTTCGCGGTCCATGCCGCGTCGGCCGCCTGCCATCCGGAGAAGTTCGAGTGTCCGATGTACCGGACTTTGCCCGCTTTGATGAGCGCGTCGAGGGCGTCGAGGGTCTCCTCGATCGGCGTCCCCGGGTCCGGGGCGTGCAGCTGGTACAGGTCGATGTAGTCGGTCTTCAAGCGCCACAGCGACGCCTCGACGGCCTTCGCGATGTACCGCCGGCTGCCCCGTGCGCCCCAGTCGGGCCCGTTCGAGCCGCGGGCGTCCATGCCGAACTTGGTCGCGACGACGACCTCGTCTCGGCGCTTCCCCAGCGCCCTGCCCAGCGCCTCCTCCGAGGCGCCCGGTGTCGCGCCGTACACGTCGGCGGTGTCGAACAGGGTCACCCCGAGATCGATCGCGGCGTGGACCACGCTCGCCGCGCGGTCCGCGTCGATGCGGCCGCCGAAGTTGTTGCAGCCGATGCCGACGACGGAGACGGTCAGGCCAGAGGAGCCGAGGCGTCGATAACGCATGTCAGTCACTTGGTGATCCTAGGCACGAGAGGGAACGGGGCCCTGCCATACCCGTTTGCCGCCAACGTAGTCTCGGAGGTGTGACGGAGACTCCGGTGATCAGCGACATCCTGCAGCGTGCGGCAGACGGCGGGCGGATCAGCGCGGAGGAGGCGCTGCTGCTCTACACCGACGCCCCGTTCCACCCGCTCGGCGAGGCGGCCGACACGGTGCGCCGCCGGCGGTACCCGGACAACATCGTCACCTACCTCATCGACCGCAACATCAACTACACCAACGTCTGTGTCACGGCCTGCAAGTTCTGCGCCTTCTACCGGGCGCCGAAGCACGCCGAGGGCTGGACGCACGGCACCGAGGAGATCCTGCACCGCTGCCAGGAGGCGGTCGACCTCGGCGCGACCCAGGTGATGCTGCAGGGTGGCCACCACCCGGACTACGGCGTCGAGTACTACGAGGAGCTGTTCTCCGCCGTCAAGCAGGCGTTCCCGGCGCTGGTCATCCACTCGATCGGCCCGTCCGAGGTCCTGCACATGGCCAAGGTCTCCGGCGTCTCGATCGAGGAGGCGATCCTGCGGATCAAGGCCGCCGGCCTCGCCTCCATCGCCGGCGCCGGCGCGGAGATGCTGCCCGAGCGCCCGCGCAAGGCGATCGCCCCGCTCAAGGAGTCCGGCGAGCGCTGGCTCGAGGTCATGACCCAGGCCCACCGCCTCGGCGTCTCCTCCACCGCCACGATGATGATGGGCACCGGCGAGACCAACGCCGAGCGCATCGAGCACCTGCGCATGATCCGCGACGTGCAGGACAAGGCCGTCGCCAACGGCTACACGACCGAGGCGGACCTCGACGGCACCGTCGGCGGCTTCCGGTCGTTCATCCCCTGGACGTACCAGCCGGAGAACAACCACCTGAAGGGCCGCACCCAGGCGACCAGCCTCGAATACCTGCGGCTCGTCGCGGTCTCGCGGCTGTTCTTCGACAACATCGCCCACCTGCAGTCCTCGTGGCTCACCACGGGCAAGGACGTCGGTCAGGTGTCGCTGCACCTCGGCGTCGACGACCTCGGCTCGATCATGCTGGAGGAGAACGTCATCTCCTCCGCCGGCGCCCGCCACCGCTCCCGCCTCACCGAGCTGGTCCAGATGATCCGCGACGCCGACCGGATCCCCGCGCAGCGCGACACCCAGTACCGCCACCTGCGCGTACACCTGACCCCCGCCGACGACCCCACGGATGACCGCGTGCAGTCACACTTCTCCTCGATCGCCCTCCCCGGCGGCGGCACCGGCCGCTCCATCCCGCTGACGCCGGTGTCGTCATGAGCCGCGCCTCGCTGGACAAGCAGCCCCACGAGGTCGCCGCCATGTTCGACGGTGTGGCCAAGCGCTACGACCTCACCAACACCGTGATCTCCGGCGGCCAGGACCGCATCTGGCGCCGCGAGACCCGCCTCGCGCTCGGCCTCAAGCCCGGCGAACGCGTCCTCGACCTCGGCGCGGGCACCGGCGTCTCGACCGAGGAGCTCGCCAAGTCCGGCGCCTTCGCCGTCGGCGTCGACCTCTCCATCGGCATGCTCCAGGCCGGCCACGCCAAGCGCCCGGCCGTCCCGCTGCTCGCCGGCGACGCCCTGGCCCTGCCCTTCGCCGACGAGACCTTCGACGCCATCACCATCTCCTTCGCCCTGCGCAACATCGTCGACACCGACGCCGCGCTCCGGGAGATGGCCCGCGTCACCAAGCCCGGCGGTCGCCTGGTCATCTGCGAGTTCAGCCACCCGACCTGGCGCCCCTTCCGCGGCGCCTACCTCGGCTACCTGGTCAAGGCCATTCCCCAGGTCGCCAAGCGCGTCTCCAGCAACCCCGACGCCTACGTCTACCTCGCCGAGTCCATCCGCGCCTGGCCCGACCAGGAAGGCCTGGCCGCCCGCGTCGCCGCCAACGGCTGGCGCAAGGTCGCCTGGCGCAACCTCACCGGCGGCGTGGTGGCCCTGCACCGCGGCTTCCGCGTCTAGCCCGACCGCCGCCCAACGCCAGACCCGGCCGCGGGCACTCGCCCTGGACCCCGGCGGGCCCCGCCGGGGGAGACCCGTTCCCCGTGACGCGGCAGGTCCGTCGGGGAAGCTCCTGAGTCTGCATGGCGCCCCCGGCCGGGGCAGTGCGCGGCGGCCCGCCAGGGACACTCTTTCCGCACTGCCGGCAGGTGCGTCGCGGGACGCTCACCCAATCCGCGCAGCCCCACTGCGCGGCAGGTCCGTCGTAAGGCGCCCATCCCAACCGCGGCGGCCGGCCCTGTCGGGGGATGCCCGCGCCGCACCACGCGGCAGGTCCGTCGGATCCGGTCCTCCTCTCCGCTGCCGGCCGTTCTCGGTCGAGCTGTCCGTCGCCGGACGCGACGAGCCGCTCCAGGGGCGCACTCGCGGGTCTCGGTCGACCTGTCCGTCGCCGGACGCCACGTGCCGCTTCAGGGGCGCACTCGCGGGATCCTCACCCAAACCCGCGCGGAATGCTCAGCGTGCAGACCCGCCCGCGCCCGCACCGGCATCGCCGCCGCGCAGCATCCGATGGCCGGCTGCCATCGGCCATGGCTCCCGCCGCCGCGACGCGCGGCTCACCCGTGATCCCGTGCGGTTCCAGCAGTCAGGGCTACCGGAACCGCACGGGATCAAAAGGAAGCCGGGCGGAGGGCGGGCCCCCGGCCGGGCCTTCCAGTGCGGCAGGCCGAGCGACGGCGGCACCACCGTCACCACCGCACCGGGGTCAAGCGGTCCAGATGCTGGCGCAGCTCGGCCACCAGATCGGACGGGCGGGTGGTCAGGTCGGTCCAGGAATAGCTGACGACCGTCCAACCGGCGGCGGCCAGCCGGGTGTGCCGCTCCCGCAGCGGCGCCGGCTCCAGCTCGTCGATGCCCAGCTCGATGACCAGCTTCGCCTCGGGGAAGACCAGGTCGCCGAGGCCGATCAGGCCCCACCGGTCGCTGATCGGCTCGTGCGGTGACCAGCCCCAGATCCCGGCCCGCTGCAGCAGCTTCCCCGCCAGCTTCTGCGCGGCCGTGCGGTTGCCCAGAGCGACCACCCGCACCAGCCGGACCAGCCGCGGTGTCCCGTGCCGG
Organism: Dactylosporangium sp. NPDC000521; assembly: GCF_042898305.1. NCBI lineage: Bacteria > Bacillati > Actinomycetota > Actinomycetes > Micromonosporales > Micromonosporaceae > Dactylosporangium > Dactylosporangium sp. NPDC000521. The sequence goes on from NZ_JBIAYW010000009.1 coordinate 139,867, forward strand.
CCGGTGGCGTCGCGGATGCGGGTCGCCAGGTCGGGCATCGTCGTCCAGCACTCCTGCAGGGCGGTCGCGAGCAGGGCCGAGGCGGCACCGTCGGGCAGCAGGCGGGCGCAGTCGAAGACGGTGCGTGACGGCGTCGTGACCTGCTGTTGGTCGACGGTGCAGACGTCCGACGCGGGCAGGTCCACCGGCACGATGTGGACATGCCTGAGCCGGGGCCGGCGGCCGGGAAATGCGACGAACGTCTCGCTGCTCGGCACCTCCCAGCCGTGCCAGCGGGCGGCGGACGGGCCGGCGAGCACGGCGCCGGGAAGGGCGAGCTGCGCGGCGACGTCGCGCAGCCGGGGAGTGACCGGCAGGCCGCGGTCGGCGAAGACGTCCCGGACGACAGGGGACCAGTCGCCGGCCTGCACCTTGGTCCTGATCCGCAGGGTGGTGAAACCGCAGCTCAGAGCCTGTGCGCGAGTGAAAAGGCCGCGTTGGTCAGCGGCAAGTGCGTCGAGCCGGTCACGGTCCGGCTGCCCGGGGTTCATGATGACCGAGGATCGTCACGCATCCACGCGAAGTCGACGCACAACAATTTTCTGTGGATAACCCGGCGCCATGATCACCGTCTCCACGGCCTCAGACCCGACCGACCACTGCCTTGTCGTCCTATTTGCCGATCTAGGTGACCGCTCGGGTGAAAACTTAGGGTCGCCTAACCGACAGGGGACCTCTTCGCGGTTCTAGACTCGCACCAGATGACTTTGTGAAGACTTTCACGAGCCGGACAACGACCGGGAACGAGCCCGGAAGCCACCGGTCAGACTGACGAAGGGCAGGAGGTGACGGCTGTGACCGACACTCGGCAAGACGCAGATGTCATCGTCGTCGGCGCCGGTCCCGGCGGCTCGTCCGCCGCGTTCCACCTCGCCCGGCACGGGCTGCGGGTCCTGCTGCTGGAGAAGACCGAGTTCCCCCGGGAGAAGGTCTGCGGCGACGGTCTGACCCCGCGCGCGGTCAAGCAGCTCATCAAGATGGGCATCGACACCACCGAGGAGAAGGGCTGGCTGCACAACCGCGGCCTGCGCGTCATCGGTGGCGGCATCCGGCTCGAGCTCGACTGGCCCGACCTCGCGAGCTTCCCGGACTACGGGCTGACCCGCACCCGCATGGACTTCGACCAGATGCTGGCCACGGCCGCCACCGACGCCGGCGCGATCCTGCGCACCGGCACGCCGGTGACGGGGCCGATCCTCGACCGCACCGGCCGGGTGGTCGGCGTGACCGCGACCGGCCCCGGCAAGGAGCCGCTGGAGTTCCGGGCGCCGCTGGTCATCGCGGCCGACGGGGTCTCCGGCCGGTTCGCGCTCGCGCTCGGCATCGCCAAGCGGGAGGACCGGCCGATGGGTGTGGCCGTCCGCCAATACTTCCGCAGCGAGCTCCGGCACGACGACGACTACCTGGAGTCGTGGCTGGAGCTGCGCAGCCGCGAGTCCGGCGACAAGCTGCTGCCCGGCTATGGCTGGATCTTCGGCCTCGGCGACGGCCGGGTCAATGTCGGCCTGGGCGTGCTCAACAGCAGCGTGGCCTATGGCAAGACCAACTACAAGACGCTGCTCTCCGACTGGGTCGACAACACGCCGGCCGAGTGGGGCCTGTCCGACCCGGCCAACGCCGAGGGCAAGCCGCAGGGTGCCGCGCTGCCGATGGGCTTCAACCGGGTGCCGCACTACACCCGGGGCGTCCTGCTGGTGGGCGACACGGGCGGCATGGTCAACCCGTTCAACGGCGAGGGCATCGCGTATGCGATGGAGTCGGGCGAGCTGGCGGCGGAGATCGCCATCCAGGCCCTGGCCCGCCCGCAGGGCACCGCGCGCGAGCGGGTGCTCGCCAACTACCCGACCGAGCTCAAGGCGCGTTACGGCGGCTACTACCGGCTCGGCAACATCTTCGTGAAGCTGATCGGCAACCCGCAGGTGATGCGGGTGGCCACCAAGCACGGCATGCCCCACCCGATGCTCATGCGGTTCGTGCTGAAGCTCCTCGCCAACCTCACCGACCCGCGAGGTGGCGACGCCATGGACCGTGTGATCAACGCGATGACCCGCATCGCACCGGCAGCCTAGCCACAAGGCCGACATATGACGGCACATCCCGAAAACCGCAACTGAACAGCCAAAGCACCGCCAAAAGCACCGCCCCGGACGGAGTAGTCCGGACCTCACCGAATAGTGTTAAACCGCATACAGCTTGAGTGGTCCCCTGGGGCGGCAGCCCCGCCGGGCTCGCCGAAAGGACGGAGCAGCACAATGTCGCTCGCGCCGTACGTACCTATCCTCGGACTCTTCGCCCTCGCCGCAGCCTTCGCGCTGTTCTCGGTGGCGGCGGCCCCGTTCGTCGGGCCGCGCCGCTTCAACAAGGCGAAGCTCGACGCCTACGAGTGCGGCATCGAGCCCACTCCGCAGCCCGTCGGCGGTGGCCGCTTTCCGGTCAAGTTCTATCTGACCGCGATGCTCTTCATCGTCTTCGACATCGAGATCATCTTCCTGTACCCGTGGGCCATGAACTTCGGCATGCTCGGGGTGTTCGGGTTCGTGGAGATGGTCCTGTTCATCGTCACGGTGTTCGTCGCGTTCGCCTACGTGTGGCGGCGCGGCGGGCTGGATTGGGACTGAGCCATGGGCATCGAGGAAAAGGTACCGACCGGCGTCCTGCTGACGACCGTCGAGAAGCTGGTCAACTGGTCGCGCAAGGCCAGCTTCTGGCCCGCCACCTTCGGTCTGGCCTGCTGCGCCATCGAGATGATGGCGACCGGCGCGGCCCGCTACGACCTGGCGCGCTTCGGCATGGAGGTCTTCCGGGCCAGCCCCCGCCAGGCCGACCTGATGATCGTGGCCGGCCGGGTCAGCCAGAAGATGGCCCCGGTCCTGCGCCAGATCTACGACCAGATGCCGGAGCCCCGCTGGGTGCTCTCGATGGGCGTCTGCGCGTCCAGCGGCGGCATGTTCAACAACTACGCGATCGTGCAGGGCGTCGATCACATCGTGCCCGTCGACATGTACCTGCCGGGCTGCCCGCCGCGGCCCGAGATGCTGATCGACGCGATCCTGCGGCTGCACGACAAGGTGATGGCCGAGCCGCTCGGTGACCGTCGCCGCCGCATGATCGAGGCGCGGGTCGAGCGCGACGGCGCGCCGATCGTGGCGCCGGGCGCCATGCCGTCGAGCTACCGGTTCGACAAGGCCAAGCGCGCCGAGTGGACCAAGGCCGTCGCTCAGGGCCGCGAGGAGCAGCTGCGCATCCAGAAGTGGATGGAAGAGCGGGCGAACCTGTCCGGAGGAGCGAAGTGACTGAGGTAGAACCGGTCGGCGCCGAGCTCGGCGCTCCGGCGCAGTATCCCCCGTCCAGCACCGCGGGGCGGGGCATGTTCGGCGTGCACGGCACGGGCGACACCTCCGGCTTCGGCGGTCTGCGCCGGCGCCGTGAGGTCGAGCTGGACTCGCCGCGGCCGTTCGGTGGGTACTTCGACGAGGTCGTCGACGCGCTCGAGGAGGCATACCCGGGCTTCGACGACGCGATCGAGCGGGTCGTCGTCGACCGCGGCGAGCTGACGCTGCACATCGTGCCCGAGCGCATCGCCGAGGTCGCCCAGATCATGCGCGACGACCCGGCGCTGCGTTTCGAGCTACTGTCGTCGGTGTCCGGCGTCGACTACCTCGGTGCCGACGCCCGGCGGCTGCACGCCGTCTACCACCTGACCTCGATGACGTTCCGCCGCCGGATTCGGCTGGAGGCCGCGGTCACGGCCGAGGACCCGCACCTGCCGAGCGTCACCCAGGTGTACCCGACCGCCGACTGGCAGGAGCGGGAGACCTACGACATGTTCGGCATCGTCTTCGACGGCCACCCGAACCTGACCCGCATCCTCATGCCCGACGACTGGGAGGGCTTCCCGCAGCGGAAGGACTACCCGCTCGGCGGTGTGCCGGTCGAGTACAAGGGCGCCGAGATCCCACCGCCGGACCAGCGGAGGAGTTACCAGTGACCACCGATTACGCCAGCGCTCGCGAGACCACCGAAGGCCGGGTCTTCACCGTCACCGGCGGCGACTGGGACACCGTCGTCAACGAGGCGGGCTCCGAGGAGCGCATCGTCGTCAACATGGGCCCGCAGCACCCGTCGACCCACGGCGTGCTCCGGCTGGTCCTGGAGCTGGAGGGCGAGACGGTCACGGAGGCCCGGACCGTCATCGGCTACCTGCACACCGGCATCGAGAAGAACCTCGAGTTCCGCAACTGGACGCAGGGCACCACGTTCGTCACGCGCATGGACTACCTGGCGCCGATCTTCAACGAGACCGGCTACTGCATGGCGGTCGAGAAGCTCCTCGGCATCGAGGACCAGATCACGCCCCGCGCCAAGACCATCCGCGTGCTGATGATGGAGCTCAACCGGGTCGCCTCCCACCTCGTGTGGCTGGCGACGACCGGTATGGAGCTCGGCGCGCTGTCGATGATGATCTACGGGTTCCGCGAGCGCGAGTACATCCTCGACATCTTCGAGATGGTCTCCGGCCTGCGGATGAACATGGCCTACGTGCGGCCGGGCGGCGTCGCCCAGGACGTGCCCGAGGAGGCCCTGGCGAAGATCCGGGAGTTCCTCGGCTGGATGCCTGATCGCATCGACATGTACGAGGATCTGCTGTCGGGCAACACGATCTGGAAAGAGCGCACGCAGGGCGTCGCCGTGCTGGACGTGACCGGCTGCCTGGCGCTGGGCATCACCGGCCCGGTGCTGCGCTCCGCCGGCCTCGGCTGGGACATCCGCAAGCAGCAGCCCTACTGCGGCTACGAGACCTACGACTTCGAGGTCCCGACCGAGCCGACCGGCGACGCGTGGGGCCGCTACAAGGTCCGGCTCAACGAGATGCGCCAGTCGGTGCGGATCATCCAGCAGGCCATGGACCGGCTCGAGCCGGGCCCGATCATGATCGGCGACAAGAAGATCGCGTGGCCGGCGCAGCTGGCGATCGGCGGCGACGGTCTCGGCAACTCCCTCGACCACGTCGCCAAGATCATGGGCCAGTCGATGGAGGCCCTGATCCACCACTTCAAGCTGGTCACCGAGGGCTTCCGGGTGCCGGCCGGCCAGGTGTACGTGCCGATCGAGGCGCCCCGCGGCGAGCTCGGCGTGCACGCGATCTCCGACGGCGGCACCCGCCCTTACCGGGTGCACTACCGGGAGCCCAGCTTCGTCAACCTGCAGGCGATTCCGGCGATGGCCGAGGGCGGGCTGCTCGCCGACGTCATCGTGGGCGGCGCCTCGCTCGACCCCGTCATGGGTGGGTGTGATCGTTAATGGCGTTCAGTGAGGTCACGCGCGAACGCGCGCGGCAGATCATCGCGCGGTACCCCGAGGGCCGCTCGCGCTCGGCGCTGCTGCCGCTGCTGCACCTGGTGCAGTCGGAGCAGGGCTACGTCTCGCCGGAGGGCATCGCCTTCTGCGCCGAGACCCTGGGCATCACCAAGGCGCAGGTCGGCGCGGTCGCGACGTTCTACACCATGTACAAGCGCAAGCCGACCGGCGACTACCTGGTCAGCGTCTGCACCAACACCATGTGCGGCGTCCTCGGCGGCGACAAGGCGTACGAGGCGCTGCGCGACTACCTGGGTGTCGACCACGACGAGACGACCGCCGACGGCAAGATCACGCTCGAGCACGCCGAGTGCCTGGCCGCCTGCGACTACGCGCCGGTGATGACGGTCAACTACGAGTTCTTCGACCAGATCACCGAGGACAGCGCGCTCACCCTGGTCAAGCAGCTGCAGAACGGCGAGCGCCCGCAGCCGACCCGCGGCACGCGCCTGTGCACGCTCAAGGAGATGGCGGTCCAGCTGGCCGGCTTCGCCGACGACCGGGGCGACGACGTCATCGCCGACGGCCCCGCGGGCGAGCCGACCCTCGCCGGCAACCGGCTCGCGGAGCGCTTCGGCATCGCCGTCCCCGGCTTCGACCCGGAGACGCCGATCACCAAGAAGGCCGAGGAAGCGCCGAAGCCGGCCGAGACCATGCCGAAGGCCGCCTCGGACGCCAAGCCGGCCGGTGACAGTCCCGCGCCTCAGAAAGACGCAGTGAAGGAGGCGAAGGCGTGACCCTCGACTACCAGCCTTCCCAGGAGTCGCTGTCGAAGCTGACGCCGGTGCTGACCAAGCGCTGGCTCTCGCCCGACGCGTGGAAGATCGACGTGTACGAGCGGCTCGACGGCTACACCGCGCTGCGCAAGGCGTTCAAGGCCCACCCCGACGAGCTGATCCAGCTGGTCAAGGACTCGGGCCTGCGCGGCCGCGGCGGCGCCGGCTTCCCGACCGGCATGAAGTGGGGCTTCATCCCGCAGAATGACGGCAAGCCGCACTACCTGGTGGTCAACGCCGACGAGGGTGAGCCGGGCACCTGCAAGGACCTGCCGCTCATGATGGCCGACCCGCACGCGCTGGTCGAGGGCGTCATCATCGCCTCCTACGCCATCCGGGCCAGCTTCGCCGCGATCTACATCCGCGGCGAGGCCGTCCACTCCGCCCGCCGGCTGCGCGCCGCGGTCGAGCAGGCGTACGCCAAGGGGTACCTCGGCAAGAACATCCTCGGCAGCGGCTTCGACCTCGACCTGGTCGTCCACAGCGGCGCCGGCGCGTACATCTGCGGCGAGGAGACGGCGCTGCTGGACTCGCTGGAGGGGTATCGCGGCCAGCCCCGGCTGCGGCCGCCGTTCCCCGCGACGCACGGGCTCTACGCCTCGCCGACGGTCGTCAACAACGTCGAGACGATCGCCAGCGTCCCGTACATCGTCCTCGGCGGCTCGGCCTGGTTCCGCAGCATGGGCACCGAGAAGTCGCCCGGCCCGAAGATCTACTCGATCTCGGGGCGGGTCAACAACCCGGGCCAGTTCGAGTGCGGCCTCGGCGTCACGCTGCGGCAGCTCATCGACCTGGCCGGCGGCATGCAGGCCGGTCACAAGCTCAAGTTCTGGACCCCGGGCGGGTCGTCGACGCCGATGCTCACCGACGAGCACCTCGACACGCCGATGGACTTCGAGGGCATGATGAGCGTCGGCACGATGCTCGGCACCACCGCCGTCCAGGTCTTCTCCGACCAGGACGACATCGTCTACGCGACGTACCGGTGGATCGCCTTCTACCACCACGAGTCCTGCGGCAAGTGCACCCCGTGCCGCGAGGGCAACTACTGGATGGTGCGGATCCTGCACCGCATCCTCGCCGGCCAGGGCACCCACCAGGACCTCGACACCCTGCTGGACGCCTGCGACAACCTCCTCGGGCGCTCGTTCTGCGCGCTCGGCGACGGTGCCACCAGCCCGGTGACGTCCTCGATCAAGTACTTCAAGCAGGACTACCTGGACTACATCGAAGGCCGCAAGGCCCCGATGTTCAAGGGCGAACTGGTAGGAGCCCACTGATGACGGACGTCGTTCCGAAGGTCGAGACGGTCAAGCTGACCATCGACGGCATCGAGGTCGAGGCACCCAAGGGCGCCCTCGTCATCCGGGCCGCCGAGCAGATCGGCATCTCCATCCCCCGCTTCTGCGACCACCCGCTGCTGGCCCCCGCCGGCGCGTGCCGCCAGTGCCTGGTCGACGTGGAGGGCCAGCGCAAGCCGGTGGCCTCGTGCACGCAGCCGGTCGCCGAGGGCATGGTGGTCCGCACCCAGATGACCTCCGACGTGGCCAAGAAGGCCCAAGAGGGCATCATGGAGTTCCTCCTGATCAACCACCCGCTGGACTGCCCGGTCTGCGACAAGGGCGGCGAGTGCCCCCTGCAGAACCAGGCGATGAGCAACGGCCAAGCCGAGAGCCGGTTCGTCGAGCACAAGCGGGAGTACCCGAAGCCGCTGCCGATCAGCACCCAGGTGCTGCTCGACCGCGAGCGGTGCGTGCTGTGCCAGCGCTGCACCCGGTTCTCCGACGAGATCGCCGGTGACAAGTTCATCGACCTCATGGAGCGCTCGTCCAACGAGCAGATCGGCGTCTTCCGGGGCAACCCCGAGTCGCCCGAGGACGACGCGCCGTTCAACTCGTACTTCTCCGGCAACACGATCCAGATCTGCCCGGTCGGCGCGCTCACCAGCGCGCAGTACCGCTTCCGGGCCCGGCCGTTCGACCTGGTCTCCACGCCGAACGCGTGCGAGCACTGCGCGGCCGGCTGCGACCAGCGGGCCGACCACCGCCGCGGCAAGGTCATGCGCCGCCTGGCGGGCGACGACCCGGCGGTCAACGAGGAGTGGAACTGCGACAAGGGCCGCTTCGCGTTCCAGTACACCAACGCCACCGACCGGCTGACCAAGCCGCTGGTGCGCGACGCGAAGACCGGTGAGCTGCGCGAGGCGAGCTGGCCCGAGGCCCTCACGGTCGCGGCCGCCGGGCTCGCCGCGGCGAAGGACAACGGCGGCGTCGGCGTCCTGACCGGCGGCCGGCTGACGGTCGAGGACGCGTTCGCGTACTCGAAGTTCGCCCGGGTCGCCCTCGGCACCAACGACATCGACTTCCGGGCCCGCCCGCTGTCCGCGGAGGAGGCCGAGTTCCTCGGCTCGTCGGTGGCCGGCCGGGTCGAGGTCACCTACGCCGACATCGAGCGTGCCGGCGCGGTCGTCTTCGTCGGGCTGGAGCCCGAGGAGGAGTGCCCGATCATCTTCCTGCGGGCCCGCAAGACCTACCTGAAGCGGGGGCTGGCCAGCTACGCGGTCGCCCCGTTCGTCAGCCGCGGGTTCGAGAAGCTCGGCGCGACCGTCATCCTCACCGCGCCGGGCGCCGAGGCGGGGGTGCTCGGCGAGTCCGAGCAGCTGCGCGAGGCGCTGTCGGCGGAGGGCGCGATCCTGTTCGTCGGCGAGCGGCTGGCGAGCGTCGAGGGCGGCCTGTCCGCCGCGGCGCGGATCGCCGAGGAGACCGGCGCCAAGCTCGCCTGGGTGCCACGGCGCGCGGGTGACCGCGGCGCGGTCGAGGCCGGTGCGCTGCCGACCCTCCTGCCGGGTGGCCGTCCGGTGTACGACCCGGCCGCGCGCAGCGAGGTCGCCGTCGCGTGGCAGCTCGACGCGGGCGTCCTGCCCAGCGCGTCGGGCCGGGACACCGACGCGATCATCGCCGCCGCGAAGGCCGGCCAGCTCGGCGGGCTGCTCGTCGGTGGCGTCGACCCGGGCGACCTGGCCGACCCGCGGGCGGCCGAGGAGGCGCTCGACGCGGTCGGGTTCGTGGTCAGCCTGGAGCTGCGGCTCAGCGCCGTCGCCAAGCGCGCCGACGTGGTCCTGCCGATCGCCCCGGCGGTCGAGAAGAGCGGCGCCTACGTCAACTGGGAAGGCCGGGTCCGGCCGTTCGACACGGTGCTGAAGACCGCTGCGATGAGCGACGCCCGGGTGCTGGACGCGATCGGCCGTGAGCTGGGTGTCGAGCTGGGCGTCGGCGACGTCGTCGCGGCGCGGGCACAGCTCGCCGCGCTCGCGGAGCTCCCGCTGCCGGGCACCGCCGAGGCCGGCACCGCGCTGCGCGCCAGCGTCCGGGCCGCGGTGCCGACGGTGGCCGCGGGTGCGCCTGCCACGCCGGCCGGCGGCCAGGCGGTCCTGGCGTCCTGGCACCACCTGATCGACAGCGGCTCGCTGCAGGACGGCGACGGCCACTTGGCCGGCACCGCCCGCACGCCGGTCGCGCGGATCTCCAAGAGCACCGCCGCCGACCTCGGGGTCGTCGACGGTGACCCGGTGACGGTCGGCACGGCACGGGGCGCGATCACCCTGCCGGCGCTGGTCACCGACATGGTCGATCGCGTCGTCTGGGTCCCGACGAACTCGCCCGGCTCGACCCTGCGGCGCACGCTCGGCGTGGCCGAAGGTGCGCTGGTCGAGATCAGCACTGGGGGTACCAACTCATGATCCTCGCCGCGAACCTCGACCAGTTCGGCAAAGACCCCTGGTGGCTGGTGCTCGCCAAGGTCGTCGTGATCTTCGCGTTCCTGGTCGTCATGACGCTCTTCGCCATCTGGTACGAGCGCAAGGTCGTCGCCCGGATGCAGGTCCGCCCGGGGCCGAACCGCAACGGCCCGTTCGGCCTCCTGCAGTCCCTCGCCGACGGCCTGAAGCTGGCGTTCAAGGAAGACATCATGCCGCGCCTCGCGGACAAGGTGGTCTTCTTCTTCGCGCCGGTGATCTCCACGATCTGCGCGTTCACCGCGTTCTCGGTGATCCCGTTCGGCCCGACGGTGTCGATCTTCGGCCACCACAGCCCGCTGCAGCTCACCGACATCCCGGTGGCGGTCCTGCTGGTGCTGGCGTGCTCGTCGATGGGCATCTACGGCGTCGTGCTCGGCGGCTGGGCCTCCGGCTCGACCTACCCGCTGCTCGGCGGCCTGCGCTCCAGCGCCCAGATGATCTCGTACGAGGTCGCGATGGGCCTGTCGATCGTCTCGGTCTTCCTGGTCTCCGGCACGATGTCGACCTCGCAGATCGTGGAGAGGCAGGCCGGCAACGGCACCGTCGACATCGGCGGCTGGAGCGCGGACCTGCCCGCCTGGTACGGCATCCTGCTGCTGCCGAGCTTCCTGATCTACTTCACCTCCGCGGTCGGCGAGACCAACCGGGCGCCGTTCGACCTCCCCGAGGCCGAGTCGGAGCTCGTCGGTGGCTTCCACACCGAGTACTCGTCGCTGAAGTTCGCGCTGTTCTTCCTCGCCGAGTACGTCAACATGGTCACCGTCTCCGGCCTGTGCACGACGCTGTTCCTCGGCGGCTGGCGGGCACCGTGGCCGATCTCGCTGTGGGACGGCGCCAACCAGGGCTGGTGGCCGGTCCTCTGGTTCACCATCAAGGTCCTGCTCCTGCTGTTCGTGTTCGTCTGGCTGCGCGGCACGCTGCCCCGCCTGCGGTACGACCAGTTCATGCGGTTCGGCTGGAAGGTCCTCATCCCGGCCAACCTGATCTGGATCCTGTCCCTCGCCGGCATCCTGCTGACGATCAACACCGACAGCTTCAGCTCGACGACCAAGTTCGTCGTCTCCGTCGCGATCATCGTCGCCGCCCTGGCGGTCGGCCTCGTGGCCCTGAGCCTGTCGCGTCGCGGCGTCAAGGCGGTCGAGATCCCGCAGGCGCACCCGGGTGGCCGGGTCGGCGGCACCAAGGGCTTCCCCCTGCCGCCGATGAACCTCGAGGTGCCGCCCAGCCCGCGGGCCAAGCGCGTGATCGTCGAGCGGGAGCCCGTCTCGACCGGCAAGGAGTCAGCATGAGCATCGGTGGGACTCTGAAGGGGTTCGGGGTCACCTTCTCGCACATGTTCAAGAAGGTGGTCACCGAGGAGTACCCGGAGCAGCGCAAGCCTCCGGCCCCGCGGTACCACGGCCGGCACATCCTCAACCGGTGGCCGGACGGGCTGGAGAAGTGCATCGGCTGCGAGCTGTGCGCGTGGGCCTGCCCCGCGGACGCGATCTTCGTCGAGGGCGCCGACAACACCGAGGAGGAGCGCTTCTCGCCCGGTGAGCGGTATGCCCAGACGTACCAGATCAACTACGCCCGCTGCATCTTCTGCGGCCTGTGCATCGAGGCCTGCCCGACCCGCTCGCTGACCATGAGCAACGAGTACGAGCTGGCCCGCGACAACCGGCGCGACCTCATCTTCACCAAGGAGATGCTGCTCGCGCCGCTGCTGCCGGGCATGGAGCGCCCGCCGCACGACATGCGTCTCGGCGACACCGAGAAGGACTACTACGTCGGCGCGCTCGACAACCCCGGCACGTCCGCGGGTGCCGAGCACTACAAGGGGGGTCAGGCGTGAACTACTCCCTCGAGCTGCTGGCCGCCGCGGGTGACGTGAAGGGCGGCGAGGCCACCGCCTTCTGGATCCTCGCCCCGCTCGCGGTCCTCGGCGCCATCGGCATGGTCTGGGCGCGCAACGCCGTGCACTCCGCGCTGTTCCTGGTGATCACGATGATGTGCCTGGGCGTGTTCTACGTCCTGCAGGCCGGCCCGTTCATCGGCATGGTGCAGATCATCGTCTACACCGGCGCCATCATGATGCTGTTCCTGTTCGTGCTGATGCTCGTCGGCCGCGACTCCTCGGACTCGCTGATCGAGACATTGCGCGGCCAGCGGATGGTGGCGATCCTGCTCGGCGTCGGGCTGGCCCTGCTGATGGGCGTCGGGCTGTACCGCGCGCTCGGCGAGAGCACCCCGAAGGGGCTGACCGAGGCGAACGCGGCCGGCAACGTGACCGGCCTGGCCAGCCTCATCTTCACCAAGTACGTGTTCGTCTTCGAGGTGACCTCGGCGCTGCTGATCACGGCGGCGGTGGGCGCGATGATCCTGGCGCACATCGAGAAGCGCAAGGAAGAGAAGATCAGCCAGCCGGAGCGGATGCTCGCCCGGTTCCGGCCGGGCAACTACCCCGCGCCGAAGCCCGGCCCGGGCGTGTTCGCCACGTCCGACTCGGTGGCGACGCCCGCGCGGCTGCCCGACGGCACCCCGTCGGACCGCAGCATCTCCAAGATCCTCCCGACCCGGGAGTTGACGTCGGCAGACGTCGCACCGAAGGGGACCGAGAAGTGACACCGACGTACTACATCGTCCTGGCGTCGATCCTGTTCACGATCGGCGCGGTGGGTGTGCTCATCCGGCGCAACGCCATCGTGCTGTTCATGTGCATCGAGCTCATGCTCAACGCGGCCAACCTCGCGCTGGTCACGTTCAGCCGGATCAACGGCACGCTCGACGGCCAGATCATGGCGTTCTTCGTCATGGTCGTCGCGGCGGCCGAGGTCGTCGTCGGCCTGGCGATCATCATGTCGATCTTCCGGACTCGACGCTCCGCAAGCGTCGACGACGCGAACCTGCTGAAGTACTAGGGAGCGGGTTGTGGAACAAATCGCCTACACGGCGGCGTCCGGGTGGCTGGGCTCGTTCTGGCTGCTCATCGCGATCCCGCTGGCGAGCGCGGCGGTGCTGCTGCTGCTCGGCAAGCGCGCCGACCGCTGGGGACACTGGCTCGGCGTGCTCAGCGTCGCCACGTCCTTCGTGCTGGGACTGACCTACTTCTTCACGCTCCGCGGGCTGGAGAACCGCAGCGGCGTCGAGCTGAAGCTGTGGGACTACATCGGCGTCGGGGACTTCAAGGTCGAGCTGGGTCTGCTGTTCGACCCGCTGTCGGCGATGTTCGTCCTGCTGATCACAGGCGTCGGTTCGCTGATCCACCTGTACGCGGTGGGCTACATGGACCACGACCCGGGTCGCCGGAAGTTCTTCGGCTACTTCAACCTGTTCGTCGCGGCGATGCTGCTGCTGGTTCTCGGCAACAACTACGTGATGCTCTACTTCGGCTGGGAGGGCGTCGGTCTCGCGTCCTACCTGCTGATCTCGTTCTGGTACCTGCGCCCGAGCGCGGCGACCGCCGGCAAGAAGGCGTTCCTGATGAACCGCGTCGGTGACGCCGGTTTCGCGATCGCCATCTTCATGATGTTCGCCTACCTCGGCACGGTCGACTACGCCGAGGTCTTCAACAGCGTCGACAAGCTCAGCAGCGGCGTGGTGCTGATGATGGCGCTCCTGCTGCTGCTCGGCGCGGCCGGCAAGTCCGGCCAGTTCCCGCTGCAGGCCTGGCTCCCCGACGCCATGGAGGGCCCGACCCCGGTGTCGGCGCTCATCCACGCCGCCACGATGGTGACCGCCGGCGTCTACCTGGTCGCCCGGTCGCACCCGATCTTCGACGCCAGCTCCACGGCGCAGACGGTCGTGGTCGCGGTCGGCGCGCTGACGCTGCTGATGGGCTGCATCATCGGCACCGCCAAGGACGACATCAAGCGGGTCCTGGCCTGGTCGACGGTCAGCCAGATCGGCTACATGTTCCTGGCGGTCGGGCTCGGCGGCGCCGCCTACGGGCTCGCCCTGATCCACCTGCTGGCGCACGGCTTCTTCAAGGCAGGCATGTTCCTCGGCGCCGGTTCGGTCATGCACGGGATGCACGACCAGACCGACATCCGCCGCTTCGGCGGACTGTGGAAGTACATGAAGATCACCTGGGCCACGTTCGGCCTGGGCTGGCTGGCCATCATCGGCTTCCCGCTCCTGTCCGGCTACTTCTCGAAGGAGCCGATCATCGCGGCGGCCTTCGAGCGCGGCGACTGGACGTCCTGGCTGTTCGGCGGCGCGGCCCTGCTGGGCGCCGGGCTGACCGCGTTCTACATGACCCGGCTCTTCTGGCTGACGTTCCACGGCCCGGAGCGCTGGACCGACGACATCCGGCACCCGCACGAGTCGCCGAAGATCATGACGATCCCGCTGATCCTGCTGGCGATCGGCTCGGTTGCGGCAGGTTACCTGCTGTCGACCTCCGTGCCCGAGTGGCTGACCCCGGTCTACGGCAGCGAGCACGCCGAGCACGAGCCGGTCATGAGCCACTGGCTGATCACCGCGCTGTCGCTCGTCATGACGTTCGCCGGCGCCGGCCTGGCCATCGCGCTGTTCAACAAGGGCACCGCCCTGCAGGAGCAGCCGGCCGGCCCGCTGGTGACCGCGGCCCGCAAGAACCTCTACACCGACTCGTTCAACGAGGCGGTCTTCGAGGCGCCCGGCCGCTACCTGACCCGCGCGCTGGTCTACCTCGACAACCGCGGCATCGACGGGCTGGTCAACGGCCTCGCCGCGGGTGTTGGCGGCGGCTCCGGCCGGCTCCGCCGGGCGCAGACCGGTTTCGTGCGCTCCTATGCCCTGTCCATCCTTGGAGGCGCGGTGCTCGTGGTGGCCGCCATGCTGGCGGTGACGTTCGGATGAGCTCCTTTCCGTACCTGACCGTGCTCACGGTCGCGCCGCTCGTCGGCGCCGCCGGGATCGCGTTCCTGCCGAAGGACAAGCCGGAGCTGGCCAAGCGCGCCGCGTTTGTCTGGTCGCTGCTGATCCTGGCGCTGACCGTCGGACTGTGGCTGCAGTTCAAGCCCAACGGCGACCGGTTCCAGTTCCGCGAGTCGTACACGTGGATCCCGCAGTGGGGCGCCAAGTTCACGTTCGCGGTCGACGGCATCGCCCTGGTGATGATCGCGCTGATCGCGCTGCTGGTGCCGCTGGTCGTGCTCGCCTCGTGGCACGACGCCGACAAGAGCAAGCGGTCGGTGCCGGCGTACTTCGCGCTGCTGCTGGCCCTCGAAGCCACGATGATCGGCGTCTTCGCCGCGCAGGACGTGTTCCTGTTCTACGTGTTCTTCGAGGTCATGCTCGTGCCGATGTACTTCCTCATCGGCTCCTACGGCGGGCACCAGAAGCAGTACGCGGCCGTCAAGTTCTTCCTGTACTCCCTCGTCGGCGGTCTGTTCATGCTCGCCGCCGTGGTCGGGCTGTGGGTGCTGGGCGGGCACACCTTCGACTGGCCGACGCTGCTGTCCGCGGACTTCAGCGTCACGGCCGAGCGGTGGCTGTTCCTGGGCTTCTTCCTCGCGTTCGCGATCAAGGCGCCGTTCTTCCCGTTCCACACCTGGCTGCCCGACGCCGGTGGCGCGGCGCAGGCCGGCTCGGCGGCGCTGCTCGTCGGCGTCATGGACAAGGTCGGCACGTTCGGCATCCTGCGCTACTGCCTGCCGCTGTTCCCCAACGCCTCGAAGTACTTCGCCTGGCTCGGGCTGACGCTCGCGCTGGTGGGCATCGTGTACGGCGCGCTGGTGGCGATCGGTCAGCAGGACCTGAAGCGGCTGGTCTCCTACACGTCGATCGCCCACTTCGGCTTCATCGGCATCGGCATCTTCGCCTTCACCACCCAGGCGGGCACCGGCGCCGTGCTGTACATGGTCAACCACGGCCTCGCGACCGGCCTGCTCTTCCTGGTCGTCGGCATGCTGGTCAGCCGGCGCGGCAGCGCCCTGGTGAGCGACTTCGGCGGCGCCGGCAAGCTCGTGCCGGTCCTCGCCGGCGTGTTCTTCATCGCCGGTCTCGCCTCGCTCGCCCTGCCCGGCACCTCGCCGTTCGTCTCCGAGTTCCTGGTGCTGATCGGCACGTTCACGGTGAACAAGACGGTGGCCGTCATCGCCACCGCCGGCATCATCCTGGCCGCCGGCTACGTGCTCTGGATGATCCAGCGCACCACGCAGGGCACCACGAACCCGAAGCTGCTCGAGGTCAAGGCGATGACCCGCGACCTGTCGCTGCGTGAGGCCGTCGTCGTCACGCCGCTGATCGTGCTGATCCTGGTGCTCGGCTTCTACCCGAAGCCGGTCATCGACGTGATCAACCCGGCGATCAAGGCGACGATGACGGACATGCACGTCACCGACCCGAAAGCCACCGCAGGCACCGTGGAGGCCGGCAAGTGAACGACAAACTCCAACTGCCGCACCTGGATTACGCGGCCCTGTCGCCGATGCTGATCCTCTTCGGCGTCGCATGCGTCGGCGTGCTCGTCGAGGGCTTCGTGCCGCGGCGGGTGCGGCACACCGTGCAGCTGTCCCTGTCGCTGCTCGGCCTCGTCGCCGCGCTCGTCATGGTGATCAACCAGAGCGGCAAGGAGGCGCTGCTCACGGCGCACACCGCGGTCGCCATCGACAAGCCGGGCCTGTTCCTGTCGGCCTCGGTCATCGTCCTGGGCATCGTGTCGCTGCTGCTGATCGGGGAGCGGACGCTGGAGACCGGCGGCGCGTTCGTCGCGCAGGCCGCGGTCACCGCCAACACGGACGCCGACCGCGACCAGGCCGCCCGCACCAACGGCGCCACCGAGGTGTTCCCGCTGGCGATGTTCGCGATCGGCGGCATGCTGCTCTTCTGCACCGCCAACGACCTGCTGGTCATGTTCGTGGCGCTCGAGGTCTTCTCGCTGCCGCTGTACCTGCTGTGCGCCCTCGCCCGCCGCCGGCGGCTGCTCTCGCAGGAGGCCGCGCTCAAGTACTTCCTGCTCGGCTCGTTCGCCTCGGCGTTCTTCCTCTTCGGCATCGCGCTGATCTACGGGTACGCCGGCCAGGTCGACTTCAAGGCGATCGACACCGCGATCCAGGGCTCCGCCAACGACGACATCCTGCTCTACGTCGGCCTGGCGATGCTGTCGATCGGCCTGCTGTTCAAGGCCGCCGCGGTCCCGTTCCACGTGTGGACCCCGGACGTCTACCAGGGCGCGCCGACCCCGGTCACCGCGCTCATGGCGGCCTGCACCAAGGTGGCCGCGTTCGGCGGGCTGCTGCGGCTGGCCAACGTCGCCTTCGCCCGCACCGAGTGGGCGCTGCAGGAAGTGCTCGGTGCCGTGGCGGTCATCACGATGCTCATCGGCGCGATCCTGGCCGTCACGCAGACCGACATCAAGCGCCTGCTCGCCTACTCCTCGATCGCCAACGCCGGCTACCTGCTCGTCGGCGTCCTCGCGTTCGACAAGGGCGTCTCCAGCTCGATGTTCTACCTGGTCGCCTACGGCTTCACGGTGCTCGCCGCGTTCGCCGTGGTGACCCTGGTTCGCGACGCCGACGGCGAGGCGACCCACCTGTCCCGCTGGGCCGGGCTCGGGAAGCGTTCGCCGCTGTACGCGACGCTCTTCACGTTCATCCTGCTGGCCTTCGCCGGTCTGCCGCTGACCAGCGGTTTCACCGCGAAGTTCGGCGTCTTCGCCTCCGCCATCGACGCCGGCCAGACGTGGCTGGTGATCGCCGGCGTGGTGAGCAGCGCCATTCTGGCCTTCCCCTATCTGCGGGTGGTCGTCATGATGTGGCTGTCGGAGCCGGGCGAGACCACCCCTGCGGTGTCGATCCCGGGCGCGATGACGGCAGCGGCGCTGGTCATCGGGACCGTCGCGACCTTGGTGCTTGGTGTCGCCCCGAGCGTGCTGCTCGATGCGACCGAGCACGCCGGGGCATTCTTCGGTAGATAGGCCCCGCACACCGTGACGTCCCCCGTGGCCAACCACGTGGGGACGTCGCTGTATGAGGGCGCCGCTAGCTGATCGGACAGGCTATGGCATCGTTGGAGCTGTGGTGAGTACGGGAACCGTGCAATCGGGTGCGTCTGTCGGCTTGACATTCGCCGATCCGGCGCTGGAAGCCAGCGTCATGGCGATCCTCAAGGACGTCGAGACGGTGCTGATCGACTCCGTCGACAGCGCCAACCCGCTGGTGACCGAGGCGGCCCGCCACCTGGTCAACGCGGGCGGCAAGCGCTTCCGGCCGCTGCTCGTGGCGCTCGCCGCGCACTTCGGCGACCCGAGCTCGCGCGACGTCGTGATGGCCGGTGCGGTCGTCGAGCTGACCCACCTCGCCACGCTCTACCACGACGATGTCATGGACGAGGCCGACGTGCGCCGCGGCGCCCCCAGCGCGAACTCGCGCTGGGGCAACTCCCTCGCGATCCTGATCGGCGACTACCTCTTCGCCCGTGCCGCCGCGTGCGCCACCGAGCTCGGCCTCGAGGCGGTCAAGATCCAGTCGAGCACGTTCTCCCGCCTCGTGCACGGCCAGGTCGCCGAGACCGCCGGCCCGCTGGACGGCGAGGACGCGATCTCGCACTACCTGCGGGTCATCTCGCAGAAGACCGGCTCGCTGATCTCGACCAGCGCCCGTTTCGGCGGCATGTTCGGCGGCTGCAGCGCAGAGGAGATCGAGGCGCTCGCGACCTTCGCGGAGACGTTCGGCATCGCGTTCCAGCTGTCCGACGACCTGATCGACATCGCCAGCGAGAGCACCCAGTCGGGCAAGACGCCCGGCACCGACCTCCGCGAGGGCGTGCCGACGCTGCCGGTGCTCTACGCGCTGGCCTCCGGCGACGGCGACGCCGCGTCGATCCGCCTCCGCGAGATCCTGTCCGCGGGGCCGGTCACCGACGACGCGCTGCACGCGGAGGCGCTGGGGCTGCTCCGGGAGTCCGCGGCGCTGAAGCAGGCCCGCGAGACCGTCCGGGGCTATGCCGACCGCGCACGGGCGTCCCTGGCCCCGCTGCCGCACGTGCCGGCGCGGGCGGCCCTCGAGTCGCTCTGCGACTTCATCGCCGACCGCACCAACTGATCGTTTCCGCGGTTTGCCGGTGCGGCGTGACTGCCGCACCGGCCTTCCGTGTGCCCTGCGCCGGCCCTTTCGTGCCGCGTCGCCACCGTCTGCCACATTGCTCATGGCCATCTGGCGTCGATACCTGCCCCGCAACAACTCGCAATGGCGTGATGACAGCCAGGAGTGGCCGGTCGAAACTCGCCCGACAGTTACTCAAGTGGTCGCCTTCTACTTCCACAGATCCCATGGGTCGATCCTGGGCATTACTCACATCACACGGCGTGTCGATGGCATGACTGCACATCACCCATGTCCAGAATGGGCTATTCATCGCTATGTGTAGAGCGGTCGGATTCCCTGACATCGCCCTAGAAATGATCAAAGTGTTCCCTGGACCCTATCCAGTTTCATATGGTGTGAATCCAGTTACTGCTGCGGCTGGGGAGGGGCGGCGGTGCGGGATCCACAGGCCGAACCCTCGGACCTCATCCGGAGCGTGTCGAGGGCACTACGAGTCTTGGAGGCCGTGGGTCAGTCACCACGCGGCCTCACCGTGAAGCAGATCGCCAGGCGGTGTGACTTCACGGTCGCTACTACCTATCACCTGGTGCGCACCCTCGCGTACGAGGGCTACGTCATCCGCCGCGAGAACGGCACCTACGTGGTCGGCCTGGAGATCGCCGACCGCTACCGGGAGCTCGTGCTCGCGTTCCGAGGGCCCAGCGCCGTCACGGACCGGCTGCGCCGCGCCGCCGCCGAGACGGGCTACAGCCACTACCTGGGGCGCTTCATCGGCGGCAGGATCGCCGTGACGGCGGTGGCCGAGGGCCCGCGGACCCCGCCGCTCGAAGACCTGGTGCCCGGCTACGACGAGGCCGCGCACGCGACCGCGCTGGGCAAGGCGCTGCTCGCGACGATGAGCGCCGACCAGCGGTGGCGGTTCCTGAAGGAGTTCGGGATGCGCGCCTACACGTCGGCGACGCTGACCTCGCCCGAGGCGCTCGACTCCGACCTCGCCGCCGGCGACCGCCGCGGCATGCAGATCGAGATCGGGCAGTTCCGCCAGGGACTCGCCTGCGCCGCGGTCATGGTCGTCAACGACCGC
Source organism: Dactylosporangium sp. NPDC000521 (assembly GCF_042898305.1). Classification (NCBI taxonomy): domain Bacteria; kingdom Bacillati; phylum Actinomycetota; class Actinomycetes; order Micromonosporales; family Micromonosporaceae; genus Dactylosporangium; species Dactylosporangium sp. NPDC000521. The sequence goes on from NZ_JBIAYW010000009.1 coordinate 159,931, forward strand.
GACCCGGACCGCAGGGTCGTGCTGGCGTGCGCGCTGCCGCCCTCCGAGCTGATGTCCTCGGCGAAGGTCGTGCGGACCCGCCTGCTGGCCACCGCCCACCACCTGGCGACGGTCCTGGCCGAACAGTGAAGCGGGTGCCTCCCCTTCGTACCGGGGAGACACCCGCCACCAGGTGCGAGCTCAGACGCCGATGTTGCGGCCGTCCACCCGCCACGCCACCGCGACGCCCGGCTTGGCGAAGTCGCCGTCAGGCCAGTTCGACGCCGGCTTCTCGATCGAGGCGCCGGTGATCTCGCCCGGGTGCTGCACCGCGACGAACGCGCTCTTGTTGTCGCCGTGGATCCACGGGCCGCAGGTCTCGGCGCCGTAGGGCACCGTCAGGAACTGCTTCAGATGGCCCTTCTCCGGGCCCTCGAGCGGCACCGCGAACAGGCCGTCGTTGGTGCCGAGCGCGTTGCCGTCCGTGGAGATCCACAGGTTGCCGGCGCCGTCGAACGCGACGTTGTCGGGGCACGAGATCGGCGACACCTGGGCCTTGTCGAAGCCCATGAAGTACGTCGCCGGGTCCTTCGGGTCGCCGCAGACGATCGGGATCGTCCAGGTGAACGTCGTGCCCGTGTGGTCGCCCTTGTCCTCGGTGATCTCGAAGATGTGGCCGTGCTTGTTGTTCGTGCGCGGGTTCGCCTCGTCGGCGGGCGCCTTGCCGGCTGGGCCGCGCGCCGTGTTGTTCGTCAGCGCGACGTAGATCTTGCCGGTCTTCGGGTTGGGCTCGACGTCCTCGGGGCGGTCCATCTTGGTCGCGCCGACCGCGTCACCCGCGAGGCGCGTGAAGATCAGCACCTCCTCGACCGACATGCCGGGGACCTGCGACTTGCCGTCCTTGACCAGCGCGACCCACTCGCCGGTGCCGTTGAACGCGCCGTCGGCGGGCAGCTTGCCACTGCCGTCGATCTCCGCCGCCGACGTGAATCCGAGCTTCGCCACGTACAGCGAACCCGACTCCAGCAGGGTCAGGTTGTGCCGGCGGGCGAAGTACGACTTCCCGCTGTCGAACTTCTTGTCCGACACGAACTTGTACAGGTAGTCGAAGCGCTCGTCGTCGCCCATGTACGCCACGGCCTTGCCGTTCTTGGCGATGATGACGTTGGCGCCCTCGTGCTTCACGCGGCCCAGCGCGGTGTGCTTGCGCGGGGTGGAGCCCGGCGTGAACGGGTCGATCTCGACGACCCAGCCGAAGCGGTTGGCCTCGTTCGGGTTCTTCGTCAGGTCGAAGCGGGCGTCGGCGCGGTCCCACTTGCGGCTGCCCGACGGGTAGCGGTTGACCGTGTCGATGCCGTACCGGTTGAACCGGGTCTTCGCCGGCTCGACGGCGGTCTCCGCGCCGACGAAGTACTGGTTGAAGTTCTCCTCGCCCGACAGGATCGTGCCCCACGGGGTCACGCCGCCGGCGCAGTTGTTGAGCGTGCCGATGACGTCGCGGCCCGACGGGTCCGCCGCGGTCTTCAGCAGGTCGTGGCCCGCCGCGGGGCCGGTCAGCTTGAAGTGCGTCGCCAGTGCGGTGATCCGGCGGTTGTACCGCCGCCACCCGCGCGACACCGGGGTCCAGCGGCCCGAGTCGCCGACCCGCTCCAGCTCGACCACCGACATGCCGTGCGCGGCCATCGTGGTGCGCAGCTGCTCGACCGACAGCCCGTCGATGCCCGGGAAGTTCGGGAACATCAGGTCTTCGTTGGTGTACTCGTGGTTGCACACGAGCAGCGCCCGCTCGCCCCGGCGGTCCAGCGGCAGCACCGCGACGAAGTCGTTGTTGTAGCCGAACTGCTTCGACTGGGCGTCGGCGGACTGCTTCGCGACGTTGAACCGCGGCGCGCCCGGCACGACCTCGTCGCCCCACTTGATGACGACGGCGTGGTCGTACCCGTTGGGGACCACGATGCCGTCGACCTGGTTGGGCGTGACCGCCTTGAACGTCAGCTGCGACGGCTCGGGGCTCTTCGCCGCGAACGTGTCGACCTCGGGCACCACCACGTCAGGCTCGCCGGCCTCCCCTGCCGGCGAGGCGAACGCGGGCGTCCCGACGGCGGCTCCCGCCCCGGCGAGGCCGAGCACCAGCGCACCGGCCCGCATGACGCCCCTCCGCGAAACCGCGTTCACCTGGTCGATGAAGTACGGGTTGGCGGACTGGTTGGGCACTGGGTGCTCGCAGGCGTTGCCGCAGCGGTACAGGCAGGTCATGCGATCGCGACCGCCGTGTGCGACCGCCATCGGTAACGGTCGTCGTGGGTTCTCCGACATGAAACGGGCTCCAGCTCCTGATCAGCGACGGGGGACCCACGGCACCCTAGGGATGTCGGGTGAATGACATGTGACGCCGCCTTGAACCGCTGTGCGTATTAGTGCGTAGAAGCCAGTGGAAGGGATGCGGATAGTGCCAAAGCGTGAGTACAGACGATGCTGACCTGCTGCTGAAGGCGCTCCACAAGGAGCACGGAGATGCGCTGCTCGTTCATGCGCTGCGACTGACCGGCGGAGACCGTCAACGGGCTGAGGACCTCGTGCAGGAGACCCTGCTGCGGGCCTGGCAGCACCCGGAGGCGCTCGACCCGGCCCGCGGCTCGGTGCGGGCCTGGCTCTTCACCACCGCCCGGAACCTCGCCATCGACGCGTGGCGGCGACGCTCCGCACGGGTCGGCGAGGTCTTCACCGACCAGCTGCCGGAGGCTCCGGTCGCGGTCGACGAGACCGAGCGCGCGGTGGAGTCCTGGGTCCTGGCGGAGGCGCTGACCCGGCTTTCCCGACCGCACCGCGAGGTCCTGGTGGAGTGCTTCTACCAGGGACGCTCGGTCGCCGAGGCGGCCGAACGGCTGGGCGTGCCCCCGGGCACCGTCAAGTCGCGGACCTACTACGCACTGCGTTCGCTGAAGGTCGTTCTGGAGGAGTTGGGGGTGGGTAATGAGGTGTGAACACCTCCATGACTCGGCCGTGTACGTGCTCGGGGCGCTGTCGCCCGAGGAGCGCGACGCGTATGAGCGGCACCTGGCGGACTGTGCGGAGTGCCAGGCGGAGGTGGCGGAGTTCGGCGACCTGCCGGAGCTGCTCGGGAAGCTCGATCCCGGCGTCGCGCGGTCCCTGGGCGACGCTTCGTGGGCCGGTCCTTCGGCGGTGCCCTCTTCCTCGTCTTCCCCGTCCGCGTCCTCGTCCGCTTCGTGGGCGGGTCCGTCGGTCGCGCCTTCGTCGGCCGCCGCTTCGGGGGTTGATCCGTTGCTGCCGCGGGTGCTCGACCGGGCGCAGCGCAGCCGGCGCACCGACCGGCGTCGTCGTCGCTGGCAGACCGCGGGGACGGCGCTCGTCGCCGCCTGCCTGGGCGTGCTCGCCGTGCTGGGGGTGCGGTCCGCGGGGGTCGGACAGCCCGATTTCGTCGCCATGCAGGAGGTCGCGGCGACGGTACCGGTGACCGCCAGCCTCGCGATCGAGGGGCTCGACGACGGGACCCTGGTGCGGATGCGGTGCGCCTACAAGCCCGGCGGTGGCTACGGCAAGTGGACCTACAGGCTGTACGTCGTGCCGAAGTCCGGCGAACCCGAGGAGCTCGACACGTGGACCGCCGGCGCCGGCGACGAGTACGAGCTCAAGGCGCACAGCCAGTACCGGCGCGACAACATCCAGAAGATCGAGATCCGCAACGCGGACGGCACGCCCCTGCTCGCTCTCGACGCCTGACCTTCGTCGTCCGGCGTCGTCCGGCGTCGTCCTACGTTGCCTTACGTTGTCTTACTCACACCGCTCCACGGATGGCGGTCGCCGGCTCCTCCACGGCGGCCGCTCTTCTCTTGCGGCTGTGCGCGATCGCGTCGGCGGTGAAGATCGCGAGCGCGCACCACACGATGACGAACCCGGCCAGCCGCACCGGCGGCATCGGCTCGTGGAACACCAGCACGCCGAGCAACAGCTGCAGCGTCGGCGTCAGGTACTGCAGGATCCCGAGGCCGGACAGCGGCACCCGGTTCGCCGCCTCCGCGAACAGCAGCAACGGCACCGCGGTCAGCACGCCACTGCCCGCCAGCAAGATCGTGTGCCAGGTCGACACCGTGCCGAACGTCTCCTGGTGCCGGCTCGCCAGCCACGCCAGAAACGCGAGCGCCGGCAGCGTCAGCGCCGCCGACTCCAGGAACAGCCCCTCAGCGGCGGGCAGCCCGAGCCGCTTCTTGACCAGGCTGTACGTCCCGAACGACCCGGCCAGCGTCAGCGCGATCCACGGCAGCCGCCCGTTGTCCACGCTCAGCACGACGACGGCGGCCACACCGACGCCGAGCGCGACCCACTGCAGCCGCCGCAGCCGCTCGCGCAGCACCAGTACGCCGAGCAGGATCACGAACAGCGGGTTGATGAAGTACCCCAGCGACGCCTCGACCACGTGATCCGTGTCGACGGCGAAGATGTAGACACCCCAGTTGACGGCGATGAACACCGCCGCCGCGGCGATCCCGGCGAGCCGTTTGCCGTCCTTGACCAGCGCCTTCAGGGTCTGCCAGCGCGACAGTACGGTCAGCAGCACCGCCACCGAGAGCAGCGACCACACGATCCGGTGCGCGAGCACCTCGACCGCCCCCGCCGGCCGCAGCGCCCGGAAGTACAGCGGAAACACGCCCCACATGATGTTGGCGGACAAGGCGGACAAATACCCACGGCGTTGCGGTTCCACGCCTCTTACCGTAAGGGGCGGTCGGCCAACCGCCCCTCACAGGGTCGTTCGTCTACCGGTAGTTGCGGGGGTAGTACTGCTGCTGCCGCGACGGCGGGGGCTGCCGGCGCTGATTCCTGTCATTGTCGCCACCGTCGGGGATCACGAGGTTGATGACCCAGCTGACGACACCGATGAAGAGCGCCCCGAGCACCGCCGACGGCCAGAAGTCGTCGACGTGGAACGCCAGGTCCAGCTGCTCGGCGATCCAGCTCGTCAGCATCAACAGCAGCCCGTTGACGACCAGCGAGATCAGCCCGAGCGTCAGCAGATACGCCATGCACCCAATGGTCTTGATGATCGGGCGCAGCACCGCATTGACGATCCCGAAGATCGCGGCGACGACGAGCACGGTGAGCACGGTGCGCCCGGTCGTCCCCTCAACAGTGATGCCCGGGATCACCAGCGTTGCCAGCCACACCGTGAACGCACTCACGCCGAGCCGGATCAGGATTCCCATGCCGGTGATCGTGCCACGCCCCACCAACCCTCTGCTAGCTGCGGCGCTGTACTTCCGCCCCACCGCTGCCGCGGCTGGCCCCGGCGGCGATGCTCACCCGGCGTGGTGCCCATCGGCACGGTGCCCATCGGCACGTTGATCGAAGGATGGATCCGGTCGTGTCGGCAGCCGGATCCATCCTTCGATCAAGCCGCCGGCTACCGGGCTGCTCGTGCGGTGACCACGAATGTTCACGGGGTTGAGGCTCCGCCCGCCCGAAGCTCGTTCTCCGCCCAGCGGCTCATGTGCTGATCGACGACCATTGAAGCCGGCGGTGCTCGTCCGGCGGCAGGCAGAATCCCAGCTTGATGCACAGCTCGTTGAGAAGCCGTTGAACGTCGGAGTCCAGATCGTCGCGGTGGCCCATGAGGGAAGCATGACGACGTACGTCCCGGAGCGACACAACGAACGTTTGTGGTCAGCGCAGAGTCGCGGCGGACGGCTGGCGGGCGAGGTACACGTCCGGTGAGTTGAGATCCAGTGGCGAGCGGGAGCGGGTCCCGGCGGACGGTGCCGGTGATGCTTCCGTGGTTGGGGCGGGATGCGGTGCGTCGATCGCGGGCGTTGCCGGGTTGGGAACGGCCGGCAGGGATGGTGGTTCTCGGCCGGTGCGGTGGATGGATGGTGGTCGAGGCGGCCGCCGTCGGCGGGGTACGCGGCCCGTCGGTTGAAGTCAGGTGGTGAACAAGTCCGGGAGCCGCTACGGCGCAGCAGCCGGCGTGGCGCGGAACCGCTGTGGGGCGAAGCGGACATCACCGCGCGGTGGTGCTGATGGTGGTGCCGGGGTTGGGGTGCGTCGCCGACGGTGCCGCGCGGCTCCGGGGCCGTCGCCGGGGTGGCGTCGGGTGGCTGTGCCGGGGGTACCGCCGAACTCGGTTCTGATTTCGGTGCGCGGATGTGGGCGTTGTCGGGATCGATGCGCGGTGGTTGTGGTCGCGGGTGGTGGATGGACCCGGTCTGCGGGACGAGGGTGTCGTCGGGGTCGATGTGTTTTGGTTGCGGTCGGCGTCTCTGGCTGGACCGGGTTGGCGGTGCTCAGCTGTGGCACGGAACCGCTGTGGGCGAAGCGGACATCACCGCGCGGTGGTGCTGATGGTGGTGCCGGGGTTGGGGTGCGTCGCCGACGGTGCCGCGCGGCTCCGGGGCCGTCGCCGGGCCGTCGCCCGGGTGACTGTGCCGGAGGTGCCGCCGAACTCGGTTCTGATTTCGGTGCGCGGACGTGGGCGTTGTCGGGATCGATGCGCGGTGGTTGTGGTCGCGGGTGGTGGATGGACCCGGTCTGCGGGACGAGGGTGTCGTCGGGGTCGATGTGTGTTGGTCGCGGTCGGCGTCTCTGGCTGGACCGGGTTGGCGGTGCTCAGCGGGTGGGGCCGCCGGTGAGCTGGAGCTCGATGGGTGTCGGGGACAGGTGGGTCCAGCGGAGGGTGTGGTGGTCGATCACGGTGCCGAGCATCTCGGGTGGGATGCGGGTCAGCCAGGACGCTGAGGCGGTCAGGCCGAGCACGTCGGTGGCGACGGTGGCCTCGGCTGGGGTCAAGGGCTGAAGGAAGACGAGGTCGGCCTCGGTCAGCAGGTCGGCGTCGGCAAGCGTCAGCTCGTCACGGATCACGAGTGTGGCGCGCCACGGGGACTCGGTCGAGACGGCGGGGAAGCCAGCCCCCGCAACGAGGTCTGCGTCAGGGCCGCCGGTGGACGTGGAAGTGGACGTGAAGCCGGTCGACGGCGTCGGTGCAGGAGCGGAAGCGGGCGTGGGGCCGCTGGCGTGAGCAGGAGCGGCTGCCCTGAAACCGGCGGTGGCAGTCGAGTCGGAAGCAGCCCGAGCAGCAGGAGCGGACCAAGCAGCCGGCGTGGGCTGAGCGGCGGGCGTGGGCCGAGCAGCGGAGGTGGGCTGAGCGGCAGATGCGGGCCGACCAGCACGGGTGGACCGAGCAGCAGGAGCGGGCCAAGCACCTGCTGCGGGCCGAGTCGCCGAAGCGGACCGATCAGCTGGCGTGGGCTGAGCAGCGGAAGTGGGCTGAGCAGCGGGAGCGGAGCGAGCAGGGGGAGCGGAGCGGGCATTGGGAGCGGCGTCGAGGACGAGGAGCTGGGGGTGCGTGGGTGTCGGAGCGGGAAGGGCGGCGGGCTGGCCGGCTGGGAGCAGCGTGATCTGCTCGCCGGTAAGAGAGCGCAGGAACGGGGACCAGGTGTCGGGGCGGGACGACTGAACCGTGACGTGGGCGCCGACGGCCAGGACGCGCAGGGTCAGGAGCTGGGCGCAGCGGGCGCCGCCGATCAGGACGGCGCGGGTGGGCTCGCTGCGGAACGGGTGGATGACGGCCGGGGCGCCGTGGCGGTCGCGGCCGAGCATCAGGCCCGACGGGGCGGGGGCGGGCTGGAGGTAGGCGAGGTCGGCGGTGGTGACGGGGCGGGCCGGTGTGCCGTCAGGGGTCAGGTCGTCGCGGCCGGTGAGCAGGCCGGCCAGCGCGGCGGCGGGCGAAGTGGCGCCGCCGCCGAGAGGGAGCGTGGCGGCCAATCCGTCGAGCTGGGCACCGCGCAGCCGGGTGACGGCGGCGCCGTGGGCGGTGGCCAGGCGGTGCAGCGCGGCGGTCGCCTGGTCCAGGGCGGCCGGGGTCGGGGCCGCGAGGCGGATCGTCAGCTCGGCATGGCACGGGTCGTCGCCGGCGGCGGTGAGGGCGACCGTCACGGCGGCGCACGGCAGCGTCAGCAGGTGCGTGGCGAACCGGCCTTCGCTCGGGTGGCGGCGCAGCCTGAACACCGCCTGGTGCAGGCCGCCGATCTCCAGGCCGCGCCTCGTCTCGCGGATCGGCACGCCGGGCCGCTGGCCGGCGGCCTCTGCGAGTGCGGCCGAGGCCGACTGCGATGTCAGCGGGTGCGCGGGCAGGCGCGCCTTGGCGAGCTGGCGGCACGCGCGGCGGACCGCGGCGACAAGGGTGTGCTCCAGGTCCTCGCGCTGATAGCCGCCGGCGCGGCGGGCGCGCACGCACAGCAGGACCCGCTGGTGCGCGAGGACCTGACCATCGGTGAGCTGCCGGTAGGACACGGCGGAGGGGGACGCGTCGCGGTTGAGGGCGGCGGTCGCGCTGATCAGCAGCTGGACGCGAGTCTCCGGAAGGTCCGGGGTCGGCGGGGGCAGCAGCGTGCTCAGGGGCGGGAGCGGCGGCGGGGCGTCACCGAGCAGGTCGGACAGGTCGCCGACCTGGATCATCACGGCCAGCCCGTCGGCGTCCTCGACCACGCCCGCGGACACGCCGTCGATGTCGACGGACGTCATGAACGGCCGGACGGCGCTCAACGGCCCGGTGCCACGCAAGCGCCCGAGCAGGCCGACCGGCGCCACCACGAACCCCAGGGCCCACGCCGGGTGCACCGTCCAGGCCAGGACGGACAGTCCCAGCGCGGCCTGGGCCAGCACGACGTACACGACTTTCCTCATATCGCCCCCCGCCTATGCGATCCACGGAATATCGTAAAGCGCCGGTACGACATTTTCGGAGGGGGCCGCATGGCGTCGCGGCAGGACCAGCTGCATTCGTACCAGTTCATGGTCCAGCGCGTCGTGGCCGCGTTGGTCATGCGCGAGAGCGACCCGCCGAGATCGCCGTTTCGGCGCGTAGCAGGGGCAACGCTGGTCGGGGTGCTGCTCGCTGCGCTCGGCATCGGGGCTGCCGCGGCTTACGCGCTGATCGTCCCCGGCACCTCCGGCAAATGGCGTGACGAAACAGCGATCATTGTGGAGAAGGAGTCCGGCGCACTATTTGTATATCGCGACCAACGCGTCCATCCAGTCCTGAATCAGGCATCCGCGCTGCTCATCATCAACCGCGCCGGAGCGAAAACCGTCTCGGTCAGCAGCAAGGCGCTCGCCCAGGCGCCCCGCGGCGCGCCGCTCGGCATTCCGGGTGCGCCCGCGTCGCTGCCGCCCGCCAGGAACCTCCATCGCGGGACCTGGGCGATCTGCGCGCAGCAGGCCGAGTCGGTGCTGTTCATCGGCGCGCGAGCGCCACGCGACGGCGCGCCGCTCGGGGCCAGGGCGCTGCTCGCGAAAGGAACGACAGAAAGCCTGTACCTGGTCGTACACGGGCGAAAACACCTCATCAGACAACCTGGCAGCATCCTGCCGGCGCTGGTGTGGTCGGGACGCGGCCAGGTCAAGGTCGCCCAAGCGCTCCTGCACGCCATCCCATCCGGCCCTGACCTGGTCGTTCCCGACATCGCCGAGCGCGGGCGCAAGGTCGCCGCGGGCACGGTCGGGCAGTTGTTCGAGGTCCGGACCGGGGACAGGGTCGACGCGTTCGTCGTGACGGCCGGCGGGCTCGCCTCCGTGACACCGTTGCAGGCCGCGCTCCTGCAGGTCAGGCCGCAGCCGCTGACGCCGGGGGAGTTCGCCGCGCTGGTGCGGGACCGGCCCGTCCACCCGCTCGCGCCCGGCGCCGGCCTGCCCTCCGAGGTGCCCGAGCTTCTCGATGATGTCTCCGGCGTCGCGTGTACGACCAGTGAGGCCACCATCACGACCGGCAACACGCTGCCCGACCTGGGGGCGGCACTGCGGACGCCCTCGGCGTCGGCCTCGGGCACCGTGCTGGCCGACCGGATCGTGGTGGCACCGGGCGGGGGCGCGCTTGTCCGTACCGACTCCGGAAACCTCACACTGGTCACCGATCTGGGCCGCAGACACGCCCTCCCCGTGGCGGGCGCCCTGCCCGGCCTCGGCTATCAGGGCGTGGAGCCGTTCGTCGTGCCCGGCGAGTTCGTCGCGCTGCTGCCGGCCGGGCCCGCGCTCGACCCGGAGGCCGCGCTCAGTAGTTCGTGAGGACCAGATCCGAGCTGGCCCGCGCGTCGGACCGCAGGTTGATGTCGCGGCGCGTGGCCATCGTCGTGGCGGTGAAGTCGCCGTAGATGCGGCGGGTGGCGTCGGTGTCGCTGTTGGTCATCGTGATCAGGACTCCGCGTCCGGTGGCGGCCCGCATCGCGGCGGCGAGGCGCTCGTGGTCCGTGTCGCGGAACTGCCCCGGCGTGTACCGCTTGAAATCCGCGAACCCGCCCTCGGGCAGGTACGGCGGGTCGAGAAACACCCAGTCACCCGCCGCCGCCTCGCGCAGCGGCTCCTCGAAATCGCAGAGCCGGATGTCCACCCCGGCGAGTGCCGCCGACGCCGCGAGCAGCGTTTCCCGGCGATAGTACGGGCGGTCGTAAGCGCCATAAGGCGCGTTGAACCCGCCCTGCCGATTGACCCGCCACAGCCCGCGAAACGCGGTCTTGTTGAGGTAGATCACCCGGGCGGCCCGCTCGATGTCGGTCAATCCGGCGGGGTCCTGCGCCCGGACCGCGGCGAACCGCTCAGCCGTGTTCGGCAACGCGTCCAGCCGCCGCATGACCGCTTCCGGCTGCGCGGCCACGGCGCGGAAACAGGCGACGAGCTCGGGATTGGCGTCAGACAGCACCGCCTTGGCCGGCCGTAACTCGAAGAACACCGCGGCACTGCCCATGAAGGGCTCCCAATAGCGCCCCGTGAACGGTGGCGCCATCGCGACCAACTGCGTCGCATACCGGGTCTTCCCGCCGGCCCACTTGATGAACGACCGGCCATCCGCCACGCGCTCCATCGTAAAGGAGAGGCGAAATGCCGGAAGTTATCCACAGGGAGGAATTACGTCTGGTTGCGGATCGGTGACTGCCGATACGGTCGGCGGGTCCGCGACACGAGAGACGGGGTGAGCACCGTGGCACAGACGACACAGGCGCAGCAGGCCGAGCTGCATTCGGCGGCCCAACGGTTCGAGCAGGTCAACGGCGAGCTGCAGACCATGCTGAGCACGCTGATGCGCGAGCTGGAGACGACGAGGACCGGCTGGCAGGGCGCGGGCGGCCGGTCGTTCGACACGGTCAAGCAGGCATGGCACCGCGACCAGGAGACGCTCAACAAGAACCTGCTGGAGACCGCCGAGGGCCTGCGCTCCGCCGGCCGCAACTACGAGGTCTCCGACACCGACGCCGGCGCCCGCTTCCGGGGCATCGGCACCAAGCAGCTGCCGCTCTGAGCCGGGGGAGACATTCATGGACGACACACTGGTGGTCAACTTCGCCGCCATGGACCACGCCGGGCAGTCCATCCAGAGCGCGCTCAACACGCTCACCGGCCGCCTCGACGAGGTCTCGCAGCTCGGCCGCCGCCTGACCGCCGGCTGGCAGGGCGAGTCCCAGGAGGCGTACGCCGCCCGCCAGGCCAACTGGGAGCGCGCCGGCGCCGACCTGGCCGCGACGCTGCGGGAGATCAAGGTCGCACTGGACGAGTCCATGCGCCGCTACCTGGAAACGGAGCAGCGCAACAGGCACCTGTTCCCCCAGCGCTGAGGCGCCCGCAGACAGCCCGGTCCGCACCTGCTCGCGGACCGGGCCCGCGCGCCGTGCCCGCGGCGCTCGCACGCCGGGCTTGGCTTCGACGAGCGCCGGGTTCATCCGACCCGGCGCGGTCCGGCATGCCTGGGGGGTCGAGCGGCTGGCGACGGCGGCCAGGCCGGTGCCGGCCAGGAGCAGCCCGGCCGAGCGGAACAGCGATCGTGTCATCGCAGGCTCCGAATTCTCTTCCCGTTACCAACTGCCGTCGGTGAGGCGCCATCCGGCAAATTGCTGATCTCGCTGGAACGCATCGCGGCAGATCCGATTCGCACGCAATTGCGCCGTGGGGCGATCGGTGCAGCGGAAGAACATTCCGATACGCAGCAGGCTCGGCTCGGCCCGGGTGGTGATGTGTTCCAGATCATCGGCGGTGGTCGCTACGGCGTTGAGTGCCGCGACCACCCGGGCCGGGTCGAGGACCGGGAGGATCGCCTGCGCGGTCCGCTCGACCGACACGTTGACCAGCAACATCACTCACCCCCAGATCGCACCGTCGGTGTGCGGCGGCACGACGACAGTGGGGGACACCGTGACGACGGGGCCGTCCGCGTGGGGCGCCGCCTGCCCCGCGCCGGCCGCCGCCTGCAGCGCGAAGAATGCGACCGCGGCCAGAAAAATCGATCCGGAAATGGCAATCATGCGGGCGGAAAAAGACATGGCTTCGCTCCCCGTCGATAGTGGGTGATTCGTGGCGCCGGACCGTTTTCCGGCGCCTCCCGGATTTGCCTGCCTCCGGTGAGAACTACTCTGGCCGATGCCGGAATGGATCAGAAGACCTTGCGCCTGTCCCCTTCCGGCCTGGCCGGAAGGGTCCACACCACCGCCGGAAATGCCGTGCGCTGCGGCTATCGCCCGAATTGCCGTCGTGGCCCGCCCGGCGCTTCCAGCGATGCGATCATGACAACGGTCGATCAACGCGCTACAGGATCAAACGGGGGTTCTGCATGCTCGAGTACTTCGGTCTGGGCACCACCGCCGAAGGCGTCTACCGCCTCATGCTGGACAAACCCAGCTGGGGTGTCGTGGACCTCGCCGGCGAGCTCGGCGTTGAGCCGGCGCAGGTGCGGGCCGCGCTCGACGAGCTGTTCGAGCTGTCCCTGATCCGCGACTCCGCGGAGCGGGAAGGTCACCTGCGCGCGGTCAGCCCCGGCGTCGGGCTGCAGCTGCTGCTGGCCAAGCAGCAGGAGGAGCACGACCGGCAGACCCAGCGCATCGCGGCCGGGCAGGCGGCGATGGCTCAGCTGGTGGCGGAGTACTCCAGCCGCGAGACGCTCCGGGCGTCCAGCGACGCCGAGCAGGTCCTCGGCATGGACGGCATCCTGGGGCGCATCGAGGAGCTGACCGACGCGACCCGGGTCGAGATGCTCAGCATCATGCCCGGCGTGCAGGCGCCGGCGGCGATGGACGCGGCCCAGCGCAACAACGACATCCTGCTCGCGCGCAACGTCACCATCCGCACCGCGATGCAGGAGGCGGCCCGCAACGACAAGGGCACCCTCGCCTACGCGCAGAGCCTCACGGACGCCGGTGCGGAGGTCCGGGCGGCGCCGCTGCTGCCGCCGCGGATGCTCGTCTTCGACCGCGCCACCGGCCTCGTCCCGATCGACCCGGCGAACACCTCACACGGCGTGCTGGTCCTCACCGGGCGCGGCGTGGTGGCGTCGCTGGTGGCGTTGTTCGAGCAGGTGTGGGCGAGCGCGGTCCCGCTGGGCGCCAGCAGGGCCCGCACCCGCCACGGCGTCACCCCGCAGGAGCGGGAGCTGCTGCGGCTGCTCGGCCAGGGGCACACCGACGAGTCCGCGGCGAAGCGGCTCGGCGTCTCCCAGCGGACCTGCCGGCGGATGATGGCCGACCTGATGGAGCGCCTCAACGCCCGCAGCCGCTTCGAGGCCGGCCTGCTCGCCGCCCGGGCGGGGTGGCTCTGAGCCGCGCCTGACCGGCGGCCGTCGACCACGCTCCCGCGGCGGCCGAAGCTGGTCGCCAAGGGGCGGGGCGTGGGTCGCTTGCGGTCTGTCAGCGGCGGTGCGGGGTGAAGGCGGGTTCCGAGCGGTCGGCGGTCCCGGGCGGTTCGGGGAGGCGTTGGAGGCCCGGGCGCCAGCGACGGCCGCGGCCGCGGGGGAGGACGACCGCGGTCAGCAGGAGCAGCGCGGCCACGCCGGCGGTCAGGGCGGCGATCAGGAACGTCTGGTGCTCGGCCGCGGCGCGCTCCGCTGCGTGTGCGTCAGTGGTGATCGGGGGAAGTGGCTGGCTCGCGCGGGTCGGCTGGGCGCCGGGCTCCTCTGTCAGCGCGCGGTAGGGGTTCAGCACGCCGGCGCCGTAGCCCGGGCCTGCCGCGCCGCCGTCGGCGGTTGCCGTGAGGCGGGCCGCGATCTCCGTTGCTGTCAGTTCCGGGTGGTACTGGCGGAGCAGGGCCGCCGCGGCGGCGACGTACGGCGTCGCGAAGCTGGTGCCGTCCACCGTGGCGAGGCCCCGGGGCGGGAACGCCGTCAGGACGCGGCCGCCGGGTGCCACGAGGTCGACGTAGGTGCCGGTCTGTGAGCCCGGCAGGCGCTGGCCGTCCGGGCCGATGGCGCCGACCCCGATCACACCGTCGTACGCGGCCGGGAACGGGGTCCGGTTGCCCTCCGCGAACCTGTTCCCGGCCGCGGCGACCAGGACCACGTCGCGCGACACCGCGAAGCGGACCGCCTCGCGCACGCCGGGATTGTCCTGGTACGACACCAGCGACAGGTTGATCACCCCGGCGCCCAGCTCGACGGCCGACCGGATCGCCGAGGCGACGCCCGCCGGGGTGCCGCGCCGGCCGGCGGTCGTGCCGTCCTCGAGCTCGACCAGCTCGCTCACCCGGAGTGCCAGGATCGTCGCGGCCGGGGCGAGGCCCTGCAGCGGTGAGCCGGCGACCGGGCGTGCGGCGATGATGCCCGCCACGCCCGTGCCGTGGCCGACGCAGTCGACCAGCGAGCCGCCTTCCCGGAACTGGTCGGGCCCCTCCCGGACCGCGCCTTGGAGCTGCGGGTGCCCGGCGTCGACGCCCGAGTCGATGACCGCGACCGTCACGCCGCGACCGTCGGCGAGGGGGTTGAGCTTGCGCTGGTCGTACATCTGCGAAGGCCACGGAAGCGAGGCCGGGGCGGTCGCGGGTGGCCGGATCGGGGCCGGGCAGGCCGGTGGAGCGTGCGCCGCGACCGTCGGAGGTGCGACAAAGAATGCGACGAAGTAGCATGAAACGCTCAGAACGGCCGACCTGACGGCTCGCGGCATGCGCAGATCGTAGTCGTTCGACCCTCGGACGGTGACGCTCGTGGGACAGGCCTGGGTTCAGAGGCGGTTGGATCGCTATGCTGACCGGAGCGCTTGCAGGGTCGCACCCCTCGGATTGCCGTGGCCGTATAGGTTAAGTTTCGCGAGCGCGGCGGTTCTGAGCCCGACAGAGGGGGTGGCCGTGAGCGAGTGGCAGCCGGCCACCGAGGCCGAGGGCGCCATGCGTGACGCCCTGCGCGCCAATGACCAGGAGCAGTATTTCCGCATCCTGGCGCGGACGGACATCCTGCTGCCCATCGCACCTGAGGGCGTGCAGAGCGGCGACTCCGGCTGGGGCACCTGGACGACCGAGGGCCGCACGCACGTGCTGGCGTTCACGTCGCCCGAGGCGCTCCGGGAGTGCCTCGCGGGTCATCCGGGCACGCATCGGCGGGTGCCGTTCCGTGACCTGTCCAGCATCTGGCCCAATGTGGAGTGGTGGCTGGCGGTCAACCCCGGCCTGCCCATCGAGGGCTATCTTCCGTCGTGGTTCGTGACCCAGATCACTCGCGGCGATGTCCGGCTGCCGGGGCGCACGCTCGGGGCCCGGGCGAGGATCGAGCAGGCGTCCGGCCCGCGGGCCAGGGCGACGGCGCAGGTGCCGGTCCGCGGCGTGCCCAACCAGCCCGCCCCGACGCCGATCGAGCGCCACCGCATGAGGGCCGCCGAAGCGTCGTCGCCCGCGCCGACCTCCGGGCCGCCCGGGCCGACCTCCGCGCCGCCCGGTTCTGGGCACGCTGGATCCGGCCTGGCTGGTGCTGGGCTCGGTGGTGCTGGGCTCGGTGGTTCCGCGCCGTCGGGGCCTGGTTCGTCGGGGCCTGGTTCGTTCGGGCCTGGGGCTTCTGGCGCCGGGGGCTCTCGGTCCGGGGTTCCTGGAGCCGGCGCCGGTGGTCCAGGGGCCGGTGGGTTCGGGCGGCCGCCTGCCGGGCCGCCGCCGAAGCGGGACGTGCCGCCGCCTGACGTGGCGCCGCCCGGGGCGTTTTTGCCGACGCGGGCCGATCGGCCGATCAACTTCGAGCGCACGACGGGGGCCGCGGGCTATGACCGGCCCGCTGACTTCCGCCGTCCCCGGCCGCCCGCCGCCGCTCCGCCGCCGGCGGGCCGGTCTGGGCTCTTCGACGAGTCGGACCGTTCGTCGCTGGACGTGCCGGGCGAGCGCGAGCTCTTCGGCGACGTGAGGCCCGACGCGACCAGCCGCGCGCCGGGCTGGTCACCCGGCGCCGACACCCGTCCCGCACCGCAGTCCAAGCCGTCCGGCCTGCCGATGCGGCCGACGTCGCCCGCTCCCGGGCCCGCCGGTTCTTCGGGCCTGCCGATGCGACCCACGTCGCCCGCTCCCGGGTCTGCCGGTCCGTCTGGTCTGCCGATGCGGCCCGGTGCTGGTGAGTCCGGTTCATCGGGCTTCGCGGCGCGTTCCGGTGGTGCCGAGGCGGGGCCTGGCGGCCTGCCGATGCGGCCGACGTCGCCTGCTCCCGGGTCCGCCGGTCCGTCTGGTCTGCCGATGCGGCCCGGCGCGGAGCACGGCGCTTCCGGGCTGCCCGCGCGGCCCGGCGGCGAGTCCGGTCTGCCGATGCGGCCGACGTCGCCGGCGGGGGGTTTGCCGTCGCGGCCGTCCACGGCGCTTGGTGGTGGCTCGGCGAGGCCGGTGTCCGGTGGCCTGCCGTCGCGCGGCGCCGGCGGTGGTGGTGCTGACGGGCCTGGCCAGGACGACCGTGAGGGCGATCCGCGTCGGTACTGGCCACGCCGCGAACCCGCACGCAGCCTCGGCGAGATCTTCACCGAACACGCCGACCCGGTGATCCCGGCGGCGTGGCAGCCGCCCCCGGACCTGCCGCTGTCGACCGCTCCGCCGCTGCCGACCCGCCAGCCGGGCGGGCGGGGCGAGGGCGACGTGCCGGCCGCGTTCAGGCCCGGCGAGGGCGGCGCGCTGCCGTCCCGGCCGATCCCGTCGGCACCCGGTGGCGGCCCGCTGCCGTCGCGGCCCGGTCCTGGCGAAGGTCCTCAGCCCGGCGGCCCTGGGTCGCATCCCGGTGGTCCGGGTCTTCAGCCCGGCGGTCCGGGTGCTCTCCCGCAGTGGCCCGGTGGCGAGTCCGGGCTGCCGCAGCGGCCTGGTGGTCCCGGCGCGCCGAGTGGGTTGCCGGTGCGGCCCGGGCTGGTCGACCCTGGCGCGTTCCGGCCCGGCGAGGACGCACCGCCGCCCGCGTCTCGTGAGGGCGGGTTTCTGCAGCCTGCGCCGGGCGGGTTCCTGGACGGGCGGGACAGGGACGACGAGCCTGCCGCGTTCCTTGGTGAGCAGCCCCGGCCCGGCCAGAGCGAGAGCGGGCCGCAGGGACAGGGCGGATTCCTGTCCCCGCCCGGCTTCGGTGACTCCCCGCCCGGCTTCGGTGACTCCGCGTCCGGCTTCGGTGACTCCGGGCCTGGCTTCGGTGACGCGGGGTCCCGTGCCGAGGAGCCGCGGCGGCCGCAGGCGGAGCCGCCGTTGCCGTTCGATCGGCCGGTGTTCGACCGTCCTGGGTTCAGCCGGCTGGACATCGAGGCGCCCGAGGTCGATGAGGCGCCCGCGCCCGTCGACGAGCCCGGGTCGCTCTTCGGGCCGGTCAAGGGCCGGGCCAAGGCCGCCGGGTTCGGACGGATCTCGGACCTGGACGACCACCCGTT
This sequence comes from Dactylosporangium sp. NPDC000521, assembly GCF_042898305.1. Taxonomy (NCBI): domain Bacteria; kingdom Bacillati; phylum Actinomycetota; class Actinomycetes; order Micromonosporales; family Micromonosporaceae; genus Dactylosporangium; species Dactylosporangium sp. NPDC000521. The sequence goes on from NZ_JBIAYW010000009.1 coordinate 177,525, forward strand.
CTTCGCCGATGCCGAGCCTTCCGGGTTCGACGCGCCGGGCCGCTCGTCCGGGTCGTCGGACCGCGACCACGCGCCGCGCGAGCAGGTGCCGTGGGGTCCGGACGCGTTCGAGCAGAGCAACCGCGACCAGCTGGCCCGGGAGATCGCCGCCCAGCAGGCCGCCCGCGAGCAGGCAGCGCGCGACCAGGCTGCCCAGGAGGCCCGCGACCAGGCCGCCCAGGCCCGTGAACAGCTCGTCCGTGAGCAGGAAGTCCGGGAGCGGGAAGCACGGGAGCGGGAAACACGAGAGCAGGAAGCACGGGAGCGGGCCGAGCAGGAAGCGCGGGAGCGGGCCGAGCAGGATGCGCGCGAGCAGGCCGCCCGCGACGAGGCCCGCCGGCTCGCCGAGCAGGAAGCCGCCCGGGAGCGGGCCGAGCACCAGGCCCGTGAGCAGGCCGCGCGCGAGCAAGCCGCCCGCGAGCTGGCCGAGCAAGAAGCCCGTGAACAAGAAGCCCGTGAACAAGAAGCGTGGGAGCGGGAAGCACGGGAGCGGGAAGCGCGGGAGCAGGCCGAGCAGGAGCGGGCCACGCAGGAGGCCGCCCGCGAGCTGGTGGCCCAGCAGGCCCGCGACCTCGAAGCGCAGGAAGCGGCCCGTGAGCAGGCAGCGCGGGACGCCGGGTCGACCGGCGAGAGCGCGTTCGAGCCATGGCGGCCGTCCGACGGGGCGACGGGCCTCGACCTGGCGGCTGAGCTGCGGGCGATCGAGGAGCGCGCCGCCCAGGCCAGGGCCGCCGAGGAGCAGGCCGCCCGCGAGCTGGCCGAGCAGCTGCGGGCCATCGAGGAGCGGGTCGCCCGGTCCAGCGCCGTCGAGGACGCCCGCCGCCGCGCCGAAGAGGCCAGCGGCCGGGCCGCGGCGATTCCCGGGGCAGACGGCGACACCACGGACGGCGGACAGGCCAACCGCGAAGACGCCGACCGCGCGGTGGGCAGTGCCGGGCAGAGCTGGGCGGGCGGGCAGGGTGCCGCCCGGGGCAGCGAATCGACCCAGGCGATCAACCGGCCCGCTGAGGACGCACCGGTTTCGTTCTTCGCTGCCGGTACATCAGCCGAAAACGCCACAGGAGCGGCGCCCTCACACGAGGTGAGGTCCTTCTTCGAGTCGGTCTACGAGCCCGAGGTCGTCGACGAGCCGCCGGTGCGGCTGCATGCCGACGTCGTCGACGCGGAGGTCGTCGCCCCGGGCACCACGGTGCCGGTGAAGTCGGCGGCGGCGCAGGCGCGGGACTTCCGGCCGGCCAACACGGTCGAGCAGGACCTGTTCGAGGCGGTGCAGGCCAACAGCACCGACCGGTTCCTGTCGACGCTGCTGCTGGCCAAGATCCTGGTGCCGGAGTGGACCGGCGAGGGGCTGATCGACCCGGCGTCGTGGCGGACCGAGCACATGAACGGCCTGCCGCACCTGGTCGTGTTCACGTCCGCGGAGCGGATGGCGGACCGGCTCGGTGCGGACACGCAGGGTAGCTGGATCAAGTTCACGCGGCTGATCCGCAACTGGCCGCCGGGGGACCAGCTGGCGTTCGCGGTCAACCCGGACTCGCCGACCGGGGCGGTGCTGCCGGGCACGGAGGTCGTGCAGCTCGCGACGTGGGCCGCCGAGCTGGGCCTGGGCGTCGACGAGCCGGAGCCGGTGCAGTCGGTGCAGCAGCCGAGACCCGCGCAGCAGCCGAGACCCGCGTTCGAGCCGCCGGCGTCCAGCGGGCCACTGCTGATGCAGAAGCCGATCTCGCCGGAGCAGCTGTCGTACTACCTGGAGCGCGGCTACGACCGGGTGTCGGGCTTCGTGCACCGCGCCGGCGAGGTGGCGCACCTGCAGACGCCGGAGCAGCTGTACCAGGCGCTGGGCCTGGGGTATGCGGGCTCGTCGTTCAAGCCGGACGCCGAGGAGGCGTACGTGCTGCGCTGGAAGGCGTACCGCGGCGACCTGTACCGGATCCCTTACGGCGGATCGCACGAGGCGGGGATGCGGGCGATGGAGGGCTGGGTCATCGAGCGCCCGCCGTTCCGGGGCAACGGGTTCGCGCCGAGCGAGACCAGCGACGTGATCGCCGAGTTCAAGGTCGACAGCGCCCGGCTGCCGCACCACGCGGAGCTGTGGCGGCTGCGGCGCGACGGCCGGCAGGAGCTGATCGCCCGCCTCGACGCCGACGGGCCGGCGTGGCGGAAGGGTCAGGAGCTGTGATCCGGGACGGTTACGCCGCCCGCTGGCAGGGCGCGGAGTACGAGGCCAGCCCGGACGGCGACAACGTCCGCCTGTACCGGCCGGATCCCAGCGACGGCTTCGAGGAGGTGCGGCCCGGGCGGTTCCGGCGGGTGGTGCCGCTCGGCGAGGTCGACTTCGCGTATGTCCGCACCACGTGCTTCTGGCGCGACGAGCCGTTCATCGTGCTCGGTGAGCACGACGGATGGCTGCGCGTCGAGTACACCGGCGGCAAGGCGACCGTGGCCGCCGAGCTCGGCCTCGAGGAGTTCGACTATGGCGTGTATCAGGGCTGGGCCCCCCGCGCCGACGTCAGCGAGTTACGGGAGTATCGGGTCTAGCTCGTTTTGATCCACCGCAGGATCTCGCCGGTGACGATCTCCGGCTCCTCCAGGTGAGGGAAATGTCCGACGTTGGGCATTAATCGCCATTCATACTCGGCCTGCGCGTAGCGGCCCGATCCCTGCGCGGTCCGCGGCAGCACCGCCGTGTCCAGCGCGCCGTGCAGCTGCAGCACGGGCGAGGTGACCGGCTTCTGGAGCTGCTTGACGAAGCGGTACCCCTGCAGCCGCAGCGCCGATCGCACCGCCCACCGGTAGGTCTCCAGGGCGCAGAACGCCGCCTGCGGGATCCGCATCGCCTGCCGGCAGCAGTGCTCGTAGTCGCGGTACTCGTCGGTGCCCACCCACGCCGGCCCGCCCCACATCGCCAGGTACTCGCCGACCAGCGCGGCGTTGTCGCGGGTCAGCACGTGCTCGAAGCGCGGCAGCTGAAACTTCAGGACCGGCCGCGCGGCGGCGAGCTGGCCGCGCGGGTCGGCCGCGAGCGCCGCGCGCAGCCGCAGCGGGTGCGCCGCGCCGAGCACGACCAGGCGCCGGACCAGCTTCGGGTGGAACGCCGCCGTCGTCCAGCCGATCATGCCGCCGTACCCGGCGCCGACGAGGTACGCGGACCGCTCGCCGAGCGCGCGGATCAGCCCGGCGACGTCACCGGCCATCGTGTACCCGTCGTAACCGCGCGGTGGCTTGTCGCTCGCACCGTAGCCGCGCAGATCGATGGCGACCGTCCGGAAGCCGGCGTCGGCGATCGCGGTGAGCTGGTGGTGCCACGCGTACCAGAACTCGGGAAAGCCGTGCAGGAACAGCACCAGCGGACCGGTCCCGGCCTCCGCGACGTGGAACCTCGTGCCGTTGGCGCTGACGAAGCGGTGCGACCACGCCCCGTCGAGCATGACGCAGGTGTCGTCAACCGCGGAGTTCATGTTGCTCAGCGTAGGGCCCCGGAGCCCGGATCCCTGCCAGGCGACCGGCTGTGATCCACGGCTCTCGAAAGAGGCCGAGGGTTCTCGGCAGGGGTGGGTCACGCCTAGCGTTCAGCGCATGAGCCTGCCGTTGCCGCTGATCGAAGTCTCGGGCACGCCCGGCGAGTGTGGCATCGCTTACGGTGCCGCCGCCCGTTCGATGATCGCCGCGAACACCGCCAACTACCTCGAGCGGTTTGCGGCGACGGGCCTCGATCGCCCGGCCGTCCGGCGCGCCGGCAGCCTGTTCCGCGCCGCGTCCCGGCAGCACGCCCCCCGCGTGGCGGAGATGCTCGACGGTGTCGCTGAGGGTGCCGGTGTACCGGTGGAGGAGATCTACGCCCTCAACGCCCGCACGGAGCTGCTGTACGGCAACACGGAATGCACCTCGATCGGCGTGCTGGACACGCGGGCGGCCTCCGGTCACACCCTCCTGGCGCAGAACTGGGACTGGCACCCGGCGCAGCGCCCGTACACGCTGCTGCTGGCGACCCAAGACGAGCGCGGATCGACGGTGCTCACGCTGACCGAGGCCGGCATGCTGGCCAAGACGGGGTTCAACGACGCCGGCCTGGGCGTGTGCGTCAACATGCTCACCAGCGACCGGGACGGCCGGCCCGGCGGCGTGCCGTACCACGTCCTGCTCCGCGCCGTGCTGGAGGAGCGCGTGCTCGGCACGGCGCTGCGGGTGGCGTGCTCCACGCCGCGCAGCGCGAGCATCAACCTGCTGCTCGGTCAGGCGTTCTCCGCGGGTGTACCGGGGGAGCTGATCGATCTGGAGGTCGCTCCGGGCGACGTCGGCGTGCTGCATCCGGTCGACGGCGTGATCACCCACGCCAACCACTTCGAGGCGCTGCCGCGGGTGCACGACACGTTCCGTGACATCGGCGGCTCGTCGTTCTTCCGCGGCGCCCGGGCGCGCCGCCTGCTCGGCACGCTTCCCGTGGACGAGAAGCACCTCCAGGCGGTGCTCGCGGACCACGGTGGTCACCCGCAGGCCATCTGCCGGCACGACGCGGACGCGTTGACGGAGGAGGACCGCTCCGAGTCGCTGTACGCCGTCATCCTCGACCTCGACGAGCGCCGGATGTCCATCGCCGCCGGTCCGTCGTGCCAGGCCGATACGTATCACGAGGTCCGGCTAAACGGACTTTTCACCTGACCGCCGCGGTGCAGAACCACCTTAAATGTATCTGTGCTGATGAGGCTGTTCCCGCGGTCTGCCGATGCCGTCCGGAGGCCTGTTTTCGCAGCTCAGCACGGTTAAGTACGGCAGGACCTCGGTGATCTTCACGATGGGTCGCCACGTGGCTCCTTAAGTCCTGGTCAGAGCGCTTCAGACGCGGCTTGTCGGTGCACTTGGCACCCACTACCTTCCCGATCGACGCACGTGAGCCCCCACCTCGTCGGAATCGGGATTTGTAGATGAACGAGCGAGACGTGCCGAGACGGCGCCCGGGACAGGGCCCTGACGGTAATTACGACCCGTACGCCGACTCGTACTACGAGTCCGGCTACGAGGACCAGACCGGCAGCGGCCGGCGTGGTTACGACCGCGCCATGCCCGCCGATCGCGGCGGCTCGGGCCCGCACTTCTACGACCCCAGCACCGCCGCCCGCAACTACGGCGCGGGCCTGCCCGACATCGAGGACGACAACTTCGATGACGAGGAGCCGTCGAACTGGCGCCGCCGCACGGCGATGATCGCCATCGGCGGTGGCGCGGCCGCCCTCATCGGTGGTGGCGCCTACGCCGTCACCCAGTTCTTCGGCGAGGGCACCAGCCCGTCCACCGTCGGCGCCGAGACGCCCGTCGACACCGCCGCCCCCGCGTACGTCGACCAGAACCAGAGCCTGATGAACGGGCAGGCCGGCCTCGGCATCCGCAAGAACACGCCGACGACGGGCAACTCCTTCGGTACGCCCGCCGACGCGGCCAAGAACGCCAAGGTCACCGCCAAGACCGTGCTGCCGACCAAGGACCCGGTCCGGCACCTCGCGAGCCGGCTCACCTTCGGGCCGAACGCCAAGACGATTGCCGAGATCAACAAGCTCGGCATCAACGGCTGGATCGCCAAGCAGCTGAAGCCCGAGACGATCCCGCTGACCCGTGGCGAGCAGAAGGCCGACGCCGAGCTGGTCACCTGGACCATGTCGTACGACCAGCTCAAGGCGCAGCGCGAGGACCTGGACAAGAAGGGCATCCAGGCGGACGACCAGAACGTCCGCTACGCGATCGCCAAGCAGCTCTTCTCCGACCGCCAGCTCTTCGAGATGATGGTCGACTTCTTCGGCGACTACTTCCACGTCTCGGCCTTCCACGACGGCAACGAGCTGATCCGCGCCTCGTTCGAGCGCGACGTCATCCGCAAGCACGCGCTCGGCAACTACGTCGACATGTTCGTCGCCGGCAACAAGCACGCGGCGCTGCTGCGGTACCTCGACCAGGACGAGTCGACCAAGGACCAGATCAACGAGAACCTCGCCCGCGAGAACCTCGAGCTCTACACGGTGGGCGCCTTCAACGGCTACACCGAGACCGACGTCCGGCAGGCCGCCATGCTGCAGACCGGCCGCAGCATCCGGGACAACCAGTACGTCTACCGCCCCGAGCAGCATTACGTCGGCCCCGTCAAGATCATGGGCTTCTCGCACGCGAACCCGACCGCCGAGGGTGGCGAGGCCGTCCAGGAGGCGTACTTCCGCTACATCGCGCTGCACCCGAACACCGCGCGGTACATGGCGCAGAACCTCGCGACCCGGTTCGTCTCCGACGTGCCGCCGAAGACGCTGGTCGACGCGATGGCCAAGACGTACCTGGACAAGAAGAGCAACATCCCGGCCGTGCTCATGACGATGCTGAGCCGCACCGAGTTCTGGGAGTCCGTCGGCCAGAAGGTCCGCCGCCCCGGCGAGTACCTGACCGCGACGTACCGCGCGCTGGAGATCGGCGCGGAGGCCCCGGCCGGCTTCACCTCCAACAACATGAACGTCAGCCCGATGGTCCAGGGCCTCGGCGACATCAAGCGCAAGCTGGAGGAGTACGGCCACGCCCCGATGGAGCTGCCGACCCCCAACGGCTACCCCGACGTCTACGTGGCGTGGACCTCCGCCGGCACGATGGTCAACCAGTGGAACGACGCGTACACCGCCGTCACCGGTGGCCGCCGCCAGTTCACCTGGCAGAAGCCCGAAGCGATCATCGCCACCCCGCCGGCGACCGCGGGCGCCTACCTCGACGCGCTGACGAAGAAGCTGATCAACGTCACGCTCGACAACGACCGCCGCACGGCGATCCTGCACATCGTCGGCCCGACGATGACCGCGAGCACGCCCGTCGACGCGACCTTCAACGGCGCGATCGCCTCGGTGATCCGGGCCATCTTCGCCACTCCCCACCACCACCTCCGGTAAGTCGAGGCATACCAATGGAGAAGACAGTGCGCGCACAACACCCGTCACTGCACCCTGAGTGCCCCGACCTGCTGAAGCTCGGCCCCAACCGGTTCGAGGCGGCGCTGCGGGCCGAGGCCGTCGCGGTGCAGGAGGAGCAGAAGGCGACCCGCGACCAGTACCTCGAACTCGCCCGTCAGGAAGACGAACAGGACGAGGGCAAGGGCGTCACCCGCCGCCGGTTCTTCGTCGGCGCCGCGGCCACCACGACCGCCCTGGCGACCAGCCAGTTCCTGACCACGCAGGCCTCGTTCGCGGCCACCCCCACAGGCACGCTCATCCACGTGTTCCTGTACGGCGGCGCCGACGGCCTGTCCTTGTTCGCCCCGATGAACGACCCGGTCCTGCAGCGCGTCCGCCCCAGCTTCACGCTGCCGGAGAACGGCTCGATCCCGCTGGACCGTGGGTTCGGCCTCAACCAGTCCTTCGCCCCGCTGAAGAAGTACCTGGACGCGGGCCAGCTGGCCTTCATCCCGGCCGTCAGCGACCGGCGCCTCGACCGCAGCCACTTCGCCGCGACCGACATCTGCCAGCTCGGCGGCCTCCCTGCCGAGACCGGTGGTATGGGCTGGCTGACCAACCTCGCCGACAAGCTCGGCCCGGGCACCGCCTTCCGCGCCATCGGCATCGGCTCGACCCTGCCCCGCTCCCTTGTCGGCGGCGGCGGCGCGCTCGCGCTCAACAGCGTCGGCTCGCTCAACGTGAACGGCGACGGCAAGTACAAGCAGGCCACCGTCGACGCCATCCAGAAGCTCTTCACCGGCACCAACCACCCGATCGAGGCCCCGGTGAAGGCCGGCATCGACGCCCTCACCCTCGCCTCCACGCTGGCGCAGAAGGGCTACACGCCGACCGAGGGCGTCAAGTACACCGGCGTGGGCAACGCCTTCAAGGAGCTCGCCCAGCTCATCAAGGGCGGCGCCAATGTCCGCATCGCCACGATCGGCATGGGCGGCTACGACACCCACGAGAACCAGGGCACCCGCGGCGGCTACCTGGCCGGCCGCTTCGGCGAGCTGGCCGCCGGCATGGCGGCCTTCTTCGACGACCTGGGCGACCTGGCCGCCAACATCACCGTCATGGTCTCCACCGAGTTCGGCCGCCGCGTCGCTGAGAACGGCGGCGGCACCGACCACGGCAAGGGCGGCGGCGTCATCGTCCTCTCCGGCAAGAAGCTCGCCGGCAACCTCCTCGGCAACTGGAACGGCCTCACCACCCTCACCAACGGCGACGTCCCTGAGTTCAACAACATGTTCAGCGTCTTCGGCTCAGTGGCCCAGGGCCGCTTCGGCCTGACCGACGCCGAGGTCGGGCAGATCTTCCCCCGCCAGACCTACACGCCGGTCAAGATTTACGCGTAGCTCCACCTACGCGTGAGGAGGGGCGGCCCCGGTCCCGGGGGCCGCCCCGCTGTTCTTCCGCCCCGCTGTTCTTCCGCCCCACCGCTGTCGCGGCGGGTCCCGGCGGGGATTCTCACCCGACCGCTGTGCTGCCGCCCCACCGCTGTCGCGGCGGGTCCCGGCGGGGATTCTCACCCGCACCCCAATGCGCCGCTCCGCGGCGCACAGCCGACGCTTGCGCGTGGCTGGATTTGCGCGTACGCGCCCATCCCGTGGTCACCCGCCGCCGTGGCCGAGGAGATCCACCCCGACGCCACCCACCGGGCCATCCACAGCGACTGGTGATCGAAGGACGGTCGTGGCTGTGCGGGCGGCCGCCACGGGACTTGGATCATG
>NZ_JBIAYW010000009.1:186349-209498 GCF_042898305.1 Dactylosporangium sp. NPDC000521
TGTGGTGGCTGCGGGTGCGGGTGGTCGTTCTTGGGCCTGGTCGGTGTGCGAATGCTGGGCTGGGGGGTCGTTCGCGGCGGTTGTTGATCGAAGGATGGTCGTGGCTGTGCGGGCGGCCGCCACGGGACTTGGATCATGTGTGGTGGCTGCGGGTGCGGGTGGTCGTTCTTGGGCCTGGTCGGTGTGCGAATGCTGGGCTGGGGGGTCGTTCGCGGCGGTTGTTGATCGAAGGACGGCCGTGGCTGTGCGAGTGACCGCCACGGGACTTGGATCATGTGCGGTGGCTGCGGGTGTGCGTGGTCGTTCTTGAGCGTGGTCGTTGTGCGAATGCTGGGCTGGGGGTCGTTCGCGGCGGTTGTTGATCGAAGGACGGTCGTGGCTGTGCGGGCGGCCGCCACACGACTTGGATCACGAGCGGGGACTACGCCGCCAGGTGCATCCGCCTGAGGCGGGCTCGCGCGCCATCCATTGCCCGTCAGGCTGCGGGCCGATCCGGCCCTGCTGTTGATCCAAACGGCTTGTGGTTGTCCGGGTGGCCACTACGCGAATGAACTCACGAGCGGCGGCCGGAGCGTCTGAATACACCCACCAGCTGACAGAAGCGCGCCACCAGTCGGTTCCGGCTCGACGGAGTGGGGCTCGCCAGCTTCTGACCGCTGGCTTCGTGGTCGTCTGGCTCTTGGCCCCGGCCGGCGCCGGCCGATGGCAGGGCTCCGCGACGGGCCGGCAGCAGTGAGGCACTGCCGGCCCGGGAAGCGGAGCTGTCAGTCCTCGGACTTGCCCGACTGGAGGCCGGACGAGATCAGGTCCATGACGGTCGAGTCCTGCAGAGTGGTGACGTCGCCCAGGCTGCGGTTCTCGGCGACGTCGCGGAGCAGCCGGCGCATGATCTTGCCGGAGCGGGTCTTCGGGAGCTCTGGCACGAGCATGATCTGGCGGGGCTTGGCGATCGGGCCGAGGGTCTTCGCGACGTGGTTGCGCAGCTCCTGGATGAGTGCCTCGCCCGCGTCGCCCTCCGTGTCGACGCCGCCGCGCGGGATGGTGAACGCGACGATCGCCTGCCCTGTCGTCGGGTCGGTGGCGCCGACGACCGCGGCCTCCGCGACCTTCGGGTGGCTGACGAGCGCGGACTCGACCTCGGTCGTGGAGATGTTGTGGCCCGAGACGAGCATGACGTCGTCGACGCGGCCGAGGAGCCACAGGTCGCCGTCGGCGTCCTTCTTGGCGCCGTCACCGGCGAAGTACATGTCCTGGAAGCGCGACCAGTAGGTCTCCTTGAACCGCTCGTCGTCGCCCCAGATGGTGCGCAGCATCGACGGCCACGGCTCGCGCAGGACCAGGTAGCCGCCACCGCCGTCGGGGACGGACTGGGCCTGGTCGTCGACGACGTCGGCGGCGATGCCCGGCAGCGGCCGCATGGCGCTGCCCGGCTTGGCTGCGGTGACGCCCGGCAGCGGGGAGATCATGATGGCGCCGGTCTCGGTCTGCCACCAGGTGTCCACGATCGGGCAGCGGTCGCCGCCGATGTGCTCCCGATACCACATCCAGGCCTCGGGGTTGATCGGCTCGCCCACGGAGCCCAGCAGGCGCAGCGAGGAGAGGTCGAACCCGGCGGGGATGTCGTCGCCCCATTTCATGAACGTGCGGATCGCCGTCGGCGCCGTGTACAGAATGGTGATCTTGTACTTCTGGATGAGCTCCCAGAAGCGGCCACGGTGCGGCGTGTCGGGCGTGCCCTCGTACATGACCTGCGTGGCGCCGTTGGACAGCGGCCCGTAGACGATGTAGCTGTGCCCGGTCACCCAGCCGATGTCGGCGGTGCACCAGTACACGTCGCTGTCGGGCTTGAGGTCGAACACCGCGTGGTGCGTGTAGCTCGCCTGGGTCAGGTATCCGCCGGTGGTGTGCAGGATGCCCTTCGGCTTCGCGGTGGTGCCCGACGTGTAGAGGATGAACAGCGGGTGCTCGGCGTCGAACGCCTCCGCGGTGTGCTCGGCGGAGGCGGTCTCCACGACGTCGTGCCACCACAGGTCGCGGCTGTCGTCCCAGTCGATGTCCTGGCCGGTGCGGCGCACCACGATGACCTTCTCGATGCTCGGCGACTTGGCCGCGGCCTCGTCGACGATCGCCTTGAGGCCGCTGGGCTTGCCGCGGCGGAAGCCGCCGTCGGCGGTGATGACGACCTTGGCGCTGGCGTCGTTGACCCGGCCGCCGAGCGCGTCGGCGGAGAAGCCGCCGAAGACGACGCTGTGGGTGGCGCCGATGCGGGCGCAGGCGAGCATCGCGACCGCGGCCTCGGGGATCATCGGCATGTAGATCGCGACCCGGTCGCCGGCGGTGACGCCGAGGCCGATCAGCGCGTTGGCGGCCTGGCACACGGAGCGGTGCAGGTCGGAGTAGGTGATGGTGCGGGTGTCGCCGGGCTCGCCCTCCCAGTGGATGGCGACCTTGTCGCCGCGGCCGGCCTCGACGTGCCGGTCGACGCAGTTGTAGGCCACATTGAGCTGGCCGCCCACGAACCACTTGGCGAACGGCGGGTTGGTCCAGTCAAGGACCTGGTCCCACTCCTTGGCCCAGCTCAGCCGGTGGGCCTGCTTCTCCCAGAACGCGAGCCGGTCCTGCTTGGCCTCTGCGTAGGCGTCCTCCGTCACGTTGGCGGCGGCGGCGAACTCGGCAGGCGGGGGGAACTGCCGGGTCTCGTTCAGAAGGTTTTCCAAGGTCTCGCTCATCGGTGATGGCTCCTCGATGTGGTCCAGCTCTCGCAAGCAGGCTAGTTGGGGGGTGTGACAGTTTGCGAGTGTCCTGCGCTGAGTGGCGCCTGTGAAGCGCCGGGCTCTTCTGTAAGCATTGTTACCAGTAGGGGCACGATACCGTTTGCCCGTGCAAGCTGACCCACTCGCTCCGCTATTGGATCTGGCCGACGTCCGGCCGGCGTTCGACGCCGCGCGTGCCGCCGTCGACACGGCCATGCGCCACCGTGCCCTGCGCCGCTCCGGCGGGCCCGTCGCCGCCGAGGTCGCCCTGCGTTCGTCGGTCGCCAGCGCGGCGCTCGACACGCACGGCTTCGACCTCGAAGGAGTGCGGGCCGGGGTCGTGACGGACCCGGTGGTCCACGGCGCGCTGCGGGCGACCGCGGCCCTCGACGGGCTCACGGGCACCTGGTCGAAGGCGCCCCGTCAGGCGCTCGCCCGGCTGCACACGCTGATCGCCCGCGACGTCGTTCCGGAGGCGTCGCTCGGCCGGCCGGTCAAGCCGGAGGCCGCGACACGGCTCGACGCGCTGGCGGCGCTCGTCACCGGCGGCACGAAGGTGCCCGTGTTGGTGTTGGCGGCAGTCGTACATGGTGAGCTTCTGGCTCTGAAGTCTTTTGACGGGCCGAACGGTGTGGTGGCGCGTGCGGCGGCCAGGCTGACCCTGATCGGCGGCGGGCTGGACCCGCGGGGGCTGCTGGCGATGGATGTGGGTCACCGCAGCCGCGAGCCGGAGTATGTCGGTGCGGCCAACGCCTTCGCGACGGGCACGCCGGACGGCTTGCGCTCCTGGCTCCGGCACTACGCGACGGCGGCCGAGCGGGCGGCCGAGGAACTGGTCGAGATCTGCGACAGCGGCGCCTACGCACAGTGAACGGCGCCTCATCCAGAGGCGCCGTCACACACGTCCTACCGGGTTACCATGCGTGCACTTCGAGTCCGTTGTCGGCGGTCCTTGCGGTGCCGCCGCAACGCGCCTACCGCGGCTGATCGCTCGTGGGTGCCCGGTGGCCGTGCACGGAATCCGTCAGATCCCGCTCTTCTGTTCTACGCCGCGACCTCCATGAGCGGAACCCCTCGGCGACAGAATGTGACAGATGGTGCTGCTGTGATCAAGCAGCGGTGAGGGATGCCTTGGTCCGGCGGTGCTTGCTGTACAGCGCGAACGCGATCGCCAGCCCGACGCCGACGCCGATCGCGGCAGCCGTCACGGGCACCGCCGGGCGCTCCCGCAGCCGCCGGCCGAGCGGGATGGGATGCCGGAAGGCGAGCATCGGCCAGCCGCGCTCAATGGCGATCTTGCGCAGCCCGCGATCGGGATTGACGGCCGTGGGGTGTCCGACGAGGCTCAGCAGTCCGGCATCGGTGACCGAGTCCGAATAGGCGAAACACGCGGAGAGATCGTAGTCTCGCTCCGCTGCGAGCTCCTTGACCGCGACGACCTTGTTGGGTCCGGCGGCGTAGAAGTCGACGTCACCGGTGTAGCAGCCGTCTTCGCCGATGACCATGCGGGTCGCGACGATGTCGGTGACGCCCAGCTGCTCGCCGATCGGCCGCACCATCTCGTCACCCGAGGTCGAGACCAGGACCACGTCCCGGCCGGCGGCGCGGTGCTCCTCGATGAGCAGCACGGCCTCCGCATAGATGTACGGGCTGATCAGCTCCTCGAGCGTCTCCCGCACGATCTGGCGGACCTGCTCGGCGCGCCAGCCCTTGACCAGGGCCGCGAGGTAGTCCCGTGTCTTCGCCATGGTCTGCTCGTCGGAGCCGCCGCCGACGCGGAAGATCAGCTGCGCGTAGGCGCCTTTGATCACGTCGCGGCGGCTGATCAGTCCATCGCGATAGAACGGTCGACCGAAGGCCAAGGCGCTTGACTTGGCGATCACCGTCTTGTCCAGGTCGAAAAACGCGGCGCTACGCCCCACGGCGGGCAAGTGTAGCGTTGTCGGACATGGTGCGGGGGCCAGACGTCCCAAGCCCGACTGTGGATCACGCTGGGCGTGTGCTCGATCACGCTTGATTACCGGTGGGCGAAATATTGATTGGCGTTCTGGGCGTGTTGCGGGCCGGGCCTACTCGACGTATGGCGGTCCACTCAGGCATGCTTATGTTTGCGACGAGGTTTCACGTCCACGCAGCACGACCTGCTATTGACTCTCAGCGGTTGCACCCCCCGTAGCCGCTGAGTGGGTTCGGCTCGACCCCCCCGGAGCCGAACCCCCGGCGACCCCCGTCACCCCCCGGCGGGGGTCGTCCTCTTTGCATCTCGGCAGTCACATGGCGTTTCGCTGGCCGGCCCGGACGAATGGTCGGGCTATGGCATTGACGTCCGATGTTTTGTTGAGCGTTCACGGATAGGCATCTCCGGCTGTTTTGATTTTCTCCCTGGTACGGCCGGCGCGCCACAACGCCGCATTGCACCCGGTTTGTCCGGGCTGTCGTAGCAGATCGACCGGTGGTGCGGGAGATATCCACAAGCGGCGGGTTATCCACAGAACCGAGGCGGCGGTCGAGCGGTCGCGGCGGGGTCGGAGCCATGGTGTGCGGAGTCCACCAGCCCGTCTAGACCGTGGAGCACGCCGTGGCCCGTCACCGACCGTTGCTCGTCACCGCCGACGTCGACCTGCTCGACGACGTGCTCGCCCTCGCCGCCGGGGTCGCCCTCGACCTCGACGTCGAGCACGGCCCCGAGCCGGCCAGGGCCCGATATCCCGACGCGCCGATCGTCCTGATCGGCGACGCCGCGGCGCAGGCGTGCGCCCGGGCTCACCTGCCGCGCCGGCGAGGCGTCGTGCTGCTGACCCGCGACCACGGGACGGACCGCCTGGCGGCGCTCGCCGACGCGGTCGGCGCCGAACAGATCGTCAGCTTCCCCGACGGCGCCGCATGGCTCACCGAGCGCCTCGCCACGGTGGCCCGCGGGCACGCCGTCACCGTCTCCGCCCGCGGCAGGATCCTCGCCGTCCTCGGCGGGCGCGGCGGCGCGGGCGCCAGCGTCCTTGCCGCCGCCCTGGCGATCACCGCCGGCAATGTCGGCCTGCGCTCCCTGCTCGTCGACGCCGACCCCCTCGGCGGTGGTGCCGACCTGATTCTCGGCTGGGAGAACGTCGCGGGCCTGCGCTGGCCCGCGCTCGCCGCGACGAGCGGTGCCGTCGACCCGCCGGCGCTCGTCTCGGCCCTGCCCAGCCGCGGCGACGTCGCCGTGCTGTCCTGCGACCGCGGCCAGCCCGGCGGCCTCTCCCAGGACGCGATGGCCGCCGCGCTCGACGCCGGCAGCCGCGGCCGCGACCTCGTCGTCACCGACCTGCCCCGATCGCTGGACGACGCGGCGGTCCTCGCCCTGCGCGCCGCCGACCGGGTGCTCCTCGTCGTGCCGGCCGAGCTGCGCGCCTGCGTCGCCGCCGCCAGGGTCGCCGCGACCGTCGCACCACACACCGACGAGCTGCGGCTGGTCATCCGGGGGCCCGCACCGGGCCGGCTGCGCACCAAGGACATCGCCCGATCGCTGGGCGTGCCGGTCGCCGGCACCTTGCGCGCCGAGCCCGGCCTCACGCGCCGGCTCGAGAGGGGCAGCCCACCGGCCGGCGACGGTCGCGGCCCCCTCGCCCACCTGTGCCGCCGCATCATCGGCGACCTCGGCCTGGCGACCGGAGCGGCGGCATGAGCGGGTCGCAGCGCACGTCTTGGTTCGGGTTGGTGCCGGACCGCTGTGGAGGTGACGGCATGGGCGGGCCGGAGCGCGGCGGAGGGCTGCGTGTCGGGATTCCAGGTCTTGGCTCGGGCTGGCGCCGGAGCGCCACGGAGGTGACGGCATGAGCGCATTGGTGCTCGACGAGCGCAGCAAGGTGGCGCCGGGCAGGCGGATCGTGGCGGCCGGCGGAGGGGTCGTCACGAGCCCGCTCGACGAGTTCGTGGAGCGGGTCAGGCTGCGCATGACCGTCGGCAGCGTCGAGCCGACTCCTTCGGCGGTGCTGGAGGCGGTGCGCGCCGAGCCGGGCTCCGCGCTGCTCGGCGAGAGCACGCTGCGGCAGGTCGCCGACCGTCTCATCGGCGAGATGATCGGCGCGGGTGGGCTCGCCCCGCTGCTCGCCGACCCTTCCGTGACCGACGTGCTGGTCAACGGTGTGGAGGTGTGGGTCGACCGCGGCGCGGGGCTGCGCCGGGCCGGCGGGCGGTTCGGCGACGCGACCGAGGTGCGGCGGCTGGCGCAGCGGCTCGCGGCGAGCGCCGGGCGGCGGCTGGATGACGCGTCGCCGTTCGTTGACGCGCAGCTGGCTGACGGCACGCGGCTGCACGCGGTCCTGCCACCGATCGGCCGGGAGGGGCCGTATCTGTCGCTTCGGACGTTCCGCCGGCAGACGTTCACGATCGACGAGCTCATCGCGCGCGGCACGTTCGACCCCGGCGCGGCCCGGCTGCTCGCGTCGATCGTCGCGGCACGGATCCCGTTCCTGGTGACCGGCGGCACGGGCACCGGCAAGACGACCGTCCTGGCGGCGCTGCTGTCCCTGGCCCCGCCCACGGAGCGGCTCGTCGTCGTCGAGGACGCCGCGGAGCTGCGGCTCTCGCACCCGCACGTCGTGTCGATGCAGTCGCGGATGTCCAATGTGGAGGGCGCGGGCGAGGTGACTCTCCGCGACCTGGTCCGCCAGGCGCTGCGGATGCGCCCCGACCGGCTGGTCGTCGGCGAGTGCCGCGGTGCGGAGATCGTCGACCTGCTCGGCGCGCTCAACACCGGGCACGAAGGTGGAGCTGCCACCCTGCACGCCAACTCGCCGGCCGACGTGCCGGCCAGGCTCGAAGCGCTCGGGCTGCTCGGCGGCGTGCCGAGAGCGGCGCTGCACGCCCTCGCCCACGCGGCGCTGCGGGTCGTGATGCACCTGCAGCGAGGCGCCGACGGCACCCGTCACCTCAGCGAGATCTGCCTCCTGGAGGCGCATCCGGAGCAGCGCACCACCGTCATGGCCACCGCCTGGCGGCGCGGCACCGGCAGGGCGGCCGCGGCCGACCAGCTGGAGACGTTGATCGCCGCCCGAGGCGTCACACCGCCCCGGCCGTCGGGCCCGTGGCGCTTCGAGAGAGGGACGGGCTGGCAATGAACGCCATCGACCTGGCCCTCGTGACCGGCGGCGGCATGACCGCCTTCTGGGGCCTGTTCCTGCTCCGCCGGCGCCGGGCCCGTTCCCGGCTCGACCGCCTCACCCGGCATCGCAAGACGACCATCGCCGAGCGGTGGATGAAGGCGGACCGGCTGCCGGTCGTGCTCGTCGACCGTCCCCGCACGACCATCACCGCAGGCAGCGTGGTCGCGGCCGGGATCGGGCTGCTGACCGGTGGCCCGGTCGCCGCCGTGCTTGCGGGTGCGTATGTGGCGGTCGGGCTGATCGGTGTGCGCCGCCAGTTGGCGCGCCGGGCGGCCGACCGCGCGATCGCCGAACTGCTCGACACGATCGAGGACGCGGTCGGAGACCTGCGGGCGGGCATCGTGCCCTTCGCGACCGCCGCGCCGTACCCGGGCGGTGCGGACGTGGAGCTGTACTCCGCGCCGAGCCCATTCCGCACGCCTGGTGCGGGCGGCCTCGGGGCAACCGTCCGCCGGATCTGGGAGGCCGCCGACAGGCAGGGTGATCAGTCCACCGGCAGCGACCGGACCCCGCGACGGCGCCGGCCCGCGGCAGGTCCGAACGCAGCCGACGGCGCCTCCGCCGCGACTCGTCGCCAGTCCGGCCGGCCCGCCATCACCGGCCGGGCTCCGGTTGGAGGCTGGGCTGTCGCCGACGGTCGAGCCGCGGTCGATGGTCGGTCTGCGGTCGGTGGCTCGCCCAGGGGTGATGGCTGGCCCGTCATCAACCGCCGGACCGGGCTTGACGACCCGCCGGCGGTTGATGGTCCGCCTGCGGTCAACGGTTGGGCTGCGGCTGATGGCCGACCTCAGGTCAATGGCTGGGCTGTGGCCGACGGCCCGCCGGCGGTCGGTGGCTGGGCTGCGGCTGATGGTCGGCTCGCGATCAATGGCTGGCCTGCGGTCGATGGTCAGGCTGCGGAGCGCGGCCGTGTCGCTGGTGGTTGGCGGATGACGAACGACCAGGCCGCCGAACGTGGCGGAGCCACCGACGGCTCGCCGACGGTGGTGAACGGTCAGGCCATGAGCGGTTGGCCGGCAGCGGAAGGCGGCCAGGCGGCGAGCGGCTGGTCTGCGGCTGAGGGCGGCCGGGTGGCGACGGGCTGGTTGGCTGCGGGAAGTGGCCAGGCCGCGGACAGCTCGTCAGCGGCGGAAAGTGGCCGGGCCGCGGGTGGCTGGTCGGCGGCCGGAACTGACCGGGCCACGAGTGGATGGCCGGCTGCCAGAGGTGGTCGGGCCGCGAGTGGCCGGGTGGCGGCGACAGGTGGCCGCGGAGCGAGCGGCCGGGTGGCGGACCGGGCCATGGTGTCGAACGGTGGCCTGGCCGTCCGTGGGGTCGGGGCGTCTGGTCGTGCACGCGGTGGGCGGGCGCGGCGGCGTGAGGAGGCTGCGGTCGCGGTCGCGATGGCGCGGCTGGAGGCCGCGCACCGGGTCAGCGAAGCGCTCGGCACGCCGCTCGCCGATCTCCTCGACCAGGTCGACGCCGACCTGCGCGCGGGTCAGACCCTCCGGCTCAACCTCGCGGCGCAGACGTCCGGGGCGCAGACCACCACGACGCTGCTGGTCGGGTTGCCGGTGGCGGGGCTGTGGCTCGGCGCGAGCATCGGGGTCGACCCCGTCGGTCAGCTGCTGCACACGCCGCTCGGGGCGGCGTGCGCGATCGTCGCGGTCGCGTTGCAGTGCGCCGGGATGCTGTGGACCGGGCGGATGGTCGGCTCCGTCATCGCGGAGGTGCGGTGATGGGCCGGGGGCGTCGTTGGCTGTACGCGCTTGGGTGTGGCCTGGCTGCCGGGCTGCTGCTGGGCGGGCTCGTGGGTGTCGTGGCCGGCGTCGTGTCGGCGGTCGCGGCGGAGCGGATGCTGCGGCGGATCGAGTCGCCGCGCGTCCGGCGGGAGCGGGCGGTGGCCCGGGGGGACCTGCCGTTCGCGACGGATCTGCTCGCCGCCGCGTTGAGGACCGGCGCGCCACCCGATCGTGCGGCGATCGTGGTCGGGGAGGCGGTCGGCGGGCCGGTCGGGGCCAGGTTGACGCTCGTCGGACGGGCACTGCGGCTCGGTGCGTCGCCGCGGGATGCCTGGGCGCACCTGGCCGACCTGCCCGGCGGGCGGCGGCTTTCCCGGGTCGCCGCCCGCAGCGCCGACCGGGGCACGGCGTTGACGCAGGCCCTGGAGCGGCAGGCGGCGGACCTGCGGGTCGCGAAGGCCGCGGCCGGCGAGGCGTCGGCGCGCCGGGTCGGCGTGCTGGTGGTGCTGCCGCTCGGGGTGTGTTTCCTGCCCGCGTTCGTGCTGATCGGTGTGGTGCCGGTGGTCGCCGCCATCATCCGCGACGTGGTGAGCGTCCTGTGATTCGTATTCCAGTTCATCGATCGGTTTGGTTCAGCGTCATCGTGAAGGAGCACCAGTGCACAACCTCCGCGCCCGTCTTCGTGCCTTCCGCCGGGAAGACCGTGGGTCGCACAGCATCGAATACGTCCTGGTCATCGGCGTCGGGGTGGCACTCGCCGCGGTGCTGCTGAGGGTGGTCGCGTCGGATTCGACGTACGACGCCATGTTCCGCCTGATCGGCGGTGCGCTGGCATGAGAGACGACCGGGATCGTGGCGCCTGCCGTGGGGGTCC
The DNA here is from genome assembly GCF_042898305.1 of Dactylosporangium sp. NPDC000521. Classification (NCBI taxonomy): domain Bacteria; kingdom Bacillati; phylum Actinomycetota; class Actinomycetes; order Micromonosporales; family Micromonosporaceae; genus Dactylosporangium; species Dactylosporangium sp. NPDC000521. The sequence goes on from NZ_JBIAYW010000009.1 coordinate 196,839, forward strand.
GTGGCGCCGGTGGAGATGGATGCTCCGCAACGGCCGGGCCGACGACCGCGGATCGGCGACGGTCGAGTTCGCCGTGACACTTCCTGGTGTCGTCGTCCTGCTGCTGATCTTCGTCGCCGGGTGGAGCGCCTTCGCGGCCAAGGTGCGCCTCACCGACGCGGCGGGTCTGGCGGCACGGGCGGCGGCCCGCGGCGAGCCGGTAGCGTCCCGCGGCGCCATGCCGGCGGGCGCCACGATCTCGGTCCAGCGTGATGGCGACCTCGTCCGCGTGACGGTGCGCCAGCGGGTCGGCCTCGGTCCGCTGCCCTCGATCACGTTGCAGGAGGAGGCCGCCGCCCTGATCGAACCCGGAGCGGAGGCGTCGTGAGGTGGCGGGAGGCAGCCGGGGCCCGGGATCGCGGGTCGATCTCGCTGCTCATGGTGGTGATCGGGATCGTGTTCGTCGGGGCACTGCTCGCCGGGATCGGTCTGGGCGGTGCCAAGGTCGCGCGGCACAGGGCGCAGAACGCAGCCGACGCAGGCGCGCTGGCCGGGGCGATGTGGGCGATCGACGGTCCGGCGGTGGCGTGCGCGATCGCCGGCCAGGCGGTCACGGCCAACGACGCGAGCCTGGTCAGCTGCGCGGTCGACGGGTTCGAGGTGTGGGTGACCGTCGAGGTCCGCCTGGGCGACGGGATGGCCGGCCGCAAGGCGAGCGCCCGCGCGGGGCCGGTGTGGGCCACCGGTACCGGCGACGCTGACGACGACAGATGACTACAACGCCGCAAGGACGAGTGAGAGGACCTGGACCGCATCGTGCTTGTTGAGGGGGTTGTTGCCATTGCCGCACTTGGGGGACTGCACGCACGAGGGGCAGCCCTGCTCGCAGCGGCACTCGGCGACGACGGCACGGGTGGCGCCGAGCCAGTCGGCGGCCACGTCGAACGCGCGCTCCGCGAAGCCGGCGCCACCGGGATGGCCGTCGTAGACGAAGACGGTCGGCAGGCCGGTGTCGGCGTGCAGCGCGGTCGACAGGCCGCCGATGTCCCAGCGGTCGCAGGTCGCGACGAGCGGCAGCAGGCCGATCGACGCGTGCTCGGCGGCGTGCAGGGCGCCGGGCCAGTCGACCTCCGCGATGCCGGCCTCGTCGAGCGCCTCGGGGGACACGGTCCACCAGACGGCGACGGTCTTCAGGATGCGTTCGGGGAGGTCGAGCTGGCAGGTGTCGATGACCTCGCCGCTGCTGATGCGGCGGCGCTGGTAGCTGACGACCTGCGAGGTCACCTCGACCTCCCCGAGCGAGAGCGTGACCGGCCCCGCGGTGCGGGTCTGGCGGACCGAGAGGACGGTGAGGGAGGTGACGTCGCGGGGATGGGTGCTCCAGTCGGGCTCCTCGGCGTGCACGAGCGCGACGGAGTCGGCCAGGTCGAGCTTGTCCACGACGTACGAGACGCCCTGGTGCAGGTGGACCGCCCCGGTGTGCACCTGATGGTGCGCGGAGCCGGTGTCGACCGTGCCGAGCAGGCGGCCGGTGGCCTCCTCCACGACGGCGATCGGCCCGCCGCCCGCGCCGCGGAGGTCGACGTCGGGGCGTTGGCGCTCCGTCCAGTACCAGCCGCTGGGCCGCTTCCGCAGGATCCCGGCGGCGACGAGGGCGTCGAGCGTGGCCTCGGCGGTCGGCCCGAAGAGCGGCAGGTCCGCCGGGGTGAGCGGCAGTTCGGCGGCGGCGCAGCACAGTTGCGGCGCGAGGACGTGCGGGTTGCCGGGGTCGAGGACCGTCGCCTCGACCGGCTTGCCGAACAGGGCCTCCGGGTGGTGCACGAGGTACGTGTCGAGCGGGTCGTCCCGGGCGACCAGCACGCACAGCGCGTCGCGGCCCGCCCGGCCGGCCCGGCCCGCCTGCTGCCAGAGGGAGGCGAGGGTGCCTGGATAGCCTGAGATGAGGACCGCGTCGAGACCGACGAGGTCGACGCCGAGCTCCAGGGCGTTGGTGGACGCGAGGCCGAGCAGGGTGCCGTCCATGAGGTCGCGTTCGAGGGCCCGGCGCTCTTCGCGGAGGTAGCCGGCGCGGTAGGCGGCGACCCGTTCGCCGAGGCCCGGCACGGCCTGGTCGAGCGAGCGCCGCGCCATGCTCGCCACCACCTCGGCGCCCTTGCGGGACCGGACGAAGGCGAGCGTCCGTACGCCGGCGATGACCGCTTCGGTGAGCAGGTCGGCGGTCTCCCGCAGCGCCGACCGCCGCACCGGCTCCGCGTCCCGCCATGCGCCCGCGAGGTCACGCGCCGCCCCGGCCGCCGCGTTTGCGGAGCCGCCCGCCGCGTTTGCGGAGCCGCCCGCCGCGTTTGCGGAGCCGCCCGGGGTTCTGGAATCGGCCGTGGCTGTGGAGCCGCCTGCGGTGGAGCCCCGTGCGGTTGCGGAGCTGAGCGCCGTGGTTGTGGGGCTGGCGGCTGTCGCGGCACCGGCCGTGGTTGTGGAGCCGGTTGCGGTGGTGGAGCTGTGCACTGTGGCTGCGGTTGTGGGACTGGCCGCGGCCGTGGCGCGGGGCGTGGTTGTGGAGGCGCACGCGGTTGTGGCGGTCCGCGCGTTTGCGGAGCCGTCCGTGGTCGTGGAGCCGGTCGGGGTGGTGGAGCTGCCTGGGGTTGTGGAGTTGCGTGCCGTGGTCGTGGCACCGGCCGTGGTTGTGGGGCTGGCCGTGGTCGTGGCGGCGCGCGGAGGGGTGGGGGCCCGCGTTGTGGTTGTGGTTGCGGGGACAGAGGTGGGCGCGACAGCGGGTGCGGCGCGTTCCGCGACGGCGGTCATGAGGGTGGATTCGTCAGCGAGCAGGAGGTCGGCCTCGCCGATGCTGGAGAAGTCGGGCACCGGTGGCAGCAGCGGGGGCTCCCAGAGGGCGAACGTCACCCCGCCGCGCGGCGATGCGTCGGTGGTCACCGCGGTCATCGGCAGGCCGGTCAGGCGCGATCCGGTGGCCTGCGGGTCGCCTGAGGTGGCGGACGCCAGGATGAAGCACGGGGGTGGCAGGGTCCGTGGCGTGTAGCGGGCGGCCACCCGGCGCAGGCGGCGCAGGACGTGGGCGACGTGGGAGCCGAAGACGCCGCGGTACGTGTGGCACTCGTCGACGACCACGAAGCGCAGGCCGCGCAGGAACCGGGTCCACGAGGCGTGGTTGGGCAGGATGCCGTGGTGGAGCATGTCGGGGTTGGTGAGGACGACGCGGGCATGCTGGCGGACCCAGTCGCGCTCCTCACGGGAGGTGTCGCCGTCGAAGGTGGCGGGGCGGGTGTCCGGCAGGTCGAGGGCTCGCAGCGAGCGGAGCTGGTCGGCGGCCAGGGCCTTGGTCGGCGAGATGTAGAGCACCGTGGCCTTGGCGTCGCGCAGCAGCGCGGCGAGGGCCGGCAGCTGGTACGCCAGCGACTTGCCCGAACCGGTGCCGGTGGCGACGACGGTGTGGGTGCCGGACCAGGCCAGGCCGGCGGCGGTCGCCTGGTGGGTCCACGGCAGGGCGACGCCGCGGGCCTCGAAGGCGGTGCGCAGCGAGGGTGGCGCCCACGACGGCCACGCGGCGGTGGACCCGGCGCGGGGTGGCACGTGCTCGACGTGGGTGAGCGACTCGGCGCGATGGGACGGTAGGAAAGAGAGCGGAAGTACAGCCGTCACGTCGAGCACTCTAAGACAGATGTTCGAAGCAGATGGCGTGATACACGTGTGGCAATTGTGGGAAACAGGGTGGACGCGTCGCCTTGTGGAGGCGTCGATGGTTAGATGCCCGAGAGACTCATTGTGCGCAGCACCCGCCAGAAGAGGAGGTTCGCATGGAGCTGTCGTTGTCGACGTACGACTCCGGCGACCACACAGTGCTCGAAGTCGGCGGTGAGGTGGATGTGTACACCGCCCCACGGCTTCGCGAGAAGCTGGTCGAGCTCGTCGAGACGGGTGCCCGCCATGTCGTGGTCGACCTGAGCCGGGTGGAGTTCCTCGACTCGACCGGGCTCGGCGTGCTCGTAGGCGCTCTGAAGCGGCTGCGGTCGGTCAACGGCACGTTCGGGCTGGTGTGCGCGCACGAGAGGCTCCTGAAGATCTTCCGGATCACCGCCCTGGATCGGGTGTTCTCCCTGTATGACTCCGTGGCCGCCGCGACCGCTGCGGCCGGCTCGGACACCGACCCCACGGCGTAGGTTCATGCCCACAGTCAGGCTGTCGTTCTCGCCGGCGGCCGCACATGTCCGCACCGCACGTCTGGTCGGTGTGGCCGTCGCGCGGCGCGCCGGTGTCGCCGAGGAGCTGCTGGAAGAGGTCAGGCTCGCCATCGGTGAGGCGTGCTCCCGCGCCGTCGCCCTGCACCGTTCGCACGGGCTGGACGACCTGGTCGACGTCGCGATGGCCGATGGTGACCGGTTCACTGTGCTGGTGGTCGACCGGGCGGCGAACGGGGCGATGGTCACCCGCGCCGAGGGTGAGACCGGGGATGAAATGATCGTGCTCTCGGACCCGGCGTTGCCGCTGACCACCCCGCCTGACCTGCTCGCGGAGGAGGCGGTCGCGGCGAGGATGGGGCTTGCCCTGCTCGCCGGGCTCGTCGACGACCTCAACGTTTCCGAGCTGGCCGAAGGGGTCGGCACGCAGGTGCGCATGTCGTGGCCGCTGGAGCGCCCGACGGAGTAATCGCTGGTACGCCCAGTGAAGCGGGCCGCCGGGACCGCTGAAGGCCGCCCGCGAAAGGCCCGCGAGGCCGCCCGAAGGAACGCCCAATCGAGTGAAGCGCGCCACAAACCGGACCATCGACAAAAAGCGATCTCTTGAAACGCGCAAGTCGGTGTGACCACAGACACGCTCTGCGGCTAGAGTACGGCGATCGTGTATGACGGGCCTGGTCATTGGGTACCTCGACCGTCCAGCACGGCTCCCATGGGAGAACCCGCCGCCGGCCTGACCGCTCGCGGCGCTGTCATGTGTCGGTACAGGAGGACAACGAATGTCCGCAACACTCGTCGCAGCTGACGAGATTTCCCTCAGCGGGAACAACCTGACCTACGTAGTCGTCGCGCTCGTCATCGCCTTCGTGGCGCTGGGCTTCGCGGCCGCGCTGGTGAAGGCTGTGCTCGCAACCGGTCGGGGCACCCCGAAGATGCAGGAGATCGCCGGCGCGGTGCAGGAGGGCGCGACCGCGTACCTCACTCGCCAGTTCAAGACCCTCGGCATCTTCGTCGTCATCGCCGTTGTGGTGCTGTTCCTGCTCCCCGTGGGTGACGTCGGGGACAACGAGACCATGGTCAAGATCGGAAGGTCGGCGTTCTTCATCGTCGGCGCGGTCTTCTCGGCCTTCATCGGTGGCGCCGGTATGGCGCTGGCCACCCGCGCCAACCTGCGCGTCGCGGCGGCGGCCCGAGAAGACGGCGGCCGGGAGAAGGCGATGAAGATCGCCTTCCGCACCGGTGGCGTCGTCGGCTTCCTCACCGTGGGCCTCGGCCTGTTCGGTGCGGCGCTGGTCGTGCTGATCTTCAAGAGCAACGCCCCGACCGTGCTGGAGGGCTTTGGCTTCGGTGCCGCGCTGCTCGCCATGTTCATGCGGGTCGGCGGCGGCATCTTCACCAAGGCCGCCGACGTCGGCGCCGACCTGGTCGGCAAGGTCGAGCAGGGCATCCCGGAGGACGACCCGCGCAACGCCGCCACCATCGCCGACAACGTCGGCGACAACGTGGGTGACTGCGCCGGTATGGCCGCGGACCTCTTCGAGTCCTACGCCGTGACCCTGGTCGCCGCGCTGATCCTCGGCCGGGCCGCGTTCGGCGAGGAAGGCCTGGTCTTCCCGCTCATCGTCTCGACCATCGGTGTCATCGTCGCGATCCTCGGTGTGGCGCTCACCCGTCTGCGCCCCTCCGACCGCAACGGCCTGGTCGCCATCAACCGGGCGTTCTACATCTCCGCCGCCGTCTCCGCGATCCTGGTGGCCGTCGCCGCGGTGGTCTACCTGCCCAAGACGTGGTCCGGCCTGCACGGGGAGACCGACTCGCTCAAGGCGATCGTCGGCCTCACCGGCGGCGACGCCCCGCCGTTCGGCCCGCACGTGACCGCCATCATCGCCTGCCTCATCGGCATCGTGCTCGCCGCGATCGTCCAGGCGCTGACCGGGTACTTCACCGAGACCGAGCGCCGCCCCGTCAAGGACATCGGCAAGAGCGCCCTCACCGGTCCCGCCACCGTGGTGCTCGCCGGCATCAGCGTCGGTTTCGAGTCGGCCGTCTACTCCGCGCTGGTCATCGGCGCCGGTGTGTTCGGCGCGTTCCTGCTCGGCGGCGGCTCGATCACGCTGTCGCTGTTCGCGGTCGCCATGGCCGGCACCGGCCTGCTGACCACCGTCGGCGTCATCGTCGCCATGGACACGTTCGGCCCGATCAGCGACAACGCGCAGGGCATCGCCGAGATGTCCGGCGACATCGACGAGCGCGGCGCCCGCACGCTGACCGAGCTCGACGCGGTCGGCAACACCACCAAGGCGATCACCAAGGGCATCGCGATCGCCACCGCGGTGCTCGCCGCCACGGCGCTGTTCGGCTCCTACACGGACTCGATCCTCAAGGAGTTCAGCCAGGTCGAGGTCGACAAGTTCCTGAACGTGGCCAACCCGGGCAACCTGGTCGGCCTGCTCGTCGGCGCGGCGGTCGTGTTCCTCTTCTCGGGCCTGGCGATCAACGCCGTCGCCCGCTCGGCCGGCGCGGTCGTGTTCGAGGTGCGCCGCCAGTTCCGCGAGTTCCCGGGCATCATGGACTACAGCCAGCGCCCGGAGTACGGCAAGGTCGTCGACATCTGCACCCGTGACGCCCAGCGTGAGCTCATCACCCCGGGTCTGCTCGCGGTGATGGCGCCGATCGCGGTCGGCTTCGGTCTCGGTGTCGGCCCGCTCGCGGCGTACCTCGCCGGAGCGATCGGCACGGGCACGCTGATGGCGGTCTTCCTGTCCAACTCGGGTGGCGCGTGGGACAACGCGAAGAAGCTCGTCGAGGACGGCACGCACGGCGGCAAGGGCTCGCCGGCGCACGCGGCGACGGTCATCGGCGACACCGTCGGTGACCCGTTCAAGGACACCGCCGGCCCGGCGATCAACCCGCTGATCAAGGTCATGAACCTGGTCGCGCTGCTCATCGCGCCCGCCGTGGTGGTCTACACCACGGGCGACGGCAGCCCGGCGGTCCGCTTCGGCATCGCGGTCGCGGCGGCGCTCGTCGTCGTCGTGGCGGTGCTCATCAGCAAGCGCAAGCCGGTCGCGGTCGACGCCGGCGACGGCGACGACTCCTCCACGCAGGAGTCGGCGCCGGAGCGGGTCACGGCCTGACCTTCCATCGGTACGACGCCCCGGCCGGGAGCATCCGGCCGGGGCGTCGTATTTGTCGAACAGACGATCGGTTCTAGGCTTCCATCCATGCACTTCCGCACCGTCGCCACAGCTGCCCTCATTGTCGTCGTTTCGACGGGTACGAGTGGCTGCGGCGACGACGGCAGCGGCGACATCGCTCCCAAGCGCTGGGCGCAGCAGGTGTGCACGGCGCTCACCCCCTGGCGGACCGAGATCGCCGACCTGACGACGAAGGCCCAGCAGCAGCTGCAGTCGGCGACGACCGCCGCACAGACGAAGACCAACATCGTCGACCTGCTCGCCGGCGCCGAGACCGCGAGCGAGAAGGCCCGGGCCGGGATCAGCGGCGCCGGCGTGCCGGCCGTCTCCGGCGGCGACAAGGTCGCCCAGCAGTTCACCGGCTCGCTGGCGAAGGCCCGCGACGCGTATGGCAACGCGAAGCGCTCCGTCCAGGGCCTGCCGACCGCCGACGCGAAGTCGTTCTACACCTCGGTCGGGTCCGCGTTCGCGGTGCTCAAGGAGGAGTACGAGCAGAGCGCCCTCGACCCGCAGCACGTCAAGCAGAAGGACCTGCAGAAGGCCTTCAACGAGGTGCCCGAGTGTCGGTGACGCCGGCTCGGAGCCGGCAACTGTCGCTGTTCGGGGTCGAGGCGCGCCCGGCCACCCCGATGGACCTGGAAGGCCTGCTCGCCGGCGCGGGCGAGGTCGGCAGGATGGGTGGCACCGCGAAGGTGTCGATCGAGGTCGAGGACGCCTGGCGCGCCGACGTGCTGCGCGCCGAGTGCGAGCAGCGGGGCCTGGTCGTGTCGTGCGAGCCGACCGGCGTCGAGGACCGGTGGACCGTCCGGACGGCGTACGCGGCGCTGCTGGCCCCACTCGCGGCCCGCTGGCTCGACGGCACTGCGAAAGTTTCCCCACCCGACCTGGTGCTCGACGGCCGGCGGCTGCGGCTGTGGGTCGCGGCGGCGGGCTCCTGGGACGGCCAGCGCGCCTACCTGCTCCGCCTCGCCCCGAGCCGCCCCGCCCTGCCCGAGGACGTCGATCCCGGCGCGACGGGCGAGCAGGTCACCCCATTTGACCCGTCAGGCGACATTTCGGAAGTACCCGGAGTGGGGTCGGGTGCAGGAAGCGGCACGGACGCCGGCGAGGTTTCAGCGGGAATCGAGGGGCAGCGGACCGGACGAAGCGGCGCGAGCCACGGTGAGGTGGGCGCCGGGGATGACGAAGGAAGCGGCGCGGGCCAGGGTGACGTCGGAGACGACGGGCTGGGGGCGGACGGCGTCGAAGCGATCGAGGACGCGTCCGGCAAGCCGCGTGGGAAGCCGAAGAAGAAGGCGGCGCCGCTCATCTCCGCGTTCGACCCGGGCCCCGTCGACCTGGGCTTGGAGGTCGAGGACTGGGTCGACGACAGCCGTGACGAGTGGCCCGACTCCGGGGTCGCCGACCTGCCCACCGTCGAGCTCGACGCCGTCACCGAGCCGCCCGCCGAGGCTCCTGTCGTACCGGCGCAACAGGACAAAACCGATGAAAACGCCATCGACAGGAGGATCGCGGACAATTGGGTCGCGGTCGGAGACGCTCTGGCGGCGGTCGGGTTGATCGCGGTGTTCGTCGGTCCCAAAGCCGGCGGCCCTGCGTACCGGATCGTGGGACTGCGACGCGTGACACGGCTCGCGGAGCTCGTCGGTGAACCTCCGGCCGGGGCGCCGCACGCGAGTTGGCCGAGGTAGCCGCGGGGTACGCTGGCCAGTCGGCGCACGGTGTGATCCCACCCGCCATCGGGGTCACCGCCGTACGACAAAGCGTGACAAATACGGCAGCCGATGCGACACGATCGCAAGATCGGGCAGGTAGCGCTTCTGCTTGGGTGTACCGTGGCGCCGATCGGCGTGTCGCGAGCCGACCGCCGGGTGCCGCGTTGCGCAACTCGGCGCGAGAGCGCGCGTTACGTTTGACACATGTCCGTCCGCACCGGGGAGAGCTGTGCCGAACTCCGCCAATACGAAGCGGCTGGTGATCGTCGAGTCGCCGGCGAAGGCCAAGACGATTTCGGGCTACCTGGGCCCGAATTACGTCGTGGAGGCGAGCTTCGGCCACGTCCGTGACCTGCCCGTCGGCAAGAAAGACATGCCCGACGACCTCAAGAGCAAGCCGTGGGCCTATCTGGGTGTCGACGTCGACAACGATTTCACCCCGGTCTATGTCATCTCGGCGGACCGGCGCAAGCAGATCACCCGCCTCAAGGAGCTGCTGAAGTCGGCCAGCGAGGTCTACCTCGCCACAGATGAGGACCGCGAGGGCGAGGCCATCGCCTGGCACCTCTTCGAGACCTTGAAGCCGAAGGTCCCGGTCAAGCGGATGGTGTTCCACGAGATCACCCGCCCGGCGATCCAGGCCGCCGTCGCCAACCCGCGCGAGATCAACCGCGCGCTGGTCGACGCCCAGGAGGCCCGGCGCATCCTCGACCGGCTCTACGGCTACGACCTGTCCACCGTGCTGTGGAAGAAGGTCCAGGGCGGCCTGTCCGCCGGCCGCGTGCAGTCCGTCGCCACCAGGATCGTGGTCGAGCGGGAGCGGCAGCGGATGAAGTTCCGCTCCGCCGACTACTGGGACATCCTCGCCAAGCTCCTGCCCGACGGCGACACCCGCACGTTCAACGCGACGCTGCTCGCCATCGACGGCGACAGGGTCGCCACCGGCCGTGACTTCGACCCGGAGACCGGCAAGGTCCGGCCCAACGCCGGCGTCATCCACCTCGACGAGCAGGGCGCCCGCGGTCTCGCCGCGCGCCTGGAGGGCCGGCCGTTCACGGTCACCCGGGTCGAGGAGAAGCCGTACCGGCGCAGGCCCGCCGCACCGTTCATCACCTCGACGCTGCAGCAGGAAGGCTCGCGCAAGCTGCGGCTGTCCAGCGCGCAGACGATGCGGATCGCGCAGCGGCTGTACGAGAACGGCTACATCACGTACATGCGAACGGACTCGGTGAACCTGTCCGAGGCCGCGATCGCCGCAGCCCGCCAGCAGATCCTCGACCTCTACGGCCCGAGCGCCGTCCCGCCGCAGCCGCGCCGCTACACCGGCAAGGTCAAGAACGCCCAGGAGGCGCACGAGGCGATCCGCCCCGCCGGCGACAGCTTCCGCACACCCGGCGACGTGGCCAAGGAGCTCAGCGCCGAGGAGCTGCGCCTGTACGAGCTGATCTGGCAGCGCACCATCGCGTCGCAGATGACCGACGCGGTCGGCAACAGCACCTCCGTCCGGATCAACGCGACCACCCCGGCCGGCGAGTCGGTCGACTTCAGCACCACCGGCAAGACGATCACCGATCCCGGCTTCCTGCGCGTGTACGTGGAGTCCTCCGACGACGAGAACGCGGAGGCCGAGGACGCCGAGCGGCGGCTGCCCGTGCTGGTCAAGGGCCAGACGCTGACCGAGAAGGGGCTGACCGCGACCGGGCACACCACCCAGCCACCGCCCCGCTACACCGAGGCGTCGCTGGTCAAGGTGATGGAGGAGCTCGGCATCGGGCGCCCCTCCACGTACGCCTCGATCATGGAGACGATCAACAACCGCGGCTACGTGTTCAAGCGCGGCCAGGCACTCATCCCGTCGTTCCTGGCGTTCGCCGTGGTCGGGCTGCTGGAGAAGCACTTCCCGCGCCTCGTCGACTACGACTTCACCGCGTCGATGGAGAACGTCCTCGACGAGATCGCCAACGGCGACGAGAGCGCCGTGGACTTCCTGCGCCCGTTCTACTTCGGTGGAGACACGGGCGACGAAGGGTCGGTGCCCCGGCAGGGCGGGCTGAAGCGCATGGTCACCGAGCGCCTCGGCGAGATCGACGCACGCGGGATCAACTCGATCCCGCTGTTCCGTGACGAGGCCAACCGCGACGTCGTCGTGCGCGTCGGGCGGTACGGGCCCTACCTGCAGCGCTTCCTGGCCGACCAGCCCGAGGGCGACGAGGGCGACCGCGCGACGGTGCCGGACGGGCTCGCCCCGGACGAACTCACCCCCGAGAAGGTCGCGGAGCTGTTCGTCGGCGGCGCCAGCGGCGAGCGCAAGCTCGGCGAGCACCCGGAGACCGGCGAGCCGATCGTGCTCAAGTCGGGGCGCTACGGGCCGTACGTGTCGACCGGCGACAAGAACTCCTCGCTGCTGTCCACCCAGTCGCCGGAGCACCTCACCCTCGAAGAGGCCCTGCAGCTGCTGACCCTGCCGCGGCTCGTCGGCAAGGACCCCGACGGCGTGGACATCATCGCCTCGCCCGGCCGGTACGGGCCGTACATCAAGCGCGGCACCGACACGAGGTCGCTGGAGAACGAGGGCCAGCTCTTCACGATCTCGCTGGACGCGGCCATGGTGCTGCTGCAGCAGCCGAAGACCCGCGGCCGCGCCGCGGCCAAGCCGCCGCTGCGCGAGATGGGCCCCGACCCGGCGACCGAGAAGCCGCTGGTCATCAAGGACGGGCGGTTCGGACCGTACGTGACGGACGGCGAGTACAACGCGTCGCTGCGCCGCAACCAGACCGTCGAGACGCTCTCGGTGGACGAGGCGAGCGAGATGCTGGCCGAGAAGCGGGCGAAGGGCCCGGCGCCGAAGAAGCGCGCGGCGAAGAAGGCCACGAAGAGCGCCGAGGAAGGCACGACTCCCGCGGCTGCCGCGAAGAAGACGGCAGCGAAGAAGACGACGGCGAAGAAGACCACGGCGGCTGCCGCCGCGAAGAAGACCACGACTGCCGCGGCGAAGAAGACCACCACGGCGAGCGCGGCGAAGAAGGCAACCCCGGCCAAGAAGGCGGCCCCGCGCAAGGCCACCTCGGCGAAGAAGCCGACCCCGCCGGGCGAGTGACGCAGGCAGATCGACTACGCACGGGCATCCAGCCGGACACGCACGGTCGCCAAGATCGCACCATGGCGACCGTGCGCGGCTGGAGATCGCTGTCGCTGTACGGCACGGCACTCTCTCGGTCACGGACGGTGTCGAGCCCGGAGGATGATTAGGTCCGCGGTGTTACCGTCGAGGTGACCGGTCAGGCGTCGGCGTGGTGAGGCAGTGCGGGCGCCGTGAGGCGGTCCGTGCAGGCGCTGCTCGCTGCTGGCGCCGCGATCGCCCTCGTCGCCGCGGTGCGCGCGGTGATCACGACCGCGGCGACCGGGGCCAGGCAGGCGTTGGTCGAAACCCGGTCAGATGCCGGCCGGGGTGAGGTGCCGGCCGGGGTGAGGTGCCAGCTGCCGAGGACGCGGTCTGTGTAGGCGTTGGCGGGCAGGCGGCCGGGGTCGAGCTTGTCGCGCAGTGCGGTTCAGGCGTCGGCGGGGTGAGGCGCCGAGGAC
>NZ_JBIAYW010000009.1:209598-483069 GCF_042898305.1 Dactylosporangium sp. NPDC000521
GTGACCCCGCGCAGGTGCCAGGCGCCGAGGACGTGACCCCGCGCAGGTGCCAGGCGCCGAGGACGTGACCCCGCGCAGGTGCCAGGCGCCGAGGACGTGACCCCGCGCAGGTGCCAGGCGCCGAGGATGCGACCCCGCGCAGGTGTCAGGCGCCGAGGACGCGACCCCGCGCAGGTGTCAGGCGCCGAGGACGCGGTCGGTGTAGACGTTGGCGAACAGGCGGCCGGGGTCGAGCTTGTCGCGCAGGGCGGTGAAGTCGGCGAAGCGCGGGTATGCCGTGGCCAGCGACTCGGCGTCGCGGAAGTTCATCTTCCCCCAGTGCGGGCGGCCGCCCAGGGGTGTGGTGACGGCCTCGAAGCGGCGGAAGTACTCCTCGAACGGGGCGCCGGCGTACTGGTGGATGGCGATGTAGGCGTTGTCGCGGCCGTGGCCGTGGGAGAGCCAGATGTCGTCGGCGGCGGTGAAGCGGACCTCGACCGGGAACTGGATCTTGTACGGCAGGCCGTCGACGACTGATCGGAGGCCGTCGAAGGCTTCGCGGAGGGCCGCGCGGGGCAGGCCGTACTCCATCTCGACGAAGCGGACCCGGCGGGGCGTGCAGAACACGTCGTGCGACGCGGCGGTGTACGTGCGCGCGGACAGCGCCCGGGCCGACACGCGGCTGATCGTGGGCACGGTCGACGGCAGGGCCCGGCCGAGCCGGCACGCGCCGCCGAAGACGGTGTTGGACAGGAAGTCGTCGTCGAGCCAGCGGCGCCAGCCCGCGAGGGGGCGGTCGGAGGCGGGCACGATGTTGTTGCGCTTCATCTGGACCCGGTCGGTGTAGGGGAACCAGTAGAACTCGAAGTGGTCGTTCGAGGCGATGTGGGTCTCCAGGCCCGACCAGACGTCGGACAGCGGCGCCGGGCGCTCGTCGGCCTGCAGCGTGAAGGCCGGCACGCAGCGCAGGGTCACCTCGGTGAGCACGCCCAGGGCGCCGATGTTGACCCGGGCGGCGGCGAACAGGTCCGGCTGTGCGGAAGCCGAGCAGCGCACGACCGCGCCGTCGGCGGTGACCAGCTCGAGGGCCTCGATGAATGTCGAAAGGCACCCATATGCCGCGCCCGTCCCATGTGTACCGGTGGACAGCGCCCCCGAGATGGTCTGCGCGTCGATGTCGCCCAGGTTGGGCATGGCCAGGCCGTGCGCGGCGAGCGTCGCGTTGAGGGTCGCGAGTTTCATGCCTGCCTGGACGGTGACGAGGTCGCCCTCGACCCGGACGAGTGACGCCATCCGGTCGAGCTCGATCCGCACGCCGTCCGTCAGAGCGGTGGGTGTGAAGGAGTGCCCGGAGCCGACGGCCTTGACCCGAAGCCCCTCGTCCGCCGCGCCGCGGAGCACGGAGGCCAGCTCATCGGTGGTCGACGGGTGCGCGACACGCGTCGCCCGCGCGGTCTGGTTGCCGGCCCAGTTGGCCCACGGAGAAGTCACGAAACCTGAGTACCCTTCACGTATGCCCGCCGTCAATGACCCGTTGAACCACAAGAGTGAAATGGGCTATCCGCCGATCGTGCCCGCTCGTTGACGTGAGTAGGTTTCAAGGTGGGTCGAATTTGAGGGGGACTGCCGGGTGGCGACGCAGACAGTGGCCAGTGCCGGGACGAAACCCCTGCGCCGGGTTCCGGTGCAGGGGCGCAGCGTGGCGAGGGTCGGGCGGATGCTCGACGCGTGCGCCGAGCTCGTCGACGAGGTTGGCTACGACGGGCTGACCACGACGCTGCTCGCGGAGCGGGCGGGGGTGGCGATCGGCTCGGTCTACCAGTTCTTCCCTGACAAGCGCGCGATCGTGCAGGCCCTCACGCTGCGCAGCTTGGAGGGCTACCTGGAGCGCCTCGGCGCCCGGCTGTCCGACGAGGACATCTCGCACTGGTGGGACGCGGTCGACGCGGCCATCGACGAGTACATCGACATGCACCGCACGGTGCCGGGCTTCCGGACGCTGCACTTCGGTGACGTCGTGGACATCCACCTGCTCGACGACGAGCGGGACAACAACGACGTCATCGTGTCGCAGCTCGCGGCGCTGCTCGTCGGCCGGTTCGGCATCGTGGACGCCGAGCGGCTCCAGTTCGCCCTGGCGATCGCGGTCGAGGCCGCCGACGCGCTGATCAAGATGGCGTTCCGGCGCTCGCCGGAGGGCGACCCGGTGGTGCTCGGCGAGGCCAAGGCACTGATCAAGGACTACCTGCACCACCGCCTCTGACGACGTCGTCTCGGACCCTTTATCGGCTGCTCGCGAGGCCGGTGAAGGGTCTGAAACCTCGTGTTGACAATCCCACACGACCTGTCCGCTTTTGCCCCGCACGACGCATACTCGTGGTCGACCGGTACCCCACTTTCGAGGACTGGATCTGCCACCATGGAAAGCAGCCTGACCAGGAAAAACATCGGCATCATCGGTGCCGGGCGGGTCGGCGCGGTGCTCGGCGCCGCGTTCGTGCGAGCCGGCCACCGGGTGGTCGCCGCGGTCGGTGTCTCGGCCGCCTCCAAGGCCCGCGCGGAGCAGCTGCTCCCGGGCGCCGCACTCCTCCCTGCCGACCAGGTCGCCGCCGTCGCGGATCTGGTCCTGCTGGCGGTCCCCGACGACGTGCTCGCCGGACTGGTGCGCGGCCTGGTCGAGACCGGCGCGATCCGGGAAGGGCAGATCGTCGCGCACACCTCCGGCGCCCATGGCCTCGATGTCCTGGCGCCGGTCACCGCCGTCGGCGCGCGGCCCCTGGCGCTGCACCCGGCGATGACGTTCACCGGCACCGCCGTCGACCTGCGCCGGATGGAGGCGGGCGTCTCGTTCGGCGTCACCGCACCGCAGGACCTGCGGGACCTCACCGAGAGCCTGGTCGCCGACCTCGGCGGTCAGGTCGAGTGGATCGAGGAGGAGCGCCGGCCGCTGTACCACGCGGCCCTGGCCCACGGCGCCAACCACCTCGCCACCCTCGTCAACGAGGCGCTCGACCGGCTCCGCGACGCCGGCGTCCAGCACCCGGAGCAGGTCCTCGCCCCGCTGCTCGGCGCCGCATTGGACAACTCGCTGCGCCTCGGCGACGCCGCCATCACCGGTCCGGTCTCCCGCGGCGACGCCGGCACGGTCGCCAAGCACCTCAGGGCGCTCGACGCGGTCGCCCCGGAGTCGGTGCCGCCGTACCTGGCGCTCGCCCGGCGCACCGCCGACCGGGTCATCGCCGCCGGCCGTCTCCGCCCGATGGACGCCGAGCCGCTGCTCGACGTGCTCAGCAGCTCCGGACAGAAGGAGGGCTCAGCGCAGAAGCAGGTGCCGGTGGTCGCTGCGCAGCGCGGTGGGCGCCGGAAGGCCAAGGGCACCGGAGGTAAGCCGTGATCGTCGCCGAGACCCGCGAACAGCTCGCCACCGCGCGGGCGGGTGCGCGCGGCACCGTCGCCGTCGTCATGACCATGGGCGCGCTGCACGAGGGGCACGCCGAGCTTCTTCGTACCGCACGCGCCGAAGCGGACACGGTCCTGCTCACGATCTTCGTCAATCCACTGCAGTTCGCGCCGGGCGAGGACTTCGACCGCTACCCGCGCACCCTGGAAGCCGACCTGGCGATCGCGGAGCAGGCCGGTGTGGACATCGCGTTCACGCCGACGCGGGAGGTCATGTACCCGCAGGGCGAGCCCGCCGTCCGGGTCGACCCCGGGCCCGCCGGCAACGAGCTGGAGGGCGCCAGCCGCCCCGGGTTCTTCCACGGCGTGCTGACGGTGGTCAACAAGCTGTTCCAGCTGACCCGCCCCGACGTCGCGTACTTCGGGGAGAAGGACTACCAGCAGCTCGGCATGATCCGGGCGATGGTCCGCGACTTCGACCTGCCGATCGAGGTGCGGGGCGTACCGACGGTGCGGGAGCCCGACGGCCTGGCGCTGTCCAGCCGCAACCGCTACCTCGCCCCGGCGGAGCGGCAGGCGGCGCTGGTGCTGTCCAGGGCGCTCACGAAGGCGGCGCACAGCGAGGACCCCGTCGCCGCGGGGATCGCCGAGTTCGCGACGGAGCCCGAGGTCAAGCTCGACTACTTCGTCCTGACCGATCCCATGCTGGGCCCGGCGCCCGCGCACGGACCGGCCCGGCTGCTGACGGCGGCCTGGGTCGGCGGCACCCGACTGATCGACAACATCGCGGTGGACCTGCCGTGAGCCGTGCCAGAGGCACCGACGCGGTGGACCTGCCGTGATCCGTACCAGAGGCACCGACGCGGTGGACCTGCCGTGAGCCGTGCCAGAGGCACCGACGCGGTGGACCTGCCGTGATCCGTACCAGACGTACCAGACGTACCAGAGGCAACGACGCAGTGGAGATGCCGTGATCCGCACGATGCTCAAGTCCAAGATCCACCGGGCGACGGTCACGCAGGCCGATCTGCACTATGTCGGTTCGGTAACGGTCGACGAGGACCTGATGGACGCCGCGGACCTGCTCGCCGGCGAACAGGTCGCGATCGTGGACGTCACCAACGGCGCGCGACTGGAGACGTACGTGATCGCCGGGCCCCGCGGCAGCGGCGTCATCGGGATCAACGGGGCCGCCGCGCACCTGGTCCACCCGGGTGACCTCGTCATCCTGATCTCCTACGCGCAGCTCGACGACGCCACCGCCAGGACGTACCAGCCGAAGATCGTCCACGTCGACGCCACCAACGGCATCATCGAGCTCGGTCACGATCCCGCGGACGCCATACCGGGTATGGTGGGCGAGCCTGTGAGGGGAGACCTTCTCCGGGCGTAAGCACCTGGGGAGGTGGCGGTGCGGCGCGCGGTCGTGCTGGTCGTGGCGGTGGCGACACTGCTGAGTGCCTGCGCGCAACCGGCCCCGCCCGGCACCGACAAGGACCTGGTCAACGGCTGGCCGATGCTCCCGGCCCCCGTGCTGCAGGAGCCCGCCGCCCCCGCGTGTTACGCGCTGCCGGCGGGCACCGCGAGCGCCGACGTGACGAGCTGGCCCGCGCCGGTCGGGTGCACCGAGCCGCACGAGGTCGAGCTGATCTCGGTGGGCCGGTTCACCGCCGCGGACGCCGAGCGGACCACGCCGCCGAACGTCGGGAGTCCGGCCATGCGCGGCGCGTACCGGCGCTGCGCCGACGACGCGAAGGCCCTCCTCGGCGCGGACTGGCGCACCGGCAGGGTGTCGCTGAGCGTGGACGTCCCGAGCCCGGCGCTGTGGGACGCCGGGGCGCGCTGGTTCCGCTGCGACCTGCAGGCGCTGCAGGACATCGACCGCTTCAGCGTCGCGACCCGCACCGCGCCGCTGCGCGGCACGCTGCGCGCCGACGGCGGGGAGCTGCGCATCGGGTGTGTGAAGGTCACCACCAGGGTGGGCGGCGCCGCCCGTGACATCGACCGGATCTTCCCGGCCGCGTGCACGACGCCGCACGAGGGCGAGTTCGCCGGCCTCTACGAGCCCCCGGACGGTGAGTACCCGGCCGACAGCGAGGCGCGCAGCAACGCCAACATCGCCGGCTGCCGCCCCGTCGTGGCGGGCTTCACCGGCGTGCCGGACGACGTGAACTTCAGCTCCCGCACCGGTCTCGTAATGTGGCCCTACGACAAGACCGCATGGGAGCTCGGCAACCGCGGGGTCCGCTGTTTCGTGTGGCCGCCGAAGCCGGTGACGACCTCGTTGCGCGGCGCAGGTACAAAAGGATTACCGATCACAATCGCGTAGACGCTGTCCAAGATCTGGCAGTTGGGCCGGGTTGCCAACCACGTTGATCATTGGCACACTCGCACCCGCGCTGTGTGCGCCGGGGGAGGGGTTGGAGTCATGGTGCGCTTTCGACGGCTCGCTCTGGCGGTGGCGCCGGTCGCCGCCGCAGTGATGCTGGCGGGCTGTTCGACGCCCGCGGGTGTCGACAAGAACCTCGTCGACGAATGGACCATGCTCGCCGCCCCCAAGGTCCCCTCGCCGCCGGTCGGTGCGTGCTACGACAGCACCGTGCCGTTCTTCGACACGGACACCCTCACGGTCTTCTCCTTCACCGCCGTGACCTCCTGCACGACCGCGCACGTCAGCGAGACGTTCTTCGTCGGCGAGCTCACCGGCACCGCGGCCAGCGCGTCGTCGCCGCCGAAGGGCGCGGACCTGAAGGACGCCTGGGCCAAGTGCAACACCGAGGCGCAGACCTTCCTCGGCGGCGACTACCACGACGGCCGCCTCGAGCTGATCGTGCTGCCGCCGTCGACGACGCAGTGGACCGGCGGCGGTCGCTACTTCCGCTGCGACCTCGCCGAGGTGCAGAGCGACGCCGGCAAGCCGATCAGCCGCACGAGCAGCCTCAAGGGCGGCCTCACCGGCGACAAGCCGATCGCGCTGACCTGCGCCCAGGAGATCTACGAGTCCGACGGCAAGACCTGGGACGACTACGAGCCGAGGGCGTGCACGCAGACGCACAACATGGAGTACGTCGGCACGTACCTGGCCGGCGAGCGGGCCTTCCCGAAGAACGCCGACGAGCGGCGCGCCGCGATGCGGACCGGCTGCGAGGCGCTCGGCGCCAAGTTCCTCGGCATGACGCAGCAGATGCTGGACAACCACCAGGAGGTCGGCATCGGCTTCTGGACGGTCGACGAGGAGAACTGGCTGCGCGGCAACCGCACCGCCCGGTGCTACGCGATGCTCTACGACACCAAGAGCACGATCCGCTCCCTCAAGGGCCTCGGCCAGGGCAAGGTTTGACCCCCTCTGCGAGACTGTGGGCCCGTGCTACGAGGTGAGGGAGCGCTGCCGATGAAACGGTGGACCGCCGGGCTGTCGGTGGCGCTGGTGCTGTTCGCCGCCGGGTGCGGCAATCCGGCGGGCACGGACGGCGACCTCGTCAACGGCTGGACCGCCCTCGCGGCGCCGAGCGTGCCCAAGCCCGCCGTGGGCGAGTGCTGGACCTACTCAGGTGACGCCGACAAGCTCGCGGTCGGGCCCGATCTGGTCAAGGTCGAGTGCACCGCGTCGCACGCCAGCGAGACGTTCAAGGTCGGCGAGTTCACCGGCACCATCGGGGACAAGTCGACGGTGCCGGCCGACGCCGACCTGACCGACGCGTACGCCGCCTGCCAGGCCGAGGCCAGCAACTTCCTCGGCGGCGACTGGCACGACGGCCGGCTGATGATGCGGGTGCTGCCGCCGTCGGCGAAGCAGTGGACCGGCCAGGCGCGCTACTACCGGTGCGACCTGATCGAGGTCTCGGACGACACGTACACGATCGCGCCGCGCACGACGAGCCTCAAGGACACCCTGCGGGGCTCCAAGCCGGCCCAGCTCCGCTGCGTCAAGGTCGCGACCGACAGCAAGGGCGGCATCGAGGACTTCATCCCGGTCCAGTGCGACACGCCGCACAACGGTGAGTACACCGGCACCTTCTACGCGCCGGACGCGCGGCCGTACCCGAGCGACGCCGCGGCCCGCCGCTCGCTGCTGCAGCCCGGCTGCAAGACGATCGTGGCGCGCTACCTGGGCCTCACCGACGCCCAGTACGACCAGAACAAGCAGATCTCGTTCGCCTGGTCCACCGCGACGCCGACCCGGTGGGGCTACGGCGACCGCACCGCCCGCTGCTACATGATGCTGGAGGGCAACCTCACGGTCAGCCACTCCCTGCTGGCGAACGGCAACCGCCCGGTCTAGGACCGACCCGGGCTTCCCCGGGGTCGTGACGTTACCCGCCGGTAATGGCACACTGCTTCCTCATGAAGCGGGTCATACTCATCGTCGTCGTGCTCGCGCTCGCCGGCGGCGGCGCCTACTGGCTGCTGCGCGACGGTGACCGGAAGATCCCGAAGACCCCGCCCGCCGCCGCGCCGCAGGTCGGCTCCTGCTGGAAGGTCGACGCGGCCGGCGCGAAGGCCGCCTTCCCGTGGGCCGGCGCCCCCGTCGACTGCGCCGCCGCCCACACCGTCGAGGTGTTCCACGTCGGCCAGGCCACCGAGGACCTGCTGCACCGCCTCGA
Source organism: Dactylosporangium sp. NPDC000521 (assembly GCF_042898305.1). Taxonomy (NCBI): domain Bacteria; kingdom Bacillati; phylum Actinomycetota; class Actinomycetes; order Micromonosporales; family Micromonosporaceae; genus Dactylosporangium; species Dactylosporangium sp. NPDC000521. The sequence goes on from NZ_JBIAYW010000009.1 coordinate 217,581, forward strand.
CGACGCCGAGGGCCAGGACGTCACGATCACCCAGAACCTCCTGTACGCGCAGGCCCGCCGCGCCTGTGTCGTGCAGGGCACCGTGTTCCTCGGCGGCAACTGGCACGAGTCGAAGGTCCAGATCCTCGCCTCGTGGATCAACCCGGCGAAGGACGGCTTCTTCGGCTGCGCGGTCGCCCCGGTGACCGGCCCGGCCGGCGACGAGCTCGCGACCCGCGAGGGCAGCCTGGCCAAGGCCGGGTCGAGCCTGCCGATCGAGTGCGTCTCGGCGCTGAAGTACGTCGGCTGCGACGCACCGCACGACGGCGAGTACTCCGGCAGCTACTCGATCGCCCCGATGGACGCGCCGTTCGACGAGACCGCGGTGCGCAGCGCATCGGCGAAGGGCTGCACGAGTGTCGGATTGCGGTACCTGGGCCTGGCGGAGACCGCCGACCGGGCCGACCTGTCCGCCGCCGCCGTCGGGCCCAAGTCCGGCTCCGACTGGCTCGGCAGCGACCAGACCTTCGCGTGCTACCTGATGAGCAGCCGCCCGCTGAAGGGATCCGTCCAGAAGCTGGGCACGGGACCCCTGCCGCTCGCGTGATTCTCGGCACGGCGCGCGATGCCTGGTTGTGATGTTTGACTGGAGTGATGGAGCTGCCCGTACTGCCGCGCCGACTCGCCGGGCCCCAGCCGGGGTGGGCCGAGCCGACCGACGTCGTCGTGATCGGCTCCGGCGTCGCCGGGCTGACCGCCGCCCTGCACCTGCGCGAGGCCGGCCTGCACGTCACCGTCGTCACCAAGGTCAACATCGATGACGGCTCGACCCGCTGGGCCCAGGGCGGCATCGCCGCGGTCCTCGACCCGCTCGACACGCCCGAGGCGCACGCCCAGGACACCCTCGTCGCCGGCGTCGGGCTGTGTGACACCGCCGCCGTCGACGTGCTGGTCCGGGAGGGGCCGACCCGCGTCCGTGAGCTGATCCGCTGGGGTGCGGAGTTCGACCGCAACAACGACGGCTCCCTGATGCTGACCCGCGAGGGCGGCCACCACGCCAACCGGATCATCCACGCCGGCGGCGACGCGACCGGCGCCGAGGTGCAGCGGGCCCTGCACGCCGCCGTCCACCGCGACCCGTGGATCCGCCTCATCGAGCACGCCCTCGTCCTCGACCTGCTCACCGACGCCGCCGGCCGGGCCTGCGGGGTCACCCTGCACGTCCTCGGCGAGGGCGCGGAGGACGGCGTCGGCGCGGTCCTCGCCCGGGCCGTCGTGCTCGCCACCGGCGGCATGGGCCAGATCTACTCCGCCACCACCAACCCGATTGTCTCCACCGGCGACGGGGTCGCCCTGGCCCTGCGCGCGGGTGCCGCCGTCACCGACATCGAGTTCGTCCAGTTCCACCCGACCGCGCTCGCGCTCAACAACCGCGACTCCCAGCAGCCGCTGGTCAGCGAGGCGCTGCGCGGCGAGGGCGCGTACCTGCGCGACGGCGACGGCAACCGCTTCATGGTCGGCCGCCACGAGCTCGCGGAGCTCGCCCCGCGCGACGTCGTGGCCAAGGGCATCTACCGGGTCATGCGCGCCGAGGGCACGCACAACGTCTGGCTCGACGCCCGCCACCTCGGCCGGGACTTCCTCGAGGGGCGGTTCCCGACGATCGTGGCGTCCTGCCGGGCCGCCGGGGTCGACCCTGCCGCGGACCTCATCCCGGTGTCCCCGGCCGCGCACTACGCCTCCGGCGGCGTCCGCACCGACCTGCACGGCCGCACGTCGATCCCGGGCCTCTACGCGTGCGGTGAGGTCGCCTGTACTGGCGTGCACGGCGCCAACCGGCTGGCCTCCAACTCGCTGCTGGAGGGGCTGGTCTTCTCCCGCCGGATCGCCGAGGACATCGCCCGCGACCTGCCCGCGCAGACCGACCCCGTCACCGCTGACCTGCCGGCGTGGACGGCCGACCCGAGCCTGCGCGCCCCGCTGCAGGCGGCCATGTCGGCGCACGCCTCGGTGCTGCGCAGCGCCGAGTCGCTCGACCAGGCGGCGCAGGCGGTCGCCAAGCTGGCCCTGGACCGCGCCACGCCCGGCCTCGCGAGCTGGGAGGCGACCAACCTGCTCACCGTCGCGGCCGCCCTCGTCGGCGCCGCCGACCAGCGGCAGGAGACCCGCGGCTGCCACTGGCGCGAGGACTTCCCCGACGCCAGCGACGTGTTCCGCGGCCACTTCCTCGCCGGCCTGTCCGAGACCGGCGCCCTGACCGAGACGTGGGAGGACGCATGACCGCACCGGAGCGCAGCGGAGGGGGCGGCATGACCCCGGAGACCGAGGCTTCGCTGCGGAAGGTCGGGCTCGACCCGGTCGCCGTCGCCGAGATCGTCGAGCGGACCCTGACCGAGGACCTCGGCCCCGACCGCCTCGACGTGACGAGCGTGGCGACCATCCCGGCCACCCAGACCGACACCGCCGAGCTCGTCGCCCGCGCCGGCGGCGTGGTCGCCGGGCTGGCCGTGGCCGCGGCGGTCTTCGAGGCCGTGTCCCCGTCGGTCGAGGTGGCCGTGCACGCCGTCGACGGCTCGTCCGTCGTGCGCGGCACGGTGCTCGCGACCGTCACCGGCCCGACCCGCGACCTGCTGACCGCCGAGCGGTCCGCCCTCAACCTGCTGTGCCGCATGTCGGGCGTCGCCACGCACACCCGCCGGTGGGCCGACCTCCTCGACGGCACCGACGCCCTGGTCCTCGACACCCGCAAGACCACGCCCGGCCTGCGCATCCTGGAGAAGTACGCGGTCCGCGCCGGCGGCGGCACCAACAAGCGCATGGGCCTCTACGACGTCGCCATGATCAAGGACAACCACAAGCTGGCGGCGGGCGGCATCTCCGCGGCGTACGCCCGGGTCCGCGAGGCGTTCCCCGACGTCCCGGTCCAGGTCGAGGTGACCACGGTCGGCGAGGCGGTGGAGGCAGTCACCGCCGGCGCCACGTTCCTGCTGCTCGACAACATGGCGCCGGACCTGCTGCGGGAGGTCGTGGCGGCGGTCGGCGGGCGGGCCGAGCTGGAGGCGACCGGCGGCCTGACCCTCGAGACGGCGGCGGAGTACGCGGCCACCGGGGTCGACTACCTGTCCGTCGGCGGCCTCACCCACTCCTCGCCGATCCTCGACATCGCGATGGACCTGCGGACCCACTAGGGGCGCGATGGACCTGCAGTCCCACTAGGGGAACGCGACGGCGACCAGCTCGGAGAACCGCTGGGTCTTCCACGCCGGCGGGACCACCGAGGCGCAGATCTCGGCCCCGGAGACGCACACGATCGCCTGCACCGACGAGACCGGTGCGGGCGGTGCGGACGGGATCACCGACTGGACCGCGACCAGCTCGACGTCCGGAAGGGAGATCTGCAGCGGGTACTCCCACAGGTCCCCGTCCATGACCACGCCGACCCGCCGGGCGCCGCTGGCCTTGATCGCGTCGATCGCCCGCTGGTACGGCACCGCCTGGGCGGGCATCCGGACGAAGCGCTCCTGCCAGTCGGTGAGGGTGAAGACGGAGCCCTGCCCGACGAGGCGGCGGGGCTGCCCGTACGCGACGGAGATCCCGCCGGAAGCGAACGCCGCCGCCATGACGACGACGAGCGCGGCCGCGGTGGCGCGGTGGGTGCGCAGGCGGTCGGCCCAGTAGCCGGTGAGCGGCGCACCGAGCGCGAACGCCGGCAGGATCAGCCGGTTGCCCCAGTCCTGCCACTTGACGACAGCGGCGGTCATGACGAACGCGCCGAGCACCATGACGGCGTAGCCCCTCAGCAGCGGGGGCAGCCGCCGCCACACCAGCGTGACGACGAGGGCGCTCAGGATCAGCGCCGATTGGATGGGGTACGGGGAGCGGTCCTCGTCGGGCTTCCAGCGCGTGCCGGGGAAGACGCTCCGCCACTGGGTGATCTTCGGATCGTTGGGGTTGACGTCCACGAGGTCCGCGACGGCGATGACGGCGTCGCTGACCACGTCGTTGACCGCGGGGAACGGCGTGGTGAGCGTCGAGGCGGCCAGGCGCAGGCCGTTGACCAGCACCGCGGGCGGGTCCTTGCGCTCCGTGGACAGCGAGGCGCTGTAGCCGGGCGGGCCGAGCGGCGAGCCGAACGCGTCGTTGACGCGCAGCATGGCGGGCCCGGCGAGCACGACCATGCCGGCGAGGACCACCACGCCGGCGCCGGCGGTGCGCAGCCACTGCCTGGTCCGGTCACCCGCCCCGCCGCCCGTACCGGCGGCCTCTGTGGCCTCTGTGGCCTCTGCGACCGCTGCGGACCGTGCCGGCCTGAGGCGGAGCTGGCAGATGCCCCAGAAGACGAGGATCGGGGCGAGGGGCATGAGGCCGGTCGACTTGGTGACGGCAGTGAGGCCGGCGACCGTGGCGAGGGTCAGGACGTCGCCGGCGGTGGCGACCCGGCGGGCGCCGTCGAGCGCGAGGCTGGCGGCGCAGGCGACCCACGCGGTGACGACGAGGTCGTTCTGGGTGCTGGTGGCCTCCAGGGCGACCGCCGGGGCGGTGACCAGCACGGCGGCGGCGACGAGCTGGCCGACGCGGCCGACGCCGAGCTGGGCGGCGCAGCGGGAGACGGCGAGGGCGGCGAGCAGCGACGCGCCCCACTGCAACAGGTTGAACAGCGAGTCGTCCCCGGTCAGCAGGCGGGCCTGCAGCAGCAGGTACTCCGCGCCCGGGACCAGGATGATCTGCTGGTTCTGGACCGTGGCGTAGGGGGCGAGGTCACCGTCGGCGATCCAGTGCTCGATCTTCGTGAGGTGGTAGTGGTTCGAGTCGAAGTTGTTCGGTGAGTGGGCCAGTGCGAGGACGAGCTCAGCCAGTACCAACGCCGCAAACGCCAACAGCAGCACCTTGTCCCAGTTTTTCAGGACACGGTGCGGGATGTGGAGGTGGTGCCGGGCGAAGAAGGCGGCCACGCCCGCGAAGAGCAGCCAGTAGACGATCACCGGCCAGGTCGTGATCCATCCTGCGAGCGACAGCAGCTCGACGAAGACGACCGTGACCCCCGCCACGGTGGCCGCCGCGCGGATGACCGCCTGGCGCGCGTCCAGGCTGCCCGGACGCAGGGCGAACGCGGTGAACACCAGCGCCGCCAGCGGGAGGAGCGCGAGCAGCGTGCGGGCCGTCGGCATCATGGGAACCGGATCGTAGATGACCAGGCTCACCCCGCCGCTGGCGGGCCTTTCGTTAGGCTCAGCGCGTGCTGCTGTGCATCGACATCGGAAACACCAACACGGTGCTCGCCACGTTCGAGGGCGAGAAGCTGGTCCACTCGTGGCGGATCAAGACCGACGCGAGGGCGACCGCCGACGAGCTCGGGCTGCTCTACCGGGGGCTGCTCGCCACGGATGCCGTGTCGCTGACCGGCATCGCGGCCTGCTCCACCGTCCCCGCGGCCCTGCGCTCCCTGCGCACGATGCTGCAGCGGTACTACCCGGGCGTCCCGACCGTGATCGTCGAGCCGGGCGTGCGGACGGGTGTCCAGCTGGCGATCGACAACCCGAAGGAGGTCGGCACCGACCGGGTCGCGAACACGCTTGCCGCCTTCACGCTCTTCGGCGGCCCGTCGATCGTCGTGGACTTCGGCACGTCGACCAACTTCGACGTCGTCTCCGCCCGCGGGGAGTTCCTCGGCGGCGTGCTGGCGCCCGGCATCGAGATCTCCGTCGACGCGCTCGCCGCCCGCGCCGCCCAGCTGCGCAAAGTGGAGCTGGTCAAGCCGCCGCGGGTGATCGGCAAGAACACGGTCGAGTGCCTGCAGTCCGGCGTCGTCTACGGCTTCGCCGGGCAGGTCGACGGCATCGTGCGGGGCATCTCCGCGGAGCTCGGTGGCACGATGAAGGCGGTCGTCGCGACCGGTGGCCTGGCGCCGATCGTGATCGGCGAGTCCGCCACGGTCACGCACCACGAGCCGATGCTCACCCTGATCGGGCTGCGACTGATCTTCGACCGCAACCGCGGTTAGCGTTTGCGGCCGATGTACACGTAGGTCACGTACGGCAGCTCGAACTCCTCGGCCGGCGGGATCACCTCGAGCAGCCGTTCCTCCAGCCGTCGTCGTGCCTCGTCGCCGGCCACCAGGTAGTAGCTGCGGGACCTGACCAGCTCCAGGAACGACTCCCTCGTATGGGTGGTGCTCCACTCGAACGTCGCCCGCCGCACGGGGCCGAAGAGGGGGCCGAAGTCCTGCACGGCCGTCTCGTCGAACGCGTCGCGCTCGCGGGCGCCGTCGAAGAGGGTGGAGGACTCGGCGACCCAGGGGACCCGCTCGTCGCGGATGTTCCAGATGGGGATGAAGCTGCCGCCGGGCCTGAGGACGCGGGCGATCTCGGCGTGGGCCGGCTCACCGTAGAACCAGTGGTAGGCCTGCCCCGCTGTGACGATGTCCACTGACGCGTCCGGCAGGGGGATGTGGGTGGCGTCACCCTTGCGGGCATCACCAGGGATTTTGGCGCGCATCTTGTCGTCCGGCTCGACGGCGATGGTGTGGTGACCCAGGTCGCGGAGCTGGCGGGTCAGGATGCCGGTGCCGGCACCAAGATCGCAGATTTCGGACTTTTCTGGTATCGCCCATTGCAGGGCCTCGCGTGGGTAGCGGGGGCGGATGCGGTCGTACAGGTCGGCGGCCGCTCCGAACGAGGAGGCGTGTGCTGCGAAATCCACGCTGCCAAAAGTACCGAATCCGATGTTGCGAGGTCCCGCCGTAAAACACGGAATTGGCCGACCGGGCGTGCATGGCCCTCTGGGCGGCCCTTGGGCACTGCAACCTGCAGCCGCCATGTTGCAGTTGTGCACGGTGGTGCTTCACCTGCCATTCGTCACGCATAGCAATGCGACGGACACGGATTTGCGCCGACGTATCGTCCAATCCGATTCCGGGGCGCTGTCTTCCTTGCCTACGGCCCTGCCCGGGGTGCGCGCGCCGGGTGCGGATGCCTGCTCGGAGACAATCCGCGCGCGTTGGAGTACGGAATGCCACCGGCGGCAGGGATGTGATGGGAATCGATCGCGTTGGCTTGCCGCCCGCTGTGCCCGGCATTCGGGAAACGCCGAGTGTTTCCACTGGTGCGGTGGCGGTAGTTTCGGCGTACCGTTGACGAAGCGGTCCCTGATTGCGTTATCTTTGCATTCGCACAACGCGGGGCGAGCTTCCTCGAAGGGAATACGACAGTGGCCAAGCGGACCATCCACGTGCTGGTCGACGACATCGACGGCGGGGACGCCGACGAGACCGTGAAGTTCGCGCTGGACGGCGTTCAGTATGAGATCGACCTCTCGAAGAAGAACGCGACGAAGCTGCGTGACGCGTTCGGGCCGTTCCTCGGTGCGGCGACCAAGGTCGGCCGGGGTGGCGTCGTGGTCGGAGGGCGCGCCGCCAGTGCCCGCGGCCGTGGTGGGGCAGCCGCCGATCGCGAGCAGAACAAGGCGATTCGGGAATGGGCTCAGAACAAGGGCATCAAGGTCTCCGACCGGGGTCGCATCAAGCAGGAAATCGTGGACCGCTACAACGCCGAGGCCGGCCGTTAGCGACCGTTGACCGGTTTCGACCTGAGCGGTCGTTTTGGGGTTCTTTCAGCATCCTTCACCCACCGTAGCTGACCAGCCACGGTGGGTGACTTGCATGGTGCGTCGATTTCGCTCTTGGCGTACGGGCTCGCCAGCAGGAACACGGCGACGGATGCTCGCGTTGGGCAAAAGCGCCGGGTACACGCGTCCCCGGCGGGTAGACAAGTACTACGCAACGACTCCGACATGGTCCGATGGTGGGGTGCGGCAATGGCGCACACCCGCAATGTGTCGGCCTACGGCGATAGAGTGATGGCACGGTCACGTTGGCGTCCGACAGAGCTTCGGCGTGGCGACCCCCTCGAGGGGTTCCGCGGCAGGGGCGGCGGCGACGGACACGGCACGTGAAGGAGCAGGGATGTTCGAGCGGTTCACCGACCGAGCACGACGGGTTGTCGTCCTGGCGCAGGAAGAAGCCCGGATGCTCAACCACAACTACATCGGCACCGAGCACATCCTGCTCGGCCTCATCCACGAGGGTGAGGGCGTGGCGGCCAAGGCGCTCGAGAGCCTCGGCATCTCGCTGGAGGGTGTCCGCCAGCAGGTCGAGGAGATCATCGGCCAGGGTCAGCAGGCGCCGAGCGGGCACATCCCGTTCACGCCGCGCGCCAAGAAGGTGTTGGAGCTGTCCCTGCGCGAGGCGCTGCAGCTCGGGCACAACTACATCGGCACGGAGCACATCCTGCTGGGTCTGATCCGCGAGGGTGAGGGCGTCGCCGCCCAGGTCCTCGTGAAGCTCGGCGCAGACCTCAACCGGGTCCGCCAGCAGGTCATCCAGCTGCTCTCCGGCTACCAGGGCAAGGAGCCGGCCGCCGCCGGCACCGGTGCCCCCGGCGAGGCCGCTCCGTCGACCAGCCTGGTGCTCGACCAGTTCGGTCGAAACCTCACCCAGGCCGCCCGCGAGGGCAAGCTCGACCCGGTCATCGGGCGCGAGAAGGAAATCGAGCGGGTCATGCAGGTGCTGTCCCGCCGCACCAAGAACAACCCGGTGCTGATCGGCGAGCCGGGCGTCGGCAAGACCGCCGTGGTCGAGGGCCTGTCCCAGCGGATCATCAAGGGCGAGGTGCCCGAGACGCTCAAGGACAAGCAGCTCTACACGCTCGACCTCGGTGCCCTCGTCGCCGGTTCGCGCTACCGCGGTGACTTCGAGGAGCGCCTGAAGAAGGTCCTCAAGGAGATCCGCACCCGCGGCGACATCATCCTGTTCATCGACGAGATCCACACGCTCGTCGGTGCGGGTGCCGCCGAGGGCGCGATCGACGCCGCGTCGATCCTCAAGCCGATGCTGGCCCGTGGTGAGCTCCAGACCATCGGCGCCACCACGCTCGACGAGTACCGCAAGCACCTCGAGAAGGACGCCGCGCTCGAGCGCCGCTTCCAGCCGATCCAGGTGGGTGAGCCGTCGCTGGCGCACACCATCGAGATCCTCAAGGGCCTGCGCGACCGCTACGAGGCGCACCACCGGGTGACGATCACCGACGCCGCCCTGGTGGCCGCCGCGACGCTGGCCGACCGCTACATCTCCGACCGCTTCCTGCCGGACAAGGCGATCGACCTGATCGACGAGGCCGGCGCGCGGATGCGCATCCGCCGGATGACCGCGCCGCCAGACCTGCGTGACTTCGACGAGCGCATCGCCCAGGTGCGCCGCGACAAGGAGTCCGCGATCGACGCGCAGGACTTCGAGCGTGCCGCGCAGCTGCGCGACAAGGAGAAGCAACTGCTCGGTCAGAAGGCGCAGCGGGAGAAGGAGTGGAAGGCCGGCGACCTCGACGTCGTGTCCGAGGTCGACGACGAGCAGATCGCCGAGGTCCTGGCGAACTGGACCGGCATCCCGGTCTACAAGCTGACCGAGGAGGAGACGGCCCGCCTCCTGCGCATGGAGGACGAGCTGCACAAGCGCCTCGTCGGCCAGGACGACGCGGTCAAGGCGGTCTCGAAGGCCATCCGGCGCACCCGGGCCGGCCTGAAGGACCCGAAGCGCCCCTCCGGCTCGTTCATCTTCGCCGGCCCGTCCGGCGTCGGGAAGACGGAGCTGTCCAAGGCGCTCGCCGAGTTCCTCTTCGGCTCCGAGGACGCGCTGATCCAGCTCGACATGTCCGAGTTCCACGACCGCTACACGGTGTCGCGCCTCGTCGGCGCGCCTCCCGGGTATGTCGGTTACGACGAGGGCGGCCAGCTGACCGAGAAGGTCCGCCGCCGGCCGTTCTCGGTGGTCCTCTTCGACGAGATCGAGAAGGCCCACCCGGACGTGTTCAACACGCTCCTGCAGATCCTGGAGGACGGCCGTCTCACCGACGGTCAGGGCCGCATCGTGGACTTCAAGAACACGGTGATCATCCTGACCACCAACCTGGGCACCCGCGACGTGGCCAAGGCCGTGTCCCTGGGCTTCCAGGCGTCGGAGGACAACGAGTCCAACTACGAGCGGATGAAGCAGAAGGTCAACGACGAGCTGAAGCAGCACTTCCGCCCGGAGTTCCTCAACCGCATCGACGACACGATCGTCTTCCACCAGCTCGCGCAGGACCAGATCCTGGGCATCGTCGACCTGATGATCGCCCGTATCGAGTCCCAGCTGCGCAACAAGGACATGGGCCTCGAGCTGACGGACAACGCGAAGAAGTTCCTGGCCAACAAGGGCTATGACCCGGTCCTGGGTGCGCGGCCGCTGCGCCGCACCATCCAGCGCGAGATCGAGGACTCGCTCTCCGAGCGCATCCTGTTCAACGAGCTCCGCCCGGGCCAGATCGTCGTCATCGACTGCGAAGGCGACCCGGCCCAGTTCGAGAAGGCCAAGCTGGTCTTCAACGGCGCCGACCGCCCGGGCGCAGTCCCGGACGCCGTCCCCGCCGAGCTGACCAAGGGCGGCTCCGCCGAGGAGTCCGCTGCCTGACCCGGCACCACGCGAAAGGCCCCCGTCCCACTCAGGACGGGGGCCTTTCCCGTTTTCGCGCCCCGGCGCGGACTGTTGCGTTTTGCAACACCAGCTCGCGCCTTTGGCGTTTGCGTTGTTCAGGCCGCGCCGCCGTCCACCTTGCGTGCCGACCGCCTTCTGCGGGAACCAGAGCATTCCGCCGTGACCGGAAGCGCGGGTGCGTCATTCTTTGAATCCGCGTCCCCAGTCAAGGCCCGGCACGCGTTCCGGCGACTGTCCCTGCTGCATCCAGCGCTCCAGCGTTCGGCGGGTGTGGTGATCGAAGGACAGTTCTGGTCGTGGTGGCGGCCGGATCTGTCCTTCGATCAAGCCGGCGGCGTGGGAGTCGGATCGCGCGGCGTGTGGTGTGGGCGATGGTCCCGTCGGGTCGGCTTCGTCGTGATCCGAAAGCGGCAAGCGGTGTGACCTTAAGCGACCTGGCGTCCGGCTGTGGTGATCGAAGGATGGTTCTGGTCGTGGTGGCGGCCGGATCCGTCCTTCGATCAAGCCGGTGGCGTGGGAGTCGGGTTGCGCGGTGTGGTGTGGGGTGGTGGTTCTGTCGGGTTGGCTTCGTTGTGGATCCGGAAGAGGGACGAGCGGCGCGTTGCGGCGTTCAGCGCCCTGGCGTTCGGCGGGTGTGGTGATCGAAGGATGGTTCTGGTCTTGGTGGCGGCCGGATCTGTCCTTCGATCAAGCCGGCGGCGTGGAAGCAAGCGGCGGGGTGATGGCTGCAGCGGTGTCCATCGGAACTACCGCGTTCCGCTGTCCGGCGTCGAGCGTTCTGACGTTTCAGCTGTGGTGATCGAAGGACGGAACCGGTCGTGGTGGCGGCCAGAACCGTCCTTGGATCACACATCGGGGTGTCGTGGGGGAGCGGTGGTGTCACGCGGGCGGGTGGGGTTGGTGGCGAGGAGTGACATGTCGAGGGTTCGCGGGGGGCGTCGGCGGGTTACGTTGCCTGGCGTGAGTGGGTGGTGGCGGGACTTCGGGGCGGCTCGCTTCGGGCGGCCGGTCGCGCCGCGGCCGATCGTCCGGACGGGGTTGCTCGCGCGGCTCGACAGGGTGTTCGACGAATCTGGCCGGGAGTGGCCCCGCCGAGATGCAGGCCGGGACGCTGGTCTCGCGCCGGAGCGGTCCCACTCGTCCGAGTCTCGCCCGGGCGCTGGATCCGTTCGCCCGTTCGGGTCCGGCTCGGATACCTCGTCCGAGTCTCGCCCGGGCGCGGCGTCCGCTTACCCGCTCCGCGCCGGCCCGGATACCTCGTCCGAGTCTCGCCGGGGCGCTGCATCCGCCTACCCGCTCCGCGCCGGCTCGGATACCTCGTCCGAGTCTCGCCCGGGCGCGGCATCCGCTCAACCGCTCCGCGCCGGCTCGGACACTTCGCCCGAGGCTCGTCCGGGCGCTGCATCCGCTCGCCCGTTCGGGGTCGGCTCGGGCACCTCGTCCGAGTTTCGGTCGGCTGGTGCGTCCGTCCGGGCGGTCGGGGGCGGTCCGGACGCTGAGCCGGACGGTCCAGCGGGTGGGGCGGGGGGTGCGCCCGTTGTCGTGGTTGTTGCGGGGAGTGGGGCGGGGAAGAGCCTGCTGCTGGGGCAGTGGGCCGAGCGGCGGGGGGCGATGGTCGTACAGGCGGAAGAACTGCCGGCCGAGGTGCCTCTGGATGTTGTCGTCGTTGTCGACGGGGTGGAGCGGCTGGAGGTCGGGGGCGCCGGGTGGGGGCGGGTGGTCGCGCTGGTCGGGGTGGTGCCGTTGGTGCTCAGTGGCAGGGAGCCGATTCCGGTGGCGGCCGTGGACCGGTTGGGGGCGGGGCATCTGGCGTTCGCTGAGGACGAGACGTATCAGGTGCTGGCGGCGGCGCTGGCGGACGCGGCGGGGGCCGACGGGCTGGCGCCTGATCTGCATCTGCTGACGGGCGGGTGGCCGGGGCTCGTCGGGCTGGCGGCGGCGTGGCTGGCGCGCGTGCCGCAGGCGGAGCGGGCGAGCAGCGTGCGGCGGTTGGCGCGGGTCGACGGGGGGCTGCAGGAGCATCTCGTCGGCGCGCTGATCGGGGTGCTGGACGCGGGGGAGCGGGAGTTCGTCCGGCGGCTCGCGCACCTGCCGGTGGTGGACGCCGGCAGGGCGGATGTCCTGGGCCTCGCGGAGGATTGGGGCGCGGTGCCGCCGCTCGTGGTGCCGGTTCGCCAGGAGGGGGAGGCTTTCGTCGTACCAGAGCCGCTGCGGCGAACGATCCAGCAGCGGCTGCCGCTCGCTGAGCACGAACGGCAGGCGCTGCTGGCGGCGTTTCAGGGGATGTAGTCCTCCAGTAGGGCCGGGGTGAGGCCGGCGGCCTTGATGGCCTGGAGGGCGGCGATGAAGTCGTCGACGAACCGGTCGCGGAAGTGCATCAGGATGATGTCGCCGCGCTGGACCGTGTTGCCCTGCTGGTAGCGGACGATGCCCTTGTCGACGGTTTCCTTCCAGAAGAAGGCGGCGTGGATGCCGCAGTCGTGGGCGGCCTTCAGCGTCGTTTCGTCCTTCTCGCCGTACGGCGGGCGGAAGAGGACGGGGCGGCGGCCGTACCAGTTGCCGAGCTTGTCCGCGGAGTCGCAGATCTCCCTGCGCTGGACGTTGTACGACTTGCCGCGCAAGCTCTGGTGGGTGACCGTGTGCGCCTCGATGACGGCGCCGGCGTCCTGGAGGCGCTTGAAGTACTGCGGGTCGTTCCTGATCGCGTCGATCATGAGGAACAGCGTGACGGGCACGCCGGCCTGCTTGATCAGGTCGAGGGCCTCGGGGCGCTTGACCTGACCGTCGTCGATGGTGATGAACGCGACGGGCTGGTCGGTCTGGATGCGGGAGTAGTACGGCGCGAGATTGCTCTCCGGCAGGTGGACCTTGTCGGCCGTCGGCGGGCGGTCGAACTTCGGCAGCCGGTCACCGTAGTTGGCGCCGGCGGGTGGTGCCGCCGCGGTGCTGGTCTGCGTCTTGGAGGGCTTGGCGGCGGGCGAGGCCGACGGCGGGGGCACCTCGGACGAGGCAGGCGACGCCGCGACGGCGCTGGAGGCGACCGCCGCCGACGGGGCGGCCTCCGTCCACTTCGGATGGTCAGGCTTCGACGCGGCGCAGCCCGCGAGCGTCGCGACAGCGAGGACCGCCGCGGCGACCCGGCGTGCCCTGAAGTGAGGGATGAGCACGCCGTGAGCCTATCCACGCGAGCGCGTGAGGGGAGTCCCGAAACGTGTGGGAAAAACCAGCTGAAACGGCTGCAACCCTCGGCTCACCCTGGCAGCGTGAACGTCCCGCCACGCTCCCGGACCAGCCCGTCCTCGATCAGCCCGGCCAGCGCCCGGCCGCGCTGCACCTCGTCGTCCCAGACCAGGTCGAGCCGCGACGCGGGCACCGGGTCGTCGCTGGCGCGCAGCACCGCGAGCAGAAGGCCCCGTACATGGCGGTCGGTGCCGTGGTACCGCTGGGTGCGCCGGCTCGGACCGGTGGACGCCGGTGCCCCGGCGAGGCGCCAGGCACAGACGCCGGCCATCGGGCACTCCTCGCAGCGCGGCGCGCGGGCGGTGCAGATCACCGCGCCGAGCTCCATGAACGCGACCGAGGCGCGGGCCGCCGCCTCGTGGTCCTCGGGCAGCAGGACCTCGACGGCGCGCAGGTCGGCGGGGGTGGTGGCGGGTCCGCCGTCCGCGACGCCGTCGACGATCCGGGCGACGACCCGGCGGACGTTGGTGTCCACGACCGGGTGGCGCTGGCGGAACGCGAACGCGGCGACCGCCCGGGCCGTGTACATGCCGATGCCCGGCAGTGCGAGCAGCGCGTCGACGTCGTCCGGGACGACACCGTCGTGCCGCTCCACGATCGCCACCGCGCACGCGTGCAGGCGCAGGGCGCGTCGCGGGTAGCCGAGGCGGTCCCACGCGCGGATGGCCTCGCCGGGCGGGTCAGCGGCCAGGTGGGCGGGCGTCGGCCAGCGCTCCATCCAGCGGCGCCAGGCGGGGTCCACTCTGGACACCTGGGTCTGCTGGAGCATGACCTCGCTGACCAGCACGCCCCACGGGGTCGCGTCGGGCTGCCGCCAGGGGAGGTCACGGGCGTTGGCGTCGTACCAACTGGTGACGGTCTGTGAGAGGGCGATGGAGGCGATAAGGAAGGATAAGCCAGGTGAACGAGTACGCCGTCACCGTCATCGGCCACGACCGCCCCGGCATCATCGCCGACGTCGCGGAGATCCTCGCCGGTCTGGGCCTCAACCTCACCGACTCGACGATGACCCGCCTGCGCGGGCACTTCGCGATGACCCTGGTCTGCGCCGGGGACGTGTCCGCCGCTGAGGTCGAGTCGGCGCTCGCGCCGCTGACCGCCGGCAGGACGCTGCTGGTCACCGTCCGGGAGGTGGGCCAGGACCTGGTCGACGAGCCGTCGGGCGAGCATTACGTGCTGACCGTCCACGGCGCGGACAAGCTGGGGATCGTGGCGGCGCTCAGCCGTACCGTGGCCGCGGCCGGTGGCAACATCACCGACCTGACCACGCGTCTGGCCGGCAACCTCTACGTGGTCGTGGCCGAGGTCGACGCGCCCGGGCCGATGGCGGACCTGGCCGCGGCGATCGAGCGGGTCGCCGGCGAGCTCGGTGTCGAGGCGACGCTGCGCGCGGGCGAAGCGGACCTGATGTGACCGTCCTGCAGGTCGTCCAGGCCCCTGCGGTGGTGCTGGGCACGGCCGGCGGGACGGTCGACCCGTGCGCCGACGACATCGTCAAGCTCGCGGCCGACCTCGCCGACACGATGCGGGTGTCACCCGGCTGCGTCGGGCTCGCCGCGCCGCAGGTCGGCGTCGGCGCGCAGGTCTTCGCCGTCGATGTCACCGGCCATCCGAAGGCCCGCACCGTGCACGGCACGCTGGTGCTGTGCAACGCGCGGATCGTCGAGGCGTCGCAGTGGCAGAAGGGCCGCGAGGGCTGCATGTCGGTGCCCGACCTCACCGGCGACGTGAAGCGCGCCAACCGGCTCGTCGTCGCCGGGCAGGTCCCCGGAACGGGTGACGAGATCGAGATCACTACGGATGCGTTCGAAGCGAGGGCTTTACAGCACGAGATCGATCATTGCGCTGGGTTACTGTTCCTTGATCGTGTTGCCGGCGCGCATGCCGTTTACGCCCGCAAGGTCTATCTCTGAGCGGTCTACACGGCGCGCCGCCCCGTCCGCCACTCGTTCCCTCGATACGGTGAGTGCATCATGAAGCTGACGGTTGGCCCGCTTCCCGCTGGCGTTTACTGGCGGCGTCGCGCCATCGTCGGCGGGGCGCTGCTCATCGTGGTGCTCATGCTGTGGGTGCAGTGCTCCGGACCTGACCCGAAGCGTACCCCGGCATCGGCCCAGTCCCAGTCTGCGACGAGCGCGCCGGCGTCGGCCACTCCGGCCGCGGCCGCCGACCCGACGATCCAGACGCCGACGACCGGTGACCCGGCCACCAGCGCGCCGCCTTCCAGTGCGCCCGTCGTGGCGTCCACGCTGCCGGTCTGCGCCGACACGGACCTGTCGCTGGTGGCGCAGCCCGAGCAGGCGATGCAGTTCCGCGGGGCGTATCTCAAGTTCTTCCTGAAGATCAAGAACACCTCGGCCCGGGACTGCACGCGTGACCTCGGCGCCGACTTCCAGGAGCTCTACCTGCAGGTCGGTGCGGCCAAGGTGTGGTCGTCGGACGCCTGCGACGCCCCGAGGGGCAGCCAGCCCACGACGTTGAAGCCGGGCATCGAGGTCCAGTTCTCCACCACGTGGAACGGCAAGACCACCAAGGACGGGTGCGAGCACCGCGAGGTGCCGCCCGCCGGCAAGTACGAGCTGATGGCCCGCCTCGACACCAAGCTGAGCGCGCCGGTCCAGGTGCAGCTCACCTAAGCCTGTCCTGGTCCTGTCCTGGTCCTGGACGGGACGCTCCGGTCTCTTCTTAGACGTAGCGCTCCAGGATCGAGGCCTCGGCCAGGCGGCTCAGGCCTTCCCGGACGCCGCGGGCGCGGGCGTCGCCGACGCCGTCGACCGCCTGCAGGTCCTCCACGGTCGCGCCGAGCAGCCGCTGCAGGCTGCCGAAGTGCTCGACCAGCCGGTCGACGACGAGCACCGGGAGGCGCGGCACCTTGGCCAGCAGCCGGAACCCGCGCGGCGACACCGCGGCGTCCAGCGCGTCGCTCGCCCCCGGGTAGCCCAGCGACTTCGCGACCGCGACCAGGTCGATCAGCTCCGTCGCCGTCAACGCGTCCAGCTCGTCGAGCGCGTCGTCCGACGAACGGCTGCGCCGCCCCGACGGCAGGTAGTCGCGGATCACCAGCGTCCGGTCGGCCTCGACGCCCGCCATCAGCTCCTCGAGCTGCAGCGCCAGCAGCCGCCCGTCGGTGCCGAGCTCGACCACATACCCCGCGATCTCGTCCGCGATGCGCCGCACCATCTCCAGCCGCTGCACCACCGCAACGGCGTCGCGGACCGTGACGAGGTCCTCGATCTCCAGCGCCGAGAGCGTCCCACTGACCTCGTCGAGGCGCAGCTTGTACCGCTCCAGCGTGGCGAGCGCCTGGTTGGCCTTCGACAGGATCGCGGCCGAGTCGTCCAGCACGTGCCGCTGGCCGTTCACGTACAGGCCGATGATCCGCATCGACTGGCTCACCGAGATGACCGGGAACCCCGCCTGCTTCGCCACCCGCTCGGCCGTGCGGTGCCGCGTCCCCGACTCCTCTGACGGGATCGTCGGGTCCGGCATCAGGTGCACGGCCGCCCGGACGATCCTCGTGCCGTCACTCGACAGGACGACGGCACCGTCCATCTTGCACAGCTCACGCAGCCGCGTGGCGGAGAACTCGACGTCCAACGGGAACCCGCCGGTGCAGATCTGCTCCACCACCTTGTCGTGGCCGAGCACGATCAGGGCGCCCGTGCGCCCCCGGAGAATGCGCTCCAGCCCGTCGCGCAGCACCGTCCCCGGCGCCATCAGGGCGAGCGTCGCCCGCATCGGGTCTGCGGCGGCCCAACCCCCGTTGAGGCCGGTGTGGGAACCGCCTCTGCTGGGCTCGCGGTCTATCGGCACCCGCACAGTCTACGGATGGTCGGACATCCGGTGCTGGTGCGGTATCGACCCAGCCCGTAGAGTGGGCCGACGCCATCAGCCGATGGATCGAAGTTGATGTCTGTGAGGTCTCATCGGTGGCCGGTCCCGAGCGGATCGAGTGGCGGCGCAGCTTCCCGTCCCGCGCACTGGTCAGCCTCGCCTGGTACGTGCTCTCCGCCTCCCTCGCGGCCGGCCTGGTCCGCGGCTTCTTCGCCGACGAGCCCGACGTCCTCCCGTCAGGCGCGAACAACCCCCTCGCCGACCTTCCGATGTGGACCGCCGGCCTCGCCGTGATCGGCGCCACCCCGTTCGTCCTCGCCGTCGTGCGCCGCCCCCGGGTCGGGGCCAACCACTTCGCCCTCACCCTGCGCCCCGGCTGGGTCCGCACGCTGGTCCTGCCGTGGTCACGCGTCGCGCAGGTGACCCTGATGGACGTCGACGGCGAGGGGTACCTGCTGGTCAGGCTCCGGGCCGGCCTGGACCGCACCGGTACCAACCCTGGATGGCTCGACCAGAACGTCGTCCGCGAACTGTCGAAGACCCCCTCGAAACGCGCCCGCGGCTTCGACGTCGCCGTCCGCCTCCGCGACTTCACCGGCACCGCCGACGGTCAGCTCGCGGCGCTGGCCGCCTTCGCCCCCGACCAGGTCCTCATCGCCAACCAGCTGACGCTGTAACCCTCCCCACCGCTGTCGCGGCGGGTCCCGGCGGGGATTCTCACGCTGTGCTTCCGCCCCACCGCTGACGCGGCGGGTCCCGGCGGGGATTCTCACCCGCACCCCAATGCGCTGCTGCGCGGCGCACAGCCGCGCGTGCCGCGCTGGCTGGGACTGCGCGTGCGCGCCGCATCCTGTGGCCGGCCGCAGTCCTGCCTGGCCCGCCTGCGGTCGGCCGGTCCGCGCTGACGCGGCCTGTGGCCGACCCCCCGTCAAGCAAGGTGCTCACACTGCCTTCCTCCCCATCGGCGACCGGTTGTCCGGCCGTACGGCGACAAACCGCCACAGCAGGGAGAGAGGTTGCAGTGAATCCCATGTCGTCCGGGCGACAGCTCCGGTGGCAACCGTAAGCGCGTACGGGGTCAGCGCCTCTCTGACCTGCCGGGCGGCTTTCGGCGCCCGCGACAGACGCTGATCAATGCTTGGGTATGCGGCCTTTGCGCCATCGGCATCACACAATCCACCCCCAAGACGATCTCTGGAATGGGGGTTGGATCGCGCAATGTCAATCCGAGCTGTCACGGAGGTGCGGGGCGGCGTCCGTTCGCTGCCAGTTCGTGTCGGGCTCGCCGGCCACCGGAACCGCACGGGATCATGGAGGAGCGGCGGGTTCGCCCAAACGAGTCGCGCCACCTGGTGCCGACGTCCCGCGGGCCGAGCCTCGCGACCGCTGGGCACCTCCCGCGCCTGGCACCTCGGTGTGCGCGACGGTGGGGTCGGGGGTGCTGCCGCGTGGTGTGACGTTGGCGACGCACAGCGTTGCGCCGGTCGAGCTGCTGCGGCGCCGATCTGGCAGCGAATGGGCGGAGACTTGCCGGCGACGGGCGACTCTTGCTGGAGGACCCCACGGCGTGGTGCATGGGCGTCTCGGGCGTCGCCGGTGTTGGCGCGGGAAGGGTCGACCTCAGTGGAGGGCTTCGCCGTGTGGGTGCAGGATGGTCCGCGTGTCGGCGGCGTCGGTCCGGCAGGCGGAGCGCTGGCGGAGGTCGGCGTCGCCGTGTGGTGCGGGGCGGTCCGCGTGTCGGCGGCAGTGTGGCGGGCGAGGGTTGGCTTCGCCGTGTGGGTGCAGGGTGGTCCGCGTGTCGGCGGCGTTGGTCCGGCAGGTGCAGCGCTGGCGGAGGTCGGCGTCGCCGTGTGGTGCGGGGCGGTCTGCGTGTCGGCGGCAGCGTGGCGGGCGAGGGCCGACTTCGCGGGGTGGCGTCGATCTCATGGTGGTCGGCCTTGGTGTACGGCGACGCCTCCCCTCCCTGCCCTCTGCGGATTGAAGGTCAGCGGGGGTCGGCTTCGCTGGAGGCCTTCACCGCGTAGTGCAGGGCGGTCCGCACGTCGCCGACCTCCAGGACTCGCATGCCCGGTGGGGTGACGCCGGTGGCGGCGGGGCCGCAGCCGGGAGGGACGAGGGCGAAGCGGAAGCCCAGGCGGGCGGCCTCGGCGAGGCGGCGGGGGACGGCGCCGACGCGGCGGACCTCGCCGGTCAGGCCGACCTCGCCGACGGCGACCAGGTCGGGCGGCATGGGGAGGTCGTGGGCGGCGGAGGCGGCGGCGAGGGCCAGGGCCAGGTCGACGGCGGGCTCGGTGACGCGGAGGCCGCCGACCGTGGCGGCATAGACCTCGCGGTCGTGCAGCTGGATCTTGGCGCGCTGCTGGAGGACGGCGATGATCATGGCCAGGCGGGCGGAGTCGAGGCCGCTGACCGTGCGGCGGGGGGAGCCCGGGGTCTGGGCGCCGATCAGGGTCTGCACCTCGGTGACGAGGGCGCGGCGGCCCTCCATGGCGACGGAGACGCAGGTGCCGGAGACCGCGTCGGCATAGCGGGTGAGGAACAGGCCGCTCGGGTCGGGCAGGCTGGTGATGCCGCCCTCGTGCATCTCGAAGCAGCCGACCTCGTCGGCGGCACCGAACCGGTTCTTCAGGCCGCGGACCATGCGCAGCGAGGAGTGCTTGTCGCCCTCGAAGTTGAGCACGACGTCGACGAGGTGCTCCAGGACGCGGGGGCCGGCGACGTTGCCGTCCTTGGTGACGTGGCCGACGAGGACGGTGGCGAGGCCGCGCTCCTTGGCGATGGCGACCAGGGCGGCGGTGACGGCGCGGACCTGGGTGACGCCGCCCGCGACGCCATCGGTGCCGGGGGCGGAGATGGTCTGCACCGAGTCGAGGATGAGCAGGCCGGGCTTGACGGCGTCGAGGTGGCCGAAGACGGCGCCCAGGTCGCTCTCGGCCGCCAGGTAGAGCCGCTCGTGCAGGGCGCCGATGCGCTCGGCGCGCAGGCGGACCTGGCTCACCGACTCCTCGCCGCTGACGACGAGGGACGGGGTGTCGCTGTGCTTGGCCCACTGCTGGGCGACGTCGAGCAGGAGGGTGGACTTGCCGACCCCGGGCTCGCCGGCGAGCAGGACGACCGCGCCGGGGACGATGCCGCCGCCGAGCACCCGGTCGAACTCGGCCACGCCGGTCGGGCGGGCCTGGGCCGGCTTGGCGCTGATCTCGGCGATGGGGCGGGCTGGCTCCAGCGGGGCGCGGCTCTGGACGGCGCGCTGGCCGGAGGGGCCGAGCGCGGCCAGTGGGGCGGACTCGATGATCGAGCCCCACTCACCGCACTCGGGGCACCGCCCCATCCACTTCGCCGGCCGGTGGCCGCACACGTCGCACTGGTAGGCAGCGCCCCTCGTCTTCGTCACACCCGAAAACTAGCCGAGGGGTATGACAAAACTATTCGCCCTCGTGCCCCACGACCGAGGTCGGCTTCGGCAGCGGGCTCAGCGGCACCGTCATCGGCATCTCGTCGAGGGTGATGGTGGTGGTGCTGCCGTCGGCGTACGTGAAGGTGAACGCCACGTCCTTCAGCGCCCCACCGGCCAGCAGGGGCTCGCCGGAGAGCTTCTCGACCGCGAGGTACGTCTTGGTGCTCTGGCCCAGCGCGACGAATCCGCCGACCGGGATCTCGACGGCCATCTTCGCCGTGCCGACCGCGGCGGGCGCGGAAGGCGACTTCGAAGCGGCCGCGGTCGCGGAAGCAGGTGACGACCCGGCCGCCGACGGCGACCCGGACGCGGAGCGCGGCGTGGTCGGCGAGGGAGAGGCCGCGGCGGGAGTGGCCGCGGCCGCGGCGGAAGACCCGCCGACCAGGACCACGGTGCCACTCGCTGAGGTCACGCCGGTCAGCTTCACGGACTGCTTCGCGTTGTTGAACAGCCGCACCTCGAGCGGCACGACGCTGCCGGGCTTGTAGTCGCCCGAGTAGGCCACAGTGCCGTCGCGCAGCGCGATCAGGCCGTCGGCGCTGTTGGCGTTCACGCCGGGCACCGGGGCGACCTGGGTGTCGGTCTGCGTGATCTGACCGGCGCTGCAGCCCGAGAGCAGACCGACGCCGAGCGCGGCGGAAGCCAGCAGCGCGGCGCCCAGCCCCATGCGGCGGCGGGCAGCCGGAATCGTACGCGTCACCTTGGGGTCCTCCATCTGGATCGGGCGGCCGACTACAGCCTAGATGCCGTTGATCGGCCGATTACGCGCACCCTGACACTGCACCGATCAATCCAGGTTCAGGCCGCTGACCAGCAGGAATATCACATCGATCAACGCCACGGCGATGACCGACAGGAAGGGTACGCGGGAGGTGGGGTCGCGGCGCATGGCGTACACGCCGAAAGACAGCGCGATCAGGGCGACCGCGAGGGTCGGCCAGAACAGCAGCGGAGGCGGCCCCGGCGGCCCGAACGCCAGGAACACGGTGGCGAGCAGCAGCAGCACGGCCGCGGCGGCGAGCGAGCCGCGCCGGCCGAGCAGGTGCGGCAGGCCCCGGACGCCGGTGCGGAGGTCGTCGTCCAGGTCGGGCAGGGTGTTGACGAAGTGCGCGCCCGCACCGAGCAGGCCTCCGGCGAGCAGCAGCCACGCCGGCGGGCGCAGCCCGGCGCCGAGCACGACGAACGCCGGCAGGCACGCGAACGACACCGCATAGGGCAGCACCGATACCGGCGTGGCCTTCAGCGGCCAGTCGTAGAGCAGCGCCGAACAGAGTGCGGCAAAGGCGATGAGTCCGGCGGTGACACCGGACAGCAGGCCCAGCGGCAGCACGAGCAAACCGGCCGCGGCGCCGAGTGAGAAGATCAACCGGCGGGAAACCACCCCGGCGGCGACCGGCTTGTCAGTCCGGCCCACCGAGGCGTCCCGCGGAGCGTCCAGCGCGTCGTTGACCCAACCGATGGAGAGCTGGCTCGCCAGTACCGTCGCAGCCGCGGCGACCACACCCGGCCAGGGTCTTCCGAGTCCGAAGGACAGCAGCGCCGCGACGGCGGTGACCGCCACCGCCGGCTCCGGGTGGCTGGTGCGCATAATCGCGCGAGCAACGGACATTCGGCAAGTGTGGCTGTCAGAGGGGTTCCGTGTCAGGCTCGATCCATGCGATCGACGCGCCGGGCGCGTAACGACCCTGGTCAGTATGACGACCTGGCCGGCGAGTGGTGGCGTCCCGGTTCGCCGCTGTCGATGCTGTACTGGCTGGCCCGGGCCCGCGCCCGGCTGATCCCGCCGGCGGAGCGCGACGGCGCCGTGCTCATCGACCTGGGGTGCGGCGGCGGGCTGCTCGCCCCGCACATCGCCGGTAAGGGCTACCGGCACGTCGGCGTCGACGTGGTCGTGTCCGGGCTGGAGCAGGCCGCGGACCACGGCGTCCTGCCCGTGCTGGCGGACGCGCGGCGGCTGCCTTTCCCCGACGGTACCGCCGACGTGGTGAGCGCGGGTGAACTGCTGGAGCATGTCCCGGACTGGCCGGCCGTGATCGCCGAGGCGTGCCGCGTGCTGCGGCCCGGGGGCTGGCTGGTCCTCGACACGCTCGCCGACACCGCCGTGTCGCGGCTGGTCGCGGTACGGATGGCCGAGGCGTTCATCCCGGCGGTGCGCGGCATCCACGACCCCGCCCTGTTCGTCTCCCCGAAGAAGCTGCGCGCCGAGTGCGCGCGTCACGGCGTGCCACTGGACGTGCGGGGCGTCCGGCCGACGCTGCCCGCGCTCACCCGATGGCTCGTCACCCGCCGCAACGCTGTGCCGATCGTGCCGACGTTCACCACCGCGATCCTCTATCAGGGGCGCGGCAGAAAGGGGACCCAGTGACAGGTGCCGCGATCGCAGGCATGGGTGTGACATTCCCCGGCCCGATGCGCCAGGACGAGGTGTGGACGGGCTTCTTCGAGCGGCACTACAGCGGCCCCCGCAAGGGGTTGGCGAAGCGGATCTTCACCAACTCCGGCGTGGTCAGCCGGCACGGCGCGGTCAATCCGATGATCGAGGACGCGTCGGGCTGGTCGACCGCCAAGCGCATGAGCCGCTACCTGACCGAGGCGCTGCCCCTGGGCAAGGACGCCGTCACGAGCGCGCTCGACGCCGCCGGGCTGCGGCCGGACGAGATCGGGCTGTTCGTGGTGTGCTCCTGCACCGGATACGCCACCCCCGGCCTCGACATCCTCCTCGCCCGCGACCTGGGCATGGCGCCGACGACCCAGCGGCTCTTCATCGGGCACATGGGCTGCTACGCCGCGCTGCCCGGGCTCGGCGCCGCGACCGACTTCGTGGCCGCCCGCGGCCGGCCCGCGGTGCTGCTCTGCCTCGAGCTGACCAGCCTGCACGTCCAGCCGCCCAGCGAGGATCCCCAGCAGATCGTGGCGCACGCGCTGTTCTCGGATGCGGCGGCGGCAGTGGTACTGGTTCCGCGGGCCGGGCAGGAGGTCGCCGAGATCGCCGCCGTGACCGACACCGCGACGGCGGACCACATGACCTGGGACGTCACGGACCTCGGCTTCCGGATGGGGCTGTCGCCGAAGGTGCCCGACGTCCTGGCCGTCTACGTCGCCGACCTGGTCGGTGACCTCCTCGCCAGGCACGGCCTGACCCTCGCCGACGTGGACGGCTGGGCGGTGCACCCGGGCGGCCCGCGCATCCTGGACGTGGTGCGGGACCAGCTCGCGCTGCCGGAGTCCGCGCTGGCCGAGTCCCGCGACACCCTCGCCGAGCACGGCAACTGCTCGTCGCCGACCGTCCTGCTCATCATCGACGCGCTGCGCCGCCGCGCCTCCGGTCCACCGAGGAACACCGTCGCGCTCGCGTTCGGCCCCGGGCTCACGCTGTACGGGACGCTCCTGCGCGGCCTCTGACGTCTGCCCAGTCGGTCAGGCGATCGCGGCTGCCGCTTGTTTGGTCAGGCCGTCGGTGCCGGGGCCGCGGAGGCCAGGTTGCTCAGCTCCGAGTCGAAGCTCGTCGCCGACGTCACGGAGCTGACCGACCTGATCACGGTGCCGTCGGCGGCCACCAGCAGGGCAGCCGTGGTGCGGCTCGCGGCGAGGAACGGCACCGCCGCGCGTATGGAGCTGTTCGGGTCGGCGAGCGCCCGCACCTTCACCTTGTCGTTCAGGCCCGCGGGCAGCGTCGGGACCCGCACCCCGACCACGACGACGGAGGTCGACGGTGCCTTGCTCGCCGCGACCGCGTCGACCGTGCCCGTGATGAGGTCCGCGCAGGTGCAGCCTTCGACGAGCAGCACAACGGCCGGAGTCAGCTCACGCAGCGGCACCGCGACACCCTCGGCGTCGAACAGGCTGTGCCCGGACAGCTTCACCGCGGCGGGCGGTGACGGCGGCGTCACCAGCGGCGTGCCGTTGGGATTTCGCCGCGGCCACGCGACGGCGAACAGACTCACCAACGTCGCGATGACGGCGATCGACATGATCAGCAGCGGCACCGCGAGCCCCGGAGAATCGTCTCCGGCCCGCCGGACCGGCTCGGGCTTCAGATGCAGCCGGCGCCGCCAGCGGCGACGGATTGCGGCACGGCGGAATTGTCGGCGGATCGATGAGCCTTCATCATCGAGCGCGGCCGCATCGTCCGGAATGATGATCGTGCCCCACTCAGGGGGCAGGTCGGGGAGGCCACCACCATCTTGTGGTCGCTCACCACCGCCGTTGTCGCCCCGCAGCGTGCCCATCGCTGTTCTCCTCGCACCTGCCTTAACTTTCCCTCACCCGACGCGTCGGCGCCAGAGGAGCCACCCATCGAGATGTATGGGGAGTTTCCCACGCTCCGCCGCTGGTGGCATCACGGAGAGTGGTGTAGGAACGGCCCCCTGACGCATCTGTACGCACTCGTGGCAATCAATCGGAAATGTCCCGCAGGCAGCGCATTTGCGTGTGCCCAGGGTTGTTGATCCGTTACGCAGCAGGTTCCACGATTCATGTCAAGCGGGAGAAAGGGGACTCACATGTGTTCTGACCTGCGCGAATGCTGCTCTCTGGGGTGGGACGACAGCGCGTGACCGTGTTACCCTAGACACAGCGAAAGGGGTTTCGAACCTATGGTTTTCAGTGTCGGCGAGACCGTTGTCTACCCCCACCACGGGGCCGCACTCATCGAGGCAATCGAGACTCGGGTCGTCAGGGGCGAGGAGAAGCAGTATCTCGTCCTCAGGGTCGCTCAGGGTGACTTGACGGTGCGGGTGCCCGCCGAAAACGCCGAGATCGTCGGCGTGCGCGAGGTGGTTGGCGAGGAAGGCCTGACCAAGGTCTTCGACGTCCTCCGCGCTCCGCACACCGAGGAGCCGACCAACTGGTCGCGGCGTTACAAGGCGAATCTGGAGAAGTTGGCCTCCGGCAATCCGCTCAAGGTCGCAGAGGTCGTTCGTGACCTGTGGCGCCGTGACCGGGAGCGTGGTTTGTCGGCCGGCGAGAAGCGCATGCTGGCCAAGGCGCGGGACATCCTGGTCGGTGAGGTGGCGCTCGCTGAGAAGAGCACCAAGGATGAAGCCGAGACGCTGCTGGACAAGGTGCTGACCGAGGCCTGACATCTCAGCCCGGCTATCACTGAGACCGAGGACCGCGACGTGACGGCGCACCCATGCGTGCGTGGTGACGTCGCGGTCCTCGTGCCTGCTGCGGGCATGGGGGTCCGACTCGGCCCCGGCGCGCCGAAGGCACTGCGGCTCCTGCGAGGGGAGCCGCTGCTCGTCCACGCCGTTCGCCGGGTGGCAGCCGCCCCGAGCGTCGGCTGCATCGTCGTGGCCGCTCCTTCCGACGCCGTCGACGACGTCACCGCGCTGCTCAGTCCACTGGTCGCTCGTACTGTGACCAGTGCGCCAATTGTCGCCAGTGAGACCTGTGGTGCGGCTGAGCACACGCTGGAAGCTTCCAGTGAGTCGCCGCTGCTGCTCGTGGTGCCCGGTGGGGCGACCCGGCAGGCGTCGGTCGCCGCCGCGCTGGCCGCCGTCCCCGCGGAGTTCGGCATCGTGCTCGTCCACGACGCGGCGCGCGCACTGACCCCACCGGAGCTGGTGGAGACGGTCGCCGACGCGGTGCGAGGGGGGCACGGCGCCGTCATACCCGTTCTCCCAGTGGTCGACACCATCAAAGAGGTCGACAATTCCGGCATCGTGGTCGGCACCGTCGACCGCTCGGTGCTCCGCGCCGTGCAGACCCCCCAGGGCTTCCGCCGCGACGTCCTGACCAGCGCCCACGCCGCCGCCGTCGACGAGCACACCGACGACGCCGGCATGGCGGAGAAGATCGGCGTGCCCGTCCACACGGTCCCGGGCTCCGAGGCGGCCATGAAGATCACCCGGCCGTTCGACCTGGCCATCGCCGAGCTGCTGTTCTGACGCTATGCCCCGCCCGCCGGTCTGGCTCGTGGACGTCGACGGGGTCATCAACACCCGCCGCCCGCTCTGGGGCCCCGACCTGCGCCGCGGCGTCGCCCACTCCGACGGCGTCGACTGGCCGATCCGGTGGGCGCCCGCACTCATCGCGAGGATGCGCCGCCTGTACGACGCGGGCCTGGTCGAACTCCGCTGGTGCTCCACCTGGTGCCCGGACGCCGGCGCGCTGGAGCGGCTGTTCGGGCTGCCGGAGCTCGGCCGGGCGCTCAGCCCCGCCGAGCTGGCCGGGGCCTTGTCGACCGACGCCTTGAAGCTCGCCGCCGCCCGCCGCGTCCTCGCCGCCGGCCGCCGCCTGGTGTGGACCGACGACACCGCCGTCCCGGCGACGGCCCTGACCGCCGGCGGCCGCGCCCTGCTGATCCGCCCGCACCCCCGCCGCGGCCTGCGCCCGAGCGACCTGACCGCGATCGAGACCTTCGCCCGCCGCCGGACCTGACTCCGGACAAACGAACCGGCCCCGGGCGGTGGGCGCCGCGGGGCCGGTGCGGAAGACGGAAGTGCGGGTCAGGCGGGGGCCGGGGAGACCGGGGCGGCCGAGACCGGGGCGGCCGAGATCAGAGCGGCCGGGACCGGGGTGACCTGCTTGCGGGGGCGGCGGCGCCACACCAGGTAGGAGGCGATCGAGCCGCCGATGCCCAGGGTCGCGATCGCCACGCCGGCGATGGACATGCCCAGGTGGTCGCCGCGGGCGGTGGCCGAGCCGAGGGCGGCGTAGGCGATGGTGGCGGGCAGGGCGCCGAGGGCGGTGCCGGCGATGAACGCGGACCGGCGCACGCGGGTGGTGCCGAAGACGTAGTTGGCCACGCAGAACGGCACGAACGGGATCATGCGGGAGATGATGACGGCGACGATGCCGCGGTTGGCGACGGCCTGCTCGATGGCGAGGAAGCGGCCGCTCAGGTAGCGGGTCATGAAGTCACGGCCCAGGAGGCGGCCGATCGTGTGGGCGATGACCGAGCCGAGGATCACCCCCGCCAGGATGTACAGGACGCCGCCGGCGAAGCCGAACAGGACGCCGCCGACGCCGGCGAGGAGGGTCCGGGGGACCAGGGCGGTGGTCAGCAGGGCGGTGCCGAAGACGGCGATCGCCGGGCCGAACGGGTGGTCAGGGCCCACGGCATGGGTCAGCGACGATTTGTCCGGGTGGATGATCAGCATCACCACCGACAACGTCGCGACCAGCAGGGCGAGCAGCCCGAAGCGCAAGGCGGCTCCGGTGCGCCACCACTGCCGTGGGGCTTTCGGGGTCGTCTGGTCGCTGCGCACCCGACCTAGCCTAGGCCCGGAACGCCGTGATGCCGAGTCTGATGACGACCCGGCAACCGGAAGTTCACGATTATGCACCGGTCGTCGTACCCTCCCGAAGTGATCCAGAAATGATGTTGATCGGCAACGGGACGGATGTGCACGCGTTCGAGCAGGGGCGCGAGTGCTGGGTCGCGGGGCTCAAGTGGGACGGGGTCGACGGCCTCGCCGGGCACTCCGACGGCGACGTCGCCGCCCACGCGATCTGCGACGCGCTGCTGTCCGCGGCGGGCCTGGGTGATCTCGGGGCGATCTTCGGCACCGGCCGCCCGGAGTGGTCCGGCGCGAAGGGGGTGGCGCTGCTGGCCGAGACCGCGCGGCTGGTCCGCGCGGCGGGCTTTGAGATCGGCAACGTGTCCGTGCAGGTGATCGGCGTCGCGCCCAAGGTCGGCAAGCGCCGCGCCGAGGCGGAGGACACGTTGAAGGCCGCCATCGGGGCGATCGTCCGGTTGTCGGGCACCACCACCGACGGCCTCGGCTTCACCGGCCGGGGTGAGGGCCTCGCCGCCACGGCCGTAGCGCTGATCTATCCGGTACCGAAGGAGTGAACACGTGAACGAGATGCTGCGCGAGCTGCTCGACCGCCGGGCGTTCCTGGTGCTCAGCACGATCAACCCGGACGGCGCCCCGCAGTCCAGTGTGATCTGGGCCAAGCACGACGGCGGCGACGTCGTCTTCTCGACGATCCGCGGCCGCCGCAAGACCCGCAACATGGAGCGCGACCCGCGGGTGTCGATCTGCGTGTACGACCCCGCCAACCCGTACCGCCACGTCGAGCTCCGCGGCACCGTCGCCATCACGGAGGAGGGCGGGCCGGAGCTGATCGACGAGCTGAGCCGCGCGTACGACGGCAAACCCTGGATCGAGAAGGTCCCGGGCGTGACGAGGGTGGTCTGCCGGGTGACCGCCACCCGGGTCGTGGAGCACTGACCAAGAAACTCGCACCCAACCGCCGCCGCCCCGCTGCCGTCCACGTTGGACGGCGCGGGCGTGGATCTCCGGTCGGTGCGGCCGACGGCCGGCGGCGACCGGATCCAGTGGGACTGCGGGTCAGGCGGTGCGGGCCCAGGTCCAGGCGTAGGCGGTGTCTTCGACGGACAGGGCGGGCTCGCACAGGTCAAGTGGGCGGAAGGTGTCGACCATGACCGCCAGCTCGTCGAACGCCTCCACGCCGAGGGACCGCTCGACCGCGCCCGGCTGCGGGCCGTGGGTGAAGCCGCTGGGGTGCAGCGAGATCGAGCCCTGGACGATGCCCGACCCGCGGCGCGCCTCGTAGTTGCCGCCCGTATAGAAGAGAACCTCGTCGGAGTCGACGTTGTGGTGGTTGTACGGCACGGGGATGGACAGCGGGTGGTAGTCGACCTTGCGTGGCACGAACGAGCAGATGACGAAGTTCGGGCCCTCGAAGGTCTGGTGTACGGGCGGCGGCTGGTGCAGCCGGCCGGTGATCGGCTCGAAGTCGTGGATCGAGAAGGCCCACGGGTAGAGGCAGCCGTCCCAGCCGGCGACGTCGAACGGGTGGTGCGCGTACACGTGCTCGGTCCACCCGCGCCGGTGCTGGACGAGGACCGGCACCTCGGTGCCCTCCACCAGCAGGGGTGAGGTGGGCGCGCGGAGGTCGCGCTCACAGTACGGCGCGTGCTCCAGGAACTGGCCGCGCTGGGACAGGTAGCGCTTGGGCGGCCCGATGTGCCCGGACGCCTCGATCACCAGCAGCCGGACCTCGTCGGAGACCGGCACGAGCCGGTGGATCACCGACGTCGGGATGATCGCGTAGTCGCCCTCGTTCAGCGACAGCGCGCCGAACACCGACTCGACCAGCATCGAGCCGGACTCGACGTACAGGCACTCGTCGCCGATCGCGTTGCGGTACAGCGGGGACGGCGCCGTCGCGATCGCGTACGACAGCCGCACGTCGTCGTTGGCCAGCAGGTGCTGCCGGCCCAGGACCGCGTCCGAGGGCCCGCCGCCGATCTTGTGCGTCTGGAAGTGGCGCGGCTTGAGCGGCAGGTTCGGCGCGCGCGTCGTCGCGAACGGCGTCACCGCGGTGGCCGATAGAATAGCCGTCGGTCGATGTGTGTGGTACAGCAGGGAAGAATCGCTCGAAAAACCCTCCTGGCCCATCAGCTCTTCCGCGAACAGCGAGCCGTCCGGCTGGCGAAACTGGGTGTGTCGCTTCGGTGGAACCTCGCCCACGCGACGGTAGTACGGCATCCGCTGCCTCCCGGAAGAAATGGAACCCGTCCGGATAGCGGACGAAGTTGTCCGCCCTGTATAGCGTCCATTAGATTCGGAAGCCGTGTCAAACGCAGTACCGCCTCTGCTGACCGCCCTGGTCGACGACGCCGCCGTCTTCCCGCCGGGGAGTATGCCGCTGCCCGACGCCGTCCCGGCCCACCTCCGCCACCGCGCCGGGCGCTGGGCGGCGATGATCGGCCCGCTGCTGGTCCCCGCCACCGACCTGCCCGAGATCGCCGCGACCGTCGACATCGGCGTCGTCGGCGAGCCTGCCGCCGTGGAGCAGGCCCTCGCGGCGGTCCCCGGCAACCTCACCGTCCGGCAGGTCGAGTCGCCCGTCGCCAAGCGCGGCGAGGACCCCGCCCCCGGCATCGACCGGCTCGCCGGCCTGGTCCGCAAGCACGCCGAGAAGCCGTGGACCTGGTACTTCGAGGTGCCGCTCGCCTGGGGCCTGATGCTGGCGCTCGACCAGCTGGCCAGGCTGCGGGACGGCGGGCTGCCGGTCGCCGCGAAGTTCCGCACCGGAGGGCTCGCCGCCGAGCTGTTCCCGACGCCGGTCGAGCTCGCCGCCGTGATCTGCGCGTGCCGGGACCGGGAGCTGCCGTTCAAGCTGACCGCCGGCCTGCACCACGCCGTGCGGCACACCGACCCCGACACGGGCCTGGTCCACCACGGCTTCCTCAACGTGCTCGCCGCGTGCCTGGCCGCGGACGCCGGCGCCGAGCCCACCGACCTGGCCGGCATCCTCGCCGACACCGACGGGATCCCCCTCGCGACGCCCGTCCGCGACGCGCTGGACCGGCCGCGCCCGCTGTGGGTCGGCTTCGGCAGCTGCAGCGTCGACGAGCCCGTCACCGACCTGACCAACCTGGGCCTCCTCCCCCGGAGGCCCGCCGAGAGCGAGACGCCCGGAAAGGTGCGCGCGTGACCGCCTGGATCCAGCCCGCCGCCGACGACCCCTTCGGCCTGCACAACCTGCCGCTGTGCGCCACCCGTGACGGCTGGGTCGGCGTCCGCGCCGGCGACCTCGTCCTCAACCTCGCCGCCGCCGAGGAGGCGGGCCTGGTCGACGCCGGCGGCGCGTTCACCGGCGCGGCGAACCTGAACCGCTTCCTCGCCGCCGGCCGCCCCACCTGGAAGCGGGTCCGCGCCCAGCTCACCGACCTCTTCACGGGCCTGCCCGCGAGCGTCGGCAGGACCACGATCGAGCAGCACCTGCACCCGGTGGACGGCCTCGCGCTCGCGCTGCCGTTCGAGGTCGCGGACTACGTCGACTTCTACTCCTCCGAGCAGCACGCCAACAACCTCAGCGCGATCTTCCGCCCGGACTCGCCGTCGCTGCTGCCCAACTGGAAGTCGCTGCCCATCGGGTACCACGGGCGCGCCGGCACCGTCGTCGTCTCCGGCACCGACATCCCGCGCCCCGACGGGCAGCGCAAGGCGCCCGACGAGGACCGCCCCACCTACGGCCCGTCCCGGCGGCTCGACGTCGAGGCCGAGCTCGGGTTCGTCGTGGGCGTGCCGTCCAAGGGCGCGATCGCCGTCGACGACTTCCGCGAGCACGTGTTCGGCGCCGTGCTGGTCAACGACTGGTCCGCCCGCGACATCCAGGCGTGGGAGTACCAGCCGCTCGGCCCCTTCCTGGGCAAGTCCTTCGCCACGTCGGTGTCGCCGTGGGTGGTGCCGCTGGACGCGCTCGAGCCCGCCAAGGTGGCCGCCGTGGTCCAGGACCCGCCCGTCCTGCACTACCTCGAGGAGTCGGAGCGCTACTCGTACGACATCCGCTGCGAGATCCGGTGGAACGGGACGCTCGTGTCGCAGCCGCCGTATGCCGGGATCTACTGGACGCCCGCGCAGCAGCTCGCCCACCTCACCGCCAACGGCGCCTGGGCGCGCACCGGCGACCTCTACGCGTCGGGCACCATCTCCGGCGACATGCCCGAGCAGACCGGCTCGTTCATCGAACGTACGTGGAACGGCACACATCCGGTCCGGCTCGACGACGGCACGACCCGTAGCTTTCTGCTGGATGGCGACACGGTCACGATTTCCGCCACCGGGTGGTGCGGGGGTGGGGCTGTGGTTGGCTTTGGTGAAGTGACCGGCACGGTGGTGACGCGGGTGTGAGAAGCCCGGCGATCGACGGTCACCGTGAGCAGATTGCGACGATCGCCGGGTATGGTGCCCCGCGGAGGTGGTTATGGGGACCGGTGGTGCTGGGCGTCTCTCCGTGCGCCCGCGGACTTGGCCCCGGTCGTTGCGCCGGGTGCTCACCGCACTCCTCGCGCTCGTGGTCATCGCGGCGATGGGCGTCACCGCCTACCGCACCCTCAAGCCCGCCGAGACGGTCAGCAGCGCCAAGAAGCCGGTGCCGTCGCCCGAGCCGGTCGAGGCCATCCAGTACGCCGAGCTGCCCTCCGCCCCGCTGATCGTCGAGGGCCGGCTGCGCGTCTACACCGAGCAGCGCCGGGTGTTCGCCGACACGCCCGTGACCGCGCAGCGGCTGATGACGCCGCACTGGGCGTACCGGCGCTGGCCCGCGGAGGTCGTCTCGGTCGTCGCCGTCGAGAAGCCCGCCAGCGGCGTCGGCATGTCCGTGGTCGTCACCAAGTGGTCCGACGGTGAGATCGTCGCCCTCGACGCCGAGAAGGGCGACATCGTCTGGCAGGTGCGCATCGACCCCGCCGACGGCGAGACGTTCAAGGGCCGCCGCACCGGCGCGAAGACGGTGTACGCCCCGGAGGACCTCTTCGTCACCACCTCGGCGCTGGACCACCAGCAGGTCGTCATCGCCACCGGCAAGGACGTCGTGCAGGCCATCGACCCGGTCGACGGCAAGATCCGCTGGACCCACTCCTTCGCCGCCACGCCGGGCTGCCACGCCGTCGACTGGACCAGCCTCGACGCCTACTTCGTGAAGGACACCTGCGCCAAGCCCGCCACCCTCGAGGTGTACGACGCCGGCACCGGCGCCCTCCTCACCACCTGGCGCCCGCCGGGCGCGTCGATCGGCCCCGACAACGTCACCAACTGGTACCTGGAGCCGACGTCCTGCGAGCTCGGCCGCTCGGGCTGCGCCCTGTTCAAGGCCGCCCCGACCGGCGACGTGGTCAGCTTCGCCGACGCGGCCTCCGGGGTCGGCAGCATCACCCCGACGTACTGGTCGCTCGGCGCCGACCACGTCATCAAGCCGGAGTCCGTGCCCGACAAGGACAAGGTCGTCGTGGTCGGCGACGTCCTGGCCGAGCAGGTCGTGGGCGGCTACATCTGGGCCTTCTCCCGCACGACCGGCCAGCGCCTGTGGATGTCGGAGGTCGCCGGCACCCTGATCGGCGCCGACCAGCGCAACGTCTACCTGATCAACCGCGACTACCAGCTCCTGGTGCTGAACCTCGTCACCGGCGCCGTCACGTCGAGCACCGAGCTGCGGATCCGGCCGGAGGACAGGTTCGTGTTCAGCGAGCTGTACCTGCACGGCGGCTACCTCGTGGTGGAGCGCCTGCACACCACCAACGCGTCGGAGATCGACGACCGGTACTACTTCAGCATGAACACCGTCGTCCTGGTCGGCATCGGCTGATGCCTCCCGCAGCGTCGGGTGGCGCTCCCGCGTCGGGCGGCGGCTTCGCGGCGGGTGGCGCTCCTGCGTCGGGCGGCTTCGCGTCAGGTGGCGGTCGTGCGTCCGGCGGCTTCGCGGCGGGTGGCGGTCGTGCGTCCGGCGACTCTGCTCGGGGTGGCGGTCGTGCTCGTGGCGGTGGCCTTGCCGCGGCCGTCGCGCTAGTCGCGGCGCTGCTGGCCGGCTGCTCTCCCGGCTCCGGCTCCAGCTCCCATGATCACGATGCCACGCCGAGGGCGACGGCTTCGGCCGGTGTGTCGCCGTCGGTCTCGGCGATCTTCAACGCGACCGACGTGCAGTTCGCGACGGACATGATCCCGCACCACCAGCAGGCCGTCGACATGGCCGACCTGGCCGCCACCCGCGCCTCGAACGCCGGCGTGAAGGCCCTCGCCGCGAAGATCCGCAAGGCCCAGGAGCCCGAGATCGCCACCATGTCCGCCTGGCTCCGCTCGTGGGGCGAGCCGGTCCCGGGCCCGATGCATCACGAAACGGGCGACATGGGCGGCATGCCCGGCATGCTCACCGACACCGAGCTGCGCCAACTGGCCGCCGCCACCGGAGCAGCGTTCGACACCAAGTTTCTGACCCTCATGATCAAGCACCACGAGGGTGCCGTCGAGACGGCCAGGACCGCTCAGGAGCAGGGCTCGGCGGTCAAACAGCTCGCCGGCGAGATCGTGACGAGCCAGACCGCCGAGCTCACCGAGATGAAGGCGCTGCTCGACAAGCTGCCCTGATCAGAGGCAGTCGAGGAAGGCGTCGTTCTCGCCGGGGGAGCTGATCGTGACGCGGACGCCGTCGCCGGCGAAGGCGCGGACGATCACGCCGGACTCCTCGCACTTGGCGGCGAAGTCCAGGGCGGCGTCGCCCAGGGGCAGCCAGAAGAAGTTCGCCTGGGTGTCGGGGACGTCCGGGTACACCTTGCGGACGGCGGTGACGACCCGCTCGCGCTCGGCGGTGATCAGGTCGACCCGGCGCTGCATCTCGTCGGCGGACTGCAGGGCGGCCAGGGCCGCGGCCTGGGCCGTCGCCGAGGTGGAGAACGGCGTGATGACCTTGCGCACGGCCGCGGCGACGTCGGGTGAGCCGATCAGGTAGCCGACGCGCAGGCCGGCCAGGCCCCACGCCTTCGAGAGGGTGCGCAGGACGACGACGTTGGGGCGGTCGCCGTACTCGGCCAGGCCGTCGGGCACCTCGGGGTCGGTGACGAACTCGCGGTACGCCTCGTCCAAGGCGACCAGCACCGTCGGCGGTACAGCATCCAAGAACGCGTCCAGAGCGGCCTTGCCGGCGGCGGTCCCGGTCGGGTTGTTCGGGTTGCAGACGATCACCAGGCGGGTCTTGTCGGTGATCGCGGCGGCCATCGCCGGCAGGTCGTGCTCGTGCGCGGCGGTGTTCGGCACGCGGACGCTGGTCGCGGCGGACGCGGCGGCGATGATCGGGTACGCCTCGAACGAACGCCAGGCGTAGACGGCCTCGTCGCCCGGCAGGCAGGTGGCGCGGAAGAGGTGCTCGAAGAGGGCGACGGAGCCGCAGCCGGTGGCGATGCGGTCCGGGTCGACGCCGAGCCGGTCGCTGAGCGTGGCGCGCAGCGCGGTGGCGCCCGGGTCCGGGTACCGGTGGGCGCCGGTGATCGCCGCCGTGACCGCGTCGACGACGCCGGGCAGCGGGCCGTACGGGACCTCGTTGCTCGCCAGTTTGATCGCGCCGGGCACGGTGCGGCCGGCGACGTAGGCGGGCAGGGCGTCGAGGTCGGGGCGCGTGAGGCGGGTCATGAAGGATCTCCACTGGGTTCTGAAGAAGGCTGCGGAACGTCCCGCACCACGACGGTGCCGGCCGAACGGTCGTGGAAGGCCCGGTGCAGCGGCCAGTCGATCACCGGCGACAGGCTGTCGAGGAACTGCAGCACGAACCCGACGCCGCAGGTCCACAGCAGCACCGACAGGCCCAGCGGGTTCCACCGGCGGATGGCGCGGCCGTAGCCGATGCGCTCCTCGCTCTCCAGCCGCATGACCTTGATCTTCAGCAGGCGCTTGCCGAGGGTCTGGCCGGTATTGGCGATCGCCGGCACCTCGTAGGCGAACCACAGGGCCGCGATGAGGATGAGGATCACCACCTGCAGCGAGCTGGCACGGTCCGGCGGCACGACGTCACTGGGCGACTCGTTGGCCAGGAAGCGGTCGTACGACTCCTGGAACACCGGCATCATCTCGCGCAGGTACTGGTAGATGAACCAGCCGGTGACCACGGCGTTGATCAGCAGCAGCGCGGCGATGTCGACGAGCCGAGCGAGCAGCCGCGCCCCGAGACCGGCGACCTGGCGGCCGTGCGGCCTGGCCGCCGCCGGGTTGAGGCCGGCCAGGGCCTGCGGCGGGAGCAGCACCTGGACGGCGCCGGTCGGGTACCCACCGGGCGGGAGGGTGCCCTGCGGCTGGACGCCGGGTGGCAGGGGCGCACCCGGCGGCAGCACGATGGAGCCCGGCGGCAGCTGGCCGGGCGGGAAGCCGCCGGGTGGCACGGGCGTGCCGGGCGGCAGGATCACCGCGCCCATCTGCGGGACGGGCTGCGGTGGCGGTTCGACGGGCGGTGGAGCGACGGCTGGCGGCCCCGCCGGCGCGACCGCATCGGCCGGGATGGCGTCGCCGATCCAGCCTTCACCGTCCCAGTACCGCTGGACGGCCGAGTCGACGGGGTCCTTATACCAACCTGGAGCTGTCACCTGTTGACCTTTACCACAACCGTCGTCGCGACCTTGTCGTGCAGGCACTGCTGGTATGGCTTGTCCCACAGCTGCCAGAGGCCGTCGATCCAGGAGAAGAACGGGACGAAGATCGCCACCACGTGCTGCATCAGCCAGCGCTTGGCGGCCACCCCGCGGGTGATCGGCGCCGACGGGTTGTCGAGCCGGATGAGCGTCAGACCGAGCGCCCGCTTCCCCAGTGTGACACCGCGCCGGGACGGGAACAGCTCGACGTAGTACACGTAGCTGAGGGCGAACAGCACGACGAAGAGGGCGACGTAGATCAGGATGATCGGCCCGATGAACATCCCGGCGTTGGGGGAGCTGGTGATCTGGCCGGTGACGGGGTCGGTCTCGATCTGCGACGCCTGCGACTCGGCCCAGGCGACGATCCCGATGATCGCCGGGATCATCACGATCATCGACAGGAAGCTGAAGACGATCCCGTCGATGAGGTATGCGCCGAGCCGCGCGCCGAATCCGGCGAGCGGCTGGCCGGTCGGCGCCACGGGCACCGGCGGAGGCCCGTAGTAGGCCTGCGCCGGTACACCGTATGCGCCCTGCGGGTATTGGTTGTGCTGTGGATGCTGAGGGCCCTGGGGGTATGGGTTGTGCTGCGGAGGCTGAGGGTATGTCACCCCGACAGTGTTACAGGTTCCCGCGACGTTCCTGTTCCCTCTCGATGGCCTCGAAGAGCGCCTTGAAGTTGCCCTTGCCGAAGCCGAGCGATCCGTGCCGCTCGATCAGCTCGAAGAACACCGTCGGGCGGTCCTGCACCGGCTTGGTGAAGATCTGCAGCAGGTACCCGTCCTCGTCGCGGTCCACGAGGATGCCGCGCGCCTTGAGGTCCTCGATCGGCACCCGCACCCGGCCGATCCGCGCCCGCAGCTCCGGGTCGTCGTAGTACGAGTCCGGCGTCGCCAGGAACTCCACCCCGGCCGCCCGCATCAGGTCGACGGTCCGCAGGATGTCCCCGGTCGCCAGCGCGATGTGCTGCGCGCCCGGCCCGCCGTAGAACTCCAGGTACTCGTCGATCTGCGACTTCTTGCGCGACACCGCGGGCTCGTTGAGCGGGAACTTGACCTTGCGGGTGCCGCTGGCGACGACCTTGCTCATCAGCGCCGAGTACTCCGTCGCGATGTCGTCACCGACGAACTCCGCCATGTTGATGAAGCCCATGACCCGGTTGTAGAACTCGACCCACTCGTCCATCTTGCCGAGCTCGACGTTGCCGACCACGTGGTCGACCGCCTGGAAGAACCGCTTCGCCGGCGGCGGCACGATCGGCTGCTTCGCCACGAACCCCGGTCGCCATGGCCCGCTGTACCGGGAGCGGTCGATCAACGAGTGGCGGGTCTCGCCGTACGCCGCGATCGCCGCGACCCTGACGGTCCCGTGCTCGTCCGTCTCGTCGTGCGGCGCTTCGAGCCCGGTCGCGCCGTTGCGCAGCGCGTGCGCGTAGGCGGCGTCGACGTCCGGCACCTCCAGCGCGATGTCGGCGATCCCGTCGCCGTGCCGCTCGTAGTGCTGCGTCGCCGCCGCCTGCCGGTGCACCCCGCCCGCCAGCACGAACACCGCCGAGCCGGACCGCAGCACGTACTCCGCGTGGTCCCGATACCCCTGCTCAGGCCCCCGGTACGCGACCAGGGTCATCCCGAACGCGGTCGAATAGAAGTGCGCGGCCTGCCGCGCGTTGCCGACGTAGAACAGCACGTGATCGAGCCCCGTCAGCGGGAACGGATCATGCGACACATCGCGCTCGACAGCGCCGATGAGCTCGTTGATGTCTTCGACAGCCTGGGTCATTCGCCAAGCCTCGGACTCGCGCGGCGACTGTGCAAGGAACGCTATTCTGCATGGTCAGGTTGCTCATTTTGCCGCTTGTTTCGGGGGTACTGGTGGACAAGTTGCCCAGTCCGATCGACACGCTGGACGCCAGGCTGATCGCGCTGCTCGCCCTGGAGCCCCGCATCGGTGTGCTGGAGTGCTCCCGCCGCCTGCAGGTCGCCCGCGGCACGGTCCAGGCCAGGCTCGACCGCCTCACCGACCGCGGCGTCATCCGCGGCTACGGCCCCGACATCGACCCCGCCGCCCTGGGCTACGGCGTGACCGCCTTCGTCACCCTCGAGATCCGCCAGCGCTTCGGCCACGACCCGGTCGCCGCCCACCTCGCGGAGATCCCCGAGGTCCTGGAGGCCCACACCATCACCGGCTCAGGCGACCTCATGTGCCGCATCGTCGCCCGCTCCAACAGCGACCTCCAGCGCGTCATCGACCGCGTCATGGGCTACGACGGCATCGTCCGCTCCTCCACGATCATCGCCCTCGCCGAACAGATCCCCCACCGCACCCTGCCCCTGGTCCACGCCGCCGCCCGCCCCATCGCAGGGTGACTCCATCCAGCCGCGGCGGCGCCCCTTGCGGCCGCCCATCTCGAGCAATAGGAGCACGACCATGCACGACGATCTCGACCACGCCCAGATCACCGCCGACCAGGAGTTCGCCCGCGCGTTCGCGGCAGGCGAGGTCGAGCTTGTCTACGACGACTCGGCTCCGGTGCCGGAGCTGCCACCAGTCGGCTCGCCGGTCACGCTCGTCAGGCCGGTCCGGTCACCGCACGAGGCCGATGCCCCGCGGTGAAGCAGCGCGCCGACCAGACGGGACCACGCCGTCGACGCTCATCCGGCCCCGGATGGGTCCGGTTCGCGTGCGTCGTCCGGCGAGGCGGAGGCGCTGACCCATGCCTCGGTCCGGGCCCGCTCCGCGGCGAGGGCGTCGCTGTCACCGTCATCGAGCTCGGCGCAGATCTCTTCCCAGTCGTGGAACTCGGTCATGAGGCATCTCCCCTCTACGTTCGAACGCCAGCCAACTCTCGTCGGTGACCTCGGCGCAACGCAGAAGCCCCCGCCCTTGGTGCTGGGGCGGGGGCTTCCAACGGCACGAAGGTCAGCGGCGGCCGACGGTGAGGACGGGTTTGGTGACTTCGGCGAAGAAGTCGTTGCCCTTGTCGTCGACGACGATGAAGGCGGGGAAGTCGACCACGTCGATCTTCCAGACGGCCTCCATGCCGAGCTCGGGGTATTCGAGGACCTCGACGTGCTTGATGCAGTCCTGGGCCAGGCGGGCGGCGGGGCCGCCGATGGAGCCGAGGTAGAAGCCGCCGTACGTGTTGCAGGCCTCGGTGACCTGCTTGGAGCGGTTGCCCTTGGCGAGCATGACGAGGGAGCCGCCGGCGGCCTGGAACTTCGACACATAGGCGTCCATGCGGCCGGCGGTCGTGGGGCCGAACGAGCCGGAGGCGTAGCCCTCGGGGGTCTTCGCCGGGCCGGCGTAGTACACGGCGTGGTCGCGCAGGTAGGACGGCATCGGCTCGCCGGCGTCCAGGCGTTCGGCGATCTTGGCGTGGGCGATGTCGCGGGCCACGACCAGGGGGCCGGTCAGGGACAGGCGGGTCTTCACGGGCAGGGCCGACAGTTGCGCGCGGATCTCCGCCATTGGGCGGGTCAGGTCGACCGCGACCACGTCGTCGTCCAGGTGCTCCTCGGTGACGTCGGGCAGGAAGCGGGCCGGGTCGCGCTCCAGCTGCTCCAGCCAGACGCCCTCGGCGTTGATCTTCCCGACGGCCTGGCGGTCGGCGGAGCAGGAGACGGCGATCGCGACCGGGCAGGAGGCGCCGTGCCGCGGGAGGCGGACGACGCGGACGTCGTGGCAGAAGTACCGGCCGCCGAACTGCGCGCCGATGCCGAACTCTCGCGTCAGCTGCAGTACCTCGGCCTCCAGGTCCAGGTCGCGGAAGCCGTGACCGGTCGGCGAGCCGGACGTCGGCAGCGTGTCGAGGTACTTCGCCGAGGCGAGCTTGGCGGTCTTCAGGGCGTGCTCGCCGGAGGTGCCGCCGATGACCACGGCCAGGTGGTACGGCGGGCAGGCGGCGGTGCCGATCAGGCGGAGCTTCTCCTCCAGGAACTGCATCATCCGGGTGGGGTTGAGCAGGGCCTTCGTCTCCTGGTACAGGTAGCTCTTGTTGGCCGAGCCGCCGCCCTTCGCCATGAAGAGGAACTTGTAGGCGTCGTCGCCCTCGGCGTACAGCTCGATCTGCGCGGGCAGGT
Organism: Dactylosporangium sp. NPDC000521; assembly: GCF_042898305.1. NCBI lineage: Bacteria > Bacillati > Actinomycetota > Actinomycetes > Micromonosporales > Micromonosporaceae > Dactylosporangium > Dactylosporangium sp. NPDC000521. The sequence continues at coordinate 258,569 of NZ_JBIAYW010000009.1, forward strand.
TGGAGCCGGTGTTCTTCTCGTCCCACATGGTCAGCGGGGCGAGCTGCGAGTAGCGCAGGTTGAGGCGGGTGTAGGCGTCGAAGACGCCGCGGGCGATCGCCGCCTCGTCGTCGCCGTCGGTGAGGACGAAGCGGCCGCGCTTGCCCATGACGATCGCGGTGCCGGTGTCCTGGCACATGGGCAGGACGCCGCCGGCGGCGATGTTGGCGTTGCGGAGCAGGTCGAGCGCGACGAACCGGTCGTTGGGGGAGGCCAGCGGGTCGTCGATGATCGAGCGGAGCTGGGCGAGGTGCGCGGGGCGCAGGAAGTGCGCGATGTCGTGCATCGCCTCGTCGGTGAGGAGCGTCAGCGCCTCGGGGGAGACGGTGAGGAACCGTCCGTCGCGCCCGATCCCCTCGCTGGTGACCAGCCGGTATTCGGTGGTGTCGGGTCCGAGCGGCAGCAGCGGGGAGAACGCGAACTCAGGCATGCCCTCGACTGTAGTTACTGGATTCCGGCCAGTCTGAGCAGGGCGGCGGTGAGTGCGGCGGCGACCACGACGACCACGAACGGCAGCTTCCGCCACGCGAGCACGGCGCCGACCGCGACGCCGGCCGGACGGGCGACGCCGACGAAGTCGGTGCCGTCGAGCAGCGCGGCGGTGCCGATGAGCGCGGCGAGCAGCGCGACCGCGGCCAGGGTCAGGTAGCGCTTGACGGTCTCGGAGACCGAGAGCCGGCTGCGCAGGACGGGCCCGGCGAAGCGCAGCGCGTACGTGCCGACGGCCAGGACGATGATCGCGATCCAACTCATGACAGCCTCCACCGAACAGGTCGGACAGCAGGGACGGGAAGCCTCATGACGCCCGCCGCTTGGAGCCGGGGACCGGCAGCGCGAAGGCGAGCCCGAGCAGCGCCAGCAGCACGGGCAGTCCGGCCGGCAGCAGCGGTGTGGTGGCGAGCGCGATCGCGGCGCCGGCGACTGCCACCCGTACCGACGCGGAATCCTTCAACGAGGGCAGCGTCAGCGCTAGGAGGGCGGCCGGGAACGCCGCGTCGATGCCGTAGCGGTCGGGGTCGCCGAGGGCGCTGCCGGCGATCGCGCCGACGGTGGAGGAGACGTTCCACGTGACGAAGAGCGCGACGCCGGTCAGCCAGTACGCGCGGCGGCGCTGTGCCGGGTCGTCCTGCGCCAGGGCGAACGCGACCGACTCGTCGGTCAGGATGTGGCTGCCGACGATCCGCCGCCACCGCTTCGCGCCGAGCGTCTCGTTGCCGATCGCCAGGCCGAACGGCAGGTGCCGCGCGTTGAGCAGCAGGCCGGCCAGGATGATCGCGAGCGCGGTGCCGCCGGCGGAGAAGAGCCCGACCGAGAGGAACTGCGCGCCGCCCGCGTAGATGAACGCCGACATGACCACGATCTGGCTGAGCGGCAGGCCGGCGGCGGTGGCGATCGCGCCGAACGAGAGGCCGACCACGACACCCGCGGCACACAGCGCGCTGACGTCGCGGACGATGGGGTCACGTGTTCGTAGCATCGAACGCATAGTTCGTTATGCTGGACTCATCGCAACCGTTCGTCAAGCCGAATAATTCGTTCGTTACACCGAACGCGTGGAGGTCGCACATGGGCGCGCCGCTGGAATTCATCGCCGCCGCGCTGCGCCGCGAACGGGACCGGGAGAAGCTGTCGCTGAGCGAGGTCGCGAAGCGGGCCGGCATCGCCAAGTCGACCCTCCACCAGCTGGAGTCCGGCGCCGGCAACCCCAACATCGAGACCCTGTGGGCCCTGGCGGTGGCGCTCAACGTGCCGTTCAGCCGCCTGGTGGAGCCGCCAGCGCCGACCGCCCCACGGGTGATCCGCGCCGGCGAGGGCCCCTCCGTCCAGGCCGAGCGGGCCGACTTCGGCGGCGCGCTGCTCGCCACCTGCCCGCCGGGCGCGAAGCGCGACATCTACCTGATGAACGTCGGCATGGGCGGCCCGCGCAAGGCCGACGCGCACCTGCTGGGCACCGTCGAGCACGTGGTCCTGATGAGCGGCCGCCTCCGGGTCGGCCCTTCCGACGCGACCGTCGACCTGTCGCCGCACGACTACTGCTCGTTCCCCGGCGACGTGCCGCATCTCTACGAGGCGCTGGAGCCAGGCACGTCGTTCACGCTCGTGATGGAGCATCGCTAGGCGTACGGCAGGAATCCGAGATTCCGTCCACGGGACACGATCAGCCCGTCCGGTCCGACGCCGAGGACGTCAGAGCTCGTCTTCGCGTCGAGTCTCAGGGTGCCGTTGTCCGGCTTGTACGCCTTGAGCGTCCCCGAGTCCCGGATCAGCACCGCGTAGCGGGTGATCGCCACGTCGGCCTTCTCGCCGATCTCCTGCTTCCACGCGGTCTTCCCCGTGGTCAGGTTGATCACCTGGAGGGTCTTCTTGTCGGCGCCGCGGATCAGCCCGTACTGGCTGTCGGCCGCGACGAGCGTGTCCCCGAGCGCCCCCACGAACAGCTCCCGCCCGTCGCGCGGCGACAGGAACACCTCCCGGTTGTCCCCGCGGGTCGCCGCGATCACCGAGTCCGCCCCCGCCGGGTCCTTGCGCTGCTCGCACCCCGCCCCGGACGACGTCCGCAGGTCGTAGCCGTCCTTGCGCCAGACCGTCTTGCCCGTCGCGGCGTCGCGCGCTTCGAGGCTGTAGCGGCAGTTGCCGTCCTTCGGCTGCGCGGTCGAGACGAGGACCCGCCCACCCACGACGACGATCCGACTGGTGTTCGTCGGTTCTTCGGTACGGAGCCGCTTCCCGCTGAGCGTGTCGATCACCTGCACCCGCTGGTCGATCGGGAAGCCGAGCATGGCCGGAATGGCGTCGGGGTTCGCCTCGACGGCGCTGTCGTAGGTGTCGGAGAGCAGCCGGGTCCCGAGCAGGTCCGTGTTCACGCCGGCGAGCACCCGCCCGATCCCGGGCAGCGTGAGCTTCCAGATCTGCGCCCCGTCCTTGGGTGCGCGCGCCGTGAGCGTGCAGTCGGTCAGCCCGCCGCAGGCCAGCGCCAGCACCGAGTCCCGGTAGGTCCACGCCCCGACCGCGTCGCCGTCCTTCCACTTGACGGACCCGCTCGCGGGGTCGACGGCCTCGAGCCCCTTCCCGCGCCGCCCGACGACGACCACCTGACCGGTCCCGTCCCCGGCGACGGCGGCCCAGTCGGCCTCCTTGTCCCACAGCTTCGTCCCGCTGCGCAGCCCGCGCGCCTCGATCGTCCCCCGCATCTGCACGACCACGGCATCCCCGGCGATCACGGCCGCGGACGGCTGCCCCCCGACCCGGTCCGTCCACAGCGTCTCGGGCTCCGACAGCTTCCCGCCGCTGGAGGCGACCTTCTCCCACCAGCCCGTGAAGTCCATCGACATCTTGGGCAGCGGATTCCACCCGGTGACCAAAATCCCCGTGATGATGAGCGCCAGCACCCCGATCGCACCGAGCGCCGTCTCAAAGTTCCGGACCGCTCCCCTAGCCACCCGCCCACCGTAACGGCGCAGGATCTTACTGCGGTGGATCGCCCGATAAGCCCGTGTCGCGGATATTTCCCCCCATGGTGTGCTGGTTGGACGTGCGCGTACTGGCGGGTGCCGTACAAGCGCCGTACAGTTGGGTCACGGGATCGCATGGGCGGGGGTGGCGGATGAGTCCCAAGACGGAGCGCATCGAGGTGCGGGCGGACGAGGCCAGCAAGTCGCGCATCACCGAGGCGGCGGAGCTGCTCGGCGAGCCGGTGTCGGCGTTCGTCGTGCGATCGGCCCGAGCGGAGGCGGACAAGGTGCTGGCGCGGGCGCACCGCACCGTCATGCCGGCGGAGCAGTTCGACCGGCTCATCGCGTCGCTCGACGAGCCGGACGAGGCGCCGGCGCTGACCGAGATCGCCAACCGGCCCAGACGCTTCCGGCGGGCGTGACGTGTTCGTCTCGAGCCGCCTGAGAGATCACCACAAGCTCGACCGGTTCGACTGCGGCGAGCCGGCGCTCAATGCCTGGCTGGCGGAGCATGCCTGGCGCGCCCAGGTCGCGGGCACTTCGCGCACCTACGTCTGGACGCCGGAAGGCGCGGACGACGTCGTCGCCTACTACTCGGTCGCGCCGACGCAGGTCGAGCGAGCCGGGCTGACCGGTGGGCAGGCGGGCGGCTTCACCATCGTCCCCGCCTACCTGCTGACCCGGTTCGCGCTGGACCGGTCGCTGCAGGGTCAGCAGCTGAGCGACGACCTCCTGCTCGACGCCATGGAGGTCATCACCAAGGCCGCCACCGCCGCGGGCGGCCGGCTGATCGTGGTGGACGCGATCAACAGTCAGGTGGCGGCGTACTACGAACGGCGAGGGTTCCAGCCGATCAAGGGCGACCTGCTGCGGTTGGTGATGAAGGTCGAGACGGCCAGGAAGGCGCTGAGCACCGACCTGCTGACGGTCAGCACGCAGAGCGGTCTCGCGGGCCTCGTCCTGTCGACGTCCCGTGGTGAGGCGGCCTCGATCGTCGCCTCGGCCGACGAGCTGCGGGCGATCGCCCGTGAGCTCGAGCGCCAGGCGAACGACGCGTCGGCCCACCCGGGCGCGATGGTGTCGCTCCGAGAGGCGATCAAGGCAGCCCTCGGCCGTGATCCGTTCGCCTCGGAATGACCTGAGGCTCACGGAGATGGGCGGCCGGTGAGGTGGGCCGCCTCGACCGGGGTGGAGGCGGCCCGTCGGGCTAGACCAGCGGGTGGGCGAGGCGGACCGTGACCAGGGTGGTCTTGATGCCGCTGTCGATCAGGCGGCCGGAGGCGTCGAAGGCGCCTGGGCCGTCGGTCATGCCGAAGTCGTTGTCGTTGATGAGGGCGATCGTCCACGGGTTCAGCACGGCGACGCCCTCGATCTTCTTCTGGGTGCCGGGGACGGTGTTCAGGTCGACGACGAGGGTCTTCGGGACGAGGGTGACGGCGGACGCGTCCTGCTCCAGGGACGGCGAGGTCGCAGGGTTGTCGTAGGGGCCGCCGAGGAGGTTGGTGGCCTTGCGGAGGTCGGCGCGGTACAGGCGGGCGGCCTGGTCGGTGCGCTCCTGGACGAGGACGGTGTCGGGGCCGAGGCCGACGATGGAGGAGATCTTCAGCTCGGCCGGGTTGGTCTGGCCCGGGTCGACGACCGAGACGGGGGCGAACTGGTAGGCGTACTCGCCGACGACCTTGCCGGAGCGCGGGGAGAAGCGCAGCAGGCGGGTGTTCAGCGACGCCTCGCCGGCGGCCTTGGTCGGCACGAGGAGGGGGCTCTGCAGGCCGATGACCAGGTCGCCGCCGGGGAGGATGCCGAGGCCCTCGAAGCCGCGGTTGACCTTGCGGGAGGCGTAGATGGCGGGGAAGGCCTCGATCACCGGGTAGTCGGTGCCGGTCAGGCCCAGGCCGGACGGGACGTAGCGGGCGAGGACGCGGCCGCGGGCGGAGACGTGGACCAGGGACGGGCTGTACTCGTCGACGAGCCAGAAGGTGCCGTCGGTGGCGCGGACGATGCCTTCCGTGTCCAGGCCGTTGGGGTTGATCCGCAGCGGGGTGCCGGCGTTGTACGTGTAGGGCTGCTCGTCGTGCGGCAGCTGGTTCGGCAGGCCGGTGACGGGCTTGCCGGACGCGGTCGTGATCGGGATGGTCTGCACGACCTTCAAAGCTGAACCGGCAGCGCGGACGCGGACGATCGTCGGGTTGAAGTCGGGGGTCGGGAAGGTTCGGCGCTTCTCGGTGCCGACCGTGATCTGGCCGTTGGGGCCGCGGTCGGTGATCGTCCAGTACTCGCCGGGGCGGCCGGCCGGGAAGATGTCGCTGCCGATGCCGCCGAGGTTGACGCCGCGGTCGTCGGCGACGCCGAGGGTGCTGAGCGGGATCGGGGGAAAGGTCGCCGTCGCGGTGACCCGGGCGGCGGCGTGAGCGGACGCGGGGGTCGCCGGCAGCAGCAGGGCCGGGACGGCGACGGCGGCGGTCACGGCCGCGCGCAGCAGGAATGGCATAGCTCGACACGATGGGCGAGCCGGTCGAAGGCGATGTTGCCGGAGGGTGAACGGGGGCCGCACACAGCGTTGTGCGCGGCCCCAGAATGCGATTTCGCGCCGAAATGTCCCCGTTCGTCCAGAGCATCGCAGGAGTAGGGCTTGAGTAGCCCGAATCCGGTTTATGAGCAAACCGCCTGCAAGACCTGGACGCATTCCGGCACACGCATGTCGTTCCATGAAAAAGACTCCACGGCGCTGCTCTTTCGCCGCTCTCATTTGACTACCATCGGGCGATACCGCGTGCAGCTTCGAGGGGAGGCAGGCGCCGCACAGAGGGTGGTTATGCGCAATTCGACCAAGTTTTCGATCTTGGGACCGGTACAGATCCGTACACCGGACTCGGAGATCACGGTTGCGGCGCCCCGTGAACGGATCCTCCTGGCGCTGCTGTTGCTGCGCGAAGGGCAGCTGGTGCCGGTCCAGCAGGTCATCTCGGCCCTGTGGGACACCAACCCGCCGACCACCGCGCGGGCCCAGGTGCACAGCTGCGTCTCCCGGCTCCGCCAGCTGCTGCGCCGCGCCGGGCTGCCCGAGGAGCTCGTCATCACCGAGCCCGCCGGGTACCGCATCAAGGTCGGCGCCGACGAGCTGGACGCCGCCGTCTTCGCCACCAGGGTCGAGCGCGGCCGCGCCGCCGCGGCCGACGGTGACCTGGCCACGGCCCGGGACGAGCTGCGCGCCGCGCTCGCCCTGTGGCGCGGCCGGCCCCTCGCCGACGTCGACTCCGACGCGGTCCGCGCCTCCGCGGCGCACCTGGAGGAGCAGTGGACCGCCGCCCTGTCGCTCTGCCTGGACCTGGAGCTGCGGCTCGGCGCGGCGGAGGAGATCCTGGCCGAGGTCGCCGACCTGGTCGAGCGGTTCCCGCACCACGAGCAGTTCCGCGGGCACCTGATGACGGCGCTCGCCCGCACGGGCCGGCGGGCCGACGCGCTCGCCGTGTTCCGCCGGGGACGGGCGATGCTCGCCGAGGAGCTGGGCATCGAGCCGGGCGCGGAGCTCGTCGAGCTGCACCGCAGGATCCTCAACGGCGACGTGACGCTGCTGCTCACGCCGCCCGAGCCGGCGGACGAGCCGCGCCGCGTCGCCCGCTGCCTGCCGCGCGACATCGTGGACTTCGCCGGGCGGGCGGACGCGTTCGCGGAGATCGTGGCCGCGCTCAGCGACGAGCGGCACGCCGTGCTCGCCATCGACGGGATGGCCGGCACCGGCAAGACCACGCTCGCCGTCCGCGCCGCGCACGCGGTCACGCCCCGGTTCCCCGACGGGCAGCTCTACCTCGACCTGCACGGGCACAGCAACCGGGCGCCGCTGGACCCGGGGGAGGCGCTGGGCGCGTTGCTGCGGCAGCTGGGGGTACCGCCGGAGCGGATCCCGGCGGTCTCGGACGAGCGCGCGGTGCTGTGGCGGACCGAGCTCGCCGACCGCAGGGTCCTCGTGCTGCTCGACAACGCCCTGGACTCCGCGCAGGTGCTGCCGCTCCTGCCCGGCACGGCGCACACGGGGGTGCTCATCACCAGCCGGCGCCGGCTCGGCGGCCTCGACGGCGTCCAGCCCGTGTCGCTGGACGTGCTGCCGCTCGACGAGGCGGTGGAGCTGCTGCAACGCACCGTCGGCGCCAGGGCCGTCGCCGACCCGGCCTGCACCGTCGAGGTGGTGGAGCTGTGCGGGCGCCTGCCGCTGGCGGTGCGCCTCGCGGGCGCGCGGCTGCAGCACCGGCCGACCTGGACGATCGCCGACCTGGCCCGCCGGCTGCGCGGCGCCGACCGGCGGCTGCCCGAGCTGGCCGTGGACGGGCGGACCGTGGCCGCGGCGTTCGCGCTGTCGTTCCAGCAGCTGCCCGTACACCTGCAGCAGTTCTTCGCGGTTCTTGGTGTGCACCCGGCGGGTGACTTCGAGCCGGCCGTCGCGGCCGCCATGGCGCGGCTGCCCGTGACGGAGGCGGAGGAGCTGCTGGAGGACCTTGTCGACGTCCACCTGGTCGAGGCGCCCGCGGCCGGCCGGTACCGGCTGCACGACCTCCTGCGGGACTACGCGGCCCAGCTCACGGCCGACGCCGGCGCGGTCGTGGACCGGATGCTCGATCACTATCTGCACAGCGTGGCCGCCGCGAACGCGTTCCTGGAGCTGGCCGACGCGCGCGTCGCGCTGCGGCTGGACGCCCCGCCGCCGGCCGCGCGGGCGTTCACCGGGATCGCCGAGGCGCGCCGGTGGATGGAGCGCGAGCTGCCCAACGTCCTCAGCGCCGCGCGCCTCGCCTCCGACCTCGGCCGGCACCGGCAGATCTGCCTGATGACCCGCGCGGTGTCGCCGTTCCTGTTCGGCTTCGGCTACGGCGAGGCGCAGCTCGACCTGTACGAGCGGGCGATCGCGGCCGCGCGGACCCTGCCCAGCCCGGAGCTGGAGGCGGAGGCCCGCAACTACCTCGCCGGCGTGTACTTCCGGATGGGCCGGATGGCCGACGCCCTCGCGACGCTGCGGCTCGTGACCGCCATCGCCGAACGCGAAGGCATCCCCCGGCTCATGGGCACCGCGCTGACCAACATGGCGATGCTGCACAGCCGGCTCGGCCAGTACGCCGCCGCGATCGCCGCCGCGGAGGCCGCCGCCGCGCTGCACACGGACGAGGCCCCGGCGCACCTGCAGTTCAAGATCCATAGCACGATCGGCCTCGCGCACACCCAGGCCGGCAACTACGACCAGGCCCTGCAGGCCAACCGGCGCGGCCTCGCCGCCGCGCGCACGCTCGGCGGGATGCGCGCCGTCGGCATCATGATGGGTGAGCTCGGCCTCAACCACCTGCACCTCGGCCACCTCACCGTCGCGTCCGCCCTGCTGCGGCGCGCGCTGACGCTGAAGCAGCGCTCGGTCAACCAGTTCGGCTCCGCCGAGACCCTCAGCAAGCTCGGCACCGCGCACCGCCTGCAGGGCCACCTCGCCGAAGCCCTCGCCTGCCAGCGCGCCGCACGGTCGCTGATGGAGCAGGTCGCCGACGTCTCCGGGCAGTGCCTCACCGCCAACGACCTCGCCCTCACGCTGCGCGCCCTCGACCTGCACGACGAGGCCCGGCAGCTCAACGAGGAGGCACTGGCCAAGTCCGTGCGCATCGGCGACCGGTACGAGCAGGCCCGGGCGCTGGCCGGCCTCGGCCGCCACGAGCAGGCGGTCGCGCTCTTCGACGAGCTCGGCGTCTGTGATCCGGGCGCGCTTTACCGGTGACGGCGGCCGCCGCGGGGCACTGTAGAACGTATGGAATTCCGCGTGGAGCACGACACCATGGGCGAGGTCCGCGTCCCCGCCGACGCGCTGTGGCGGGCGCAGACGCAGCGCGCCGTCGAGAACTTCCCGATCTCCGGCGGCCGGCTGGAGTCCTCCCACATCAAGGCCCTCGCGCAGATCAAGGGCGCGGCCGCCACGGTGAACGCCTCGCTGGGCGTCCTGCCCGAAGGGCTCGCGCAGGCGATCGCGGCCGCGGCGGCGGACGTGGCGAGCGGCGTGCACGACGACCAGTTTCCGATCGACGTGTTCCAGACGGGCTCGGGCACGTCGTCGAACATGAACGCCAACGAGGTCATCGCGACGCTGGCGTCCAGGTTGCTGGGTTCACCCGTACACCCGAATGACCACGTGAATGCGTCGCAGTCCTCCAACGACGTATTCCCCACGTCCATTCACATCGCCGCGGCGTCGGCTTTGACGTCCGATTTGCTGCCGGCCTTGCACGTCTTGGCGACGGCTTTGTCCGACAAATCGGATTCTTTCGCTTCGGTGGTGAAGGCGGGGCGGACGCATCTCATGGATGCCACGCCCGTGACGCTCGGGCAGGAATTCTCCGGATATGCCGCTCAGGTCCGGTACGGCATCGACCGTATTCAGTCCGTCCTGCCGCGCGTCTGCGAACTGCCCCTGGGCGGCACGGCGGTCGGGACGGGCATCAACACCCCGCCGTCGTTCTCCGCCGCCGTGATCGCCACCCTGGCCGGGACGACCGGCCTGCCGCTCACCGAGGCCCGCAACCACTTCGAGGCCCAGGGCGCCCGCGACGCCCTCGTCGAGGCATCCGGCCAGCTGAGGACCATCGCCGTCGGCCTGTACAAGATCGCCAACGACATCCGGTGGATGGGCTCCGGCCCGCGCGCCGGCCTGCGCGAGCTGCGCCTGCCCGACCTCCAGCCCGGCTCGTCGATCATGCCCGGCAAGGTCAACCCCGTCGTCCCCGAAGCGGTCCGCCAGGTCGTCGCCCAGGTCATCGGCAACGACGCGGCCGTCGCGTTCGCCGGCTCCCAGGGCGACTTCGAGCTCAACGTCATGCTCCCGGTGATCGCCCGCAACCTCCTGGAGGCCATCCGCCTGCTCGCCAACGTCGCCCGCCTGTTCGCCGCCCGCTGTGTCGACGGGCTGGAGGCCAACGAGGAGGTGCTGCACTCGTACGCCGCCGGCTCCCCGTCGATCGTCACGCCGCTGAACCGCTACCTCGGCTACGACGAGGCCGCCGCCATCGCCAAGGAGGCCCTTGCCACCGGCCACACCATCCGCGAGGTCGTCATCTCCCGCGGCCACCTCGACAAGGGCACCCTCACCCAGGCCCAGCTGGACGAGGCCCTTGACCTGCTGTCGATGACCCATCCCTGAGGCTTTTAAGCGCGGCGGCGCCGCGCCCTTAGGCTGCACGGATGCCGAGCCTCACCGCCGCCGTGCAGCGGGCCGACCACCCGGTCGGGCGGTGGATGCGGACCACGTTCCCGCACCTGGCGCCGCTGCAGCAGGCCGTCCGCGGGGCCGCCGGCGAGCTGGCGGTCGCCCCGTCGGCGGCGGTCGCCCTCGGTACGCAGGGGGCGGCCATCGACTGGTGGATCCGTGCGCTGGTCGACCCGCGGGTGTCGCTGGAGCTGCCGATCCGGGGACTGTGGGACCGCCGGGCGGCGTTCGACGGGGCGGGGCGGGAACTGCTCGGACTGCTCTGCCCGCGCCGCCCCACCATTCTCGAGGCCGACCTGCACGCCGACCGGCCGGACGAATGGTGGGCGCGGGCCTGCTACGCGCTGGCGCTGCTGGTCGAGCGGTTCCGCAACCCGATGGCCACCGGCTCGCGGCTCTTCACCCTTCCCGCCGGCAGCACGGCGGCGGACCTGCTCGCCCTCGCCAACGACGACGAGGTGGCCGATTTGATCGCGATGCGCGACCTCGCCCGGAAGCGGTTGCTGCCGCTTCTGGAGGCAGGGACCGTGCACAGTGGACCGACGTTCGACGGCAGCGAGTACCTGGCGGCGGACGCCGATCTCGTCGTCGCGGGGCTGCTCATCGACATCAAGTCCGGCTGCGGCGGCCCGCCCCGCCGGGACGGCACCAGGTCACCGGCGCTCGCCGGCACCGACGTGTACCAGCTGCTCGGCTACGCCCTGATGGACTTCAGCGACCGGTACGCGTTGCGCGGTGCCGGCATCTACGCGGCACGGTTCGGCTGCCTCGTACAGTGGCCGCTCACCGAACTGATCCAGCAGGCGACCGGCCGGTCCGACCTCGGCCTCCTCGCCCTCCGGCGGGAGTTCGAAGACCTGCTCAGATCCGCCGGCCGTGGGGTTCCGCTTTGAGCGGGCAGGGATCAGGATGCAGCGATGGGGATGCGATGGCGGGCCGTGGTCGGCGGGGTCAGCGGGCTCGTCGCGGCGGTGATCTGGGCGGTGGGTCTGGCGATCTACCAGCCGTACATGGAGCCGTCGCCGGCGGCCGAGTTCGTCGGCAACAACACGTACTGGCCGCGGGACATCCGGCAGCTGGCGGTCCTGCTCGCGTTCGGCGGGGCCGTCCTGCTCTGCCGTGCTGATCGGCGGGCCGTGCTCGCCGCCGCCGTGGGGGCCGTGATCTGGGTCGGGGCGGACCTGGAGCTCGACCGGGCCGGCGTGAGCGGCACTGCGGCGGCCGTCTGGCTGGCCGTCGGTGGCGTCGTGGCGTTCGCCGGGATGGTGTTCGCCGCCCGTACAGTGGCGACCCCCGAAGCCGGATCGGCGCACTTCCTGACGACGGTGCTGGCGGTGGCCGCCGCGGTCACCGTGCTGATCACGACGCCGTGGGACGAGCCGGTCACCGACGCCGCCGACGTCCGCGTCGAGAACGCGCTCTCGCTGCTGAAAGTCGCCCTCATCGTGATGCTCGCGGCTGTCGTGGTCGGGCTGCTGCCGCTCGGCCGCATCCTGTGGGCTTTGCCGTTCGCCGCGCTGGCCGTGCTGGCCGCGTGGCCGGCGACCGCCGCGTACGGCTGGCTCGGCGCGCTCGGCCTGGTCCTCCTGCCGGCGGCGGCCACGACCGCGGTCGCCGCCACCGGCGACGTGCCTCCGCTTCGTCTCCTCGCCATCCTGGGGGCCTGCGCGTTGGCGTTGATTCCGGCGTACCTGCTGCTGTACTTCATCGGCTCCGCGCTCGGCGCGGCGATGACATCTCTGGCAGGAAACCCCGCGGTCGACTCCGCCGACACCGACCTCTCCCTGGCGGTGGCGGCGGTGCTGCTGGGGCTGCTGTTCGCCACGATCAGCCGCGCCTTCATCGCTTCGGCTTGGGGTTCTGCTTCGGCGTCGGCTTCGGGTTCTGCTTCGGACTCGGGCTCTGCTTCGGGTGCTGCTTCATGAGCGCCATCCGGCTCCGGCCGGTGACCGAAGCGGACCTGCCGATGTTCCACCGGTTCGCCACCGAGCCGGGCCTCATCGGCCTGGACTGGTCCGGCTACCGCGACCCGCACGCGGCCGGGCGCCGGTTCGCCCTGGACGGCTACCTCGGCGCCGACTCGGGCCGCCTCATGGTGGAGGCCGACCCGGACGGCGTCGCGGCGGGCTTCGTCAGCTATGTCGCCGGCAGGTACAGCGGCCCCATCGGCTACTGGGAGATCGGCATCGCCCTCCTGCCGCAGTGGCGAGGCCGCGGCCTCGGCTGGCGCGCCCAGGCCATGCTGTGCGACCACCTCTTCGCCCACTCCCCGGTCCAGCGCATCCAGGCCGGCACCCACCCGGAGAACATCGCCGAGCAGAAGTCCTTGGAGAAGGCCGGCTTCACCTTGGACGGCATCGTCCGCGCCTGCGAGTTCCGCGCCGGCCGCTGGCACGACGGCTACCTGTACAGCCGTCTCCGCACCGACCCTTCGCCCCTGGAAGCCGGCTGATTCACACACCCGACTCGGCATAAGCGATATAAGTCTGGCTTATATTGTCGGCATGTGGGAGGTCAGGCTTCACCAGAGGTCGAGGCATGGTTCCTGGAGCTCTGCCAGGCCGACCCGGTCACCGCCGATCTCGTCGCAGAGGCCGTCGACGTGCTCGCCGAGCAGGGGCCCGCGCTCGGTCGCCCGCTGGTGGACCGGTTGAAGGGCAGCATCTACCACAACATGAAAGAGCTACGGCCCGGTTCAATCGGCACAACCGAGGTCAGGATGATCTTCGCGTTCGATCCGGCGCGCGAGGCGATCTTCCTTGTCGCCGGCGACAAGTCAGGCCGATGGCAGACTTGGTACAGCAAGGCGATCCCGCTGGCCGACGAGCGGTTCACCGAGCATCTTGCGGCGCTGAAAGAGGAGAACGGGTCATGACCGAAGCCGCGAACTGGCGCGACGTCAAAGCGAAGGCGCGTGCCGCCGACCCGATGTGGGACAGCGCAGAGCGTGTTGCTCGCCGCCGCGAGATGCGCGAGCAGATGCTTGCCTCGGTCAGTGGCGCGCAGCTCGCCGAGATCCGCCAGCAGCTCGGTATGACGCAGGTGCAGCTTGCCGAGGCGGCAGGCCTGACCCAGGCACGGATCAGCCAGATCGAAAACGGCGATGCCGTGGGGCTGGAGACGCTGCGTGCCTATGTGACCGGGCTCGGCGGCCACCTCGACATCGTGGCCCGCATCGGCAACATTCAACTCCACGTGGCTTGAACTGCCCTGCGGACGTCACGACCTAATACGGCTCCTGAGCGACCGCCGGCCGACTACATGCCGTACGGCGACCGCAGGCCGTACGTCGTTGCGGACACCCTGGCCGAGCTGCGTGGTCCGACGAGCGGCGCTGTCGTGTTGCCCCACCATCTGGACTGGTCCGGCAACGCCGGGTACGACCTGGACCGGCCGGCCCGACTCGCCTCGATGTACCGAACGGTGCTGGTCGAGGCCGCCACGAAGGGCGATCTGCGGGCCTGGCTCGACGGTGCGTTGCTGGTCCACCTCTGGCCGGCGATGTGGCTGCCTGCTCGGCTTCGCGGCCTCTGGGAGCGTCAGTTTGCCGAGCTGGCCACAGCCCGAAGCGTGGAGCCAGGGCAGGGCGGTGGCGGCGGTGGTGACCTGAGTGGGGACTGAGGCTGAGATCCGCCAATAGCTGTTCGTACAAACAGCAGCCGGCGGATGTCGAAGGACGTCCGCCGGCGGCTGCGCATTGGGGAGGCGAGCTAGTTGCCGCCACCCGTCCCATCGAACTTGATCACAAGGGGCCCCTCACGGAATGTAATGAATGCCGGAGGGGAGGTTACATGCTGGGACGCCGATGGGTGGCCGGTACCCCTAGTCCCATTGCCAAGAAAGGCCATATTTCGCCGATGGGTATCCTCGCGCGAACTGGCGTTCGATGAATCCGCAGGCTGAGACCTCGACAAACCGATCATCGCCCGGCTCGGGCGGGATCAGGCGATCGATGTCCGGCACTTCGGCGAACCACCACGCCCGTTTCGGCAGTGGTTGGCTGATGTCGAACTGGATTCGCATCGTCAGGTCTTCTATGCCGTGTGAGGTCACCTGGACTTCGCGCGACATGGTCGGGCCGACCTCTTGGGCCACCACTCGTGTCGCGAAGAAGAGCTTTTCACCGCGCTGCAGTGGTTTGGGGAAGTCCATCTCGGCGATCTGGGCCTCCGAGCCGTCACCGAGGTCCACTCGCCGGACAGCGCCCAGCGTGCAGTTGAGCCACGGCTGGATTTCGAGCTCTGGGCGCGCCGGCGGATTGTTTCTCGCGTAGGCCCGGACGACGTAGCGGGCGAGGTTGTCCTCTTCGGCCGTGATCCAGCGTTCGCTGAACGACTCGGAGACCGCCCGGCCGCGCAGGAAGTAGGTCACGATCATCCGGTTGAACGTCACCGGCTGGAAGCCGCTCGGCGGGCCGGTTCGCTCCCATCCTCCGGATCGTTCGAGTTCATTCACGCGACGTTCCACCGCCTGAGCGAGGCGGACGACACCGTGACTCCAATTGATCTTCCCGGCGTCGGCGCCTGCCTTCATGCCACGCCGTCCGCGGACCGTGTCGAACGCTCCTGCCGCCCGCGCGACCTGAAACCGCTGGTTCAGTGAGTCGTCGGATGGGCCGAACTGGAAGGTCGGCATTCGCAATGCCGCCTGTACCGCCGCCGCCCACCGCGGATGCGGGCGCTCACCGGAATTGCCCAGGTTGGAGGCCTCGAGATAGATCAGCTCGAGCATGGTCTCGGCGCGTTCTTCGACGCTTCTGCCGCCGAGTTTGTTCGACAACTCGCGGAGGTGCCGCAGGCCCGGTGTCCATCCTTCTGCGATCTTCTTGACACTCGGACCGGAACCGTGCGCGAGGTCTCGCAGGCCCTGCTCGATGGAGTCGTCCGCTCGTGGGGGACGGCTGCGAGACGTCAATGCCTGTCCTCCTCGCGTGATTCAAGTCCGTGGGTTGCATGAATACAACCCACAGGGTAACGAAAATCGGCCTTGTGGGCCCCGCCCCAGAGCTTCGGACAATCGACGGCAATCAAGCTTTCATTGGGCCGGGGGTGGGGGAGATGGTGCGATTCGGTGGGCTCGTGACGCGGGCGGCACTGCTCTGCGGCGCGTCCGCATTCGCCGTGCTGCTGGTGCTGGTTTCCCACGGGGTCGTCAAGGCGGACGACACGTGGATCGTCTGGGTGGCGGTCGCTCAGGCCGTCTGCACGTCGGTGGAACCGACGCGGTCCCTGGTCGAGACCTGGCGGCGTCCGGGGCGTCGCCGAATGCACGCCGATCTGTCCCGTGTGCTGCAGCAGGGCACCTTCCGGATCGCTGACCAGGCCGGAGTGAGCGTGCAGTCGCTGGGGCTGAGCGTGTTCCGCCTGCCCGGCTCGCCCCGGAAGCGGGCGCTCGAGCAGATCCAGCGGCACCGGTTCGACGACCATCCCGGACCGTCCCACATCCGCTGGACGAGAGGGAAGGGCCTGGTCGGGCTGTGCTGGCTGGAGCAGGCGCCCGTGCACCGGGACCTGCGCCGGATCGCCGTCCAGGTCAGGCGCAACAGTGTCCGTGCGTACGCGGCGGCCGGAGACGCGTCGGCCGGCCTGTCGCTGACCGAGTTCGAGCGGGTCGCCGCCAAGTACGCCGAGGTCTATGCGATGCCGGTCAACGACGCGGCCGGCACGATGATCGGCATTCTGGTCGTCGACATCCCGTTCCAGGCGGGCACCAACGGGGCGCCGAGGCTGAGCCGGCCAGATGTGGAGCAGGCCATCGCGACCGTCGCGGTGCTCGCGGGAAGACTGCTGTCATGACAGCCAGGGGCGCTCAACGCAGGGCGGAGGCGACCGTGGTGGCGGCGGTGGTGACCTGGGCGGGGACTGAGGCCGGGTCCAGGGCGGTCAGGGCCACGACCCCCACGCTCGCCTCCAAGCCCTCGACGCCGGCGACCGCTGCGGCGACGCCGTAGGCGCCGGGCTGGAGTTCGCCGACTGTGGTGATGGCGGTGTAGTCGCCGCGGCGGCCGGCCAGGATGGCTTTGCCGGCGGCGCCCACGTCCAACGCGTGGCGGGAGCCCGTCCGGTACGCCACATGGAACTGGGTCCAACTCGGCTCCACCACCGCCAGGGCGTAGGCCTCGCCGCCGTCGGCGATGGTCAGGTGGGCGGTGGCGCCGACCGTCTCGGCCAGTCGGCGTAACGCTGGCAGGGCGGCGTCGGCGACCAGGGGCTGGGCTCGGCGGGCCAGTTGGAGCACGCCCGCGCCCAGGCGGAGGCGGCCGGAACGGTCGCGGCGGACCATGCCGTGCTCGGAGAGGGTGGCGACCAGGCGGTACACCACGGCGCGGCCGACGCCGAGGAGGGCTGCGGCCTCCGTCATGGTCAGGCCGCCGGGCGTCTCCGCGACCACGTGCAGCAGACGCAGGCCACGGTCGAGGGTCTGGGCGGTCTCGGTAGCCACAGGCCCAGGTTATTTGAATGTCCCGGGGCACGGCAGCGCAGCGCCGCCGCCGAATGCGATGAGAGCGCGGGGCGACCGTTACTCTTGCAACCGTGACCCTACGCCTGTATGACACCGCGACCCGATCGGTCCGGGACTTCGTCCCGATGACGCCCGGGCAGGTCGGTATCTACCTGTGTGGGCTCACCGTGCAGGGCGGGCCGCACATCGGCCACCTGCGTTCCGGGGTGAACTATGACGTGCTGCGGCGCTGGTTCCTGCGCTCGGGGTACACCGTCACGTTCATCCGCAACATCACCGACATCGACGACAAGGTGCTGGTCAAGGCCGAGGAGCAGGGCAAGCCGTTCTGGGCCGTCGCCTATGCCAACGAGCGCCTGCTGTCGGCGACCTACCTCAAGCTCGGCGTGCTGCCGCCGACGTACGAGCCGCGGGCGACCGGGCACATCACCGAGATGCACGAGCTGATCCAGCTGCTCATCGACCGCGGTCACGCGTACCCGGCGACGGACGGCAGCGGCGACGTGTACTTCGACGTGCGGTCGCACGCGGAGTACGGCGCGCTGTCCGGGCAGCGGCCCGACGACATGGAGCCCGCCACCGACGGCCCGGAGCGGGCGAAGAAGGACCCACGGGACTTCGCGCTGTGGAAGGGCACCAAGCCCGAGGAGCCGGCCGAGGCCAACTGGCCGTCGCCGTGGGGGACCGGCCGGCCTGGCTGGCACATCGAGTGCTCCGCCATGTGCTGGCGGTACCTCGGCACCGAGTTCGACATCCACGGCGGCGGGCTGGACCTGAAGTTCCCGCACCACGAGAACGAGGTCGCCCAGTCGCACGCGGCCGGGCACCCGTTCGCCAGGTACTGGGTGCATCACGCGCTGCTGAACCTCGGCGGGTCGAAGATGGCCAAGTCGCTCGGCAACGTGATCAACCTCGAGGCGCTGGTCGATGCCGGCCTGCGCCCGGTCGAGGTGCGGTACTACCTGCTGGCGCCGCACTACCGGTCGGTGATCGACTACTCGCAGGAGGCGCTCGAGGAGGCCGCCGCCGCGTTCCGCCGCGTCGAGAACTTCGTGACCCGGGCGGCGGAGCTGGTGGGGCCGGGCGAGAAGGCAGAGCTGCCCGAGGCGTTCGTCGAGGCGATGGACGACGACCTGAACACGTCACGCGCGCTTGCCGTCCTTCACGATGTCGTACGGGACGCGAACACCGCTCTGGCGGCCGGCGACACGGCGGCCGTGTCGGCGGCCCTCGCCACCGTGCGGGCGATGCTGGACGTGCTCGGGCTCGACCCGCTGGACGCCCAGTGGAGCTCCACGCAGGCCGGAGACCTGACGCGGGTGGTCGACTCGCTGGTGGCGCTCGCACTGGAGCAGCGCACCGCGGCCCGCGGCCGCAAGGACTGGGCCGCCGCCGACGCGGTGCGGGACCAGTTGAAGCACGCCGGTATCGCGGTGGAGGACACCCCGGCCGGTCCACGATGGACGTTGGAGAGCTGAGAACAGATGCCAGGCAACTCTGAACGCCGCGGTAAGCGGGTCGTTTCGAAGAAGGGCGCCGCCAAGGGCTCCGGTGGGAAGAACCGGCAGTCCCTGGCGGGCCGCGGTCGCACCCTGCCCGCGGACGAGCGTCCCTGGCACAAGGGGTACAGCGGCGACGAGGAACTTCCCCAGAAGACCGCCCGCAAGCAGGCCAACGAGCTGCGCGCGGCGGCCGCCCAGGGCCGGGCCCCGAAGATCGGCCAGCCCGGCACGAAGCGCACCGCCGGCAAGGGGCCGTTCGGTGCCGCTGTGAAGGGCTCCGCTGCGAAAAAAGCGGGCACGCCCCGGGTGTCGCCCGGGCGGAAGTCGTCGCAGCCGAAGGACGGCCCGGAGCTGCTCGTCGGCCGCAACCCGGTCGTCGAGGCGCTGCGCACCCACGTGCCGGCGACCGCGCTGTACGTCGCCCTCGGCATCGACATGGACGAGCGCGTCAAGGAGGCGGTCCGCACCGCCGCCGAGCGCGGCATCGCGATCCTCGAGGTCACCCGCGCCGAGCTCGACCGGATGACCGGCGGCGTCCTGCACCAGGGCCTCGGCCTGCAGGTCCCGCCGTTCGCGTACGAGCCGTTCGACGACCTGCTCGCCGCCGCCAAGGAGCACACGGCGCCGCTGCTGATCGCCCTCGACGGCATCACCGACCCCCGCAACCTCGGCGCGATCATCCGCTCCGCCGCGGCGTTCGGCGCCCAGGGCGTCTTCCTCACCGAGCGCCGGTCGGCGGCCATCACGGCCACCGCGTGGCGTACCAGCGCGGGAGCCGCCGCCAGGGTCAAGGTCTCCCAGGTGACCAACCTGACCAGGTCCCTGAAAGCGTGTCAGGACGAGGGCTTCATGGTCGCCGGCCTCGACGCCGACGGCGCCACCTCCCTGTACGACCTGGAGGCCGCCATCGGCCCGCTGGTCGTGGTGGTCGGCTCCGAGGGCCGCGGCCTGTCCCGCCTCGTGGGCCAGACCTGCGACCTGAAGGTCTCCATTCCGATGGTCTCCGACGTCGAGTCCCTGAACGCGTCGGTCGCCGCCGCGGTCACCCTCGCCGAGGTCAACCGCCGCCGCGCCCAGTAGCACCACGAGACGGTGGGGTGCCCGGAAACGGGTGCCCCACCGATCCGGCGGCTACGGGTGCAGCAGTAGCTCGGCGAACTCCTGGACGCGGTCGCGGGTGATGCCGGTGCGCTGCTCGACGGCCAAGGGGTGGTCGGTCGCCTCGAGCTCGACCTGCGGGCGGCTGCCGACCGGCTGGGTGTGCACGTTGGTCTTCAGGTCCAGGGTCGTCGGCTCGTACACGGGGATCTCGGTGCACAGCCAGCCGAAGTACGGCGGCTCCTGCTCCCGGCCCGGCGTCGTCCACAGCTCCAGTGACCGCTCGAAGTTGGCCCTGCTGAGCGACACCCAGACGCCCCAGTCGAAGTCGGTGTCGGCGTCGAGCACGGGGATGACGATGCGGGCCCGGACGAAGAAGTGCTCGGCCCGGATGATGCACAGCTCGTCCTCGAGGGTGCTGCTCTCGTCGTCGGCGAAGTCGTCGCTCCAGACCTGCGGGGCGACCGCCCCGTAGGAGAACGGCATCCCGCCGTGCCGCTCGCCGCAGCACCGGCACTCGAACCCCTGCTCACTCATCCGCGCGACCCTACAGTGCCGGGCGCTATTGTTCGCGCCATGGCCGACATGCAGGCGGCGTTGGCGGTTGTACTGGCGAGCATCGACGACATCGGCATCAAGCTCCGGCCGGGTCTCGTCCAGGAGCTCGCGGCCAGCGGGGACCGCAGTTTCGTGCCGCAGCTGCAGGCGGCGCTGGAGCGGTGCCTGGACGACGAGGACTTCGAAGGCGTCGAGCTCCTCGCCGAGATCCTGGCCGGGATTCGCGGCACGCGGGCGTTTCCGCTGCTGCTGCGGGCGGTCGCCCGGCCGGTCCAGCACGAGTGGGAGGGGCTGCAGGCGACCCTCGCAGGGCTCATGGAGGCCGACCCGGCGGGGTGCCGGCCGGTGGCGCTGGCGTTCGCCGGCGAGCGGCACCGCGACCTGCGGTGTGCGGGACTGTGGGCGCTCGGCCATGTGGTCACGCCCGACGACTTCGAACTGCTCGACGCCGCGCTGCACGACGAGGACCGGCGGGTGCGGGGGACGGCCAGCGGCGCGCTGTCCAAGCTGTACGGCGACGAGCGCGTGCTGCCGGCGCTCGTCCGCATGCTGCAGGACCCCTACCCGGGGCTGCGCGGCTCGACGCTGATGACCCTCGGGTACTACGGCGACCTCGCGGCGCTGGACAGCATGGTCGCACTCCGGCATGACCCGTCGGTGCTGGTCCGCGAGGTGCTGAGCTATGCCGTCGGGCAGCTGTTCACGTCTGTCTGGCGACCGTCCCCGAAAGCCGCCACCGCCGCTCAGGTGGAGACGGCCCGCGCTGCCCTGCGTGAACTGCTCCGCGACGAGGACCGCAGCGTGCGCGGCTGCGCGAAGCTCGGGCTGGACGCGATGGCCCACCTCTGAGCCCACCTATGCGAGCGAGGCCCGCACGTGCCGGCGGGCGTCGTGGATCCGGGACTTGATGGTGCCGAGCGGAACGTCGAGGTGGGCGGCGATCTCCTCGTACGACAGCTGACACAGATCACGGAGCACCAGCGGGCCGACCAGCTCGGACCGGTGCGCCTCCAGCTGCTCGAGGGCGTCCAGCAGATCCAGGCGGGACCCCGCGATGACGCTCGTCGTGCGGGGGTCGGCGGTGTCGAGGGGGAGCTGCGGGGTCGCCTGCTCACTCGCCCGGCGTTTGAGGCTGCGGTACGTCTGGCGCGCACAGTTCGCGGTCACCACGTACAGCCACGTGGAGAAGCGGGACCGGGCGTCGAACGTGGAGATCTTCATCGCCACCTGGAGCAGCGCGTCCTGGCACGCCTCCTCGGCGTCCTGCCGGCAGGGCAGGATGCGCTGGCACTGCCGCATGACCTGCGGGGCGATGCTCGCCAGCAGCGCGTCACGCGCCGCCGTGTCGCCGGTGGCGGCGCGCGCCGCGAGCTGTTCGATGTCGGTCAACGAAGTCCCCCCATGGCTGATAATTGCGGCGTGCCAGTGCCTGACAATATCGGTCGATATCGCGTGCTGCGGCGCATCGGATCCGGGGCGTTCGCGACCGTCTGGCTGGGGGCCGACGACGCGCTCGACGCATCGGTGGCGATCAAGGTGCTGGCGGACAACTGGTCGTACCACTCGGACCTGCGGGCGCGGTTCGAGGAGGAGGGGCGGATCATGCGGCGGGCCGACTCGCCGCTGCTGGTCCGGGTGCTCGACGTCGGCGAGCTGCCGGACGGCCGCCCGTACCTCGTGATGCCGTTCGCGGCCGGTGGCACCCTCGCCGACCGGCTCGCCGGCGGGCCGCTGCCGGTCGAGGAGGCGCTGCTCGTGGCGGCCGACATCGCCGACGCCGTGGCGGAGCTGCATGCGGCCGGGGTGCTGCACCGCGACGTGAAGCCGTCCAACGTGCTGTTCCAGCCCGCGCCTGGCCGGGACCGGGTTCTGGTCGCGGACCTCGGCCTGGCCAAGGCACTGGCCACCGCCTCCGGTTTCACGATCGCCGCCGGTACGCCCGGCTACGCGGCACCCGAGCAGGCCCGGCTCGGCGGCGGGCTGGACGTGCGGGCCGACGTCTACGGGGTCGGCGCGACCCTGTTCCACATGCTCACCGGCCGCCCGCCCACCGTGGGCGAGCGGATCGCCGGGAAGAGTCCGGTCAACGCCATCGTGCGCCGGGCGCTGCACCCCGACCCGCGCAAGCGCTTCGCGT
The DNA here is from genome assembly GCF_042898305.1 of Dactylosporangium sp. NPDC000521. Classification (NCBI taxonomy): domain Bacteria; kingdom Bacillati; phylum Actinomycetota; class Actinomycetes; order Micromonosporales; family Micromonosporaceae; genus Dactylosporangium; species Dactylosporangium sp. NPDC000521. Next base: position 281,042 of record NZ_JBIAYW010000009.1, read on the forward strand.
CGGCGGCCGAGCTCTCCGCCGAGCTGCGGTCGGCCGTCGACTCGATCGGGCGGGGCGCCCGCCGCCACAAGGTATTTCGGACGGCGACGCTGGTGGCCGCCGCGGCAGCTGTACTGGCAGTCAGCGCTGGCTCCGCCGCCGCGGGCGGGCCGCCACCGGGCTGGGTGCAGGTGCGGGACGCCGACGGCGTGCTGTCGATCGCGGTGCCGCCGGCCTGGGCGGGCCAGCTGCGCGACGCGGGCTGGGACCCGGCGGTGCTCGGACTGCGCAGCGGGCACGCCCCGGGCCTCGTGGTGACGACGGACGTCGACGCCTGGACGGACCCGGCGAGCGCGCTGCCCGGCGTCTTCGCGGGTGCCTTCACGACCGGCGGCCCGGCCCCCACGCTGCCCGAGCACGCCGCCCCCTGCGTCGAGCAGCCCACCCGCACCGTGACCGTCGCTGGCGGGCAGGCGCAGGTCCGGCGCTGGACGTCCTGCGCCGGACGCGTCTCCTACAGCGAAGTGCTGCTCTCCGCGCCTGGCTTCGGGGTGTACGTGCAGGTCAAGCAGGTGGGCGCCGCCGACCGTACCGGCGAGATCCTGGCCGGCCTGCGGCTGTCCGCCTACTCGTAGCAGTTCTGGTCCGCCAGCTGCAGGGTCACCGAACCCACCTTGTCGCCGGACGTCCCGATCCGGAAGACGGCCTTGTCGTTGCCGGGCACCTTGGCGAAGTGGCGGCCCTGGGTGAGGGTGCCGTCGACGATCGTCCAGTTCGGATACAGACTGCGCGCCTCGGTGACGGACATGCCGGCCCGCAGCCCCTCGGCCGTCGACAGCGTGGGCCACGCCTCGATGGCGGAGATGCCGCGCTCGGGGGAGAGGTAGACCCTGCCCTGGCCCGTCGGCCGGCCGTTGATGAACGCCTGCGGGCAACCGGAGTCGTCGAACGGGGTCAGCAGCCCGGTGGCGACGGCCTGCTCCCGGGTCATGCCGAGCCGGAGCGCGCCGTACCCCTGCGGGCCCAGCACCAGCGTCGTGGTGGTGCTGGTCTTCGTGGCGGCCGGCGTCAACGGGGCGGCCGACGTGGCGGTGGGCGAGGCCGTGGCGGCCGACGTGGCGGGCGAGGCGGTGGTGGCGCCGGCCGGGGCGGCGTCGCCGCTCTTGCGCTCGGGCGACGGGGTGCACGCGGACAGCAGCAGGGCGGCGGCGACGATCGCGATGATGGCCTTGGTACGCATGATGGGCTCCCTGAACGGTTGGTGTTTCGGTGTCGCAGGGTTCGATGCGCCTCCCGGCGGGTTTGTTCGCCGTGGCCGAGTCAGCAATCCGTCAGGGTCCATGATCTTGTGTGCCGTCAAGCGCTCTGCTACGGCCTAGGCTTGGTTCCGTGATCCGCGTGGCCGTCGCCGCCGAGCATGCCGAGAGCCGCGCCCTGTTCGCGGCGCTGCCCGGCATCGACGTGGTCGCCTCGGTCGCCACGGGCCGGGAGGCGGCCGAGGCCGTGTCCACCACCCAGCCGGACGTGCTCGTCATGGACCTGCGCCTGGCCGGCCTCGACGCCGTGGTCGCCCGCACCGCCGTGCTGGTGCTGAGCATGTCCGAGGGCGCGGAGCAGGTCTTCGCCGCGATGCGGGCCGGCGCCCGTGGGTACCTCGTCAAAGGCGCCACCCAGGACGAGATCCGCCACGGGATCGCGACGGTCGCGGCCGGTCGCGCGTTCTTCGGCCCCGGCGTCGCCCGCCGGATGCTCGACCACTTCGCGGCGGCCGAGCTGAGCGACCACACCACGGCGGCCGAGTCGAGCGACCACGTTGCGACGGCCGAGCTGAGCGACCACTTCGCGGCGGCCGAGCTGACCGCGAAGGAGCGGCAGGTGCTGGAGCTTGTCGCCGCCGGCCTGCCTGCCGCGACCGTCGCCACCCGCCTCGGCCTGGCCGCGAGCACCGTCGCCGGCTACATGTCGGCGATCGTCACGAAGCTGCACGGAAGTAGTGGCCGGCCGCCAGGTCCTTGAGCAGGCCGGGGTGGGTCGGCTGCCAGCCCAGCAGCTCCCGGGTGATAGCGCTGGACGCGGGGATGTCCGCGGCGAAGAACCGGCCGATCCAGCCGAGCTCCTCCGCGGCGGCCGGTGCGACCGGCAGCCCGAGCCCGTCGCCGATCGCCGTGGCGATGTCACGGGCCGGCACGCCCTCCTCGTCGACCGCGTGCACGATGGTGCCGGCGGGTGCGGCGAGCGCCAGTCGTACAAGGGCGGCGGCGTCGAAACGGTGGACCGCGGGCCAACGGTTGGTGCCGTCGCCGATGTACGACGAAACGCCCCGCTCCCGCGCGATCCGCACCAGCTCGGCCACGAACCCGTGGTCGCCGTCGCCGTGCACGGTCGGGGCGAACCGGAGCGCGACGCTGCGGACGCCCTTCGCGCCGAACTCGAACGCCAGCTGCTCGGCGCCGCCGCGGGGAGCGTCCGGGCCGCTGCTGGGGTTCTGGTCGTGCTCGGTCGCGACCCGGCCAGGCGCGACGAGCGCGACGCCGGACGCGAAGAGGAACGGCTGGCCCTCGGTCAGCGTCTCGCAGAGGGCGGTGATGGCGGCGCGCTCGGTCCGCCCGGCGCCGGCGTAGTCGGTGAAGTCGTGCTTGAACGCCAGGTGCACGACGGCGTCGGCGTTCGCGGCGCCGGCCCGGAGGCTGTCGAGGTCGTCGAGGCTCCCGTTCAGTGCCTCGGCGCCTTTGTCGTGCAGCGCGGCGGCCTGCTGGGTGGAGCGGGCGAGCCCCACGACCTCGTGACCTGCGGCGATGAGCTCGGGAACGACGGCCGATCCGATCCAGCCCGTCGCTCCGGTGACGAAGATGCGCATGATGGTGCCTTCCGTAGACGATGTCAGTCTCTGACATCACCGACCATAGCGCGTGATGTCAGGCGCTGTCATCACTAGACTCGTGAGCCATGGCACGCTGGGAGCCGGACGCGCGGGGACGCCTCATGCTGGCGGCGCTCGCGCTGTACACCGAACGCGGCTACGAACAGACCACCGTCGCCGACATCGCCCAGCGCGCCGGCGTCACCGAGCGCACGTTCTTCCGCCACTTCACCGACAAGCGCGAGGTGCTGTTCGACGGCTCCGCGACGCTGCAGTCCACCGTGGTCGCCGCGATCGCGGATGCGCCGTCGGATGCCCTGCCGCTCGACGTCATCGGCGCCGCCATGGAACGCGCGGCCGTCTCGATGCAGGACCGCCGCGACTTCGCCCGCCAGCGCGCCGCCATCATCGCCGCCACCCCCAGCCTGCACGAGCGTGAGCTGCTGAAACTCGCCACCCTCAGCACTGCGGCGGCCACCGCATTGCAGACCCGCGGCGTGCCCCCGGTCCCCGCCGCCCTCGCCGCCGAACTCGGTGTGGCGGTCTTCAAGGTGGCGTTCGAGCAGTGGATCTCCGACTCGCCGGACTTCCCCACGTGCATCCGCGCCGCCCTCGCCGAGCTCAGCGCACTGCACCGAGCCTGAACGAGCCATTTGGCGGCGCACCTAGGATGGGCCGGTGAATGAGCCTCAGCAGGGCTTCGCGATCGGTGTCGACCTCGGCACGTCGAACACGGTGGCCGTGGTGCGCTGGCCTGACGGGCGTACGCGGCCGCTGCTGGTCGACGGCGCGCCGATCATGCCGTCCGGGGTGTACGTCGACGAGCACGGCAGGATCCACGTCGGTCGTGACGCGGCCCGGCTCGCGGGGCTCGACCCGTCGCGCTTCGAGCCCAACCCGAAGCGCCGCATCGACGAGCCGACCGTCCTGCTCGGCGACCGCGAGATCCCGACCGTCGACCTGCTCGCCGCCATCCTCGCCGCCGTCGCCCGCGCGGCCGTGGAGGCGGTCGGGTTCCTGCCCACCGCGGTCCTGACGTATCCGGCCGCGTGGGGCGCCCGCCGCCGCGACACCCTGGCGACCGCCGCCCGGCGCGCGGGCTGGCCGCCGGTCATGCTGGTCCCGGAGCCGGTGGCCGCCGCGCGCTACTTCGCCGATGTACTGCGCCGCCCCGTCCCCGTCGGCTCCGCCCTCGCCGTGTTCGACTTCGGTGGCGGCACGCTCGACATCGCCGTCGTCCGCAACGACAACGGTCGCTTCACCGTCATCGGCTCCGGCGGCGTCGAGGACCTCGGCGGCCTCGACATCGACGCCGCGCTGGTCGAGCACCTCGGGCAGGTCATCGCCGGGTTCGCGCCCGCGACCTGGGACGCGCTGCGCAACCCTCAGACGACGACGCAGCGCCGGGACCGCCGGCTTTTCTGGGACGACGTGCGCGGCGCGAAGGAGATGCTGTCCCGTTCGACGGTCGCGCCGATCACCGTCCCCGGCGCGGACCAGGCGATCCACCTCACCCGCGAGGAGCTGGACCGGGTCGTCGGGCCGCTGATCCACCGCGCGGTGTGGGAGACGGGCTCGGTGATCGCGTCCGCGGGGCTGCGGGGCGACCAGCTCGCCGGGCTGTTCCTCGTCGGCGGCTCGTCCCGGCTGCCGCTGGCCGCGAGGCAGTTGCATGCTCAGTTGGGGATCGCGCCGACTGTACTGGAGCAGCCCGAGCTTCCTGTCGCCGAAGGGGCGCTGGCTGAGGTGGCGCCGCCACCCGCGCAGATGGGGTTCGGCGGCGCGGAGGTGACCTCCTCGACCGGCTTCGGGGCTGGTGCTTCGACTGGTGCCTTTGGTGGCTCGCCGGCTGGTCCTTCGACCGGTCCTGTGACTGGTCCTGTGACTGGCCCTGTGAGTGGTGCTTTTGGTGGCGCGCCGGCCGCTCCGGTGTCGCCGGGGTTCGGGCCGCCGACGTCCGGCGGGCCTGCGCCGAACGGCTTTCCGATGTCGGCGGCGCAGGTCATCCCGCCCGGCCAGTACGGTGCGACCGCCCCGCCGACCGAGCCCATCACCATTCCTCCCGCAGAGCCCCCTCGCCGCTCGCGCCGCGGCCTGCTCGTCGCCGGCATCGCCGCGGTCGTCGTGCTCGCCCTCGTGGCAGCCGGCGGCTGGTTCTGGTTCCTCCGCGACGGAAACACGGCCGTCGACTTCGCCACCCTGCAGGCCGGGAAGTCGTTCGAGATGGACGACCCCTCGAAGATCGACGCCGCGCTGTCCGTCACGCTCAACGAGCGTGCCGTCATCGGCTGGCAGGTCGACAAGCAGTTCTTCGTCCAGGCCATCGACCTCGACGGCATGAAGGCCTCCTGGTCGAAGGTCGCCCTCGCCGGCGACTACAGCAGGTGGAACCTCGCGGCCTACCAGAACGGCATCGTCGTCACCGCCACCGGCTCGGACCCCGGCAAGATGTTCCTGCTGGACTGGAAGAGCGGCAAGAAGGTCTGGGACGGCCCGTTCGACTCCAATGACGTGCTCTACGGTCTCGGCCCGGTGCTGGCGATCCACCGGTACCAGGGGAAGAAGATCGAGACGGTCACCTGGGCCGGCAAGCCCAGCTGGAGCCGGCCCGACCACGCCGAGGGCTCCGCCCTCTACGTCCAGACCAGGAACACGGACCTCCGCGGCGCGAGCAACTTCGCCGGCGCGCCCGCCGTCCGCGACATGAAGGCCCGCGACGACCTCATCAGCGTCGACGGCGACGACACCATCCGCCTCATCAAGGCCTCCGACGGTACCGACATCCGCAGCTGGAACAACATCGGCGACTACAACGCCAAGTACCTCGCCCACGAGGACAAGCTGTTCGTCGCGGGCGGCAGCACCAAGTACAAGGTCAACGTCTACGACCTGAGCTCCGAAGGCCAGCCGGCGCAGATCTACAGCTTCACGAACGACAAGGTGCAGGTCGTCGACATGGCGCCGTGCGCCGACGACCGGCTGTGCCTCATCGACGGCACGTACGACGGCAAGGACAACAAGGTCCACGCCATCTCCGTCGCCGAGAAGAAGCAGGTCTGGGAGGCTCCGGCGCCCGGCTCGACGGTGCTCGTCCCCGCCGGTCGCCAGGTCTTCGCCACGGACCGGGACAAGCCCGCCAGCGTGCTGCTCACCTACGACGGCAAGCAGGTGCTGCGCAACGAGGACAAGGCCTCCTACGGCGTCCGCGTGACGGCCGGCAGCCTGATGTTCTTCACCGGCACCTTGAGCGCTTCCTCCGGCTACGACGTCTCGCTCGTCGGCGTCACGTCGTCCTCCGGCGAGCGGATCGCCCTGGGCCCGCTGTCTTCGAAGGTGGCCGGCCTGAGCTGCTCGTGGAACGCCTCGGTGATCCTGTGCGCCTCGGAGGGCAAGTTCCAGGTGTGGCGGTTCGCCGCTGCTTAATGAAAAGAGGCCGCCTCCGTGGTGGAGGCGGCCTCTTCTTTGTGGCTAGTTCAGATGCGCAGGCCCGTGTTGGCGTTGAACGCGTGGTGCGTGTTGATGTGCGGCCGGACGTACACGATCTCCGTCAGGCGCGGCGTGCGGCGCGGGTCGGCCCGGACGACGAAGCGCTCGTCCTGGCCGTCGAGCGCGACGGTGCCGTGCACGTACGCGTCCGAGCCCAGCTCCTCGACCAGGTCGACGGTGATCGGGATGCCACCGTCGTTCGGCCCGACCAGGTCCGTGTCCTCGGGCCGGAACCCGACCGTGACGCGGTTGCCGCCACCGTCGGCCTGCGCCGCGGAGATCTGCTGCGGGGTCAGCGGCAGCGTGACGTCGCCGAAGCGGCCGCCCTTCTCCGTCAGCGGCACCGTCTTGATGTTCATCGCCGGCGAGCCCATGAAGCCCGCGACGAAGACGTTGGCCGGACGGTCGTACAGCGCACGCGGGCTGTCGACCTGCTGCAGCACACCGTCGAGCAGCACGGCGACCCGGTGACCCATGGTCATGGCCTCGACCTGGTCGTGCGTGACGTACACGGTGGTGATGCCGAGCTTGGCCTGCAGGGTGGCGATCTGCGAACGCGTCTGCACACGCAGCTTCGCGTCGAGGTTCGACAGCGGCTCATCCATGAGGAAGACCTGCGGCTCACGCACGATCGCGCGCCCCATGGCGACACGCTGCCGCTGACCACCGGACAGCGCCTTCGGCTTACGGCCGAGGTAGTCCTCCAGCTGCAGCATCGACGCGGCTTCCTTCACCCGCCGGTCGATCTCGTGCTTCGGCGTCTTGCGCAGCTTGAGGGCGAACGCCATGTTCTCGTACACCGTCATGTGCGGGTACAGCGCGTAGTTCTGGAACACCATCGCGATGTCCCGCGCCTTCGGCGGCAGGTGCGTGACGTTCCGGTCGTTGATCAGGATGTCGCCCGCGTCCACGTCCTCGAGACCGGCGAGCATGCGCAGCGAGGTCGACTTCCCGCAGCCCGACGGGCCGACGAGGACGAGGAACTCCCCGTCACCGATCTCGAGGTTGAGCTGGTCGACCGCGGGACGCGGCGTCCCCGGGTAGATCCGGGACGCTTTCGCGTACGTGACCGTAGCCATGACAGAGTGCCACCTTCCACCGGCAGGAACGTGCCGGACGATCCGAGTAGAAGCTCCCGACCGCGGCGGTGCAGCCAGAAGTTGCGCTAACACTAGGCGGCGATTCCGCCCCTGCCAAGGTCGCCGGCCCTCTTTGCCCAGTTTGATGCCAACTCGCCCGACCCGTATGTCGGAGGCGAGCCCCCCACCCGGCCCGGTAGGATCACCCCACCGGCCGACGTGGCGCAATTGGTAGCGCACCCGACTTGTAATCGGAAGGTTGCGGGTTCAAGTCCCGCCGTCGGCTCTTTCCTGTAGCTCCGTTACCGCTGGTGGCGGGCGTGCTGTATCGGCTAACGTCGATGCAAGAGCTAGTTGATCTTGTTGATGAGTGCCGCTGGTGGCAAGATCGGTAGCAAACTCAGATGCCGTGCCGGTGCCGGGCGATCCGTAGAGCCCGCCGGCAGTGAGCGAGCAAGCTGAGCAAGTTCTTGTCGTCGCTCTTGGCTCAGTCGTGTTGCGGCCAGACCAACTCGAGCCGGCCGTCTCGCCGGACGACCCCGGATCTGCCCGTCGCTATTGATAGCCGTCTCAATGACCTGCCGGATGCCGACCTGGCCGTCAACCACCCGCACCCTCCTTGATCGTGTTCGGGCTCAACGATGCAGTTCGGGCGGCGCCACGGGGTGTGCAGGTCGGCGGGTCGTCGCCTCCGCGCGGGGGTCGTGGTTTGCGACGAATTGGCGGTCTGGCGTGATTGTCCATATTGGATACTCGGTCACATCGTGATCGATGGTAGGTCTACGATCCCGGTGCCCGGTCGGTGATTGCCGTGCCGGGATTCGGGGAGGAACCACCCATATGGCAAGCGTACGCAGCATCCTGCTGTCCGCTGGCGCCGCGCTCACCGTCGTTGCGGCCACCGCACAGCCCGTCCACGCTCAGGCCGAGCCGGTCAACCTCAGCCCCGTCAAGTGGGCCTGGACCGACTCACGCAACCCGTCGACCAGCTTCATCAACCAGGCCGGGGATCTGCCGGTCGGCACGTCGCTCGACGCCGCCGGCAAGGCGCACACGCGGCGGTCGTATCTCACCTTCGACCTCACCGGGTTCAAGGGCCAGGCCGTCCACCTGGCCATTTTGAACTCGAGCGAAACCAACGTCACCGACTGCAGCGCCGCCGCGCCCGTCGAACTCTGGCGGACCTCGGCGATCAAGGACAACACGGCGTGGAATCGGGCGCCGCAGGAGATCGAGCGGATCGGGGAGGCGTCGCTCGGCGCTGGGAGCTGGTCCTGCCCCGGCGGGTTGGGGTTCGATCTCACCGAGGCGATCGGGGTCGCGGTCGCTCGCGGGGACAAGGCGTTCACCGTCGAGCTGCGGATCGCGGCGGCCGCTGAGAGCGACCGGCGGCTCGGGCGGTCGGTGCGGCAGCCGCGGATCGTGGCGACTGGTAACCACCTGGCGGTCGCGTCCGAGCTCAAACTGCAGTATCCGGACGGCACCTGTGGGACGGCTGCCAAGCATCCGACCGCGGGGTCGTCTCCGACCTTCTCCGCCAAGGTCACCGATGACGATGTCAACGACCCCAAGACCGTGATTTTCGCCGTCTGGGATGCCGATCACCCGGACCAGCGGCGGGAGTTCAGCGGAGGGACCTACGGCGGCGGCGTGTACCAGGCGTCCACTGACTTCAGCGGGTACGCCGACGGGACCCTGGTCGCCTGGAGTGCTCGGGGTTACGACTACACCGACTACGGTGCGTGGGCGAAGACCTGCTACGTCACCGTGGACAAGACGGCGCCCGCGCATGAGCCGGGAGTCGCCTCGAAGCAGTACCCGGCCGGTAATGTGCCGTCGGGCGGGCCCGGAGTGGTCGGCCGGTTCCGGTTCGACGCCGCTGGGGACCCCGATGTGGCCGCGTTCTCCTGGCGGGACATGGTTGGGCGGAGCGGAGTCGTGAAGGCGAACCGATCCGGCGGGGCGGTGCTCGAGTACACACCGGACACGTCGGGGACGGTGTCGCTGTACGTAGCCGCCATCGACGCGGCCGGCAACCGCGGTCCGGAGAAGGACTACCGGTTCACCGTGCGCAACACTTCGCCGTACGGGTCGGTCGACGTGGCCGGGGTCGGGCTGCCGAGCACGATCAACCTGACCGCGACGGCGAGCGATACGACGACGCTGTCGTACCAACTGCCGGATGCGGCCGAGGTCAAGCTGCCCGTGGCGGGCGGCAAGGCGAGCGGACCGGTCACGTTCACCAAGACCGGGTACGTCGACATCACGCTGCGGGCCTACAAGGGCACGAAGATGATCGGGCAGAGCAAGCTCTCGACCGTCGTCAGCGACGAGCCGGTGGTGCAGTCGGCCGAGTTCGACGTGTTCACCAACCAGATCGAGGGCAAGACCGGCTCGTTCACGTTCAAGCCGCGCCGGTCCGGAGTGGTGGCCTACCAGTACGACATCGGCGGCCGCACCGGGCGGGTCGACGCCGGCGCGGACGGCAGCGCCGTACTGCCGTACACCGCCGACACGCCCGGGTTCTTCAACATGCTGGTGAGCTCCGTGTCGGCCGACGGGACCGTCTCGCAGACGACGCAGCACTACTTCTCGATCATCCCGGTGCGCCCATACGTCAATGCGTGGAATCAGACGAACTGGCCGCGGACTGACGGCGTCGGGATCTCGCAGCGGATCGAGTTCGGCAGCCAGCTGCCGGACCTCACCGGGTTCGTCTACCGCTTCGACGGCGGGCCGGAGACCTCGATCTCCAGCAACGGCAACACCTACGCCTACATCGACGTGACGCCGGCGCACGCCGGGGACACGACGGTCATTGCGCAGGCCGTGCGGGCCGACGGGAGCCGGTCGCCGGAGACGCGGTACACCTTCCAGGTCTTCTCCGGTCCGGTCGTCACCTGGACACCGGCCGGCGAGGTGATCATCAACCATCCAGTGACGGTCACCTTCCGGGCCGCGCTGCCCGGCGCGACGCTGTTCCGCTACACGCTGCCGTACGGCGACGAGGACCTCACCGTGCCTGTGGGCGCGGACGGTACGGCGACGGTGACGTACACGCCGCTCTCGCCGGGCCTGGACAACATCCTGGTCCGAAGCGTCGCCGCCGACGGGACGGAGTCGGAGCAGCGCCGCCAGTACATCTCCGTCATGGATGACAGGGTCACCGTTTACGCACCGTGGAACGAGTACAACCCGACCGGCGGCATCGGCATCCCCGGCACCGTCGGCTTCTACTCGCAGCTGGTCCCGAACATCGTGGAGTTCCGATACCACCTTGAGGACGGGCCGGTCGTCGCCGTGCCGCCCACGCCGGAGAGCACCACGACGTACACCGAGATCACGCCTACGCACAACGGGCTGAACACGCTGTACGTTCAGCAGGTGTTGCCCGGCGGCGAGCTCTCGTCGGTCACCGAGTACCGCTTCCTCGTCGGTACCGCGACGAAGGTGGTCTCGGCGCAGTACCCGCCCTACGTGTGGGGCGGCGGCGCCGGCGTCGAGGGGACCTTCGAGTTCACGGCCGGCACCGACGGGGTCGTGTCGTTCGACTACCAGTTCGACTACGGCGACACGCAGACCGTCGTGGCGGTGAACGGCCACGCCACGGTGACGTGGACGCCTTCGGAGGCCGGCTCACACAACCTGGTCGTCACCGGGCGCCGCGCCGACGGCAGCACGACCGATGTGACGTCGCAGTACCTGCTCGTGCAGTACTAGGTCACGACCGGATTCCCCGGCCGGGCTCTCACCGGCCGGGGAATCCGGGACGTCAGAGGATGCCGTGGGCCTGCTCGGCCCGTATCCGCTGGTGGTGATCAGGATGCCGCTCTTGGCGCCCTCGTGCGCCCTCGTGCCGTAGAGATCCCGTACTGCGGTCGGTGGCACGGTCTTGTCGTAGAGCTTGGCTTGGATGACGTACTTGCCGCCCCGGATCGGCGTGGGGTCGTAGGCCACGCAGTTCACCCCGCCGTCGCCGCTGGTCACCACGTACGCGGGGCTCTGGTCGCCGAGGTCACCCGGCGTGAGGTCGGTTCACCCGGCGTGTCGGGCCAGGTGTCGCTCTCGTAAGGCTCCGGAGCGCCGGCGTAGGGCTCGGGCACGTTCGCGTACGGCCCGGGGGCCGTGTGGTATCGGGCGGTCAACTCCGGTTCGGCGTCCCGGGACGGGGCTCCCAGGCCGAGCCCGTCGATGCCAACCGGACGGTCTTTTGCCGGTGCCGTCTCGGGCGCCGAGTCGGTAGGTCGTGGCCAGCTTCGCCAGCGCTGCACGCTGATCGCGCCAACGAGCAGGAGCACGCCCAGCACCATCGTGGTGCCTGTGCGTATCGGCGCGGCCAGATCGAGGTGCCGACCTGCCACCCACACATCGTCGCTGAACATATTCACCACTCGTGACGGCGCGACCAGCAACATCACGTAGCTCGATGTGTACACAACGCCGATCACCGTCGCCCCGAGCGGGGAAATCCGTAGTGTGCCGAGGACGCCCAGCAGCAGTCCGGCCACAGCCAGCAACAGCAACGGCCGTACGAAGTCGCCGGTATGCAGAGCGCCGCCGTGATTCGTGTCGGCGAATGCGTTGGCAGATCGCTCCTGTCCGAACGCCAGCAGGACCCAGGCCAGTGGAGCGACGACGATCGCAGTGATCAGGGTTCGAATGTGTCGCATACCGTTTCCTACTGCATTCCGAGCGCAAGCGCGAGCCGGTCGCTTTCCGTGTGCGGCCGGATACAACAACCAACCGGTCGGCTGTCGGTGAAATTGTTCAACGTCCATGCTCCCTGGATCGTAGGTTCCACCCGCATGAAAGGCGTTCAACCGCCGAGTACCGTTACACTGCCGCCGATTTGCCCAGCGCGAAACGCTGAGCACATGCCCGATCACTTCGGGTGCGGCTGGCGGTCGGCTCTTTCTCTACCCTCGCTGAACTGCGGCTTCTCCGCCTCGTCGCGAAGTCAAAATGACGTTCGTCGCTGAAGCGGTTGCGGTGTACATGTGGCGGCGCCGGTAGTCAGGTCGGGGTTCTGGGTGACCAGCGGGCAGTTGAGCGCCCGTGCTTCCCAGAGGGCGTGACGGGCGGCGTACGTCTTGAGGTCGTTCCTGCCTTGTCGCCCAGCTGATGAGTCCAGCCGAGGGGCGCGCCGTGGGCCGCCGATCATGGGCCGGATGCTGACGGGGTGGTGCCGTCCGTGGTGGCGGCGACGTAGCGTTGGCCGGGTACCGCTGTTGTCGGCTCTCTTGCGTTGACGTACGCCAGAGGAGGACACCATGCCCTTGGACAAGATGATGGAGTCCGCCAAGCGTGGCCTGGCCACGAGCCGGGCCCGGATTGATGAGACGAAAGCTCAGCGGCAGCGCGAAAAGCTGCTGTACGAGCTCGGCAAGGCCAGCTACGCCGAACACACCGGCCACGCGACTCGTGAAGCCGTGGCCAGCAAGCTTCGCGATCTGGACGAGCATGAGCAGACGCTTCGCGCGAAGCAGGGGCGGCAGGCGAGAGACATCATGCACCCGGGAGCCGAGTGCGTCGGTGAGGGCGAGACCGCCGCGGACGCCGCGCGGAGGATGCGCGAACTCGGTGTCGGCTCCCTGCCGATCTGCGGCGCGGACGATCGGCTGCACGGCATCATCACCGACCGCGACATCGTCGTGCGGTGTATCGCTGAGGGCCGGGATCCCGCGCACGTCAGTGTGCGCGAGCTGACCGGGGGTGAGCTGGTCTGGGTCGACGCCGGCGCCGGTGTCGACGAGGTCCTGCATCAGATGGAGGACCGCCAGGTCAAGCGGCTGCCGGTCATCGAGAACCACCGCCTGGTTGGCATGATCAGCGAGGCCGACCTGGCTCGCAACCTTGACGAACGCCGGCTGGCCGAGTTCGTCGGGAAGGTCTACGCGACGTCTTCATGAACCGGGCCGTGGCGGGCGCGTGGGGGTCCGCAAACCCTAGGCCGACGGACTGAGCGGCTTGGCCGTCGCAGGGAACGGCAGGTTCGCTGCGAGCTGGTCGGCGGGGGTGCGGACCGCCGCGTACCCGGTGTCGGTGAGCGTGCCGTCCTGGTGCAGCTGGTCGAGCCGGTTGCGCAAATTGATGAGCTCCTCTGCGGCGCCGTCGCCGTTGCCGCGCGCGAGCTCGCGGGCGAGGTTGTCGAACCTGCGGTTCAGCTCACGCGCGGTACCGCGGTCCAGGCCGCCGTCACCGGCCTGGGCCTGCACGGCGGCGCGGGCCGCGGCCAGCGTCGCCTCGATCGGGTCGCTCGGTGTGTCGCTTGGCGTGTCACTCGGGGTTTCGGTCGGCGTCGGGCTCGGGGTGCTCGGGGCGTCGGTCGGCGGGTCACTCGGCGCCGTGCTCGAGGTACCCGCGGACGGCAGAGAATGGGTCGTGTCCGCGGGAGTGGGCGCCGCGGCCGGGTGGCCGGACCGGTCCGGGAGCACACCGAGCGCGAACACGGCGACGGCCGCCGCACCGAGCGCTGTCATGGCGATCCCGGCGGTACGGCCCCGTCGCCGGTCGGCCGACGTGGGTGGCTCGCTTAGCGCGGGCATGCTCTGCGTTGCCGGCCGCACCGGGGCGCGGCCGCGGATCGGCGCCTCACCCTTAATCGCGGCCGGTCCTGCATCACGTGCGAATGCGGCCGGTTCGACGGTACGTGGGAACACAGCCGTTGCGGTCCCGCCGGCGGCACCGGCCAGAGCCGCGCGGACCTGCGCCGCACTTGCCGGCCGGTCCACCGCGCGCTTGGCCAGCAGTGCGCCGACCAGCCCGGCGAGCCGCGGCGGCAGGCCTGGCCGCAGAGTCGTCACCGGTACCGCTGCCTGGTGTACCTGCTGCCAGGCGATCTGCACCGGCGAGCCTTCGGTGAACGGCGGACGGCCGGTGAGCATCGCGTACAGCACACAGCCCAGCGCGTACAGGTCGGTCCGGGCGTCGACGGGCTCGCCGAGGACCTGCTCCGGCGCCATGTACGAGCTGGTGCCGACGACGGTGGCGGGTGCGGTCAGCGCTGCCTGCGCTCGGTCGGTGATGCGGGCGATGCCGAAGTCGCAGACCTTCACCCTGCCCTCGTCGCTGATGAGGATGTTGGCCGGCTTCACGTCCCGGTGTACGACTCCGGCGTCGTGCGCGGCCGCCAGGGCGTCGCACACCTGCTCGGCGATGTGCACCGCACGCCGCGGATCCAGCGGGCCCGTGGCCAGCTCCTCGGCGAGGCTGTGGCCTTGGACCAGCTCCATCACGAGGTACGGCTTACCGTCGTCCACCCCGACGTCGTACACCGCCACGATGCTCGGGTGTGACAGCCGCGCAGCGGTGTGCGCCTCGCGCTCGAACCGCTGCGGTAGCGACGGATCAGCGCCGCCCTGGTCGTTCAGCATCTTCACGGCCACGGACCGGTCCAGCCGCCCGTCGACGGCCAGCCACACGTCGGCCATGCCACCGCGACCGATGACCGATCGCAGCTCGTACCGGCCGTTCAACAGACGCCCCACCATGATGCACAACCTTGGCACAACCGCCCTAATCACCTCATAGGGGCGTCACGACACGTCACAGTAGCTACCAGCCCGGCGTCGCCCTGCCTCGGCCGGACAGCCTGGTGGCCGCCGTGTGCGCCGGCCATGAGACCGTCAGGGACCGTGTACGGTTCTCCGGCATCACATTGTTGATCTGGTGGGAACGTCCCCAATTCGGAAACGCCAGCACTGGTTCGGCGGGTCCACGGCTCATAACCGTCGACCCGTCCACCTACGCGGCTTCCAGCGTCCTATTCAATCTGTGCACGAATTCCCGTAGCACCAGCTTCAATACGACGTCCGCCAGGAATGTCGGCAACCGTCGGCTACGGCGCCCGACGGGCTGGTTCGCGGACAAAGTTGCCGTGTGTGGGCTCGTAGATGATGTCGATGTCGAGACCGGTCAGGAGGTCGACGAGATCCTGCTTTGGACGGGTCGGTAGGAGTACCGCCCGGGAGCGGGGCCGGACGAAGCGGGCGTAATCGTAGAGCTGACCGATCGCGTGGCGGATGTGTTCGCGGCCTGCGGTGGACTTGGCCTCCACGAGCTCTTCGGTGTCCACCTCGAAGACGTCGGTGAAAAAGGTGTCCAGGCCGCCAGGCAGGGTAATCAGGTTCCGGACCGCTCGGCGACCGAGGCCGGCCAGATAGGCCTCGTAGCGCATCACCAGGTCGGCCTCGCGACGGGTTGCCTGGCGAGACTCGCCGGGGCGGCGGACGAAGGCGCGGGTCATGTTCCGCTCCAGCGCGATGGTGCGGATGACCGCACCGGTGGCCAGACGCTGGTCGGGTGCGATCGGTGGCGGGTCGACCAGCGGCGGCCCGAGCACCGGCCACCCCTTCTGTAAGGCAGAGTGGCGGATCGCCCGGATGGCGTCCTCGGAGAAGTCGGCCGCCGGGACCGGCCCGAAGGTGTCGTCCGGCTCGTCGGGCTCGAGGGTGACGCGGTACGGGTACAGGTCGTCGGGCCAGACCGGTTTGACGTGGTCCTCGTACAGCGGGGCGCGTAGGAGGCGCTGGGTCACCGAGCGGATGGTCGCGCCCGTCCAGGCATCGAAGTCCTCGTCGCGGGTGCGCGGCCAACCCTTCGGTGCAGGGCTCGGCGGCTTGATGCCACGAACGAAGATGATCCACGTCGGTTCGTCGCGGTCCGGGTCACGAAGCCACTGCTCGGCCTGGGCGACCAGCGGGCCGCCGCCGTCGAAGGTCTTCCACCCCCAGATGTTGCCGCGCATACCGATCCTGAAGTTGCCGTCAGCACGCTCGCCGACGTACACATACGCGCTGCGGCTCATGCGGAACGGCCCTCGATCGGCGGGAAGCGCTGCTCATTACGGGCGATCTTCGCGGCCACGGCCTTCGCCACGTCGACACCTGCGACATCGGCGAACCGGAGCAGATAGATGAGGACATCTGCCACCTCTTCCGCGACGCGGTCCATGGGCGGCGGCTCCGGCGGGTCCCACTGGTACAGCTCAGCGAGTTCGCCAACTTCACCAACCAGCGCGAGGATCAGGTTGCGCGGGCTGTGGTACCGGGGCCAATCGCGGGCTTCGGCGAAGCGGCGCAGCTCTCGCTGCACCTGCGCCGGCCATTCGTGGGGCTGTTCGTTGTTCGGCATTGTCGCCAGTCGATCAGCGCCCCAGCCGCAGCGATGCGATGGCCTTAAGGCCGTCGGGCTCACCTGAGATCGAGTCGCCCTCAAGTGCCCTGAGGGCGGTCTTATAGTCAGCTCGGTGACGCCGACGCCGGGACGCGACAGCCGTCGCACCCTTGTATGAACGGCTCGCTCACATCGGACTTGCGGCCGCTGATCGGCGTGGATTCGACTTGGCAGGCGGCTACGCCGCTCAGGCGTCCTCCAAGTCCTCCGGGAGCAGGGTGGTCAGCGCCTCCCTGTCCATGTTGGCGGTGCCGCGCAGCCGCATCGCTTGGCGGCCGGTCATCGACTCCAGCAACTGTCGGGCGGCGCGGGCGTTGCCGAAGGAGTCGTCGGGGTTGCCAGAGTCAGGCGAGCTGGCTTCGAATGCCGCCCGTACTGCTGCCAGGGTGTTCGGTGGGCACTGGTAATGCTGCTCGGACGCCATCTGGTGGAAGATGGCGACGAGCTCGTCGACGGTGTACTGGGCGAATTCGATCCGCCGGCCGAACCTGCTGCGCAGTCCAGGGTTGGTGATCAGGAAGCGGTCCATCTGGGCCGGGTAGCCGGCGACCACCACGACGACCTCGTCCCGGTGGTCCTCCATCAGCTTCACGAGCGTGTCGACCGCTTCCCTGCCGAAGTCGTGCCCGGGGCCGTCGTGTGCGGAGAGCGTGTACGCCTCGTCGATGAACAGCACACCGCCGCGGGCCTCCTCGAATCGTGAGGTCGTCTTGAGCGCGGTCTGGCCGACGAGCCCGGCGACCAGGTCAGACCGGCTGACCTCCACCATGCCGCCGTCGGCGAGCACGCCGAGCGCGGCGAGCAGCCGCCCGTACAGGCGGGCGACCGAGGTCTTGCCGGTGCCCGGCGGTCCCACGAAGATCAGGTGCCGGCTCAGCGGCTGCACCGGCAGTCCGAGCGCGGCGCGGTGCTGGGCCATCTCGACCTGCGCGACCAGCGTCGCCACTTCCCGCTTGACCGCGCCGAGGCCGACCATGGCGTCGAGTTCGGCGAGGAGCCGCTGCGTCTCTTCCGGGTCGGCGACGCCCACTCCAGCGGCGATGCCCGAGGCCGCTCGTGCCGCCGTCACGTCCTCGGGCAACAGCGTCGTCAACGCTGCCACGTCATAGGCGTCGTTCCGGGCTGAGCGGCGAGCCAGGTTCTCCCGCATCGCCTGGAACAGCATCCGGGCCGCCCGTCCGTTGCCGAAGTTGGCGGTACGGCTGAGCTGAATCATCGTCGCGGTCAACGCTGCGCGGGTCTCGTCGAGTACGACATAGGCCTCGTCCGTCGCGAACTTCTCGACGATCTCGACGAGCTCCTCGACCGTGTAGTGCGGAAAGTTGATCGTCGTGGTGAACCGGCTCCGCAGGCCAGGATTGACGTCCAGGAGCTTGCGCATCTCGTTCGGGTAACCGGCCATGATCACGATGACCTCGTCCCGGCGGTCCTCCATCAGCTTGATCAGCGTGTCGATCGCCAGCCGGCCGAAGTCGTTGCTCTCCTCGTTGCCAGAGGCGGGCGCGAGCGCGTAGGCCTCGTCGATGAAGAGGACCCCACCCCGAGCACGCTCGAACGCGGCGAGCGTGCGCTTCTCCGTCTCACCGATGTGTGAGCCGACCAGCTTCGCCCGATCCGCTTCCTCGACGTGGTCACGCGCGATGAGGCCGAGGGCAGACGCGATCGCCGCGTAGCGCCGCGCGACCTCGGTCTTGCCGGTGCCCGGCGGTCCCGTGAAGATCAGGTGCCGCTCCAGCGTCACGGGTGTCAGCCCACGCTCGGCCCGGCGCCGCTGGTAGTCGGCGAAGTCGACCAGCTTCCGCACTTCTTCCTTGACCCGACCCAGCCCGATCATCGCGTCGAGCGCAGCGAGTGCCGCGTCGAGCTGGGGGCCCCGCTCTGCTGGTGCGGCCGGATCAGTGGTCGATGTCGCCGCTGTACTGCTGGCGGCGCTGCGCGTGGTTTGGCCGCCCGACGTCCGCCGTCCTTCATCGGTGGCCGGGCCGCCGCCGGCAGGAGCTGACACGCGTGCCGTGGCAGGCAATGGGCCGACATGACCTGCGAACGTGACCGGTTCGCCGCCCCTGAGCCAGACGTCATCCTCGGCGTTGCCGGTGGCGGTGCAGTCGGTCACCTCCATCTCGCCGCACGCGTCGAACTGGATGCCGTCGCGGCGGTTACCGGTGGCGGCGCAACGGATCAGCTCGCCGCTCGTGCCGCCCCCGACGTAGATGCCCACGACGCAGTCGGTGACGCTGACACCGGTCAGCGTGGCACGCGCATTGCTCAGGGCGATGCCCGTCTGCCCACCGGAGTTGACCCGTACGTCGCTGGCGACCAGACGGGCGCCCTGAGCGACGATGCCGGACCCCTCGGCACGCTCGATGCTCACGCCGGACATGGTCGCGGTGCCCTGGGAAATGACAAGGCCGACGCCGACATCACGCAAGGCCAGGGTGTCCAGCCACACCTCGGCCGTCGGCCCCTGAATGCCGACCGCCGGCACACTCTTGTCCGCGACGTCACGCACCGTCCAGTGGCTGTACCTTCCCTTGGCGTTGGTCACACCCAACGCCTGCGAGGCGACCGACTCCATGGTCACGTGCTGCATCACAGGTGCCGCGTCGCCGGTCACCTGTACCCCCAGGCCGTTGATGCGCCGCAGCTGGACGTGCTCGAACCGTGGCGATGCACCCGCTTCGACCGCGATCGCGCTGGCTCCATCGACCTGCTCGACGGTGCACTCCTCGAACGTGCCGCCGGCGCCGCGGACCACGATCGCCTGCGCGACGAGCTCCCTCAACCGCGCCCGCCGCACAACCGGCCTGGCGCCGCTCTCCACCATGACGGCCGGCATCTTGCTTCCGGTGACGGTCACATCGACGCACTCACCGGACGCGCCGTTACGCCAGTACAGACCGTTGCCGGACGGTTCAGTGACGGTACATGCGGACACCGCGACCACCGCGTTGTCGGCCACGATCCCGCTCACCCCGACCGGCCCGATCGCGCACCGCTCGACGACGCCCTTCCCACCACGCACATGAATGCCGTCCGCCGCAGTCGAACGCAGCGAGCACCCACGCACAGTGGCCGCCCCACCCCGGACGAAAACAGCCGAAGCGACGCCCTCCACCTGGCAGTTCTCGGCAAGGATCTCGCCGGCGTCAACCAGCACCGTGGCGAAGTCCGGGTCGCTACCAGCGACCGACAGTCCACTCAGGACCGACGCCCCACCGCGGACGTGAATGGCAGCTCCCTGCGCCGAGCGCCACCGCACAGAACCGGCACCGTCGCGGGCCATGATCCGAACCGCCCGGGTCAGCACCACCGACTCCTGATAGTCGCCCGGTAGGACGAGCACCGTCGCACCTGCCGGCGCGGCTGCTATCGCCGCCGCGATCGACGGATACCCACCCGACCAGCCACGCGCGACTTGCAGCACCACACTCATTTGTGCCCTCCCGTGCGCTGCACTGTACCGGGACGGGCCACCCCGTGGCCGCCACCCGGAAGGACGGGGACGGGCACTCGGCCATCGATTGAATACGATGGTCTCCCGCCGCGCCGGGGAGAAACCGTGACCGCCCCTGGAGACAACTACCGGCAGCCGCCGGGGACGTTGAGGCCGCACTGCTGCTGTAGGCGGTGAGCAGGCGTTCGTCGGCGCCGTCGGTGCGTGCGGAGCGGATCACATCCAGACGCGTCGTTCTTATGTCCGGGTGAGGTTGCCTTTGAGCGGAGGCGGACTACCGCTCGTGACTAACGCATTCGCATGTCATCGTTACCTGGGTCGATCCTCATGCGCGGGTAGAAGCCGATCAGCGTTCGGCCTGTTTGATCCAAGTCCCAGTCCGACTGGTGGGTGGTCGGGCCCGACGCTACCGCGACCAGCCGCCATTCGGGTGATCGTGCGGCACGGTGCTACCACTCGGCCAACCGCCGTGGACATGCAGTCGGCAGCCGCCGGCGAAGGGATTGAATAGGGGGACCGTCCACGATCGTGGCGCCTTTTCGGGCGCGGGCCCTCACCCTCCGCCCTATACTCTCGGGGACCTGGCGGACACTCGCTGAGTAGAGCCGATGCCGGACAGCAGTACAGCGGAACCTTGTGACGTTCTACCATCCGGATTGGAACCGACGCGGTGAATCACGACGTGTCACCCGGCTACGACGTCGCCAACCCGGATCCCGCCGGTACGGTGGCGTCGCTGCGTTCGCTCGGCTACAGCCTGGAGGCTGCGGTGGCAGACCTTGTCGACAACAGTGTGTCGGCGGGGGCGCGGCGGGTGGACGTGGTGTTCAGCTGGGACGGCCGTGACTCGTGGGTCGCCATCGCCGATGACGGCCGAGGCATGGACCGCGACGAGCTGGTGACTGCCATGACGGTGGCCGCCCGCGGCCCATCAACGGAGCGGACGGTGCAGGATCTTGGCCGCTTCGGGATGGGCTTGAAAACCGCGTCGTTCTCTCAGGCGGGCCGGTTGACCGTGTCGAGCCGGCCGGCCGATGGCGACGTCACAGTGCGGACGTGGGACCTGGAGGTCGTTGCCGGAACCGGGGAGTGGCGGCTCCTGCACGGCGCTGATGCTGGAACGCAGGAGGTGCTCGGTCGGTTCGGCGACGGGGCGGGGTCGGGAACGGTCGTTGTCTGGAGGAGCCTGCACCGGTTCGATCTTGACGGCGTCGTCGTGGACGATCCCGCGGTCCAGCGCCAGTTCTACGTGGAGATGGGTCGGGTCGAGGCCCATCTGGCGATGGTCTTCGGGCGGTTCCTGTCGGGTCGCGGGCGGCTGGAGTTGACGGTGAACGGCACCGCTCTGGTCGGGTGGGACCCGTTCGTGCGCAGCCACCCGGGTGTACAGCGGCTTCCAGCCGAGGACATCCCAGTCGGCGGTCACTCGGTGAGGATCGAGCCGTATGTTCTGCCGCACCCGAAGCGGTTGGAGAAGGACGCCGACCAAGTGGCCGGGCCGGCGGGCTGGTTGGACCAGCAGGGCTTCTATGTGTACCGGCGGGATCGGCTGATTCTTGCGGGGGATTGGCTCGGCATCCGCACGTTCCGGCGGGACGAGAGGTACAACCTGGCGAGGATCGCCGTCGATGTGCCCGCGGAGGCGGACTCTGACTGGGCGATTGATGTGCGCAAGTCTACTGCTGTCCCTCCGGTAGGTGTCCGACGTCATCTGCAACGTATCGGGCAGCGGACCCGGACACTGGCTGCCGAAGTGCTCAGTCATCGGGGACGGATCAATGCTCGTGCACATGGTGCGGAGTTCGTCTATGCCTGGCGTGTTGATAAGGCCGACGGCCGGATCCGGTGTCGGATCAACCGGGAACACCCCTTGGTTCGGGAGGTTCTCCGGGGCGGACCGGACGGCGCGGTGGACGCCCGTGCCCTGATCCGACTGTTGGAGGAGACCGTTCCGGTCGCCGCTCTGCGGATCATGCATGACGTCGACACCGCAGATGATCCTGAGCCGTTCCTCGGCGTCGCGCCCCAAGAGGTCACCGCTGTCGCCGAGCGTATCTATGCGTCCCTCGTGCACCAGGGCCGCACGCCACACGAGGCCAAACAGCGGCTGGCTGTCATGTCGCCGTTTGACCAGCTCGACGGCTTCTGGCGGAGCTGAACGCCGATACCTGGCAGACCGATGCGGGAGGATCCGTGACGACACCACCGGTGGAACCAGACGAGGCGATGCAACAGGCCATAAGGCTGGTTCTTGCAGCGCTCCCAACCGACCGTCAAGCCACAGCGGCCGAGGTCGACTCCAACGTGGACCTCGTCTGCGCGATGCAACAGGTTCGCGGCATCGCGGTCGACCGGGCAGTGCTGCGAAAGGAGATAGAGTCGCGGGTGGCCGTCTGGCAGGACGATTCGGTCGGCCTGTACGACGACGTTGACCATCTCGAGTGGCTTGCCGACGCCCGCGCCGAGCGATCGTGGGAGTTCTGGGAACGCTACCGCCGGTATCTGGAGGACGTCCGCACCCTGCCGCCGCAGGTGGTCCGCAGGCTGGATCAAAGTACGGACCGGATCCTGCGCCGGATCGAGGACCCGAAGCGGCCTGGCCGTTGGCGACGGACAGGGCTGGTGGTAGGGCAGGTCCAGTCCGGGAAGACCGGAAACTACATCGGCCTGGCGTGCAAAGCAGCCGACGCCGGCTACAAGCTGATTGTCATCCTGGCGGGCATCCACAACAGCCTGCGCAGTCAGACACAGCTGCGCGTAGATGAGGGCATGCTCGGCTTCGATACCCAGTATCAGCTCAGATCCGACGAGACGAGCCGGAACTCCCGCATCGGCGTCGGTGCCATGAGCGGCGCACGCCGGCTGAGGGTCGCCTCGCTGACCACCAGTGCC
The DNA here is from genome assembly GCF_042898305.1 of Dactylosporangium sp. NPDC000521. Classification (NCBI taxonomy): domain Bacteria; kingdom Bacillati; phylum Actinomycetota; class Actinomycetes; order Micromonosporales; family Micromonosporaceae; genus Dactylosporangium; species Dactylosporangium sp. NPDC000521. Next base: position 303,966 of record NZ_JBIAYW010000009.1, read on the forward strand.
GAAACCGGAGATTTCCAACGCAAGGTCGCCCTCAATATCGGTCTGCCGATCGGCGACTATCCCGTGGTACTCGTGATCAAGAAGCATCGCAGCATCCTCGAGTATGTGCGGAGATGGGTTATTGAGGTTGAGGGCCAAGAGGACGCCGACGGTGGGCCGCCGAAGGTCCGGGACATCCCTCTGCTGGTGATCGATGACGAGGCAGACCATGCCTCCATCGACGTCAGCCGTGACGACGACAGCGAGCCGTCGGCCATCAACCGTGGGATCCGCAGCCTGCTGGCTGCGTTCGACAAGGCCGCGTACATCGGATACACCGCCACTCCGTTCGCCAACATCTATATCGACCCGGACGCGGAGCACGATAAATACGGCATCGACCTGTTTCCGAGCAGTTTCATCGAGAACCTTCCGGCTCCGTCGAACTACTTCGGCCCTGAGCTGGTATTCGGTCTGCGTGCCGACGATCCCGACGACACGTCGATTGACGCCCGTCCGGTATTCCGGGCCGTGGATGACGCCGTGGCGTGGATGCCGCTGAAGCACAAAAAGGAGTGGGTCCCGCCGGACAGCTTGCCGGGCTCGCTGCAGGAGGCCGTCGATGCCTTTGTCCTGACGTGCGCCGCGCGTCGGGCCCGCGGGCAGGTTCGCGAGCATAATTCGATGCTCGTCCATGTAACTCGCTTTACTGATGTGCAAAAAATCGTTCGGGACCAGGTCGAGGAGTACTTGTTACTGTTGCGCGACCGGCTACGTGACTCCCGCACCAGCCAGTCGCAACGGATCCTGGTGCGGCTCCAAGGGCTGTGGGACAGGGATTTCGTTGTAACCACGAATGCGTTCACGGTCGATGAGGCGCCTCGACTGTCCTGGGAGCAGGTGGCCGCTGAGTTGCCGGCCGCCATCCACCGTATCGAGGTCAACGCGATTAACGGTAGCTCCAGCGATGCGCTGAAGTATTACGAGAACCGCCGGACCGGTCTGAGTGTCATCGCCATCGGCGGTGATAAGCTCTCCCGTGGTCTGACTCTGGAAGGGCTCAGCGTCAGTTACTACCTGCGCACCTCTAACACCTACGACACCCTGCTGCAGATGGGCCGTTGGTTCGGGTTCCGCCCCCGCTACGAGGATCTCTGTCGGCTCTACACCACGACCGACCTGCGTAACGCCTATGTCGAAATCACCGCGGCCGACAATGAGCTGCGCCGAGACTTCGAGGAAATGTCGATCGTCGACCAGACGCCGGAGACGTTCGGCTTACGGGTGCGGTCGTCCTCCATAGGTTTAGCGGTCACAGCTGCCAACAAGATGCGCAGAGGCGAGAAGGTCCGGCTCAGCTACTCCGGGGAGATCCCCGAGACCACGGCGTTCAGCCTGCGAGAAAGTGCGGTCCGGCAGAATTTCGCCAACCTCGAACAGTTCGTCACCCGGCTCGACCAGTCCGCAATCGGCACAGAGGACGGCGGCAGCGTGGTCTGGACAGACGTGGATCCGGCAGACGTGATCGAGGGATTCCTCGATGGGTATGCACCCGAGCGCGGCTCCTACCGGGTCCGTTCGGTATTTCTCTCCGAGTACATCAAGCGGTGTGCGGCCAAAGGCGAACTGTCGCGGTGGACTGTGCGCTTGGTTGGAGTTTCCAATGCCACAACGCGCAAGATCGGCACCAGGGAGGTAGGCCTGGTGACCCGCAAGCCGAAGGACAAGGGCGACCTTACCGAGCGGTATGCGATCCGACGGGTCCTCAGCCCGGGCGATGAGTGCACCGACCTGACGGAAGACCAGAAGAAGGACGCCATGCCCGCGACGATCAAGGCGGCAGAGGCGGCTGCGAAGAAGAATCAGGCGAGAAGGAAGACGCCCTACGTCGAACCGACACTGCCCACCGGTCGGCCGCTCCGTGCGGCACGCAGGCCCGACCAGCCTCTCCTTCTGATCTATCCGCTGGATCATCCGAAGAACAGTCTGTGTCCCGACAAGTCGCCGATTGTCGGATTTGCCATCAGCTTCCCGGTGTCAAGTCACCCGACCGAGACCGAATACGTGGTGAACCCGGTCTGGCTCAGACGTGAACTTAACGACCTGTTCGACTCTGACGAGCCGGATCCGACGCCATGACAATGGTCGACACCGTCACGGAAGCGAAATGGTCGATGCTGGCGGCCAAGCCGCACAGCGGCGGAGTTGTTTCCATGCGTATCCACCCGCGGTCCGGTCAGGACATCTTCATCGCCGTCCGGTACCCGTCCGGTGAGCGGATGCTCGCCGTCAGGGTGCCGACGGCGGCTGCCGAAGTTGCCATCCGCAAGCTCGGCCAGCCTTCTCAGACTCGAGGCATCCGGGTGGAGCTCGCTACGGCAGGAGACGGACTGACCGACCTGCGGATCGTGCTCACCGCTTCCGACCGGCGCGACGTGTTCAACCCCTTGGCCACGGACGTCGCGTACGCTGCTGCTGCCGCACACGGACCCGAACAGGCACTGAGCGGAGCGATCCGTCGGTTTGAGCACTGGCGCGCCCTGCTTCGCTCGATCGCCGACACCGGCCTTGCGTCCGAGGCGCGGCTGGGCTTGTATGGCGAACTCGCCACGCTCCGCGACCATCTGCTGCCTGTAGTGCCGGAAACGGAAGCCGTCGAAGCATGGACTGGCCCCACAGGGACCAACCAGGACTTCCAACTCGGCAGCGTAGCCGTCGAGGTCAAGACCACTGCCGCGCATCGTCCCCAGCACCTGACCATCAACAACGAGCGCCAGCTCGACCCGACCGGTGTCGGCACGCTTCTGCTGGCCCATCTGTCTGTCGACGAACGCCGCGGCGGCTCGGGCGAGACCATCAACAGCGCGGTCGACGGAATCGCCAACGCCCTGCGCGGAACGACCGCGCTCCAGCATTTCCAGGATCTGTTGTTGCGTTCGGGCTATCTGTCGGAGGACCGTCACCTGTACGACGAGCCGCGGTACACCCGTCGTAGTCTGACGTTCTGGCATGTTGTCGATGACTTTCCACGGATCGTGGAATCGGACCTGCGGTCCGGAGTCGGTGACTGCCGGTACCAGATCGGAACCGCTGGACTCGAACGCTTCGCCGTCCCACCGGACGAATTGCCCGGGATATTGAAGGGGGAAAGGTGACACTCCCCGAGTTGAATACTTACGCGCAGGCATTGGTGGCGGAGGTTCTCGCGACCGCTGAAACGGAGAATCTCACCGCTCCTGAGGCGTTCACCCGACGTGTCCTGGACGACCTCGAGCAGGCCGGCGAGGTCGAGAACACGTTCCTGGCATACCACCGCGCCCATGGTGTGGAGGTCAGTGGATATGGTTCCAATGACTCTCTCGGAACACTTGACCTGTTTGTCACCGCGTTCAGCTTGCAGCCTAGCGAAGATAGGCTTCCCCGAACCCAGGCCGAGACTCTGCTGAAACGGCTGGCCACCTTTGCCAAACGGTGTGCCGACGGTCTTGCCCGTGATATCGACGAATCATCCGATGTGCACGATATGTGCACCGCGGTTGAGAAGGCTCTGGCCGAAGGACCACGGCTGCGGCTCTTTCTCCTGACCGACATGAACAGCTCCGTGCCGGCGCTTCCTCCGGCGGAGGTGGACGGTCTGGCGGTCACGTACGAGATCTGGGACCTGCAACGGCTGCACCGGCTGACGACTTCCGGAACCTTCAGCGAGCCGATCCACGTCGATTTCGACCCGCCCATACCGTGTGTGTCGACGCCGCCGGGCGACCGCGGCTACACGGTGATGCTTGCGATGGTCCCCGGCCAGGACCTGTCCGACCTCTACGGCCTCTGCGGAACCCGGCTGCTCGAACTCAACGTCCGTTCGTTCCTGCAGACCAAGGGCGGCGTCAACCGGGGGATCCGCGACACCCTGCTGAACAGCCCTGATGACTTCCTCGCCTACAACAATGGCATCACCGCGACCGCCTCCGAGGTCGACCTCGTGCAGCTGGCCAAGGGCGGCCGGGCCATCAGTCGTATCCGGGACCTGCAGATCGTCAACGGCGGCCAGACCACAGCGTCGCTGCACTACGCGCGCACCCGGGACAAGGCCGACCTCAGCCGGGTCTGGGTCCAGATGAAGCTCAACGTGGTCTCCCCCGACCGGGTGCATGAGATCGTGCCCCAGATCTCGCGGTACTCCAACACGCAGAACAAGGTCACCCTTGCCGACTTCAGCTCCAATCACCCGTTCCACATCGCCGTGGAGAAGGTGACCCGGTCGATCTGGGCACCGGCCGTGGACGGCAGCGGGCAGGAGACCCGCTGGTTCTACGAGCGTGCACGTGGCCAGTACACCGACGCGCTCGCGCTGGAACGCACGCCGACCAACCAGCGCAGGTTCAAGGCGCTGAACCCGCTGTCGCAGAAGTTCACCAAGGCTGACCTGGCAAAATACGTCCACGCCCACGGTCAGTTACCTCACTACGTCAGCCGCGGTGCGGAGAAGAACTTCCGCGAGTTCATGCTCAACATGGGTGAGACACCGCCTGCTGTCGACGTTGCCTACTGCCAGCGTCTGATCGCCAAGGCGATTCTGTTCAAGGCCGCTGACCGGGTGGTCGCCGCTCGGAACTTCGGCGGCTACAAGATCAACATCGTTGCCTACACCGTCGCGCGGCTCGTTGAGGCGAGTGGGCGGCGCATCGACCTCGATAGAATCTGGCGCGAACAGGGCCTCAGTCGTGCACTCACCGCGGCGATCGACGATCTGTGCGTTCCCGTCCGCGAAGTGGTCGTCCATCCCCTTCGCGGCACGCATGTGGGGGAATGGGCTAAACGGGTGGAGTGCTGGGAAGCCGTTCTCGACGTCGCCTGGGCGGTGCCTGACGACCTGGCCGAAGAACTCACCCGTGCGCCGGTCGAGGATATCGTCAGCATCTCCGATCAGCGCGACGAATCCGCGACGATCGCCGAGGTGGAGCAGATTCCCGCGGAGGACTGGCTCGCCGTCGCCAGATGGTCCAAGGAAACCCAGAACCTCGAGCCGTGGCAACGCCAACTCGCAGCCAGCATCGGCCGCTATATCAGCAGCGACACGGAAATCAGTGACAAGCAGGCCACACAAGCGCTTCAGCTGATGGTGGAAGCCGAGCAGCTCGGATTCCGCCGCTCTGAATAGCCGGTAACTCGAGACGGGCCACGATTGTTGTGGCTTAGTGTTGTGGACCTCGATTGGTTCTGCTGTTGACCGAGTATTGCGCCAATTGGAGTGGCCGGTTCGAGGGCTCTGGAATGCTTGGGTGGTGTGCAGAGCCCAAATCGACTGCCCGGCTGTTCTGGGTAATGGCGCAATTGTTGCGAAAACCAGAGGACCGTCAGCCGGTTCGGACGTGAGCCAACCGCCTTGGGCAAGGATCGGACGCTCCGACAGCTACGAGCGTTCCGTCGAGCCGTTAAGTATCTCGGTGGTCCGTATGAGCACTGCGTTCCACTGGCGGCTTTGCACGTTCATCTTAAGCTCGTCTGCTATGACTGTTGCCGCCGTTTCGATTAAGGCGGTAGTTAGGATTTTGCTCGACTCCTGCCCGATGCCCGACGCCAGCATCTCTGGTGTCGGTACGTTATGAATGGGCTCGGCGATGCCGGGCATGTTGATACTTTCGGGTTTGGTGTCGGTTGCGGTTCCGGTCTCTGGGGCCGACGTTGAGGGTCCAGCGACTCCTGCGTTAGCCGTGTCGGTCGGATCGTGGCAATCGGGGAGCTCCGGGAATGCCTTTTCGAGGATGGCTAGAAGCTCACGACAGCGGACCGCATCGAGTTGAATGCTCTGACTTGACTTGCGTTCGGCCTCTCGGTCGTCGCTACCAAAGGTGCTTAGATGGAGATAAGGCTGACCGGTATCGTCAAATATCGTTTTGTACTCACAGTCAACCTCCGTTGGATGGACCTTCACATTCTGGGTTGACGGACCGAATGAACGCACCCGTGCCATTGCGCCTCCTGTCGCCACGTGGCTCAATTTTCAAGTTCTGGTCAATGCATTGAGCGTGGAAATGATGTATCTGCATCCCGGGGATCGTGACCGGCGGCAAGCACGCTGGTACAGCTTATTAGGTTCAGGCCTCCTAACCTAGGGGTAGTTGGGCTTGGACGGGATCATCCGGAAAGCTGACAATGAGGACCGCAGGCGACTGTACGAGGACCAGTGGGTCATTAGCAGTCAACCCAACATCTGCCAAGGCGCTGACCGAACGACTCGGCGACTGCCTGATCGCAGATGGTGGCGGGCGCAAGGAACGTTGGGTGCCGCGTCGGTATCAATCACGTCGACGAGCCTCGTTGGGGTCGCGCCGTCGCCGTCGCCGCGGCTGCGCTGTTCGGTGCGGAGCATTGAGAAAGACCTTGGCTGTACGGTGGTTGACCGAAGGGACCTAACGCTGGAGGGCATAGTGATCCGACGGGACGGCCTAGAGCGCGGCGGGGACCTCTCGGCGGTTGAGGGCGTTGACGTCGGCAGGCCGGCGCGGCCCGTGGGCCGGAAGTCCGGACCGTTGAGTCCTCTCGTCTCTGCGCAGATGAGCCGGATGCCCAGAGCGCGTACCAATCCAGAGATGCGCCTGCGACGGGAGCTGCACCGCCGTGGGTTGCGGTACAGGGTGAACCATCCGGCTCTGCCGGGCCGGCCCGACATCGCGTTTACAAAAGTGCGTCTTGCGGTGTTCGTCGACGGCTGCTTCTGGCACATGTGTCCGCAGCACTCCACCATGCCGAAGAACAACGCTGAGTGGTGGGCTCAGAAGCTCCAAAGAAACGTGGCTAGAGACAGAGAGAAGGACGTGCAGCTGCAAGAGCTGGGCTGGAAGGTTCTGCATGCCTGGGAGCATGAGGATCCCAGGACTGTCGCCGATGCTGTCGAAGAACTTGTCAGTGAGTTGCGTATAGCTCACGACGGGTGACGCGTCAAACTTCATGATCATGGGGTAGTTGTGGCATCCTGGTCGTCACCGACGACGTAGGGAGGTCACGGGTGGCGGGCAGGGCGTGGTACGACGTTTCACCTTCGGCTGCACGGCTCACCGGCTCGCTAAGGGACATCGGTTACGACTTCACGACCGCTGTGGCCGACATCGTCGACAACAGCGTCGCTGCCGGCGCTACACGTGTCGAGGTGATGATCGAGTACGACGGTTCGAACTCCCGGGTGCTGATCGCCGACGACGGTTGTGGCATGTCGGCTCGGTCGCTGCTCGAGGCGTTGCGCTTCGGCACGCGGCGTTCGTACACCCAGGGGGAGCTTGGACGCTACGGGCTCGGCCTGAAGACAGCCTCGCTCTCACAATGCAGAGTCCTCACGGTCGTGAGCCGCAGCTCGAAGTCGGCGGTGCGCACCTATGCCCGGACGTTGGACCTCGATCTGATCGAGGAGTGGGATCAATGGGTAGTAACTGATCCCCAGCCCGGTGAGCTGGTGGATCGGGCCCGACGCTGGCTGGCGGAGGGGACCGGAACGATCGTGCTGTGGCAGGTTCTCGACAGGGTGCTGTCCGAGAAGCGGCCAGAGGGTGGTTGGGCGCGGCGCCGGCTCGAGTCGCTGGCGAAGCGGACTGCGGAACACCTCGCCATCGTGTTCCATCGGTTCCTGGAAGGGCTCCCCGAACGGCAGCAACTGATAATCACGGTCAACGGCCACAAGGTCGAGCCCTGGGACCCCTTCGCAACCGACGAACCAGCTACCGTCGAACTCGCACGCCAAGCATTCGAGATCGAGACCACGACGGGTAGCGGGCGCGTGCATCTGCGGCGCTTTGTGCTACCTGCCCGGGACCGGTTCAGCAGTCCTGCGGAATTTGAGCGGCTGTCTGGTCCGCTGAACTGGAATCGGCAGCAGGGCCTCTATGTGTACCGCGCAGACCGTCTGGTCCAGTGGGGTGGCTGGGGCGGCATCCGAGGAATTGACGAACACACCAAGTTGGCGAGAGCTGCACTGGAGTTCGACACAGATCTCGATGCCGCCTTCCAGATCAATGTGGCGAAGATGCGAGTGGCGTTGCCGCCGCAGCTTCGTCAACTGCTCGAGGCGCCGGTGAACGAGCTGTGCATACTTGCGGACGACACATACCGCAAGACGTCGCGTTCTACGAACCGTCCGCTGCCAGTGGATGTCAACACCCCGCCGGAGGAGCGTGCGGCAACACAGGCAGCCGTCAACGCCGGGCTTGCGCTACGGATGGCCGCGATGCAGGCAGGTCACTGGACCGAGTGGGAAGCAATCGAAAAGCTGCTACGCGAACAGGCGCCCGATGTCGCCGAACTGCTTGGCCTGGGACCCCAGTGACCTGCTAGAAGAGCCGTTGTTGGGTCTCCTCGTGAACGCCGGCGCACTTCTTCATCAGCGGGCACTCGTGGCACATCGGATCTACCGGACGGCACAACGTGTTCGCCAAATCGATGAGACCAAGATGGGCATGCCTTGCGTTCGTATCGGCGCCGACCATGCGGGCGACCTCCAGTCGGCCGTCAGTGAGACGGTTCCGCCGGTCGACGGGATGTCCGCTGAAGCGGGCCGCTACCCTGAGGACGCCCTTGGTAATCAGGATGGGCTCCTCGGACTCGTCCTCTCCGCCCGCGGGAACGACCAGGATTGACAGGTCGGCGATTGATTCGTTCAGACCTGCAACTTTGCGCAACGCATCGTCTTGTCGAAGGACAGCGGGATTGTCGGCGAGTGTTCGTGAGAGCTGAGCGACGATGTCCGCTCTGCTGGTGCGCCCGATGATGCTGCCCGTGCGGCGCAGGTTCTCCTCCACTGCCAAGGTGTCCTTCGGATGCTGCCATGTGCGGAGAACGTTCCAGACGTGCCTGGTGACATCGGGAGCGGCTCGATCAAGCAGAATTTCCGCCTGAATGACCTGCCAGCGTGTGCTCGAGCGGAGCCAAGGGATGCCGGGGACCGCAGCCTGGTCGTACCAGCTGGCGAGCATGTCGGCGACCTCGCGTGTATTGGTATGAGCGGGCGTTGGCTTCTGTAGGGAGGTGCGGATTGCGCCCGCCAACTGCTCGCCGAGCCTGGGTGGGACCGCATTGCCGATCTGCCGGAATGCCGCCGATGGCGGTCCAGCGAATCGGAAGGCGTCAGGGAACGTCTGCAGACGAGCGGCTTCCCTCACCGTGATCGTGCGGTTCTGCCTGGGATGTATGTACCAGTAGCCGTCCTTTGCGATATGCGCGGTGATGGTCCTCGACAGATCGTTCTCGTCCAAGCGCTTGTACTTGTCATCGAAGATGTCGTCGCGGTAGCGCTTCATCTCATCTGGGAGATCCGAGTATCGTGTCGAGGAGTCCATGAGTTCGAATGCGCGGAGGTCGTCCTCCCGTACAGGTCGGGTGATGTGATCGAAGACCTTGTTCGCGTCCTCAGGGGCGACACCATCACGCATCCGCTTCTGAAACTCGGTGTGCGGTCCGGCATAGTCGCTCCAGCCCTCCGCACCGCCGGCCGGACGCCAACCTCCCTCAACTTCGGGAAGATCGCTGATGGCGTTCCAGACGCTGACGAGGTCAGGCTGTGGTGCTGGCCAGTCGAATGCCGCACCGTCGCGCAGGGCTACGAGAATCAACCGCTGCCGGAACTGCGGCACGCCGTAGCGGAAGGTGTCGACTACCTTCTCTTCAACCGCGTAGCCGAGCGACTCGAGCTCATGCACCATCGTGCGGAGAATGAACATCTCCTTATCGAGCGCCATGTCCGGCACGTTCTCCATGAGAACAGCCGGTGGCCTGGCAATCTTCACGACTTCGAGGAAAGACCGCCAGAGGTCACGCCGCTCGTCATATGGATCTCGCAAGCCGTGGCGCACCTTGTGGCGGATCATGGAGCGTCCGGCCTTCGAAAACGGCTGACACGGTGGGCCGCCGGCAAGCAGTTCTACACCGGTGTTTTTGACGAGGTCGGCGACCTGTCTGATTCGGTCAGGATCTCCTAGATCCCAATTGACACTGAGACCGGCATGGTGGTGCCGATGGGTCTCGATCGCTTCCGGATAGTGGTCGACCGCTAGGACAACCCGGTAGCCGGCCTTCTCCAGGCCGAGGCTGAGGCCGCCTGCGCCACTGAAGAGATCGGCGGCGAGCCGGTCGCCACGCGCCCGTGCGGCCTCTGCGTAGCGCAGCAGGTCCTCGTCGTCGTCGCATGCATCGGGGTGTTGCGGCAACTGAACGAACGGACCGCGGACAAGGCGGACTCCGTAGGCACCCCGCCGGGCCGACGGGTCCCTGGGGCGTTCATCCGTGGCGTCGGCTATGTCGGTCACGTGCACGCACGTTACCGGTGCTGATCGCCATGCGCCCAACGCGACATCGACACGGGATCGTAGGATCGTCCGTACGGGCAAGGATTGTCGCAACCTGGCTCGGATGGCGTACCCGATTGGGCGGCACCGGTCGGGGTCCACACATACCGTTGTGTCAATACTGGACGGACGTTGGCGATGGTCGCACGAGTGGGGCGGCCGAACGACTGCCTTCCGTTCTGCTGAGCCTCAGCTGCGTCAGGTTGGGTTTGCAAGGCGGGAGCGGGCAATGTCCAGCTGGGGCTGGGTGAACAACGGAGCGAACTCTGGGCGCAGGGCCAAGGTTTCGACAGTTAGGTCGAGGCGGCCTCGCTCCCAGAGTTCCGTGAACCCGTCCGACACCGTCGGTGTGTTCAGCAGCTGGCGCGCTGTGGCTGGTCCGCCCTTGGCGGCCAGCATCGAGTGGAACGCTTTGGCGGTGTAGCCGGCCTCGTCGCGGGCTCGCTCGTACAGGCGGACCATTGCCCGATGGAAGCGCGTCTCGAGCGCTGAGAGGCTGGACAAGTCGGCGGGCGGCTCCGCTGGCGTTGATGGCGGCGGGGCAGTGGCGGTGTTGTTCGTAATCCGCAGAACGCGGGTCACGCTGAGGAAACGCAGCGCCGCGGGGCTGGCTGGTGGGAAGTACTGGACCAGGCCGACCACATTCGAGTGTGTGTCCAGGACTGGCGTGTCCTGGTGGTGCTTCGCGGCGACGAGAACGGCCTTTGCTTCCTGCTGCCGTACCCAGCAGACGAACTTGGCGCCGGTCGGATGGGCTCGTTCGATGACGACGTTCGAGCGGTACTTGCGCGCCTCCTCGGAAGCGCTCTGGTAGTACCGAGCCCAGCCGACGACCTTGCCTTCGTGGCGGATCGGGGTATCGGTTGTTCGCTGGTACGCCTGGATGGCTGCGAGTGCCTCGTGCGGTCGGATCCAGGCAACGCTGCGGTAGCCGACGGGAACCACGAGGTCGGCATCCTGCGTATCGGCGGGCGCGGGAGTCGACGTCCGGACGGCCGGCGACGCGGCGGCCCGAGGACGTGGCATCGGCGGCGCCGCAGTTGCGGTGGCGATAGCGTCGGCTCGATCCGGAGCAGGGGCCGTTGAGGGCTTAGACAGGGAAAGTGCCGGGGTTGGCGCTGGTTCGGGTGCGGTCTCCTGCACGGCGCCGTCCGGGCCGATCGTCACAGTCTTGCCGAGGGCGATGAGCCGTGCGATCTCCCGCTGTTGTTCGATGCTGAAGGGCAGGATCTCCTCAGGAGTCATTGGCGGGACGACCGACGGCTCCGGCTCCGGCGCCACCGCTTCAACGGCAGGTTCGGCGACCGGCGGCGGCACGTACAAGCCGATGCCCAACTCGTCGATGCGATGCCACACAGGCTCCATCGCGGCGGCAGGGTCTCGGCTGAACACGCTGCCGCGGATGCGGACGAAGACGCAGTTGCCGACGCGTTCCAACACTGTCTGCCGGCGAATGTCGCCTTCCCAGCGGTCCGGTCCGTGGTACGCGTCACCGTCGCATTCGATGGCGAGGCGGCGGCCGTCCGGGGCGAGGAGGACAAAGTCGATCCGGTAGCTGCCGATGCGGAACTGTGGAAGGGGGCGGTAGCCACGGAGTAAGAGATGCTTGAGCACTGCTCTTTCGAAGTCGCTGTCGCAGCGCTGCTCGAGGTTGTCGTATGCCTCTTCGGCGTTGGTGACGTTCTGGCAGTAGCGCAGCAGCTTGCCGCGAGCATCCTCCGGGTTGAGGTCCTCAGGCTGTACGGAGTGGAACACCCAGAGCTGGTCCCGGGCACGCGACGCCGCGACGTTGACCCTGCGGTGGTATTCGCGCTTCGTGAATGCCGAGATGGGGCCCTTGTGTGGAGACACGACGAGCGTTACCAGGACGACGTCGCGCTCGTCGCCCTGGAAGGTGTATGAATCGCCGACACGAAGACGGCGGCGGCTGATCTCTTCTTCGCCGACAAGGCTGCGGATCCGGTTGAGGATGTACAGCGCCTGGTCACTGGTGCTGAGCAGGCTGACGACACCGATGGTCTTCCCGCGGTAGGCAGGGTCGCCGATGATCGTGGTGACCTGCTCGACGAGGGCGTCGGCCTCGGCCACGTTGACGTCGCCGTACGAGCCGATCGCCTGCCGGATCCCTTCGGGCACGTACACGGTGCGGACCGGGTCGCCGATGCCTTGAGGACGGTCGGTGCGTAGCGGTTCGATGGCGTTGTCGTAGTACTCCCGGCTGGAGAATTCGATGATTGCCGGCACGCATCGGAAGTGTTCGGTGAGCCGGATGCGTTGTGGTGAGCGGCGGACCGCGTGGTCGTACAGGCTGCCTTCGGTGTCGAACTGCTCCGCTGACGGCACCTCGCCCGCCAGGTGGGCGTTGACCAGCCCGGTGACGTCGCCGACGAAGTTGAGCTGCGGGCCGATCTGCTGGTCGTCGCCGACGACCACGGCGCGTTCGGCGAGGGTCAGCACCGGCAGGGCGAAGAGATCGGCTTGTGATGCTTCGTCGACGATGACGACGTCGAACTTGGCGCCGCCAGTGAACTGCTCGATCGCCCGGTCCAGCGGCATGACCCAGACTGGCACCGCGTCGATGGCGTCGGTCATCGCCTGTTGTGCGTACGCCTGCCATTTCGCGGCGTTCTTACCGGTGCCTTTGCCGTACTTGCGGAGCGCGGTGGCCCAGTCGGCGAGTGCGGCCCGGCGCCGGTCGTCGAGCGCCCGCGACACCTCCAGCCAGGCACGCCGCACGACCAGGTCGTTGGTGAGGCGGCGAATACGGTCGCGGGTCTGCTCGACGCGCCTGCCGAGGCCGTCGGTGTCGACGCTACCGACGACGTTGTCGAACCATGTCTGGGCCTGCCGCCACTGCCAGCGCAGGACACAGTCGGCGCCGCTGCCGCTGAGGGCCGGCGCACTGCCGTCGTCGATGGCCGCGGCCCACGCAGGTGCGGCTTCCGCGATCGTGGTGTGGAGGCGTCGGTAGGTTTCGGCGTCCGGATACAGCGCGGCGAGTCGCCGAGCCTCGGCGAGGGTGTTGTCCCAGACGGTCAGGTTGGCCGACTGCCAGTCCAGGTCGAGCAACCGCCACAGCTCGCTGGCGTTGACCGTGGCCATGCCCTGCTGCAAGGCAGCCGAGACGGTCCGTGCCTGCTCGACCAGGCGGTCGTGCTCGAAGATGGCCTGGCATTGATCGAGCCGCGTGCAGATCGCGTCAAGGGCCTGGGCGTCGGCGTTCGATGCGGATCGGGGGAGCAGGACGCTGACCACCCGGTGCAGCGCCGGCCAGTGCTGCCAGTCCCATTCCAGCGAGTTGTTGGCATCAGCGATGAAACGCCCCGCCCAGAGCTCGGGCTCTGCTGGGCCGGTCGGCAGCTGGAAGCCGAGTCGTTGTGCCCATTCAGCCCAGCGAGAGCCGAGATCTTGCCGCAGCCGGATGCGGTTGACGAACGCGACGACGACGTCAACATCCTCCGTGCTGCGCAAAGGCTCACCGTCGACGCGGCAGTCGGCGGAGAGTTTCGCGAGACCGCTGGCGAAGAGCTTGCTGACGCCCTTGCCGCTGCTGTACCGCTGACGTAGCTCCGCCAGTTCAGTGAGCAGTGCTCTCGGCTGGCCCATCTTGATGGCCGCGACCTCGACGCGGTGCCCACCGATGGTTCGTGACATCGCGGAGATCTGGCCGAGCAACTGCTCCGTGGCGGTGACGTGATCCCGCCAGGTCACGTTCAAATGTGGGTCCGCAATGAGGCGCCCGAGCCGGCCCGTCCAGGAACCTTCGCGGCCGTGCAGATAGGTAACTGCTTCACGGAGCTTGCTCAGCAGCTCGGCGAGCCGGTGCTCGCCGAGCTGGCGGACGGCATGGACATCGACGGCGTTGCGAGCCAAGTCCTCGACCGCAGCGGCCGTCGCGCTGGTTCGGCTTCGCATGTGCTGGATGGTTGCCGCAGTTGGCAGATCGGCGACCAGCGGAAGATGCCGAAGTGCCTGCTGACGGTCTGTGCGCGAGATTCGGCGGGCCAGATCGAGCACGACACTGAACTCGTCGGCGGTCAGCGGCGTCTGGTCCCCGTCGTGCAGTTCGTCCGGGATGTCGCCATACCGATCCTCGCGGGCCAGCAGCCATGCTCCGACCTCAGCCGACGACAGCGCAACGTTGTCGATTTTGAATGTCGCGCTGTCGCTTTCCGCAATTGTCCGCAGATTGGCGAGCGCGTGACCCAAATCTGCTTCCGCCTTCTCCAGCTGGGCGGTGATCGAGTCGACGGTGCGTTGCTCCATGCCATGGTCGAGTGTTGCAGCGCGATCGGACAGCTCGCGGGCGGCGAGTTGGAGTTGGATGAGCTGATCCGTGGACCGGCCCAGGACGGCCAGGCACAAGGGCTGCACTTCGGCCGGCAGCCCATCGCGCAGCACCCGCAGCGGGTCTTCTTTCTGAGCAACCACGAGCACCCGCTTGCCGTGCGCGATGAGGTGACAGATCAGGTTGCGGATGGTGTGCGTCTTGCCGGTGCCCGGCGGTCCTTGGACGGCGACGTTGCGATGCTGCGCGAGGCGCCGCGCGATCGACTCTTGGGCTTCGTTGGTCGGCAGGGGCATGAGCAGCCGTTGCCCGACCTGACGCCACCGCTCGGGCTGGTCGCCTGGCATCCGCAGGTGGGTCGGCTCGTGAGCGAGGATCGCCGCGAGGGCACCGATTGAGGCCGTGTCACCGGCCTCGAGCCGACCGCGCAGCTCCTCCAGGAATTTGCGGATCATGCGTTGTTTCGGCCGGACGAACAGCACACTGGTGTCTTGGATGTTCGGCCCGTCCGGGGCGGGCGCGTGCGCCGCTCTGATCGCCGGCTCCATGCCGAGTCTGCGCATCGCCCGCTCGAAGAGCTCGATGCGCTCGTACTCTTCCCACACGTTGACCGCGACCTGACCGCCGTGCTGGCCGAGCTCGAGCAACTGACGCAGGTAGCGCTCGGGCAGGCCTGACAGCGCGTCGGTCTGCAGGCGGGCGCCGCCCTGCGGAGCGACCGTGATCAGGGAACGATCTGGGTCGTAATCCACCATCACCGGTGTGGTGACGAGCGGGTACCGCACCGTTTCGCCGTCGATGGTCATCGCCACGATGCCGTGACCCCAGACCAGTTCGTTCGTGGCTGAGTTCATGTCCAAGGTGTGCTTGAGCTCGAACAACCGGTCGTGGAGCAGCCGCACCTGCTTGACGATGCGAACCTCAGCGGCCCACGGACGCCATGCTTCGTCCCGCCACTGCCGGAACCGCGTCTGCACAGCAGCGTCGGTGCCACTGCGCAGTGCGGGTTCCCGGTCCGGTGACAGCGGCTCTTGCAGCAGCGGGGCGAACTCGCGCGGCACCGCGAGCGTTTTTGGCAGTGGAGGAAGAGCGACACGCAGCCAGGTCGCATCGTCGCCGGCGGCGCCGACCTCGCACGCCGGGTGGATCGGCAACTGGTGCTGCCAGAATGCGTCGGGCGTCGGTACTGTCCGGGAGGGCTTCTCCATTCGCGCGCGGACAGCCATGAGGTAGTCGGTGAGCGCGAGCGTGCGGTCGCGGATGGTCCCTGGTGCGTCGTCGTTGCTCATGCCGCGCTCACTCGGTGCTGCTCCAGATGCGACATGACGGCTTGGTTGGCTTCCCAGCCGTCGGGGAACTTGACGATTTCGTTGAGGTACATGCGGCCGGTGGAGGGGTGGGCGTCCAGCAGTTCGGAGATGCCGGACCTAGCGACCACGATGCAAGCGTGGCGGTGGCGGGAGGTCAGGACGCAGAGGCGGCCGGACTCGAGGTGGAAGGCGGTGGCGTCGCGGCGGCCGGAGAGTGGGTGCCAGACCACGGTCACGTCGTACTCACGTCCTTGCAGGCGGTTGGCGGTGTCCACGGTGATGCCAGAGTCTGGCGGTAGGAACTGACGGACCGCTGCGGCCTGGTCCCGGTGGGCGGTGCCGATGGCGATCCGGCCCGCTGTGACCTGAGCGCCATCCAACGACTTCTCCGACACGGCGACCGCGCCCCGTTCGAGCAGCCGCACGGCCGTGTCGGCGCAGGCCCGGGCGACCTCCTCGTCGGTACGCATGCTGTGGCGGGCCGGCAATTGGTGCAGTGCCCAGCCGGTGGAAGCTGCCATCGCAAGGGTCGAGTCCAGCGGAGACGACCCGAACGCGCGCGTGGCGAAAGTCAGCGAGCGGTCAGCCGGCCCGGTGCCCGAGGTGAAGCCTGTGAACGGGTAGAAGGCCTCGGAGACGACCGGGGCGGCGGTTGAGGGCAGGCGCCACGAGACGGGCAGTCGGTGGACGTTGATGTCGTTGTGGCGCAGGAGTACGGCCACGGCGCTGAGTTGGGGGTCCCAGGACAGGCCGGCCCAGCGTTCGGTCTCCACCGTTGAGAACGGGTCGAGTTGGCCGGGGTCGCCGACGAACAGGGTGCGGTCGAAGCGGCCCGCGATGCGGAGCAGGGCGTCGGAGCGCATCTGGTACGCCTCGTCGATGATTGCCCAGGGCCAGGAGCCCGACGTTAGGGTGGCCCACTTCGCGGCCGTTCCCACGACGACCTGGCAGCCGCCCAGGCCGGCGATGGCGTTGTCGACGGTGACGTTGCGGTGTGCGCCGATCCGGGCCGTTGCCACGTAGTTCTGCGCGGACAGGCGGCCGATCTGCACGGATGGTGCGGCGGTGGCGAGGTTGGCGATCAGGTCGTCGACCTGCTCGTTCGTCTGCGCGACGATCGCTAGGGGCTCGCCGGACTCGGCGATGTGCCGGGCCGCCCGGACGACGAGCGTCGACTTGCCGGCGCCCGGTGGGGAGTCGACCACGACGCCGGGGCCGGGGCCGAACTGCAGGTCCTCGATGACCGAGGGGAACACGTCTGTGGTCACGACCAGTCCTCCACGGCATCTTCCTCGGTCGGTGCCGGTGGCGCCGGCGGGCCGCCGTGCGTCCACGGGGTCTCGTCGACGTCCGGCCACTGACCGGACGGCTGGAAAGCGTCCGACACCGTGCTGTAGGTGACCACTTCGTCGAGGGCCGGGATGCTCCCCGGCGGTGCGGTCAGCGACCGGCCCATCCCGCCGCTGAGCTCCAGCTCCACGTCCAGGAACCCGTCGTCAAGCCGCGTCAGGGCGAGGATCTGGCCGGTCTGCGCTGGGCGGGCCGGCGACGAGACCTCTCGACCGACGTGAAGACGGAGCGGGTCGCGAGTACGGATGGTGATGTGCGGGCGGAGCTTGCGGCGCGGGCCGCTGGCGTCAACCCGGTCTGGCAAAGCGGCCACGACCGTACCGGTGAAGGCCTCGCCGGCGAGACGGAACTCGGCCATCACGAGCGGGTCGTCCAGGGCACGCTGCGCGTCATACGACGCCTGCGCGCGTTCCAGCCGGCTGAGCCGACGAGCTGCGGCGACCGCGCTGTCGCGTCGGGCCTGCGGCAGGGGGTTCTCGCCGTTGAGGTAGTTGACGTAGTTCGTGTACGCGTCGCGGTCGTCGGCCCACCGCTCCACGACGTGCTCTCCGGGAGTGAGACCCGCGAGAAGGTCAGCGGAGCGCCACATGAGGTCCCACGTCGGCGCCAACTGGCTGCGCAGGTTGTTCTCCAGCAGCGCGAGGGCGCGGGGATTGCCGTCGGAACGCGCGTAGCGCTCGATGGCGGGCGCCAGCCGCTCGGCGTCGAAGGTCGGATCGGTGGTCGGGCCGGCCGGCGGGAACAGCAGCGGGTCCTCTGCCGCAAGCGCGGCCTCGAACGGCGATTGCCCGACAGGTGGATCGATCCACGCCAGCAGCGCCGCCAGGTTCGCGTCCTCGACGGTGCTCTGGCCAGTTGCCCAGTGCGCCCCAAGCGCCGAGGTCATCGGCACCAGCAGCGACGAACCCGGGTACTCGGCCCGCTCGGCGAAGAACGTCAGCCACCGTCCGAGCAGCGGCACGACGGGCGCGACCGCGTACTCGCCGTACGTGCGCCGCAGCCGCGTCGAGCGACCGAAGAGCCGCATGAAGCCGACGCCGCCGGGATTCGGCACGAGGATCTGCGGCGCATCGCTGGAGCGGAACCGGGAAACCTTCCCCGACACCTCCTCTTGATGCCGGGCGAAGCTGTCCACGTAGGACAGCAGCAGCCGGCCGAGCGTGGCGGCGAAGGCGAACCGCTGGTCCCGGTTGCGCGGCTGCGGCACGACGAGCAGGTGCGGCGAGGTCCGGTCGTCGCCGAGCATCGCGGCGAGCGGCGCGTTCGCCTCGCCGGCGAGCGTCAGCGGGATGAAGACCAGCGGCCGGTCGCTGATGTGCGTGTGCCGGACCGTGGTGATCCGCTGCGCCGTCTCCTGCTGGACCGCGAGCGCCCTGGCGAGCGAGGTCAGCGACGTCATGCCGGGAGCCCGAAGCACTCGTTGCGCAGGCGCATCGCCGCCTGCAGCACCCCTGCCGCCTCGACCTGCTCCGGCGACGGCGTGAGCCTGCCGCTGGCCAGGCCGAGCGCCATGTGGATCGAGTCGACGCTGCCGAGCTCCTCGCTGACCGAGCGGCCGAGTGCGTACGTGGTGCCGCGTGCCTCGTTGCGGCAGAAGTAGGACAGCTCGCACATGGAGAGGCAGTCGGGGGAGTACCGCGCCGGGATGTGCTCCAGCGCGTCGCAGAGCTCGCCGACCGGCCGGGTGGGCTTGCCGTCGCGGTCGGGCGCCAGGTCGAACGTCAGCCCCGGGTCCAGCGGCTCCAGCAGCGAGTCGATGCGGGTCATCCGGGCGAGCTGGCGGTTGAGCACGGTGAGCTGGCGCCGCACGTCGATGAGGGTCGCGACCGCGTGGTTGGAGAAGTTCTCGGGGCAGACCAGCACCACCCGGTCCGAGACCGCCGTCGGGTCGTGGCCGAGCTCGGCGAGCAGGCGGCGCAGCGCCACGACGTACACCGCGGACTGCACCGCAGCGGCAGCCACCTTGCCGCCGTCGGCCTGGCCGTCGATGACGGCGAACGACTTGATCTCGATGACGTGGAAGGTGCCCTTGTACTGGAACGCGATGAGGTCGGGCTCCAGGAACACCTGACGGCCGCCGACGGGCAGGCGCAGCAGCGGGTGGTCGAAGAGCGTGCCGCCGTCCTCGAGGCCTGCGGCCGCGGCGCCGAGCACCTGGCGGGCGACGGTGTGCCGGACCTCCTGGCTGGTGTTGCCGGCCACCTCCTCGAGGTCCTGGTAGGCGACCTCGGGGATCGACAAGGAGAGCACCTCGCGCAGCATCCGCAGCAGTTCCGCGCAGCCGTTCGCCTTCACCTGCGCCTCGAACGACTGGGTCCGCGTGATGGCGAACGGGGACTGCCCGTACGGCGGCGGAAAACCGACGCGAGCGGCGACGGCGCGCTTGTCGACGCCGGCGGAGTCCATCACCGCGCGGCGCGCGCAGGCGGGGTTGGTGGTGAGCGCGGCGATGGTGCGCGCGTTGTGCGGAGTCGGCGGCAGGGGTCCGCGGAGCTGATCGAGTCGCAGTTCGGTGCTGTTCACTGACGTCTTCCTTCGCGGGGGAAGCGGCGGCTGGGAACGGCTTAGGAATCGGTGCCGGTGCGCACACTCCTGAGATGGCTGCCGAAGAGCCGGTCGGCATCGTCGAGCTGGGTCCTGGCCCGGGCGGCGGCCGCTTCGCGGTGCGACCTGTCGACCGGCTGGTGCGTATGCAGTTCCGCGCGTGCGGCGCGGATGACGGTGTCCGGTTTGGCGTTGCCGATGCCGTCCGCGGCGCCGGGGATGTTCTCGGCGAAGAGCCACAGCAGGCGGGCCGCGCCGCGGTCGATCGTCGGGAGCCGGTCGAGGTGCTCGGCGATGCTGACGGCCGCGGTGAGGAAGTCGACCCGTGGGCTGAGCGCGCCGATGATGCGGCGGTCGAGCTGCCACGTGGAGATGGCCAGCAGTCCCCGGACCGGCGCGAGCCGGTCGGCCGTGAGCGCGGCGCACAGGTAGTACGGCCGGGCGAACGGCGCCGAGCGGAACGAACGCTCCTCGTCGCGGCGGAGGCTGGTGAGCTTGGCGCTGTTGATGTCGCCGCCGAAGCAGGCGTTGTACACCTGGGCGATCAGCTTCGGCGCGGCCGGCACGGCGAGCAGCGTGAGGGCGCCGTGGACCTGCTCGCGCAGCGGCAGGATCGAGGCGCCGTCGCGGTGCACCGGTGTTTCTGGTGCTTCGGCGGGCTCCGGCGCCAGGGTCTCGAGCGCTTCGTCCCATGCGTCCTCCAGTGCTCGGAGCTCGGCCTTCAGAGCGTTGGCTCGGGGCCGGTCACCGGCGGACATCGCCTGACGGACAGCGGCGCGCAGCGACTCGATCCGCTGCTCAAGCTCCTCAACGCTGTCAGGCACGTCCGCGAGCCTACGTGCTCCAGTAAATTCCAGCAATACCCACTTCGGTCAGCAATCTTGTACCGGTCGGCTCACCCATAGTAGCGAATGCGGTTGATCGATAGATCGCCTGAACAGGCGGTATGCGACGCGTGGTGCCGAAGAGTACTTGTGATCTTCCAGTAAGTTCCAGTAACTTCCAGTAATAGCTCAGTGCTCGTGCGTCCGTGCACCTCCCACCGAACCGGAGCTGTGATGACCACCGAAACCCCGCTGCTCGAGCTCATCTTCGACCGCCTCGCGACCGACCAGGTCGACGCGCGCACCGCTGAACTCGTCCTCGCCGCCCTCGGTGCCGACGGCGACCTCGAGGCCACGCTCGGCGGTACCAATGCCACCTTGGCCATCGATCCGGCACCTCCGGAATCGGCCGGTCATCTCTTCCTTTCCGCCGTCACGGTGGCCGGGTTCCGCGGGGTCGGGCCCGCCAGAACGCTCTCGATCCGGCCGGGACCGGGCCTCACGCTGGTCGTCGGCCGCAACGGGTCCGGCAAGTCGAGCTTCGCCGAAGCGATCGAGCTGCTGCTCACCGGCGACAGCGCCCGCTGGGCGGACCGCTCCAGCGTGTGGCGCACCGGCTGGCGCAACCTGCACCAGCCGGACCCCTGCAGCATCGAGGCGGAGCTCCGCGTCGACGGCGACACCACACTGATGCGACTGCGCCGCGACTGGGCGCCCGGCGCGGCGCTGATCGAAGCCACCGGCAGCGACCTCGCCGACCTGCGCCGGCCGATGGAGCTCTACCGGCCGTTCCTCACCGCCGCCGAGGTCGGGCGGCTCGTCACCGGCACCCCGTCCGCGCTCTTCGACGCCATCGACGCGATCCTCGGCCTCGACGCGCTCAACGCCGCGGACCAGCGGCTCCACGCCGCCATCAAGCCTCTGGACGCGGCGGCGAAGCAGGTCCGAACCGACCGGACCCGGCTGAAGGAAGCCCTCGCCGGCATCGACGACGACCGTGCCCGCCGTGCCGCCGCCGCGCTGGCGGATCCCGAAGCGGTGGCGGCGATCCTTGAAGAGCCGCTGTCGGGGGAGCTGATCGACCACCACCGGCAGTGGGCCACGCTCTCCCTGCCGGACCTCGCCGACGTCGCCACGCTGGCCGAGGAGCTCCGCGAGCTCTCCGCCCAGGCCCGCACCGCCGGCGATACCACCGCGACGGTCCGCCTCGCCGAGCTGCTCCGTCTCGCGGTCGACCACCACGACGCGGCGGGCGCCGGCTCCTGCCCGGTCTGCCACGTCGGCACCCTCGACGAGACCTGGCGCGCCTCCGCCGCCGCGACGCTCGACGAGCTGCGCGACACCGCCCTCGGCGCCCAGCGCGCCACGACCCGCCGCAACGACCTCGTCCGCCGGGCGCGCGCCGTCACCGCGGTGTCGCTGCCACCCGACCCTTCGATCGCCGCGGCGGTCGCCACCCTGCGCGCCGCGCCCTCGGCCGGCGAGGACCTTGCCGTCCACCTCCTCACGCACTATCCGGCGCTGGTTGCCGCCGCGGATGTCGTACGAGCTGCTGCCGCCGCCTGGCTGGAGGAGCGCGACACCGGCTGGCAGCAGATCCTGCCCGACCTCCGCCGCTGGGTCGCCGCCGCGCGGGAGGTCCCGCAGCAGGCGGGCGTGCTCGCTTCCCTGAAGGCCGCGCGGAGCTGGCTCAAGGACGCCGCGATCGAGTTGCGCAACCAGCGGCTGGCGCCGTTCGCCGCGCACGCCCAGCAGATCTGGGAGGAGCTCCGCCAGGAGAGCAACGTGCAGCTCGGCACCATGAGCCTCGCCGGCACCGCCACCCGCCGCCGCATCGAGTTCCCGATCAGCGTCGACGGCGCCGACAGCGGTGCGGCGCTCGGCGTCATGAGCCAGGGCGAGATGCAGGCGCTGGGCCTGGCCATGTTCCTGCCCCGGGCCTGCGCCGCGGAGAGCCCGTTCCGGTTCGTGGTCATCGACGACCCCGTCCAGAGCATGGATCCCTCCAAAGTGGACGGTCTCGCTCGTGTACTGGCGACGATCGCCACCGACCGGCAGGTCATCGTGTTCACGCACGACCCGCGCCTGCCGGAAGCGGTGCGCCGCCTGGAGATCGACGCCGTGACGCTGCAGGTGCTGCGCGGTGAGCGGTCCGTCGTGTCAGTCGAACCGGCCTCCGACCCGGCGCTGCGCTACCTCGATGACGCCCGCGCCCTGGCCTGCTCGGCCGAGGTCGACGCCGACGTCCGGACCCCGGTCGTGGCGGAGCTGTGCCGGTCCGCCCTGGAGTACGCCTGCCAGCGGGTCGTCTGGCGGGTCCGGACCGCTCGGGGCGAACGCCACGCCTCGATCGAGGAGACCCTGCAGCACGCCCACAAGACGACCACCCTGTTCGCCCTGGCCCTGTTCGACGACCCGGACCGTGGCGGCGACGTCCTGCGCCACCTGCGGAACGCGTACGGCGGCTGGGCCGTCAACGCCTACGACCTGAGCCGCAAGGCCGTGCACGGCAACCACCCCGTCCCGGACCTGCCCGGCTTCGTCCGCGACACCCGCCGCCTCGCCGAGGCCCTCCGATGACCCCGGCCCGGTGCCTGTCCGCCGCCGACGGCCTGCTCCGTCGCGGCCCGTCAGGCGCGTGGTGGCCCAAGGCGTGCGCGTGCCTCATCCGGCTGGCGCTGGAGCTCGCCATCGAGCAGTACTGGCAGGCGACCAGCCCGGCGGTCGCCGCCTGCGGCGCCCAGCGGACCCGCCTGCTGATGCTGCGCCGGCGCTCGGGGCGGGACCTGGCCCGCCGGGCCGCGTTCGCCTGGGCGACCCTGTCGCAGGCCACCCACCACCACTGCTACGACACCGCCCCGACCGCCGGCGAACTCCGCCGACTGCACATAGAAGTCAGCCTCCTGGTGGCCGGACTGACCGCTACGGCCAGCGCACGTGAGCCTGTCGTCCCTCGGCAGGCTCAGGTGAAGAGCCCCCTGTAATCGATCAGCTTCTTACCGTAAGGTTGGCGACCATGACGACCGGTGACCGGTGGTGGGCCGAACCACCACCTGGTCAGGCCAGCTTTCTGGCCGACGTCGATCCCGCGCAGCTGAGCATTGCCATCGATCCCTTGCCCGCCGGGGCGCCCGCCGTTGTGCGGTTCCGCCCGGCGCCGGCCCGGCACGTCGGGCAGTACGTCACCGCGTTCCTCGACGCGCTGGACCGCGCCGCCCTCGACCTGTTCCCGCGGTGGCTCGCCGGCGCCGAGCACCTCGACGGCACCTCCGGGCTGACCGTTGCGGCCGTCCGATCGCTCGCCAGCCGGATGGCCGCCCGGTCAACGCACTTCGGCCCGTTCCTGGCCGCCACCGCCGAACGCGCCCTGCGTCACCACAGCGGCGACAGCGCTGACGACAAGCACCGGTTCCCGGCGGAACTCAGGGCGCGTGGTCTGTGCAGCATCCTTGCCGACGCCTATCAGCGGCCCTCCGTGGCGGTCTTGGCCGATGTACCGGCTGAGCTCGATCCCGACGGCGAGCGGGCGCTGATCGCCGCCGCAGTGTGGCTCGCGGAGCAGGGTCGCTTCACCGTATGGCTTGCAGGCCATGCCCCGCAGGTGGCGGAGCGCATCCCGGTCGTCAAGCTCACGCTGCCCGACTACTTGCGACGCCTCACCGCCGACGTTGCGCCGGCCATTGATCTGCCGGCTCCGCCGGTACTGACGTATCCGCCGCTGGCCGGGATGCCGCGCGCCGACAGCGCCGCTGAGCAGGCGCTGGAGCGTGCCCTCGCACCGCACGAGTGGGCCCGCGGCCGCCGGTGGAACCAGGTGCTCGAGTGGCATCTGCTCGGCAAGGAGTACCGGCTGGACCTGTACTGGCCCGACGACGGGCTCGTTGTCGAGGTCGACGGCGACGACCACCGCGAACGCTGGAAGTTCGCCGACGACCGGCACCGAGACGCACGACTGCAGCTGCTCGGCCACGACGTCCTGCGCTTCACCAACGACCAGGTGCTGACCGACCCCCACGCGGCAGCACTCACGATCCGCGACCTGCTTGCCCTCCGGCGCTCACCCCTCTCCGCGAAATGAGGACGCATGCCAACCTCCGACGACGTTCCAGCCCTCACCCCCAACCAGATCCTCGCGCTCGTCGTGCTGATGTCCGAGGCCCGCGAGCTCGACAACAACGAGCTGAAGGAGCTGGCCGGTTTCGCACTCACCGGTGCGGACAACGTGAAGCTGGAGAAGAAGCTCGGACTGGTGGAGACCAACCGGTCGCACCGGCCGTTCTCGCATCAGTTGACCGAGCAGGGCTGGCGGGTCATGCGCCAGCTCCACACCACGGAGCCGCCGAAGGCAGGCAAATCGTCGTCGCGGACCATCCTGACGCTGCTCGGCAATTTGCACCGGTCGCTGGAGCAACTGCAGCGCACGCATGGCGTGAAGGTCAGCGTCGGCGAGTTCTTCATGCAGCACGCCGAACCGGCGGCCGAGGGCGACGCCGAGTCCCGCATCCGCGTCGCGTACGCCGCGCTGGCGGCGAAGCCCGGTGACTGGGTCGGGCTCGCCGACCTGCGGGACGAGCTCACCGACCTGCGCCGGGACGAGGTCGACGACGCGCTGCTCGCGCTGCTAGACCAGGACGGGGTCCGGATCATCCCGGCCGCCAACACCAAGGCCCTCACCAACCGGGATCTGGCCGCGGCGGTCAAGATCGGTGGAGAGGACAACCACGCCCTGGCCATCGGCCAGCCGTGATTCCCGCTGCCGAGCGCGCCGCCCTTGAAGCGCTGCACTTCAACCCGGCGCCCACCCCCGACGACATCTGGCACGCATCGCCCTACGACGTACCCGAGCTGCACGAACGCGCGGTCCGCGAGATCCTCAGCGGGGTCGGCCGGGCGCGCCGCAGCGACACCATCACCCCGCTCAGCGTCGCGCTGCAGGGCCGTGCCGGCGCGGGCAAGACCCACCTGCTCGGCGCGGTCCGCGAGACCATCCAGCGCGCCGATGGTGGTGGATACTTCTTCCTCGTCAAATTGATCAATGGCAGGACGTTCTGGGAAAGTACCGTTCAGGGCATCCTGAACGGTCTGACCCGTGACATCGCCGGCCTGGGCACCCAGCTCAAGACGTTCCTGCGCCGGCTCACCCCGCAGCTCGGGATCCCGGCCGACGTCCGCGACGCGATCATGGGCAACGACACCCTCACGCGTGCGGACCTCGACATCTTCATCACCGCCCTGCGGCAGTACGACAACGTCACCGGCCGCGAGTGCCAGGACACCGCACGGGCGTTGGTGCTGTACGGCTCGCTCAACTTCGATCACCAGGACATCGGTCAGGCCCATCTCGTCTCTGAGCCGACCGAGCTGTCAGACCGCACCGACTGGGGGTTCACGGCGGCGGTCCGCAAACCGCAGGAGGTCGTCAGCGACATCTCGCGGCTCATCGCCCTGACGCTCAGCCCGAGCGTGATCGCCATCGACCAGCTCGACACGCTGTTCGCACAGACCACGACGGCGTTCTTCAACCGCAGCGAGGCGCTCGACCCGGACCAGACCGCGACCGTGGGTCCGATCGCCGACGGGCTGCTGACCCTGCGCGAGGTCACCCAGCGGACCCTCGTGGTGATGTCATGCCTGCCCGACACCTGGGAGCTGCTGAAACGGGGCACACCGAGCCCCGTGATCCAACGGTTCCGGGAGACCCAGCTGCCCGACCGGATCGACAGCCCGGACATCGCGCGTCTGATCGTCGAGAAGCGGTTCGCCGAGGCGTACGGGTCCGAGCACTTCCGCCCGCTGTACCCGACCTGGCCGATCCGGGAGGAGGCGTTCGAGGACGCCCGGCGGTTCACGCCGAGGACGCTCCTGCAGCGGGTCGACCACCACATCCGCCAGTGCCTGGACAAGGACGCTGTCGAGGAGCTCGTCCGGTTCCCCGAGACGGTGCCGGGGCCGACCTCACCGCCGCCGCCAACCGACAACCCTGCGGATCTGGCACCCCTCGACGCGATGTTCGAGCAGTTCGTGAACACGGCCGACGTCACCGGCGCGCTCGGCCGGTTCACCGAGGACGCCGAGATGCCGCCGCTGCTCGCCGCCGGGATCCAGGCGTGGATCGACGAGCAGGCCCCCAGCGGCGTGGTCTACAAGCAGGACCCGAAGCCGAGCCCGAAGCCCGCGCTGCACGGCCGCCTCATCGAGGTCGTCGACGAGGCCACCGAGAACGAGGCGCACTGGGCCTTCCGCGCCATCGCGCACACCAACGCCCGGGCGGCGACCGCCCGGATCAAGGACGCGTGCACGATGGCAGGCCTTGACCTCGCGATCCCGCAACGCCGGCTGGTCCTGCTCCGGCAGCAGCCGTGGCCGACCGGCGCCCGTACCAAGGAAACCGTCGACGCGTTCCTCGCCGCGGGCGGCGTGTGGCACCGGATCAGTGAACAGGATCTGAAGACGTTCGACGCGCTCCGGCGCATGCAGACCGCTCAGCATGCGCTGCTCGGCGAGTGGCTGGTGGCCCGCCGTCCGGCGAGCCGGACCGAACTCTTCAGCGCGGTCCTGGCGCCGCACCGCGGCTCCCCGCAGCCGACGGACGGTCATGACGTCGGCCCTGGGCAGCCGACCTCCCCGAAGTCGGCGGACGTGACCGGCGACGGTCACTCCATCGGCCTCGGGCGCCTGATCAACGACGACACCCCGTTCAGGGTCGACCTCGAATCCCTGCGCAGGCACACCGTCGTCTTCGCCGGATCGGGATCCGGCAAGACCGTCCTCATCCGTCGCCTCGTCGAAGAGTGCGCCCGGCAAGGCGTGTCGTCCATCGTCCTGGACCCCAACAACGACCTGGCCCGGCTCGGCGATCCCTGGCCCGAGCCACCCGCCGGCTGGGGTACCGGCGACGACCTGCGCGCCCAGGACTACCTGGAGCACACCGATGTCGCCGTGTGGACCCCGAACGTCAGCAGCGGCCGTCCGCTGACGTTTCAGCCGCTACCGGACTTCGCTCCGCTGCGTGACTCGCGGGACGAGTTCGACCAGGCTGTCCGCGCCGCGGTCGAAGCACTCGCCCCGCGCGCCGGCGCCAGCGGCACCACCCGGCTCGCCGCACAGAGCAAGGCGGTGCTCACCGAAGCCCTGCAGGTGTACGCCCGCAGCGGCAAGGTCGGACTGGAAGGCTTCACCGACTTCCTCGCCGACCTGCCCGACGACGTGAGCCGGATGACCCGCGCCAACAAGCTCGCCCACGACCTGTCCGAGACGCTCAAGGCCGCCATGGTCAACGACCCGCTCTTCGGCGGCCGCGGCACCGCCGCCGACCCGGGGACCCTGCTGACCCCGCCGCCGGGCAAACGCGCCCGGGTGTCGGTGATCAGCTTCATCGGCCTCATGTCGGACACGGAGAAGCAGAGCTTCGTCAACCAGCTGCAGATGGCCCTGTTCACCTGGCTCAAGCGCAACCCCGCCGGCGACCGCCCTCTCGGCGGACTGTTCATCATGGACGAGGCCCAGACCCTCGCACCCTCGTCCGGCACGACGACCGCCACCGCGAGCACCATCACCCTCGCGTCGCAGGCCCGCAAGTACGGCCTGGGTCTGGTCTTCGCCACGCAGGCACCGAAAGGCCTGCACAACCAGATCTCCGGCAACGCCACCACGCAGTTCTTCGGCCTGCTGAACTCCCCGGCCCAGATCGATGCCGCCCGGGAGCTCGCCCAGGCCAAGGGCGGCAAGCTGCCGGACATCGGCCTGCTCGGCAGCGGCCAGTTCTACGCCGCAGGCGAGGGCTTCTCGTTCGTGAAGGTCCGGACACCGCTGTGTCTCACCCACCACCCGAAGGCACCCCTGTCCCCGGAAGAGGTCATCGAACGAGCCAGGCGATAACGCACGATGTCGGGAGCGCCACGCATACGAGGCGCTCCTGACATCCGTCAGATCTGTGCGGCGCGCTGGATGTCCTTCGGACACGCATCGGCCAATGGGCAACTACCGCAGGTTGGTGTTCCGGGGCCGCACCATCGCCTGCCAATCAGCCAGGCCGGAAAGTCGAGCTCACCCGGTCGTTCCGGATGGAGCCATCGGGCCACCTCAACCATATGATCCAAGTCGTCGACCTCGGCAAGTCGGGTGCGCAAGAACACCCGACGCACATGCACGTCGTAGGCGATGTCGCTGCCAGACAGCTCGCGGACCTCGACACCGAGGTCGCGGTGGAGGATCTCGACCGCCATGGCTGCCTTCTTCTGCCCGATGCCAGGGAACCGCCGCAGCCGGGCGTTGAGCGCTGCGGCCCGTGGACGGTCGTTCCAAATCCTGCGGGCGTCGCCGTCGTATTGCGTCACCACGATCCGTGCCGCGTGGACGAGCCAGGCAGGCAGGTTGTTGACGTACCGGTGCAGAGCGGGCGACTGCGACACGGCCGCTCGGACGGTGTCGGGCTCGGCGACGAAGCGCTTCGGATCGAGGTGCCCAAGATGCTTCTGCAGGTCGTGCGGTGCACGCCAGGCGCGTTCAGCGGGGATTCCCTGATCGAACACAACTGCCAGCAGAAACGCGAACGGATCCGCGAGGAGCAGCGCGTTGGCTTCGGGAGAGGCAGTGAACACCGGTTCGGTGCCAGCTCGATCCTCGCGGTGTTCCCGCCCATAGCGAAGCAACGCCGCTACCACGCCGGCCGAAGCAGGGTCGCCAGCGGAGACCGCCTCAATCGGACCGTCGATGACAGGCAAGTCTCCACCGAACGTCGTGTTCGGTTGTTCCTGGCGGTACCACGCCAATTGCCGCCCGAGTCCGAGTCCAGCCAACGGCTGTTGCACCTGTGCTCCGGCCTCAACCAACAACGGCACGACAGCCGCCGCGTACTCTTCGCCGGCATGGATGTCGACGACGAGCCCCCGAAGAGTCGGCTCGGTTGCTTGGAGCTTGGCGACTACCCACTGTCCCCATGCCCGTCGGTAGGCACTGCTGCGTTGTCCGAGTGCCGTGTCGTAGGGCTCCAGCAGCATGTCCGGCCGAATCAGGCCGTGTTCGGCGCTGAGAATGACGAGGACGGTCTTTCTGACCCTCTTGGGCACCAGCATGTTGCACACCACCCGAGCCGATGCGGCGGCGATCCTCGACGAGCATGCCGCCGAGCTCGAGCTCCAAGATGACGACGAGGAGGCAGACGCCTGGTTCACCGAGGCGATGCGTGTGGTCCTTCGCACGGAGACAGAGGGCGACCCGCACGCCGTGTATCGCGTCCTGGATCGCGAGAGTGGCAGCAGCGACCCGGTCATCGCAGCGGCGGCGTCGAAGCTCATCCGGGTCGTCGAAGATCTCCGGTTCGCTGCCCGTGGCCTGCACTTTGCGCTGGCGGCCGCAGTGAGTGCCTGCCGCTTGCTCACGATCCGTGTCGCGGTACCTGACCTGCGATGGGGAAGCGCGGAGCTTGTGGAACAGCCGGTCGGCGTGTACCTCGCTGAGTTGATGCGGCAGGCAGTCGAACGAGGTGAGCTGTAGGACGCAGGCTTACAGTCCGCCGTTGCCAGCCGGGCCGAGTCGGCCCGGTAGACCGTATTGGGCGAGCAGCGTCACCAGTTCTTGGCCGGTGATGAGTGTCAAGGGCTTGTCACGGGCGAACTCGTACGAGCCCGGGCCGAACCCTGACGTCGTCACCAGGATCCCCTTCGTCGCACCGCGGTGTTGGACGACGCCGTACAGCTCGCGCACGACGCTGGGTGAGACGGTGGCCCGGTAGCGCTTGACCTGGATGACGATCAAGCCGCCAGTGATCGGATCGGCGTCTTCGGCTATTACGTCGACGCCCTCGTCGCCGGTGCGGTCAGTGGTCATGACGTTGAGCCCTCGAGCGCGGAAGAGGTCCGCGACGAGGTCCTCGAACCGCAGCGGGTCCATCTCGTACAGATCGATGTCGTCGTCCTCGGACGTGATGGCGCCGGATACTGCCTCCGGTCGGCGACCAGGCCGGACTGCAACGAGGCGATCTGGTTTGGCCGAGACCTGGCCACGCAGCGCGGTAATGCAGTCGGCGGCGTCCACCCGGGTCAACTGCATGCCGCGAAGGTCATCGCGGCGGATTGTCACAGTCACCAGGCACCGGTCTTCATCCATGCCGGTGGCTGGGTCGCGTCCGGCGACGAACCCGTTGATCGCCACCGAGTCAAGGTGTCCGTGATGATCCGCGCGGAACGCGTCAGCCACCACGCGGAGGCAGGACTGCGACAACACGTCGCGGTACAGCGCAGTTCGCTGCGCTGCGGGCATCGCGATCCGCTTGAGCTCGTCAGTGCTCTTGACGTACCGGATCCGGCTGGCATCTGGCACGACGTCGAGGGTGGGCAACTGCCAGTCGACGATCAGTTGGCGAGCGTCGGCGTCCCAGGCTGTTCTGACTTCACGGGGAAACTGCACAGGCCACGCCTGGCCGGCACAGAACACCGCGGCGAAGTACTCGGCGACGGCGTCCGGACGTCCGGCGCGGAGGCCGAGGCTGACTTCATCGATGCGAGCGTTGTATGCCGCTGCGTGCTCAGCCTGCGCTTGCATCCATGCGTTGTGTTGCTGGCGGAGCTCCTCCAACCGGCGCTGACGGAAGAGTTCCGCAGCTTGCGCACCGTGCCAGTCGCGTTCGAACTGGCTCCGGAGGCGACTCGTCTCCTCCTCGTGTCTCCGCCGGGTCGCAGGGTTGAGGAGTTGCATTGCGGTGAGCGCCGGCGGCTGGTACCGCGCCGGGTTTGGCATCGGAATTGGAAGGGCGAGCCGACCCGGGTTGAAGGCGACGTTCGGCGGTACTGCCCGCAGGTGCGCGAGCTGAATCGGTGGGCACGCGGCGCCGGCGGCGAGGATCGCTCGCAGTGCGCTGAGCTGCCGCTCCAGATCGGCGGTCTGTTGGGCGGCCTCGGACTCCCGGGCGTTCTGGTAGGCGGCCATGGCTGCCTTGTGCGCACCGGCCGCCGCGCGCTGGGCTGCTCTCTGCGCCTTCTCGTACTGCTGTTGCGCAGCCTCCCAGGCGCGGTGCTGTGCCCATTGCTGTCGCTGATGACGCCGTTGTGCTTCGACCAAGATGCTGAGTGTCCCGCCACGTCGGCCCCGCGTCATCGGTAACTCCTTCCGGCGCGAGTCGACCGCGCAAGCCGCAGCACGAGATGACCCTAAAGCCGTTCCTGGGAAGCCAGTACGGCTGATGCGGCAGCGTCAATGACTGTTCGGCGGAGTTGCGACGTAGCCGATGTATCCGAGCGAGGGTAGGCCGCCAACTACTGCGCAGTTTTGATGCAGTGCGTTGCTCCAGGAGGCCCCATGTGGGGGAATGTTCTAGAACAGGAGGTTCGGTAGCGTGCGACGACGGGCGCTGGCTCAGCGGCGAAAAGACGTCGGCCTCAGCCAGGAGAGGCTGGCTGAGGTCCTGAGAGTTGATCGTTCGACCGTGGTGCGGTGGGAGCGTGCCGAGACCTCGCCGCAACCGTGCTATCGCCCCGGACTCGCTGAAGCACTCGAAGTCTCAATCGAAGAGCTGGCGCGCCTTCTCGCAGCAGACGCAGCAGTACCTGATGTAGTTGTTCCAGTACTGCGGACGTTTCCTGAGGGCGATGACCTCAAGATGGTGCGGTCATTGCGCCAGGCGGACAGTTCGATGGGCGGCGCGCGTCTATACGCCAATGTCTCCAATTATCTTCAGTACGACGTTGCACCTCGCATGTTCGGGCTTGTGTCAGACCGCGGTCGCGATGAGGTCTTTGCGGTTGCCGCCGGACTGACAGAGATGGCTGGATGGATGGCGCACGATGCCGGCGCCGACGCTGTAACCGGAAGACACTTCCAGCAGGCGCTCCAGTTCGCCACGATCGCGCACGACAGTCAGCTCCAAGCCCACATCTGTGGAAGCCTCAGCCACCTATCTCTACACCTCAATCGCCCTGACCAGGCCCTGAAGCACTCGAACCAAGGTCAGGACCGGTTGAAGGCGGGCCCGTCACATGCGGGCCTGGCGGCGAAGTTGTTCGCGCTCCAGGCGCGCGGGCATGCAGCGGTTGGCGATCGGGCCGGGTGCCTGGATCACCTCCGTCATGCCGAACGCGCGCTGGGTCGTACTGCAGCATCTGGCTCGGTCTGGGTGAGTCGCTTCGATGAAGCGTCGCTGGCGTTGGAGGCTTCCCGTTGCCTCCGGCGAATCGGACAATTCGGCGCGGCCCGCGCCGCTGCGGAGCAGGCAGTCGTTGCGCGCACTTCCGAGCGTGCTCGCAGTCGTGCGTTGTCGCAGCTGGAGCTCGCCGCGACGCTGGTTGCCCAGGCACTCCCGGAGGAGGCCTGCGAGATCGCATCGGATGCGCTGCGCTCGACGAGCGCACTAGGCTCGGCAGTTGTGATGCGGCAGCTTGAGGACATCGGACGACGGCTCGTGCCGTTCCAGCCGAATGACGGTGTCGCCACCTTCCTCGCGATGCTGCAGAGCGACCTTCGAGACCGGCGATGGCTCGCTCGTTGGCGCCCGAGCCGGAATTCGGTAGGCGGCTCGCCGGCATGAGTTCGGACATTCCGCTGTACGAGCGCGATCCCGCCGCTTGGCGCGCGCATCTCGCGGAAGGCAACCGGATCCAGCCACGCAAGCGGGTCAGCGCCGATGTGCTCTTCCGAGATGACGGCGGCCGGATCTTGCTGGTCGACCCGCAGTACAAGCCGGCCTGGGACTTACCGGGCGGCATGGTTGAGGCGAATGAGCCGCCGCTGACTGCCGCCATTCGTGAGGTGGCCGAGGAACTCGGACTGGAGTACGCCGGCGGCGACCTGCTCGTCGTTGATTGGGTCGCGCCACACGAACCGTGGGACGACCTGCTGGCGTTCATCTTCGACGGTGGCGTGCTGAGCGCGGACCAGCAGCGTTCGATTCGACTGGAGGACGGCGAGCTGAACGCGGCTCGATTCTGCACGGTCCCGGAGGCGAGAACGTTGCTGAGGCCGTACGTCTCGCGTCGGGTCGATCAGGCCCTCGACGCGTTCGCGACAGGGCGGACGCACTACCTGCACGATGGGTGTCGCAGCTAAACGTTCACGCGCACCGCGACGGGGGCGTCGGCGCGGCAAAACGAGCCAGCCACGCCGCGGCCGGAGGTGCACCGGTGCGGCGACGGCTGCGCAGGTCGGCTACGTGTCGTTGCCAGCCCTTGTAGCAGAGCTCGTCGGTGTCGGCGGGGAACGGCGGTGACACCGGCGCATCTTCGGCGGGAAGCGACGCCCGATCTACCTCGGCGGTGTAGTCGCCGGCGAACCACCGAAGTCCTGAAAACGGCGCCCAGCTGTCGTACTCGGCCCTCGCCTTGGGTGAAAGCCGCAGCCAGCATTCGACGATGTCCGCAACGACGAGGGCCCGGTCGTCGTGGTCTTCTACGACGTCGTGGATGAGTGCGATCACATCGATCGCAACCTCCACTTCGAGCAGCGCGTAGGCAATGGCGCTCGATTCCGCGGAGGGCCTTGGCGGCCGGATGCTCCTGGTCATAGGTACATCGAACGTGTTGGGCAAGGCGTTGAACAGCGCAGAAGGTGCGCAATGAACGCGCGTCAGTACTCCAACGTCACTTCGATCCGTCACGTAGGAGCCTGCGCTGGTGGGACCGACGGACTGGCCCTGCTGGCCGCCGCCGTAAGCGTCCACACGACTGAATGGCAGGCAGCCGAGCGAGGTGAACCGTAGGCGCGCCAGACCCGAAGTCGCTCAATGCCTGCCACCGTTGTGGTGCACTGTCGGAATGAGTCCGAAGAGTCGTGGACGCCCGGCTGGGCGGGGTAAGCCGAAGTCCCGCCGGCAGGGGCCCGTCCGGCAGCTGCGGCTCTCCGACCGGCTGGTCCACGCGGCTCGGGACCTGCTCGCCTACACCGATCGCCTCGAGGTCGAGCAGTGGGCGTCCGGGTGGCTCGGGCAGGCGTGGCTGCAGGCGCCGCTCGGTGACCGGGAAGCGGAGCACACCTTCATCCTCGAGGTCGTCGGCCGCTGCATCTCCCACCCGTCCCCGCAAGGCCTGGCCGCCGTGGTCGCGCTGCGGATGGTGGCCCAGCCCAGCGACCACAAGCTGCTCGACGGGACGATCGAGATCCTGCAAGAGTCTCAGCCGGCGCCGCCCTGGCCCGATGCGGCATTTTCGCCGGTACGAGCCATGCGCGCCGTCGACGTCTATGACAGCGAGCGGGTCCTGTTCATCGAGTATGGGACGCACACTCTCCTCGCGCAGATCCTTACCAGCGGCGGCACCGTCGTGGAGCAGCTCCAGCTGCTGCAGACCGGAGCCGCCGAAGTGTGGGAGGACACGCGGGAGGACGACGAGGTGCCGATGCCGATCGAGGAGGTGCCGGTCGCCGACGCGCTCGCCGACCTCGCTGACGCGCTGCGGCACACCGACATGCTGTGGCCGCGGCACGACGACGAGGACTTCGTCGACCTGCGGGCGCTCGCGTGGGCGCGCTGCCGCGAGCACCTGCCGGAGTGGCCCGAGTTCGTCGCGTTGAGCGACGCGGACCGGCACGAGCTCATCGAGGCCTTCGTCGGGCAGACGGTGGATTCCGAGGCGTACCGGCGGCTGGCCGACCTCTTCCTCGACTACGGCGACGGGTACCTCAACAACCGCCCCCTCGGCTGGAGCCCCGGCGCGGTCGGCATGTTCCTCGCCGACTGGCTGCCGCGAAAGGCGTTCCTCGACGATGACGAGCGGGCCGCCCTGCCTGACGCGCTGCGCAGCTGGGTGCGGTTCGCCCTGGAACGCCGCGGCGTCGCCGACGAGTGGATCACGCCGGTGGTGGCCGACGTCGACATGTGGCTGCCCGAGTTCGAGGCCACGGTCGACGACGAGACATCCTGGGGCCCGGCGAAACAGATCGCGGCCGAGCTGCAGGCCCGCGGTGTCGACCTCACCGACGAGGACGCCGTCGAGGACGTGATCCAGCAGCTCAACGCCGAGAACATCGCCAGGCGCCTGCTCGACCCACCACTGTGACCACAGCTCAGAGGCTCGTGTGGTCAGTCGGGTCGAGCAACCAGGGCGGCGATGAGCGTTGCGAGCCGGGCGGTCGGCACTTCGACGTCGGAGCGGCGTCGACTGCGGCGGGCCAGTTCGTGCAGATGGGCTGCGGCATCGCGGCGCGAGCCTCGCAATGGGGCCTCGTGCAGCCGCCAGCCACCGATCTCGTCGGGTGCGTGACTGTCGCGGATTTCAAGAAGGCGGTAGATGTCCTCGACGTCCCGGGCTTCCAGGCGGGAGCCGTACGCGAGCGCCTTGATGACGAGTGCGAGCTCCACTGTGGGCACCCGCACGGTGAACTCCAGCCTGGTGCCGTCGAGCATCCGTGCTCCGGCCTCGATCACGATGGGGTCGGCGGCCAGGGCGGGGGCGAGTCCAGGGGCTGAATCGAACGCGCGACCTCCGTGTTCCTGGGGTCGGAAGCGTCCGTCGAGCGAAGGTATGAGCAGGTCGACGGCAAGCTCCGGAACGGGGCCACCCGAGACCGCCAGCTCCGGAACCGGCCGCATGTAGCTGTTGCCGCTCGTGGCGGCATACCCGTGTTCGACGAGGCGCTGGTGGATGACGCCGGAGCCGGCGAGCTCGGTCGTGATCGCGGCATCGGCGTCGCGGGTGCGGCGGATGGCGACGCCAGGGACGGGGAAGGCGGTCAGGAGCAGCGAAGCCATCTGCCCGCCGATGATGCGCACGTTCTGGTCGGCGGTGATCGCGCTGATCTCCGCGAGCGATCGGATGGACAGCTCGTCGGCGTACGAGGTGGCGACGAACTCCACGTGACGCTTCAGGACCACAGTCGCTCCCGGAGTGCTAGCGCTCGAAGCTGCTCGACGGCTTCGTCGACGTCGCCGCCGGGTGACCTGCGTAGGTCCCACGCCGCGATCAGCGGGTCGGTGTACCGGCGCCGGCTCTCGCCTGCCATCGACGGCAATTCGCGGGACATGGTCAGGATGGTCGGGTCCCGGGGAGTCCACAACTCGACCGTCGCATCCGCGGACCGTACGGTCGCGAAGCCGTGCTCCTCCAGCGGAGGTTGATCGGCGACATAGGCGATGACGCGGTCCGGACGTCGCCATGGTGCGTACAGATCGGCGGCGAGGTCACCGGACACGACTGGTGGGGCGCCGCCTCGGTCCCGTGCGACCTGTTCGATCCGGGCGAGCTGCGCCGCGACGTCTCCGGTCGCCGACCAGTACGTGGTCAGGCCGCGTGGCCCCGGGTACTCCAGCATGAACCGGTCCCAGCACCCTGCCCGGTCTATCACCTGCCATCCGCCCGAGGTGCGCGCCACCAGCTCGTCGGCCAGCGGAAGCTGCTTGCCGATCGCAACGTGCGACATCCCGAGCCGGCGCGCAATCTCCGACTGCGACAACGGCTCGGCAGCGCTCAGCGCGAACAGCCGGAGCATCGCCAGCCGGGCCCAGCTGGAGCGCCCCGGACGCACAGGAGCGGCCGGCCGTTGCTCACCGGCCTGGTGTACCTCACCCCGGAAGTGGACGACCGCGTCGTCGACCGCTGCGTACGCGATGCGGTGATCCCGCTCGGCAGCTTGCCTCAAGGCACGTCCCGCTCGCGCGACCACGAAGAGCACTCCGTCGACATGCGGCCGGAGCGCCGCCACGGCACGGTCGATCTCACCCGGGCTCGGCGAATGGCGCAGCAGCATCACCTGGTGACGCGACCGCTGGCCGTCGCCGACGCCGATCTCGACCTCGGTGCTACCTACAACTCGCCGATCCAGGCCGGCATCCAGCAGCAGCTCGACGCCGTCACTACTGTCCACCTCCTCAATGTAACCTACATAGAAATTTTCTAGGTAGGTTACAACATGCAGGTCGGCGACTTGCCGCGGCTTGTGGTGGTAGACGCCTACGGTCAAGCGTCAACCAGTTCGGCGAGGGCACGACGGGCGGCGTCGGCTGTGGTGCTCGGAAGCAGCAACTCCCGGCCGGCGATGGGTTCGGTCAGGTGCCATGGTTGGCCGTTGGAAAGTTGGAGCATCGACAGCTCGATGTGTTCCTCGGTGCCGTCGGGGTCGGCGAGTTTGCAGATGACGAGGTTGATAGCCGGGTCGTCGGTCTTGAGGAACAGTGGCTCGGAGCGGTGGTATTCGTCGCCGTCGGGCAGGTAGGCGGTGCACGCGGTCCGCGAGCACCAGTCTGGGTGGAACTCAGCGTTCACGGTTCTCCTTGCGGTGTGCGGCTGCCCGTGAGCCCGGCCTCGTTGAGGCTGCCCTTCGGGTCGCAGTGTGGGGATCTCGATCGAGCCGGCCATCACCACCTGCCTCCGTTCGCCCGCCAGATGCCGCCCCGGGTCAGCAGCGGGAGAAGGTCGCTCGGCTGGTTGCTTTGCGGATGGAGCGGCAACGGCTGCTCGCACGACGCGCCCCGCGTCCACCGGCACTGGACGTCATCCTCGACGAGGCAGTGCTCCGGCGGCCCATCGGCGGCGCCGCTGGCATGCAGGCCCAGCTCCGACGCCTCGCTGGGGCATCGGACGCCAAGAATGTCCACGTGCGGGTGCTACCGCTCTCGGCAGGCCCACACCGCGCGACGCAGAGCGGTCCGTTCGTGATCCTCGACTTCCGGGCAGAAGGTCATCGGCCGGCCGAGCCGACCACGGTGTACAGCGAAGGCCTGACCGGCGCCGTCTACCTCGACAAGAAGGTCGAGGTCGAGACATACGAGAGTGCGTGGAACACCTTGGACGACCTGGTCCTCAGCGTGGAAGATTCGAGAGACCTCATGAGCTCGCTCGCCAAGGAGTACGACGATGCATGACCTCACGGGCGCCCGGTGGCGCAAGAGCACGCGCAGTGGCGGCAACGGCGGTAACTGTGTCGAGGTGGCCGACAATCTGCCCGGCATCGTGGCGGTGCGGGACAGCAAGGACCCGAACGGGCCGGCGCTCATCTTTGAGACCGCTGCCTTTGTGGCGTTCGTCGATGGGCTGAAGGGTGATCGCATCTGATGCGACCGGTACAGTGATGTAGCGAACCGGCTGATGTCGGATGACCACACGGCGTAACGGTTCGCGGGTTTGACTGAAGGCTGGGCGGCGGGTCCTGCGGTTCCATGAGGCATGCGCTTATCCCGCTCGCGTCGTGTCCTGGCAGGTGCCTTGGCGGGTGCCGTTGTCGTGGCGACGTTGTCGTTTTCCGAGACCGCTGCGCAGGCTGATCCAGGGGACCGGCCTATCGCCTTTACGAGCAGCAACACCGGTTATCCGGCCGACGGGTGCAACACGGACCTCGGGTCGGCGCACCTTGTCATGGACAACATCAGTGCCGGGGCGGAGCTGTCCGGCACGGCCACCATGGCGGGCAAGGGGTCCAACGACTTCCATTTCCAGCTGATGTTCGTCGACAATTCGTACAGCGTTGTCGAGGAGCTCGCGTACGTCATGTACCAGCGGACACAGGGCGCATACGTGCCGGCCGACTTCACGTATGTGGCGCCCGTGGCCGGCAAGCTTGTCGGGTGCCGGTCGGCGGAGGTCAATGAGGCGGGGCTGTCCGATCCGGCGGGGCTGGTCACCGGGACGGTCAAGGGTGACAGCGGGCCCGGCGCGGCGGCCGGGATCACCGTGAACGGCACGTCGGTGGCGTTGAAAGCCGTCGACACGAAGCCGAACACGGGTGGTTTCAACTGGGGCGTGTACCTGGAGGGCGCCACCGAACCGATCGCTGAGCGGGAGGGTGCCGAGGCGATCGTCAACGGGCTGGCGCCCGGGCGGTACCTCGTGAAACTCGGGTACTGCTCGCTGTCGCAGCCGATCAGCTGTCACGTCGCGACCGGAGAGTTCACCATCACGGCGCCGGTGGATTTCGAGGTTGTCGAGATTCCCGGAAGGGCGCTGTCGCGGAGGTTGGTGGTGCCCGGTCCGGCGGCCGACACCTCGTACACGTGGAGCGTCAACGGCACGCCGCTCGGCGAAAACGGACCGAGTGTGGTGTGGAATGCGCCGCTGCCGGGGACCTATGAGATCGCGATGACCGCGACCAGGAACGGGACCGGGCGGACCGTGCGGCGGCAGGTCACGGTCGGGTACCGCATCGACGTGGTTGACACCCTTGCGAATGGGCTCATGAAGGGTCTGGTCGCGGATCCGAAAGCGCCGTGCGACGGGGACCGGACCGTGCTGACGGTGACGTCGGACATCGGGATCTGGGCGACGCTGCGAACCGCGGCGTCTCCCGCGTTGACTGTTCCGCCTGTACCGGGTGGCACCGCGACGATTGGATTGCTGCCGCCGAACGGTGTCGCGACGTGGACCGGCGGGTGTTTCAACAAGGCCGGGCAGAGCTTCTGGGTGGACGCCGACATCGCCGACAAACGGGCGCTCGCGGCGACGGCGTTGGCTGGGTTCCTGAGCTCCGTCTCGGGCGGCAGAATCGACGTGAACGCAATGACGCGGGCCATGACGTACTGGGAGAACGTCTCCGAATGGCCGCTGCCGAACACCCGCGCCGCGATCGACGAGATGGTTCGGATTTCCCAGGGGAAGGGCAAGATCGCCGTCGCGGGTGGGTACCTGTATGCGGCGCTGACGCTGGAGCCCGAGGCGACCAGGCTGCGGGAGTTCCTGTTCTCGATCCTCGGGGCGGTGCCGGTCATCGGCGACTTCGCGCAGCTCGCGGAGGAGGCGACGAAGGCGTGGCTCGGGCTCGGCGCCGACCCGTACAAACTGGGCGACCGCACGACCGAGGAACAGCTGAAACGGCGTCAGGCCAACCTTCAGGAACGCCTGCCGGACCAGGAGCAGAACGTCATCGACGCGACCACCAAGAAGGCCGAGAAGGACCTGCGGCTCAAGGAAATCGACGACGAAATCACCAGCGTCGGGACGGACCTGAACGCGCGAAAGGCCGAACGTGCGGCGCTCGTGTGCCCGCCGAAGGTGCAGCAGTGCCTGCTCAAGCAGCGGCAGCTCGACGGCGAGATCCAGCGGTTGACGTCGAAGCTGAAGAACCTCGTGGAGAAGGCCCGCCCGCCGGCGCTCGAACGGGCCACCAAGGCCGCCGCGAAACTTCTCGAGGAGGAGAAGGCACTCGCCGCGATGACCAAGGCCATCAAGGTACTCGGCACGGTCGTGCAGCTGTTCAACCAGCTCGCCATGAACGCGGAGCTCGCCATTCGTCTCATGCAAGGGCAGCGCAAGGGCACCATGGAGTTCCGCACCGGCATCTGAGACTCCTCAAGACTTGGTCAACCCGTCGGGTGAAACGCACAACACTTCGACGGTTGTCCCTACTTTCATCGGTATCGGGGGCTGTACCCGCGGCATGCCAGCGCTGCCATGCCGCGGCGGCCTCCACCCCATCCGGAGTTCACGGGGGAGCCGATGAAACGGATGCTTGCGATGGCGGCCGTACTGTTCGCGCTGGCCGGCTGCTCGGACCAGCTCGGTGACCGCGGCGGCGACGAGGGCGCCGCGCCTGACAAGATTTCCGACGTCGATTACATCGAGGTCTTCCGCAACGCGGACAACTTCCCGAACATCGCCCGCGTGTGCATTCGCGGGATCGCGTTCGCGGCCACCTCCAGCGGCGCCCGCGGCGAGGACTCCTACGCCGCCCCGGACCTCGTCCGCGTCCCCGAATGGGACCCGACCTGCCCGGCCGCGAAATGAAACGCCTGGCGCTGGCGGCGGCATTGGTACTGGCGCTGGCGGGCTGCTCGGAACAGCTCGGCGACCGCGGCGGCAAAGAGGGCGCCCCGCCGGACAAGATTTCCGACGTCGACTACATCGAGGTCTTCCGCAACGCGGACAACTTCCCGAACGTGGCGATGGTGTGTGTGCGGGGGATCGCGTTCGCCGCGACCGCCAGCCGGGAGGGGATGAGCGCGCCGTCGCTGCTGCGGGTCCCGGAATGGGACGCGCGCTGCAAGACGGTGTCACCGGGCACGGCGCCGTCTTCTTCAGCGAGCCCGTCCCCGTTCCCGTCGTGAGCGAAGTGCTGGCTCGCCGGTACCCGTACCGGGGTTGACCAACCGGGTACGGGAACGGCGGACGGGGGTTGGGCAACGGGTACGGAACGGCGGGCGCGTTGACCAACCGGGAACGGGAACCGCAGACGGGGTTGACCAACCGGGTACGGGAACGGCCGATGGGTTGACCAACCCGTTGGCGGTGGGAACGGGGCTGGCGGGTTGGTCGGACAACGGGTTGGACAACACGTTGGTCAACTGGGTACGGGTACGGCAACCGCCACCAGACGTTGTCCAACCGGTTGGTGGGTACGGGCGGCCGGTACGGGTGTGTTGGTGCTGGTTGAACAACGAGTTGCCCAACGTGTTGGGCAACCGCCGTCGGGAGCGGTACGGGCGGCCGGAACGGGTACGGGTGCGGAACGCCGTGCGGTTCCGCCAGCCGCAGATCCCGTGGTCATGCGCGCTCGTACCGGGATGCGTTCCGGCGTGCCGTTCCGGTTCCGCGTACCGTGCCGCGCTGATGTACCCGTTCCCGTTCCCGGTCTTGCCCGATACCGCGTACCGGTCGTTCCCGAGTACCGCGTCGTTCCGGGTCGGCTTGTGCTCCCGTACCGGGTTGTACCCGTCGTCCGGTACGCCAGCCGGCGGTATGGGATCGAGTGGCATCGGGAACGATGCCGCTTCGGCGGCGGAAGGATCGACCGTACCCGCTACGCGGCGTCTGTACGGCCGCCTGCGGTCGGCAGCCTGTCGAAGGTGCTGGAGAGGGTGTTCTGCCCGTACGGGCCGCAGCGGGCTTCTGAGCACGTCGCGAGATGCCAGAACGAGCGCTCGGTGGCCAGGCGGCTCCCCGTCGACGCTGACAGGCTCAGCAGGCCACGTCGTACCGGATCTGCCGGCGAGAGTTCGAGGTCGCGGAAGCCTTAAGCGCCCTTTCTCTCCTCGGGAATGACTCTCTACAGAGACATTCTAGGGTTTTCCGAACGGCGCCCCATTCGCCCATTGAGCTGCGAGGTTGGGTCCGTTAGGTGCCGGAAATCAGGGCTTTGGCCCGCCTAGGGGTACGCCTACCCATCCGCCCGGGGCAACACCCGGGGCAGCGAAGATCCAACAGGCGGTTCGCCGGCCGTGATCCGACCGGCGAACCGGGTGCCTGCTACTGCGCGAGTGGGCGCCGATCCAGGCGCAGGAGCGCGCTGTCGTCCGCGGGGTCGCCGAGCCGGCCGAGGTCGATCAGGCGGCGCGGGGGTTCCGGCGCACCCGCCGCGCCGGTCGGCAGCCAGACCGCGTCGGCGACGCCCGTGCCGTCCAGCAGCCGATCACGGGCGACCGTCGCGACCGGGACCGCTCGCGGCTGCCGACCGAGGGCCTGGTGCAGGTGCTGCTCGCGGGTGCGGTCCGGCAGCGAGAACAGCACCGGCCAGGCCGGGCCGCCCTCGGTGACCAGCTGCTCGTACCGCTGCACCTTCTCCACCAGCGTCGGCACGGACTCCGTGGCGCGGTCGAGCTCGAGGAAGAACGCCACCCGGCGGTCGCCCTCCTGGTAGATGCCGTGGCCGTCGGCGCGGACCCGGTGCATGCTCACCGAGCCGAACCGCAGCGGGGCCGCGCACTGCCGCTCCGACCACCAGCGCAGCAGGGCGTCGTCGGGGCGGCGCCGGGCGTACGCGATGAGGTCGACGAAGAACTGGTTGACGCCGAGCAGGTGCGGCAGGTTCGCGCTGGCCGCGATGCGCCGGCGCTGCGCGGTGATGTCCACGCGCCGCGGGACGGCGTCGCCGCGCAGCGCCGCGACCAGTTCGACGCCGGCCTGGTCGAGGACGTGGTGCCAGCCCGGCGAGGCCAGCCGCGCCGAGCGGAACCGCTCCAGCAGTCGCAGCCGGTACAGCCGCAGCAACCGCTCCTGGGCGGAGTCCTGCCGGTTGAACAGCGCCGCGGTGATCTGCACCGTGCTCAGGACCTGGTGGTCATACAGCCAGTCGAGCAGGCGATGGTCCCGGTCGGTGAGGAACGACTGTGCGTAGAGCACCGGGTCGTGGTGGGGCTGCGTCATCCATGCCTCCAAGGCACCAGCGGTGCCGCGCGTGTGCGGCTCCTCCTACCCACGCATGGCCTCCAGTTGGGTGCCTCCGTGCGCCGCGAAGCCCCAACCGCGATCAACCGCCGCCAACCGCAGGCCAACCGGTTGGAGGCGGTTGGTTCCCCAACCGGATCG
The DNA here is from genome assembly GCF_042898305.1 of Dactylosporangium sp. NPDC000521. Lineage (NCBI taxonomy): Bacteria > Bacillati > Actinomycetota > Actinomycetes > Micromonosporales > Micromonosporaceae > Dactylosporangium > Dactylosporangium sp. NPDC000521. The sequence goes on from NZ_JBIAYW010000009.1 coordinate 347,739, forward strand.
GGACGCACCAACCGGGCCAACCGGAGACCATGTACGTGCAGGAGGCGAGTCGTGAGGTCACCGCGGCATCGATGGAGCACACTGTTCGCCGTGAGGGCTTACGTGGGCGTGACCGACGGCCAGTGGTACAGGTTCCTCGCCGAGCGCCCGCACCTGCAGGAGGTCAACTTCTGGCGGCCCGCCAGCGACAAGGCGTTCCGGGCGTTGCAGGTCGGCGAGCCGTTCTTCTTCAAGTCCCACGCCCCGCACAACCGGGTCGTCGGCGGTGGCTTCTACAGCGGCTTCGCCCGGCTGCCGATCTCGGAGGCGTGGGAGCTGTTCGGCGAAGGCAACGGCGCCGCCAGCCTCCAGCAGATGCGCGACGCCATCAGCCGGTACCGGCATCAGCGGATCCCGCCGCGCGAGGACCCGATCATCGGCTGCCTCTTCGTCCGCGACACGCGGTTCTTCGGGGCCGACGCCGACGCCGGGCCGCCGCCGGACTTCGCGTCGAACATCGTCCAGGGCAAGGGCTACGACCTGGCCGATGACGCGTACGCCGGCTACTTCCGCGACGTGATCCACCGGCTCACCGGTCCGGCCGTCGAGCTGGACCTCAGCGAACCCTGGCACCGCGCCGGACCCGTCTACGGCGACCCGCGCCTGCAGCCGCAGCGACTCGGCCAGCAGGCGTTCAAGGGCGTCGTCCTCGACGCGTACCGCCACCGCTGCGCGATCACCGGCGCGAAGATCCGGCCCGTGTTGCAGGCGGCGCACATCCTGCCGCTGCCGAGCGGCGGCCAGCACCGGCTCGACAACGGCCTGCTACTGCGGTCCGACGTGCACATCATGTTCGACCGCGGGTATCTGAGCGTCGACCCGAAGCACCGGCTGCTGGTCAGCCCGAGGCTGCGCGAGGACTTCGGCAACGGCGAGGAGTTCTACTCACGCCACGGCCAGCCGATCGCCGTGCCGGACCGCGCCGCCGACCGCCCGCACCGCGAGTTCCTGGAATGGCACGTCGACACTGTCTTCCAGGCCGGATGACGACCGCTACAACTGGCGGACGGCGAGCGAGTTGAGCCGGGCGCCGATCGTCCGCTCGACCAGCATCGTGATCAGGTCGCCCTTCGGAGTCTTGCTCACGCCGCCGATGCCGAGCTGTGCGGCGATGGCGCGGAGGTCGCCAACCAGCATGGGCTTAAGGTAGCGCTCACCCTCGTCCCGGGTCTGCAAGTTTGCGAGTTCCTCTACCACTGCCGACATGTCCTTCGCCGGCTTCGCGGCGGCGGCCCGCTGAGCAGGAGCCTTCTTGGCCGGCGCAACCGGCGCAACCGGCGCAACCGGTGCGGCCGGCGCGGCGGCGCCGAACGGGTGGTAGGTCAGCGTGGCCCGGCCTTCCGCGATGTCGACGAGCTGGTCCTCGGGCAGGGTCGCCAGGAACTCGGAGATCCGCTGCAGGACGGTCATGGAAAGCTTCGCGACGTCGCTCACGCGGCTGCCCCTTCGGCATGGAGGGTGTTGAGGAATTCGGAGGCCAGGGTGCGCAGCTCGATGTTGATCTGCGAGGTGACCCGCTCGCGGAGCACCGCTGGCACCCCGCGCGGCACGGAGCTGGCGAACAAGGTGTTGTTCTCGCGCATGTACGTGCTAAACACCGGCACGCCGAGGGCGCGCACCGAGTCGATGTAGTACTGCAGCGCCGAGATCGGACGGCCGCCGTGGAACTGGATCATGGTGAACACGACGCCGGCCATGTTCGGATCGATGCGACTGTGCCGGGTCCTCGCGTGCTTCAGCGAGTGCTCGTTGTGCCGCTGCACGAGTTCATCGACGTTGCCGTAGAGGTATTCGATGCCCAACGTGGACAGGTAGTCGGCCTTCGCCGGGATCAGGATGTGATCGCTGGCGACGATGGCCGCCTGGGTCACCACATTGAAGTTCGGCGGGCAGTCGATCAGCACCCAGTCGTATTCCGCGAACGACTGGTCATGCAGCGCGCTCGCCAGTGCGCAGCGAACCCGATAGAGCGCCGGATCGAACTTCTGTTCGATTCCACCGATGCTGCGGGCAAGCTTGAAATCGGCGTCGATAAGCTGCAGATGTGACGCGATCAGACTGAGCCGTCCGCTGCCCTCAGGAAGGGCCGCATTGACCGGGCGTGGCTGGACGGCCAGGTCAGCCAGGGCGACCTTGGGGATGCCGTCCTCGATGGAGTCGAACCACCGCTTGATCGTCAGCGCTTCGCGCAGCTCCGAACGCCATTCGTCGGGGTGGTAGAAGCAGAACGTCAGGCTGCTCTGCGGATCGAGATCGATCAGTAGGACGTTTTGTCCGCGTCGGGCCAACTCGGCGCCCAGGTTCGCGGTCAGCGTTGTCTTGCCGACCCCGCCCTTGTAGTTGATCACCGAAACTACTTGCACCGAGGTAACGGTAGAGATGGAAGTGGAAGGTCACCACCAACCGTTAAGACGAGCTTTCATCGACGGGAGACCTATGACCGGTCGATGCGATTTCGGGTTAGCTCAGGACCATGCGGCTCGAAGACCTGGTGCCCGGATCCTCTGTTAGCGGTGTGGTGCCAGGTGGCCCGGTCGAAGTCATCGCCGTAGCGCCGATGGGGCCGGACTCCGTCCGGCTTGTGTACCGCACTGAGCAGGGGGCGCTCGGCGAGCAGATCCTGATGCGGGTCAACGAGCCGGCGCTCGAGATCGTCGAGGTCCACCGCACGACGTTCGACGCCGACGCCACGGACTTCAAGCTGGCCGCCGAGGCGATGCGGATCCGTGCGGCCGCCCAGTCCGACCTCATGCTCGCCGTCACGACGAGCGACCTCGAGCCGCTGCCGCACCAGATCGAGGCCGTCTACGGGCACCTGCTCGACAAGGTCCCGCTCCGCTTCCTGCTCGCGGACGACCCGGGAGCTGGCAAGACCATCATGGCCGGGCTGTACCTGAAGGAGCTGATGCTCCGCGGTGACCTGTCGCGCTGCCTGATCGTCGCGCCCGGCGGCCTGGTCAACCAGTGGCAGGACGAGCTGAGCGAGAAGTTCGGCCTCCGCTTCGCGATCCTGACCGCCGACCTGGTGGCCGCGACGCCGCCGGGAGAGTCGATCTTCGACGAGCATCCGCGGCTGATCGCCCGGATGGACCACCTGTCGCGCAGTGACGCTTTGGTCGATCAGATCGGCCACTCGGCCTTCGACGTCGTCGTGGTCGACGAGGCGCATCGGATGTCGGCGCACTACTTCGGCAAGAAGCTGCAGAGCACCCGCAGGTACAAGCTCGGACAAGCGCTCGGCAAGGCGGCGCAGCACCTCTTGCTGATGACCGCGACACCGCACGCCGGCAAGGAGGAGGACTTCCAGCTCTTCCTGGCGCTGCTCGACCCCGACCGGTTCGAGGGCAAGTACCGTAAAGACGAGCACAACCTCGGCGCTGACGGTCTCATGCTGCGGCGGGTCAAGGAGGAGCTGCTGACGTTCGCCGGCAAGCCGCTGTTCCCGCAGCGCAACGCGTACACCGTGCCGTATGAGCTGTCGGAGCTCGAGGTCGAGCTGTACGAGGCAGTGACCGAGTACGTCCGGCAGGAGTGGGACCGCGTCGACCAGCTGCGCAGCGCCGGTGAGACGGTCCGCGGAAACCGGGTCGGCTTCGCGCTCACCGTGCTGCAGCGCCGGCTGGCGTCCAGCCCTGAGGCGATCCTGCGTTCCCTGCAGCGCCGCCAGGCCCGCCTCGAACAGCGCCTCAACGAACTGCTCACCAAGCCGGCGACGAAAGAGCGCCTGCCCGACATCGAACTGGCCGACATCCTCGACGACGACCTCACCGACACGATGGAGGACACCGAGGAGCAGCTCGTCGACGCGGCCACCGCGGCCCAATCCGCCGAAGAGCTGCGGTTCGAGATCTCGGTGCTGCAAGGACTGGTCGACCTGGCGGCGAAGGTCCGCGCTTCAGGCACCGACCGCAAGTGGACCGAGCTGAAGCTCCTGCTGGAGCGGCATGCGCCGCAGAAGCTCATCATCTTCAGCGAGCACCGCGACACGCTCACCTACCTCGTCGAAGGGATCAGCCAGGCGCTGCCCGGGAAGAACGCCGTCGTCTCCATCCACGGCGCCATGTCCCGCGACGCCCGACGGGCCGTCCAGGAGCGCTTCACGTCCGACGCCGATTGTCTTGTACTGGTAGCGACCGACGCGGCGGGTGAGGGTCTCAACCTGCAACGGGCTCACCTCATGGTCAACTACGACCTGCCGTGGAACCCGAACCGGATCGAGCAGCGCTTCGGCCGTATCCATCGCATCGGTCAGTACGAGATGTGCCACCTGTGGAACCTCGTCGCCGTCAACACCCGCGAGGGCGCCGTCTTCGAGCGGCTGCTGTCCAAGATCGAAGAGCAGAACGCCGCGCTCGGCGGCAAGGTCTTCGACGTTCTGGGCGAGGCGTTCGAGGGTCAGCCGCTGCACGAGCTGCTGCTCGACGCGATCCGGCGCGGCGAGGATCCGCAGGTGAGGGCGCACCTCGACCGGGTCATCGACGAGCGCGTCGGCGACACCGCCGTGAAGCTGATCCAGGAACGCGCGCTGCACCACGACCTGCGCTCCGTGTCCGATGCCGGCACCGCCCGCCGTGACCTGGAAGAAGCCCGGTTGCTGCGCCTCCAGCCGCACTACATCGAAGGCTTCTTCCGTGACGCGTTCGACCGCGCCGGCGGCCGCATCCGGGGACGCGAGCCAGGCCGCTGGGAAGTCCCCAGCGTGCCGCAGTCAGTCCGGGAGCTGCGCACGCCCGCGGCGCCGATCAACCTGCGGTACGAACGAATCTGCTTCGATCGTTCGCACCTCCGCGTCGACGGCGCCCCGCCCGCGCAGCTCCTCGCACCTGGCCACCCACTGCTCGACGCGCTCGTGCAGCGGATGATCGACCTGTACGGGGAAGCCCTCGAACGCGGCACGATCATGGTCGACAGGCTCGACCCGACCGAGGAGCCGCGCCTGCTGATCGCTCTGCACGAGGAGATCATCGACGGGCTGGAGCGCACCGTCGCCAAACGGTTCCAGTACGTCGAGCTGTGGAACGACGGGCGGAGCCAGCCGAGCGTGGCGCCGTTCCTGGACTACGACGCGCCCAGCGACTACGACCGCGAGCTCACCGCCGACCTCCTGCACGCCCCCTGGCTCAACGGTGCCCGGCGCACCGCGGAACACTGGGCCGCCAGCACGGACCTGCCCGCCTGGTACGCACACGTCGGCGCGGCCCGGCGAGAACAGGTCAGCCGCACGCGAAGCCTCGTACAAGAGCGGCTGACACAGGAAATCCAGCATTGGCGCGACGAGGTAGCCCGCCTCACCAACATCGTCATGCAGGGCGGCAAGCCCGCCATGCAGCCGACGACCGCCGAGCAGCGCGCGCAGGATCTCCGTCTCCGGCTCGCCCGCCGCATGACCGAACTGGACCAGGAGGCGCACACGCAGGTGCGTCCACCCGCCATCGCGGCCGTCGCGCTGGTCGTGCCGCAGGGTCTGATCGACCGCCGCGCCGGACGCCGGGAGGAGCCGGTCGCCGAGTACATGGAGGATCTCGCCGCGATCGAGCGCCGCGCCATCCGGGCCGTTGTCGCGGCCGAGCAGCGCCTCGGCCGCGTGCCGCAGGTGATGGCGCACAACAACCCGGGCTACGACGTCCGATCGGCGGGCGAGGACGAGCAGATCGTCCACATCGAGGTGAAGGGCCGGATGGCCGGCCACGACAGCTTCTTCGTCACCAACCGCGAGATCCGCGCCGGGCAGAACGCCGACAACTACCGGCTGGCGCTCGTCGAGGTCGATGAACACGACCCCGCAGCCGACCGGGTGCACTACGTTCGCGACCCGTTCACGGACGTGCGAGTCTCCGCCCTGGTCAACGGCGTGCAGTTCAAGTGGCCCCAGATGTGGTCCCGCGGCACCGACCCTCACTGACCCGCAACTCAGGCGTTCGTCATTTCACGATCGGAACGATCCTGGCCGGGATGCCATGGTCCTTGCAGATCGCGAGCAGCCCGCTGCCGTCGATGAGCTGCAACGGCTTGCCGTTGGCGAACTCGTAGCTGCTCGGGCCGTACCCGCTGGTGGTGATCAGGATGCCGCTCTTGGCGCCCTCGTGCTGCATCGTGCCGAAGAGGTCCCGTACCGCCGTCGGCGGCACGGTCTTGGTGTAGAGCTTGGCCTGGATGACGTACTTCCCACCGCGGATCGGGGTGGGGTCGTAGGCGACGCAATCCACCCCGCCGTCACCGCTGGCACTGAAGACCTTGGTGTCGAACCCCATCCGCGTGAACAGGTTGTGGATGAAGTGTTCGAACTCCTTGGCGGTGAGCTCCAGCAGGTTCGGGCGCTTGTCGATCTGGCTGATGACGTCCACCGGATCGATGATCCGCGGATCGGCCATCTTGAACTCCATGACCGGCTGGACCGGCTGCAGCTCCTCAGGGTGTGGTGAGACGTCGGCGGCGAAGTACTTACGGACACACGCGACCGGATCGACGTTCGCGAGGACGAGTTCCGTGAACTGCTCACGGTTGGCCCGCAGCGTGATCAGGCACGGCGTGACCGTCTGGCCCGTCGCAGGATCGATGACCTCGACGATGCCGTTGAACACGACCGTGTTCACCAGCGAGAGGCGTCCGGTGGTGAAGACGGTGTGCACCGCACGCAACGCGATCTGCGCGACCAGGTTCTGGTAGGCCCGCCGGATCTCCGCCGCGGTACGCGCGGTCCCGACGATCTCGTCTCTCGTCTTCACCCACCTGAATGCCCTTTGATCGGGAACGATCTGGACAGCCGGCAGCCGCCACTCCAGGGCGAGCAGGGTGGACTCGGGGACGTAACCAGCCAGGCGATGGGAGGGAAACCCAGCAGGATCCTGGACCTGGTCGATCACCATCTGGAAATACCGGCTGACCGCGTGCCGGTCGCGGTCGCGGACGCCCGCTGCGAACCGATCCATCGAGGCGTTGTGCGCGTCGACCTCGGCCCGCGCGGCGGCCAGCCGTTGCGCGTGCATCCGGCGTGCCTCGGTCACGCGACGCTGCCGAGCGGCCTCCGCCGCCTGATAGCCGTCGACTGCCGCGGCGAACCTGCGCTCGGCCTCAGCTCGTTCACGCGCGTGCCGGGCGTCGCCCCCGAGCAGGCGCCCCAGGGTGCCGGGTCTCGCCGGCTCGAAGTCCGCCCAGGCGGGTGCCGTCAGAGGCCGAGCGTCCTGCCCGAGGTCGATCGGCATCGCCGGTGGGTGCTTGCGCAGAGCGGCGAAGTCGATACCTGCCGGAGGGTGCGCGAGCGCTGCCGCCAGGACACCGTTCAGCGCCGCCATCCGCCGCTCAGCATCCGCGGTGAGCCGGGCGGCCTCGGCCGTCCGACGCTGCTCGTACTGCTTGACCTGCTCCTTGCGTTCCTGCTCGGTATCTCGTGCCTGTTGCCGCTTGGCGGCTTCGGCGGCGCGGCGTTGTGCCGCAACAGCGCGCTGGAACTCCGTTGGTCGAGAACGTGACGCCATCTCCACCCTCCCCCGGCTGTATCGCAGAGTAGCCGAGCCGATACAGACTCGTATAGACGCAAGCCGTTGCGAAGTTGATGGTGACCCGGCTCCAACCTGACCGGGCGGTGGAGGCATGTACTTCAGATGTGGAGGATGAAGCGGGGTTCCGGGAGTTCGTGCGGGCGCGGCTGCCCAGGCTGTCCCGGGCTGCCTATCTGCTCGCCGGGAACCATGCCCAGGCCGAAGACCTGATCCAGGCGGCCCTCATCAAGACGGCCACACACTGGTCGAAGGTCGTCAGGGCTGGGGATCCCGAGGCGTACGTGCGGAAGATCCTCTACCACGAGCACGTCCGGTCCTGGCGAAGGCGCCGCTTCCTCGAGCACTCGACGGCCAGCGTCCCGGAGAAGGCAGTCAGTGGTGATGAGACCGGCAGGGCGGAGCTGCGGGTCGTGCTGGAGCAGGCGCTCGCGAAGTTGACCAAGCGGCAGCGGGCCGTTGTTGTGCTGCGGTTCTTCGAGGATCTGTCCGAAGTGGAGACGGCGCAGGTCATGGGGACGTCGGTGGGGACGGTGAAGAGTCAGACCAGTCATGCGCTGGGGCGGTTGCGGGTGCTGGCGCCGGAGTTGGAAGACGCGATGGAGGTGTGGTCGTGACGAGGCTCGTGGAGGTGCTGGGCGACGTCGCTGAGCAGGCCAAGCTGTACGACGTCACCGACACCGCCATCAGGGTGGCTCGGCGGCGCAAGCGGGTGCGGAAGACCGCCGTGGCGATGGGGACGATGGTGGCGGTGCTCGCCGGGGTGGTCGCGTTCGTGCTGCCGTCCGGCAGTCATCCAAGGCCCGAGGGCGGGCCCGGCAGGCTCGACGGGGAGCCGTCGAGCAAGGTGTTGCCGCTGCTCGAAGCGCCGACGCGTGGATCCCTGAAAGATGACGCCGCGTTCGTCGACGCGCTGCTGGACCGGGTCGTCGATAATCCATCGGCCGTTGGATTGCCGGGGGATCGGGCGCGGTTGCGCGTGCTCTTCGCCGGGGATCTGCCCGGGAACCGGAGGCTGGCCATCGTTGCCGGGGTCACCGCTGCGCCGCGGATGGTCCACCTCACCGGACCGGCCAAGACGGAGGCGAAGAAGCTGGAGCTCACCGGCTGGTCCGATGTGGAGGAGCCGGTCGTCCACGACGGGTGGCGCGACGACAAGAACCAGGGCTACGCGCTGGTGTTCGGGCCTGCGGACTACGAAGTGTCGGTTTCGGACGCGCCGCGGTACATGGACGACGGGACAATCCAACGCACGTGGGAGCCGGAGCCGGCCGGGTACGTCGTCCGCGACACCGCCACGTTGCCGCGTGGGCTGCGGGTCCGCATGAGCAAGGGCGACGTCGTGTTCTACGAGGCGGCCGTCGCCTCGCCCGGCACCGTCCGCCCGGAGCGGATCGACCCGAGCCCGCTGCACGGCCGCGGCAAGCCCGCTCCGAGAGCGGCGCAGGTGGCGGCGGACGCGCTCGCGTACAGCACCGGGCTTGTCGGCCCTGGCGTTCAGTACGTGGTGCTGTGGAGCGACGACTTCGTCGTCAACGACCCGAACGGCACCGGATCAGGCGTCGGTCAGATCGCCACCGTGATGGCGGTGACTGAGCAGGGCGGCGGGCCGTACATCACCATCGCGACCGACACGAGCCCGGAACCCAACGGTCGCAACCACCCGACCGGCGCCGGCGTCGCGGGCAACCCCGAACACACCGTGATCGCCATGCGCATGCCCCACTTCGACGACACGGCGCCGGACACCCTCCAGATCGTCGCGCCACCGCAGGCCGTACGGGTCGACCTGCTGAAGGGTGAAGAGGTTTTGGCGACTGTACCGCTGAGCAACGGCCTCGGCCGGATCGAGCTGCCCGGCCCGCTCCAGCTGACCGTCCGCGCCTACGACGCGCAGGGCAAGGTCATCGCGCAGCGCGCCTTCGCGGACCTGACCGGCGGCCAGCCGTCCGGCGGGTACGAGCCGGAGATCCACGGCTGGTAGAACCTCACCATGCTCGACATCATGGCCCGTGCCCGGAAACTCGCGGAGTGGGTCGGACCGGGCGGCCGGCCCGTCACGGCCAAGGGCGTGCCGCGGCCGGCCGACATCCCGGCGGCCGCGGCGGTCGTCGGCGTCGAGGTGCCCGCGCGGGTCAGGTCCGCCGCCGACATGGAAGGCCTGCACCGGCCGTGGACCGCTGCGGTCGCCGCCGGGTACATCAGCATCGACGGCAACAGAGCGACGCTGGTCGACGGCCCCGGCCGTGACCCGGCCGACGCGTGGTGGGACGCGCTGCTCGCCGTCATGGCGATGGAGTCCGACGACCCGCGGCACGAGGGCGCCCTCATCGCGTGCGCCGAGGTGCTGGCCGCCCTGGTCGACGGCGCCAGCCTCGCCAACCTCGACGACCGCGTCGACGAGCGGCTGGAACACCGGTCGCCGCGGGAGTTCCAGGCGGTGTACCGGGCGTTCCGGCGCGGCGTGCTGCCGGTCGCGGGGGCGCTCACGCTGCTCGCCGAATTCGGTGCGGTCGATGAACAAGGCCGCCTCACCGAACTGGGCCGCGAGACGGCCGCACGCTTCGCGGTGCCGCCACCCGTGACGCCCGACCTGCCGGCCGCCGAACTGCTCACCAGGCTGCGGGACCTGCCCGACGCCGACGCCGGGCGCGCCGCCTGGCGCTGGCTCGACGGCAGGGACCTCGCCGCGACCGCCGCCGAGCTGCTTGCCGTCGCCGAGGCCGGTGGTGCCGCCGACCGGCTGGACGCGTTCGGTGTCATCGCCGTGATCGGCGAACCCGCGCGGCCCCTCTTGCGCCGGGCCTCGTCGCACCCGATGCTCGCGGTGCACGCCCGGACGACGTTGTCCGACGAGGAGCCGTCCGAGGCAGACCGGCGCTGGCTCGCGGTCGAGTGCGCGCTCGCCGAGGAGGACCCGGAGGAGCGCTACCACCTGGTCGAGGAGTGCGGTGGCACGGCCGCGATCGAGGCCAGTGACCACCCCGACCGTGCCCACCTCCTCGATCTGCTGAAGGCTTCCGGTCGTCCGGAGATTCCGGTGTACGAGCTGAAGGTCGCCCTCAGCCGCACAGTATGGCGCCGCCTGCGCCTGCCCGGTCCGACGACGCTCGAGGTGCTCCACGCCGCGATCCAGGTCGCGTTCGACTGGGACGACGAGCACCTTCACCTGTTCGAAGCCGGCGGCCGGCAGTACAGCGACGTGTACTTCGAACTGGAGGACTCGGAGGACGAGTCAGCGGTCCGCCTGTCGAAGCTCCTGCCCGGCCGCGGCGCGCAGATGACGTACGTCTACGACCTCGGCGACTGGTGGGAGCACACCATCACCGTCGAGAGCGTCACCGTCCCAGCGGATCCGGGCTCCATCGCCTGTACGGGCGGCGCAGGCGACGCTCCGGTCGAGGACTGGAACGAGGACGACGGCCCGAACTCCACCCCGTTCGACCTCGACACCATCAACCAGCGCCTCGCCCAACTGGCGTCTTCAGGAGGGTGAAGGCGATGCGCGGCCGGCAGTGAGACGCAGCCCGGTGCCGTCGGCGGCGGTCAGCGTCAGCTGGCCGGCTTCCATGCGGAACTGCACCGTGCCTTGCAGGACGTGCAGCACCTTGTTCTCGACCATGCCGGCATCGCTGCACGCCTTGCGGGTCGAGCCCATGGCCGTGAACGTGATCGTCTCGGCGTCCACCGTGTACGTGCCGGTGAGGTTGTTGCAACCACCGAAGCCGGTGACCTTCCCGTCGATCGTGAAGGTCAGGTACGCGCGCACACCGGCCGGCATCGAGCCGGCGGTCTGCCCGTCGATCAGCGTGTCGACGGTCCACTCGGTCTCGGCGAGCTGCGGGTCCGGCTCGGCCGCCGCACCGTCGACGAAGCTGATCGTGGTGCCGCCGCCCTCCAGCACCAGACCCGTGCCCTCAAGGCGAAACTCCGGCCCGGCTTGCAGGAACGTCGCGATCCAGGTGTCCTGCTCGGCCCGCTGCGGGTCGCACCCCATGGCCGTGCTCACGACCTCGCTGACGACCAGCCGCCCGCCGTCGATCCGCCCGTCGCCGCTGATGTAGTTACAGCCTGCCCGGAAGCCGACCTTGCCCTTGTCGAACCGCAGCTCGATCCGGGTGCCGGGCACGAGCGGGCGACTCGTCTCCTGCGACAGGAACGTCCGCCCCCACGGCCCGCCGCCACCCGCCGCATTCCCGCGGGCGCACCCCGCCAGCCCGACGGCCGATAGGAGCACCACCACCAGCACGGTCCCCAAACGCCTCATGTCCCCTTGGACGCGAGACCGCCCCTCGCGGTTCCAAGGGGACATGGCCGCTGTTGTCAGACTGCCGGGGTCGGAGTGCCTGAATCGCGTGTCGGTGATGCCCGACCGGTGGAGACGAAGACGTCCGTGGACGGCCAGGATCGATGGCGTGGATGTCCCCGAGCTCATGGCAGAGCTGGCGCAGCGCCGCCCGCTGTTCCACTCTGAACGCGACTTCCAGCACGCCCTGGCTTGGCTGATCCAGCAGCGCCATCCCGAAGCTGAGCTGCGGCTGGAGCCCAGACCGCGGCGCGGAATCCACCTCGATCTGCTGGTGCGGCTGCCGTCACGGCGGATCGCGATCGAATTGAAGTATCGCGTCACGGCCTTCACTGGTGATGTTCGAGGAGAGCGCTTCGAATTGCCGGCGCAGGGAGCGCATGACGTCATCCGTCACGACGTGGTGAAGGACATCGTGCGTCTGGAGCGGATCGTTGCTGACGGCGAAGCGGACGAGGGCGTCGGTCTCACACTGACCAATGACGGAGCGTACTGGCGCCCGGGGTTGAAGGCCGACCCCGTCGACGCCGCCTTCCGCATCCACGAGGGCAAGGTGCTCACCGAGGCGCTGACGTGGTCCGCTCTGGCCCGTGCGGGGACGACAGACAAGCGGGACACGCCACTTGCCCTTGCCGGCCTGTACACCTGCGAATGGCGCCATTACGGCGTGGTGACCGCTGACAGTGGCCGCAGTTCCGAATTGCGCTATCTGGCGTTTGCGGTCAGTCGTGAAGCGCCCGATCGGACGGCACCCCCGCAGCGCCGGTCTGCTGCGCCATCAAGGACGCAATCGCCCGCGCCGATCGTCACGACACCGTCGACAGCACGCGAGGAGATCCTGCTGGCGATCGCCGACATCATGGGTCGCTCGGGTCGCGACCACTTCGAACTGAGTGATGTGCTGACCGAGATGCGCCAGCGCGGAAGCCGGTATGCCGAATCGACGATCCGAACCCACGTCACATCGAGGATGTGCGGTGACTCACCCGGCCACCACGCCTCGACCTTCGACGACCTCCAACGCCTCGACCGTGGTCGCTACCGCCTACGCTCCGCAAATGGCTGAAGAGAGGCACTGAATGGCCATCTTGCTCAAGCATCAGCCCTGGAACACGGACGGGCTGCAGCCCGAAGCCGACGTCAACATTGATTGGAACATGTGGAAGCATCGCCAGCCGCCCTACAATGCCCTCGACGTCGGCACCAGAGTCATCCTCGTCAGCGGCGGCGGCCCCGAGGTGGGCCTGCTGACCTGGGAGGTAGAGGTCGTTGCTGTTGCCAAGGAACGCTACGACTCGCACGAAGAGGCGTGGCGACTGTTACGAAGTCATATCGGCGCACAGCGGTTGGAGATCGCCGGATTGAGGCGCCGTGACTTCTTCACGGATGACTACACCTTGCAGGCTCCGCCAGCCGGCTGGTTGCTGGCATGGGCGTACAAGCCACGGCGTGAACTGATGTTGCCGCGGCCGGAGCAGGTTCGGTTTCGTCCCAACGGCTGGTACGTCGCTGATCAAATCGCAATCGGCGGCGAGACGGCTGCACCGCTACAGCCAGGACAGGGCCGGATGGCGGACCCTGAGCAGCGCCGCATGGTGGAGCGCGAGGCGATGTCGCACGTCGAAGACTGGCTGGTGGATAACGGCTACCGCGAGATCAGGGACACCTCGGCGACCCGACCCTACGACTTCGAGATCGGGCCAGAGCATGCTCCGATGCTCCGGGTCGAGGTGAAGGGCACGACAGGAGCGTTCGGACCAGTCCAAGTGACAGCGGGTGAAGTCATGTCGGCTCGACAAGGAAACGTGCCGACGATGCTTGCGATCGTTCACAGCATTCGTCTGACGTTGGATGGGGACACTGGCGAATGGCAGGCGGATGGTGGACAGCTGTGGACCAGCTCTCCCTGGTCACCCTCCGATCAGAGTCTTAAGCCAACGACGTATGTCTATGATCCACGTCTGGAAAGTGCCTGACGGTGGAGATTTGATTGCCGGGAATGAAGGAGTGTTGTGGACGACGCCATCTATGCCGCCGCTCGGCAGGTGTTGCGGGCTGGGTTGGAACGCGACGATTCGGCCTTCACGCCTGGGCGGCCAGTGTGGACGGCAGATGCGGCGGAGGTGTTGCACGCCAGATTTGTCCAGCATCCGGACGCCGGTAAGGACAGCTTCGTCCGCAAACTGCGGGGACAGCTCGGCGGGGCATCGCCCGCGGCGGTGCAGCTCATGGGTGAGCTGGTCTACCTGCATCTGTTGCTGCCGAAGGACATCGGCGGGCCGGCCAAGCGTGCGGTCATCCGTGGGGCGCTCGATCTGCTGCCCGAGCCGGTCGGCATACCAGCGGAGCTCGATCACGTCCTCGACTCCGGTGTCGTGCGGGCCGGCACCGCGTACATGACCCAGCGGGACCGGCAGATCGCTTGGCTGGTCCGGTTCGTTCGGCATTGGAAGGGCCTGCCTACCGAGCGGCAGCGGCAGGCGTCCGGCGATCCGTGGGCATTTCTCGGCGTGGTCGACGAGGTGCCTGTCAACAGCGCTTACAGCCAGCGCAACATCATGCTGAACCTTGCGTTTCCCGAGGTGTTCGCGCCGGTGGTGGCACGCAGGCACAAGCAGAGCATCGTAGCCGCGTTCGGCGGCGAGCTGTCGCAGCCCACCGGCAACGTCGATCGGGACCTCGCCGCGATCCGCGCGACACTGGAACGTAGAACCGGTGCTCCAGTCCGCTTCTACGCTCCGCCATTCGTCGACCAGTGGCGCAAGAACACGCCCGGTGCCGAAGAGGACGGTACGCCGGCCGGGCACGGCTGGCTCGTCCGTGGAGCGAAGGTTCATGGCCGCAACCTCATTGAGCAGTGGTTGACCGATGGCTTCTGCTCCATCGCGTTCCCGGAGCTGCCCGAACTGCGGCCGGGAATCTCGAAATCCGAGCTGGATCAACAGTTCATCGAACATGTCCCGGACTTCTCCGCATCGCAGCGCGCGGTCCGGGTCGGTGTGCTCGACCGGTTCCTCAATCGAATGCGGCCAGACGACATCGTGGTGACCGTCGACTGGAAAGGCGTCTACGTCGGTACGGTCACCGGACCCGCCACCTGGACCGAGACCGACGACGGCTTCTCGAATCGCCGCCGGGCTGTCACCTGGGCAAATCCAGGCGCGCCGATCGCCCGGGAGGATCTGTCGCCCCAGGCGCGCGACAAGCTGTCCGGCCAGCTCACCGTCACCGACCTCGGTGGGACGGTCAGCGAGTTCATCGCCCTTGCCGGCATCACCGACGTCATCGATCCGGAACCGGTTGCCGAGCTCGCCGAGCCCACAAAGCCATTCGCCGACAAGCTCTTCATCGAACTGGAGTGGCTCGCCGAGACGATCGACCTGCTCCGTGAGAAGAAGCAGATCATCCTGTACGGGCCGCCCGGCACCGGAAAGACGTACCTCGCCCAGGAAATCGCGCAGTTCATCACCAGCCAGGCGGACAACGCCTTCCGGCTCGTGCAGTTCCATCCGTCGTACTCGTACGAAGACTTCTTCGAAGGCTTCCGGCCCGTCCGGGGTGACCACTCCGGGGGGATCACATTCTCCCTGGAACCCGGGCCGTTGAAGCAGCTCGTCGCCGACGCGAAGGAAAACCCCGGGCAGCCGTACGTGCTGATCATCGACGAGATCAACCGCGCCAACCTCGCGAAGGTATTCGGCGAACTGTACTTCCTGCTGGAGTACCGGGATCGCAGCATCCAGCTGCAGTACTCGCCGACCGAGGACTTCACGCTGCCGTCGAACGTCTACATCATCGGCACGATGAACACCGCGGACCGCTCGATCGCGCTGGTCGACGCGGCGATGCGGCGCAGGTTCCTGTTCCAAGGGCTGTTTCCCGGCGAGCCGCCGCTACAGCACATGCTTCGCCGCTGGCTCGAGGTGCACCAGCTGCCCGCCGACCGCGCCGACCTGCTCGACGAGCTCAACCGATCCATCGGCGACCGGGACGCGGCGGTCGGCCCCTCGTACCTCATGAACCCCCGCGTCGCAGACGAGCGTGGCCTGGAGCGAATCTGGCGGACGGCGATCGAGCCGCTTCTCGAAGAGCGACACCTCGGCGACGGAACCGACATCCGCGCCCGCTACGGCCTCGCCGTCCTTCGCCAACGCCTCGCCGGCACACCGGAGTGAGACAGTTCAGCCTGCGCGAATACGAGGTGGCCGAATTCGCGCCGGTACCTCCGGACCTCGGGCGTGGCCTGGCCGGAACCGGTCTGGTCGACGCCGCGCAGACCCTGGACGGGCGGCTGCGGCTCACCGCCCGGTCGGTGGTGGGCGCCGCCCGCGTCGAGGCCGCTGGCGAGGTGGTCGAACTACGCGTACACCCGAAACTGCCGATCCGGCGTCTGATGTGGATGCTCAGCCACGCCGCCGAAGACAGCGGTTGGCGGGAGGACGACGTCGCCTTCTCGCCGGACGAAGAACTGGTGCCGGCCATCGCGGCGGCGTTCGTAGCGGTCACGCGCCGGGCGCTCGCTCCAGGAGTCCTGCACGGCTACAAGACGGTCGAGGCAGCCCTGCCCGTCCTGCGCGGCAGGCTCCGCGAGGCGGACCAAGTCCGCGGGAGGCTGGGGCTCGCTCCACCGCTCGAGGTCCGGTACGACGACTATTGCGCCGACATTCCCGAGAACCAGATCCTGCTCGCCGCGGTCCAACGGCTGACCCGCCTACCCGGAGTCCGTCCACGATCCCGCCGCGAGCTGCACCGCTTCGCCGTTGCGTTGTGTGAGGTCACCGCGCTCGCACCCCGGCAACCACTGCCGGCGACCCGCCCGAATCGGCTCTCCGCGAGATATGAGCCCGCGCTCCGGCTGGCCCGGCTCATCCTGGCGGGTCAGAGCACCGAACAACCCGCCGGCGACGTCAGCGCTGTCGGCTTCGCGTTCGACCTGAACAAGGTCTTCGAGCGCTGGCTGACCGTCGCGCTTGGGGCTGCTCTCACCAGTCAGCATGGCGGGACGATCGTGGCGCATCACCGGGTCGATCTCGACGAGACCGGCCGCGTGACGATGTATCCGGACATCACCTGGTGGCGAGGTGGCGAATGTGCCGCGGTGATCGACGCCAAGTACAAGGCGTTGCACGGTGCCAGTTCGCCGAACGCCGACGTGTACCAGATGCTTGCCTACTGCTCTCGCCTCGGACTCCGGCACGGCCATCTGATCTACGGCACGCCGGCGCGCGGCCACGGCGAATATCACCTGGTCGGCAGTGGTGTGCGGGTGGCCGCTCGCGGCCTTGATCTCGCGGCTCCACTGGCCGCAGTGCGTGCGCAGCTTGCCGCCCTTGCCGCCGACATTGCCCAGGCGGCGCCATAGCGGCTCTAACTGGGTCGCTGGGTGAGTTGGTGGACGACGTGGGTGAGTTGGTGGGACGTGCCCCACCCGCCAGATGCCGGCGCTGTACATCGTCATCAACGGTAGCGGTGGGTAGTCGATCGGCAGCGATCAGTTTGGTTGGGCTGGGCAGCGTTTATCCTTTGCGGGTGTCCGAGGATCTGGAGCGGCTTGAGGCGTACACGTACCTTACCGTGCCTGAGCGGGGCACTTACCTGGCGATCATGCGGTTGTTCAGCGCCTCGTTGATGACCGATCTGTCGGCGCAGCAGGTGGTGGAGGCGGTCGACGGGTTGCCGCTGGACACGGCGGTCAGTCGGCTCAATCAGCTGGTCGCCTGGGGGAACCTGCTGCCGAGCTCGCACTCGGTGCGGGTGAAGAGCATCGAGGAGTATCAGCGGACCCGGTCGCGGTATCAGCTGTCGCCGCTGGGGGAGCGGGTGCAGCGGCAGGTCGACGAGGTCCTTGCGAGTGCGGAGACGGCGCGGGAGATCAGCCGGGAGCTGCTTGGCTTGGTGGCGACTGGGCTCGCGGCGCTGAGCGAGCTGCTTGAAGATCCCGGCGGTGCCGACATGGTCCGGGCGCGGGACACGGTCGCGGCGGTGTTCGCGCAGTTCTGGCAGTTCCGTGACTCGGTCCGCGACTTCTACGCCTACCTGGGGCAGGTGCTCGCGCGGTACGACCTGGACGGCAGCGAATACGCCGGGTTCAAGAACCTGCTGCTGGACTACGTCGAGTCGATCACCGAGGAGGTGGTGCTGCTGTCGCCGCGGATCCAGCATCACCTGCGGCGGATCTGGCCGCACCTGGACGGGCTGCTGGAGCGGCTCGACGAGGGCGGGCTGGCGGAGGCGGCGAAGGACCTCGGCGTCGTCGTGCAGCGCACCCGGGGGCACTCGCTGGACGACTGGGTGGCGCTGCGGGCCTGGTTCGAGGACACCGGTGGGCGGCGCAGCGAGGTCAACCAGCTGCGTGACGCGACCCTGCGGGCACTGCAGTCGCTGCTGGCCAACGCGAAACGGATGATCCGCTCGTCGGGGCAGGCCACGTCGCGGCGCCGCGACCTGTTGCGGCTGGCGGCCTGGTTCGACGCGGCGGACGCGGGCACCGCCGCGGATCTGTTCACCGCGGCGTTCGGCCTGTACGGCAGCAGGCACCTCGGACTGGCCGCCGACGCGGAGGCGGTCGTGCCGGCGACGGACAGCTGGTGGTCGCGGCCGGCGGTGACGGTGCCCGTGGCGTTGCGCGAACGCGGTGAGCGGGCCGCGCGTGGGCGGCCCGGCGGGATCGTGGACCGTAGCGCGCAGCAGCGGCTGCTGGTCGAGCAGGCGGCCGCAGCGCAGGACGCACGGGTCCGGGCCGCGGCCGAGCTGCTGTCCGCGGCGGCGGACCTGTCCGCGGTGCGGCTGTCCGGGCCGGCGATGCAGCTGCTGCTGGAGCTCATGGCGCAGGCCCTCGGCGCCGGCGATCCCGCGGCGGGCACGGCGGTCACCGTGTCGATCGACTTGGGGTTGCGCTGCGAGCTCATCGCCAAGCCGGGCCACGCGCTGACCCTGCGCTCCGCCGGCGGCGACTTCACCGCCGAAGACCTGGCGATCCTGATCGCGGGCCACGAGCCCGACATCGCCGGTCGTGAGCCCGGCAGCGCGGGTCGTGAGTCCGGCGGCGCGGGCCGTGAGCCCGAGAGCGCAGGCCGCGAGACCGGCAGCGCGGACCGCGAGCCCGCCAGCGCGCACCATGAGCCCGGCAATGCGGGCCGTGAGCCCGACAGTGCCAGCCGTGAGCCTGGCAGCGCGGCCCGCGAGCCCGAGCAGCCGGAATCCGAGCAGCCAGAACCCGAGCGAACAGGAACCGAGCTGACGGAGAGCGGGCGTGGCTGAGCAGCACGAGCACGACATCGCCCTTGCCGAGGAGCGGCGGCGGGCGGTCCGGGCGCTGCTCGGGCAGCCGCTGCTGCACCCCACGCACGACGAGTTCCCGCTGGTGCGGCGGCACGCGGACTGGCTCAAGAGCTGGTTCGGGCAGTTTCTCGGGTACCGGCTGGTCGTCGAGGCCGGCTTCGCCCGGCTGTTCAAGACGGGGCTGCCGGTTGGGCAGGGGCGGCCATTGCTGCGGCCGACGGGGCCGTTCACCCCACGGTCCTACACATACCTGACGCTCACCGCGGCGGTCCTGCTCACCGGGCCGGAGCAGCTGCTGCTGTCACAGCTGGTGGCAGACGTGCGCAGCGCCGCTGTCGAGGCCGGGATCGACCTCGGGGACGTCGACCGGCCGGTGGAGCGGCGGGCGCTGACGACGGCGTTGCGGCAGCTCGTACGGTGGCGGGTGCTGGTGGAAGAGCAGGGGACCGTCGACGGTGATCAGGAGGAGGCGCTGCTCACCGTGGACCGGGACCTGGTGACGCACCTGCTCGCCGCGCCGATCGGCAGGGCGGGCAGCGCGGAGGAGTTCATCGCGGCCGCGGCAGTGGCAGGGCCCGGAGGCGCCCGGCACGCCGTGCGCAGACGGCTCGTGGAGTGCCCGGTCGTGTACGTGGACGACCTCACCGCGAAGGAGCGGGCCTGGCTGCGCAAGGAGCAGCGCCGCGACGAGCGTGCGTTCGCCGACTACACGGGCCTGCACGCCGAGCTGCGGGCCGAAGGGGCGGCGCTCCTCGATCCCGACGATGAACTGTCCGATGTGGACTTCCCCGGTACGGGCACCGTCGCGCAGGCCGCGCTGCTGACCGTCGAGGCACTGGTCCGTGAGCTCGCGCCGGCCGTGTCGCGGGGCGGGCCGCTGGCGGTGGGCGTGCCGGTGCCGGACGGGCTCGTCGAGCGGATCCTCGCAGAGCTGATCGAGCGGCACTCGAGGCGGTGGGCCGGGTCGTACACCGGAAACCCCACCGCACTGAGCGACGCCGTCGTCGACCTGTTGACGCAGCTCGGGCTGCTGGGCCGCGCGGGGGCGACGGTCGCCGACGCCGAATCCGACGAGGACGTCGCCGCCGAGCGCGCGGTCGACGCCCGCAACGTCCGCGGCGACGCACCCGAAGGCACACTGGTGCTGCTCGCGGCGGCGGCCCGCTACGCGGTGCTCGAGAGCGAGGGGCAGCGGTGACGCGGTTTCAGCTGCACCGGGCGGGCATCTGCAACGTCTGGCAGTACGGCGAGCAGGTATTCCAGTTCGAGGACGGCCGGCTGCTGCTGCGCGGCAAGAACGGCGCGGGCAAGTCGAAGGCGCTGGAGATGCTGCTGCCGTTCCTGCTCGACGGGGACGTGAAGCGGCTCGACGCGACCGGGGCCGGCAAGACCACGTTCCGCTGGCTGATGAGCGAGGGCGCCACCGGCGTCAACCGGCAGGGGTTCCTGTGGCTGGAGCTGCGGCGGCAGGCGGAGGACGGCAGCGAGCGGCACCTGACGCTCGGCGCGGTCGTGCGCTGGTCCTCCGCGACGGGCGAGGCGCGGCTGCAGTACTTCATCACGCCGCTGCGGGTCGGGATCGACGTCGCGCTCGTCGTCGACGGGCAGCCGCTGCCGCTGGAGCGGTTGCGGGAGCGGCTCGGCGACGGTGCCGTCATCGCCGGCGCGCGCGACTACCGGGCGCGCGTCGGGCGGGAACTCTTCGGCGTCAACGACGCCGGTCGCTACCAGAATCTCGTGCACCTGCTGTACAGGCTGCGCAGGCCGACGATCGGGGACCGGATCGAGGCAGGTCAGCTCGCGACCGAGCTCGGCGAGGCGCTGCCGCCGCTGGACGACGACGTGCTCGACTCGGTCGCGCACAACCTCGACGACCTGGAGACCGTCCGCGAGGACCTCGGCCGGCTCGAACGCACCCACGGCGCGCTCGCCGACCTCATGACCGGCTACCGCGGCTACCTGCAGGGCGAGCTGCGCGCCCGCGTCGGCGCCGTCCAGCAGGCGCTGCAGGAGCTGCGCGACCGGCGGCGGCAGGCCGGCCAGCACGAACGGCAGGTGTCCGCCGCCGTCGACGAGGAGCAGGTCGCTGCCGCCGCGGCCGACGCGCTGGAGCTGGCAGGGCGGGAGGCGCGGGCGGAGCTCACCGCCGTGCGGGAGAGCGCCGCGTACCGGGCGGTCCGCGACCTGGCCCAGCGCCGCCAGGCGGTGCAAGCGCTGCAATCCGCGGCCCGGGCCACCGCCAGCCAGGCGGCCGCCGAGGAGCGCAACCTCGGCAACCTCGTCGCCCGGTTCGAGGACGAATCCAACCGCATCGCGGCGGCGTCCGCGCGGCTGCGGGAGGACCACGGCCGGCTCCGCGACGTCGCCGGCGAGGCCGGGCTGGACGTCGGCCACCTCGGTGTGGCACCGGCGCTGCGGTACGACGCCGTCCCGGGCCTGCAGGTCCGCGCCGTCGACGTGCGGGACGCTTCGCGGGAGCTGGGGACGTACCGCGACCAGAGCAAGCAGGCCGAGGCGGCGGTGGCGGCGCGCCGGCGCGCGGTCGCCGACCTGCAGGACCTGATCCGCCGCGCGACCCGGGCCGCGGAGCAGGCCACCCGCGCCGCCGGCGACGCGGAACTGCTCGACGGCCAGCTCGGCACAGCCCGTGAGCGCCTGGACGAGCTCGCCACCCTGCTGCAGGCGGCGGCGGACGCCTACTCGACCGCCGTGCAGCGCTGGACCGAGGACCCGCTCGTGGCCGTGGCCGGGATCGATGCGGCGCCGGTGCTCCTCGCTGAGTCTCCGGCGTCGGTACGGGAGGCTGCCGAAGCTTGTTTGGCCCCGGTCCGTGCTGCTCTGGAGCGTCGGCGCGACACGCTGCTGCACGAGCGGACCCGGGCGGCGGACCGGCTCGCGGCCGTCCGCGCCGAGTATCAGGAGTGGGCGGCGAAGCCGGATCCGTCACCGCCCCGGTCGCGGTTCGCTGGCGCTGCCGCCGAGCGGCCGCTGTACCGGCTGGTCGACTTCGCCGACGGGCTCGACGACACGCGACGGGCCTCGATCGAGGCGGCGCTGGAGGCGAGTGGCCTGCTCGACGGCGAGGTCACCGCGGCCGGCGCTCTTGTCGCGCCCGGCACAGGTGAGGTGCTGCTGCGCCCCGGCCCGCCCGTCCAGGACTCGCTGCTCGGCACGGCACTGGTTCCTGTTCCCGGCGCTGACGAGGTGACCGCTCTCCTGGCCGCCATCGGCTTCCGCGCGGACGCCGCACCCGCGGATGACGCAGGCGCCGGCGGCGTTTCCGCGGACGGCGTTCCCGTGGACGATGGAGGTGCCGCCGGCGGCTCTGCGGCTGCCGTTCCTGGCGGTGGAGCGGACGGCGTTTCCGCAGACGAGGTAGACGCCGCCGACGTTTCGGCCGGCGCTGTCCCTGGGGCTGGAGCTGGAGTGGACGGCGTTCCCGCGGATGGAGCGGACGCTGCTGCCGGCGTTTCCGTGGCTGGCGCCGCTGTCGGTGTTTCCGCGGCCGGCGTTGATGACGCCGGGAGTTGGATCGGGGCGGACGGGAGCTGGCGGCTCGGGGTGGCGTACGGGGCGTGGCGGAAGCCGGCGGCCGAGTACGTCGGGGCGGCGAACCGGGCAGCCCTGCGCGCCCGGCGGCTCGCCGAGCTGCAGGCGCAGATCGACGACGGCGTCGCCACGCTCGACGGGATCGACCGGGAGCTCGCCGACGTCGCGACCCTGCGCGGCGACCTCGACCGGCTTCTCGCCGCGCTTCCCGACGCGGAGCCGCTGCGTACCGCTCAAGCCCGGCGCGACGAGGGGCAGGCCGCCGTCACCGCGCTGACCGCGCAGGTCACCGACGCGCGGCGGCGGGCCCGCGACCTCGCCACCGAGGCCGCCGCGCAGCGCCGCAAGGTCACCGCCGCCGCCGACGCGCACCTCCTGCCGGGCGACCCGGACGACCTGACCCGTGTCGACGGCCGGCTGCGGCGGCTCGCCGACGAGCTGCCCCGGCACCGCCGCGACACGGACGGCCTCCTGGAGCTGCTGCACCGCTCCACGGAGCACCTCGATGGCATCACCGCCGCCCGGCAGCGGGTCGACGAGGCGGCCGAGGCGGCGACGGCCGCGGCAACCGAGCACGCCGAGGCGGCCGCCGAGCTGGCTGTGCTGCAGGAATCGCTGCAGGCCGACGCGGCCGAGGTCATGGCCCGGGAAGCCGCCGCCGAGAGCAGGCTGCGCGACGCGGAGCAGCGCCTGCCGACCTTGCGCAGTCGGTACCAGAGCAGCCGCGACCGACGGATCACCGCGGAGCACGCCCGTGACGAGGCGCGAGGCCGGCTCGCCGACCAGGAGCGCGTCGCGCTGCAGGCGGGCACCGCACTGCCACGGATCATGACGCTGCCGGGCGTCGCCGCCGCGCTGGACCTCGGTGAGGACGTCGCGGTGCCGCCGGACGTCGCCGAGACACCCCGCGAACGCATCGCGCGGCTCGACGGGCTCGCCGCGAAGCTCGCCGACGCCCTCGGCCCGAAGCGGACCGACGTCGGCGAGAACGCGCTGCACCTCAAGTACATCGACGTGCGTGGGCGGCTCGCCGGCGGGTACGACCTGATCTGGGAGGACCGCGACGGCGTCAAGGTCGTCGAGATCGCCGACGACATCGGGCAGCACCCGGTCGCGCACGCCACCTCCCGCCTCGGCGCCGAGCTGGACCAGAAGCGGACGGCGGTCGCGGACCGGGAGCGGCAGGCGTTCGAGCGGTTCCTGCTCGGCGAGCTCGGCGACGCGCTCACCCGGCAGATCCTCGCCGCCGAGACGCTGGTCAACGGGATGAACGCCACCCTCGCCCAGGTCCGCACCTCGCATGGCCTCGGCGCCCGGCTCGTGTGGTCGCTGCGCGCCGACGCGGACGCCGACACCCGCGCGGCCGTCGGGCTGCTCAGGACGCCGCTCGCCCTGCGGACCCGCGAGCAGAACGACCGGCTCCGCGAGGTCTTGGCCCGCCGGGTCGACGACGCCCGCCGCGGCGACCCGTCCGCAGGCTACGCCGTGCATCTGCGGACCGCGCTGGACTACCGGCAGTGGTTCACGTTCACCGTGAAGGTCACCGACCAGGCGAACCCGGACCGGGAGCGGACCCTGTCGGCGCGCACCGCCATGTCACAGGGCGAGCAGCGGGTCGTGTCCTACCTGGTGCTGTTCGCCGCCGCCGCGGCCCACTTCTCCTCCGTCGGCGACGCCCACCCGCCGGCGCCGCGGCTGATCCTGCTCGACGACGCGTTCGCCAAGGTCGACGAGCCCACGCACGGCCGCCTGCTGGGCCTGCTCGTCGCCCTCGACCTTGACGCCGTCCTCACCAGCGAACGGCTGTGGGGCTGCTTCCCGGAGGTGCCGTCGCTCGGCATCTACGAATGCCTCCGCGACCCTGCCCAGCCCGGCGTCGCCACCCTGCACTTCCGCTGGGACGGCAGCCGCCGCGCGGTCCTGCCCGCATGATCCCGCCCGTCGCGCTGCAGTGGCTGCGCTCCCCGTCGCTGAGTCCACTGTGGACCTCCGTGCGTGGGCGGCTGCAGCGCAACGGCCGCCGTGCTGAGGGCAGGCTGATCGTCCACTGTGGCTCGCTGCAGGACCGCGACGCCATCGGACAGCTGCTCGGCCGGGCCGTCGGCGCCTCGGTCACCGTCGACCTCGCCGCGCTCGACCGCTTGCTGCGCTCCAGCGCCGCCGGCACGGGCCTCGTCGAGGTCGTCGAGGCGGTGACCGGCCCGATCCCCGACCGCCGCGCCGACGCCGCCGCCGAACGCGACCGGCGAGCCGTGCTGCGTGGACAGGTCCTCGCCACCGCGTCCGAGGTCGGCCTCGACGGCCAGGAGTGGGTGACCGACTGGCTCGACGCCGTCTGGCGCAGCGGCATCATCGGCCGCCTGCCGTCGCCCGCGGCGCAGCGCCTGCTGATCCAGGCTGTGACGTGTTTAGGGTTGGTCCTGGGGGAGGCGCCGCGGCTGTGGTCCCGGGGCGAGCTGGCCGAGCAGGTCACCGGCACCGCCCACGGCCTCGACGACGACACGCTGCTCAACCGCGTCGTGCTGCGCGGGATCGCCCTGGCCACCGTCTCCCCGGCGCCCGGCTCGGCAGTGGAGCGGCGTGCCCTGTGGGAGTCCGTCGGCGTGGCCGGCGACACCGTGGCGACCACCGTCCTCACGTACGGCCTGCGCCCGCTCGGCGACGGCTTCCAGGCCGGCCAGCTGCGCTCCCGGGCATCCCATCACGCCGAGGCCCACCTGACCCTGCGCGACGTGCGCCAGCTCCTGCCGATCGTCATGGAACCGCAGACCGTGTACGTGTGCGAGAACCCCCGCGTCCTGGAGGCCGCCGCCCAGCTTTCGCTGCGCGCCGCGATGGTCTGCACCCTCGGCAACCCGACCGTGGTCACGCTCGCTCTTCTCGACGCCCTGGCCGCTCTTGATGGCGTGGATTTGAAGTACCACGGCGACTTCGACTGGCCGGGCGTCGCGATCGCCGGCCGCGTCATGCGCCGCACCGGCGCGCTTCCGTGGCGCTTCGGCGCCGCCGACTACGAGGCTGCGGTCCGCGCCACCCGCGACCCCCAGACCCCGCCGCACCCTCTGACCGGCACACCGGTTGCCACGTGGTGGGACCCGGACCTCGCCGCAGCCATGCACCGCGAAGACGCCGCCGTCCACGAGGAACGCCTCACCGACACCCTGCTCGCGGATCTCGTGTAAACCTACCCGCGCTCACGAGCGTCTTTGTTCCCGTGAAACTCCGAGCGATGCCTCTTGTCCTGATCGCGCTCCTCGCCGGTTGCAGCGACCCGATCGAGCAGCCCGGCGCGGCACCCTGGACGCCGCCCGCGACCCAGGCGCCCGGCGCGCCATGGCCGGACCGTGTCACCGTCGATGCAGGAGGTGTACTGGCAGCGCCCGGCTTCAACGCCCACATCGACTCCACCGCACCGGCCTGGGCGGAGGCGGCGGACAGCACCGTGGCGGAACTGCTCGATCTGAACCGCGGCTTCGACGGCCCGGTCGACATCTACCTGCACCGCGACAAGACCGACGACGACCCGGTCCTCACCGTGACCCTCACCAAACTCGGCGACGATTCCATCAAGGCGATGCGTTATCGGGTCGCCCTGCACCGCGAGCCCGACGGCCGGTTCCGCTTCGTCTCGGGCGACCGCACCCAGCGCTGCCAGTCGGGCCGCGGCCACCAGACCTTCGAGGCCGCCCACTGCTCCTGACGACGGCTTGTCGGGGGCGTAGCGGCGCCCCCGACTTTCGTGCTGGCTACGGCAGCGGGCCGTGATGGTGTCGGCTGCGGCTGTTCGGGGAGCGCAGCGGTTCGGGTTGCCGCAACGCCGCGCGATCGCTGGCAAGGTCGACGGGTTTGCCGGCCAGGCTGTTGGCGAGTTCCTGCAGTGGAGTCCGGATGATCAGTCGATACCTGGCGAGATAGATCACGACGTTGTCGATGTCGTAGCCGGCGTCGGGCGCGGCCAAGGCGTATTCGGCAGCCTGCAGAACGGTATCCGCCAGCACCGCGTCGGACATGAGACCGGTCTTGATCTCGACCATGGTGGTGCCTGCGATCAGGTCGGCCATGCGGTGTCCGCCCAGCAGTGGCACGTCCGCGGCCCGGACGGGACCGAGCTGCCGGAGGGTGTCCTTCGGACCGGCCTGATGTGCCTGCCAGAATGCCCGGAACGTTGCCGCCTCCGCCGCCGTGATTCGTCGGCGGTCGTTGAACGTATCGCAGACCATGCCCCATTTCGCCAGCCAGTGCCGGCTGCTCTCGGCGGTGTCGCCGAACTGGTACACCACCTCCAGCCGCTGGGCCAGATCGCTCCCTGCCGCATGCAGCCATGCCGGCGGGACCGGCTCGGCGCGGCGCCAGTGCCGGAAGTCGGCTTCGTGGTCGTCCGGCGGGGGCTGGAATCCGGCGCGCCAAGCCGTCCAGAGCCCCTCCATCGGAGGAAGCGCGTCGAGCAGGTGGGGGTATGGCATGTGATCGGCCAGGTCGAACACGGTGCAGAGCTCGAACGTGTTGCCGAACAACGACGGGATCGGGGCCGACGCGGCCAGCGGTGTTGCGCGGGCGACAAGACCGCTGGCGTACGCCAGCCATTCGCAGTTGTTCCGGATCGGAGGACACAACCAACGGGGTCGGGGGTCGGAATCTGGTTGGGACACGGCAGTGCTCCTCATCGCATTGGCGGGAGAGGTCCGTCGACACGCATGAGCGCTACAAGATGAGGTGTGCCGTGGTGCGGGGTCTCAGCCCAGGTGGCGGTGATGACCGCCTGACATTTGGGCTCCGCGTTCGATACGGCGGGTGTGGTACACGAACCTCTTCGAACGACGTCACTCTATCGCGAGCTGTGGTCGCTCCGGAAGGTGTAGATAGCCCCACCCCCGTCAGGTAGGCAGGGGCAATCCGCTGGGGTCGATCCGTCCGTAGCGTCGTCGGCATGGAAACGGCGTTGGATATTCGGGGGCTGGTCAAGCGGTTCGGGGACAAGGTCGCCGTGGCCGGGGTTGATCTGACGGTGCCGCGGGGGTCGTTCTACGGGCTGGTTGGGCAGAACGGGGCCGGGAAGACCACGACCCTGTCGATGGCGGTCGGGTTGCTGCGGCCGGACGATGGCTCGGCCAGCATCTTCGGGGCGGATGTCTGGGCGGCGCCCGCGCAGGCCAAGGCGCTGGTCGGGGTCCTTCCCGACGGGCTTGCCATGCCGGAGCGGCTGACGGGGCGGGAAGTGCTCACGTACCTCGGGCTCCTGCGTGGCATGCCTCGGGACGTCGTGGCCGAGCGGGCCGAGGAGCTTCTTGCCGTGCTTGAGCTTGATACCGCCTCGAAGGCGCTGGTCATTGAGTACTCGACGGGGATGCGGAAGAAGATCGGGCTGGCGACGGCGCTGCTGCACGCGCCGCGGTTGCTGGTGCTGGACGAGCCGTTCGAGGCGGTCGATCCCGTGTCGGCGGCGACCATCAAATCCATCCTGCGTGGGTTTGTGGCGGGTGGCGGGTCGATCGTGCTGTCGAGTCACGTGATGGCGCTGGTCGAGCAGCTCTGCGATCACGTGGCCGTCGTCGATGCGGGCCGGGTGGTCGCTGCGGGGCCGCTGGACGAGGTGCGGGGCGGGCGGTCGTTGGAGGACACGTTCGTCGGGCTGGTGGGCACCGAGCAGACCAAGAAGGAGCTGTCGTGGCTGTCGAAGTGACCATGGCGCAGATGAAGTTCGCCATCCTGCGGCACGCCTTCCGTGGGCCGCGCGCGCAGACGGCCGGCACGGGTGCGCTGCTCGGGGCTGTGCTGGCGGCCGGGACGATCTACCTGGCCTTCGTCAACGCGGACCTCCTCGCCGCCGGGTACGCGGTCTGGATGCTCGGCTGGATGCTTGGCCCCGTGTTCATGGGCGGCGGCGACGAGACGGTCCGGCCGGAGTACTTCGCGCTGCTCGGGCTGCCTTCGCGGCGCCTGGCGACGGGCCTGCTGACCGCGGCGTTCGTCGGTGTCGCGCCGCTCGTGTTGTTCACCGCGCTGCTGGGTCTGCTCGTTGTTGGAATCCGCTCCGGTTCGGTGTTGCTGGCCGTACCGGCGACGCTGCTGCAACTCGCGGTCTTCGTGCTGCTGTCGAAGGTGTGCGTGGCCCTGGTCGGCATCGCGTTGCGGTCGCGGGCCGGTGCGATCGGTTCCGGCCTCGTCAACGGGGCGATCCTGGCGGCGCTCGGGCAGGTCTGGGTCTTCTTCGTCGCGTTCGGCGAGACCGGAATTCCATCGTTCGTTGAATATCTGCCGTCGTCCTGGGGCGTGCAGGCCGCCCGCGGGCATTGGTGGGCTCTTGCGGCGTTGGCGGCGTCGGTACTGGTGCTGCTCGCGCTCTGGGCGGCGCTGCTCGGCCGGCGCTCCCGCCCGTCGTCCGGCCGCGGCGCGTGGTCTGTGCGGCCCGCGTCCGCCGCAGGCGCCGTGGTGGCGAAGGAGTTGCTCACCTGGTCGCGTGACCTGGTCCGCAACCACCAGCTGGCGTTCGCGCTCTCCTACGGCGTCTGCTTCGCCGCCAGCCCGCTGCTCATCGGCTGGAACGGCATGCTTCCCTACGCCGGCCCCATCTTCGTGGTGATGGCCGCCGCGATGTCCTCCAACCTGTACGGCACCGACGGCACCGCCCTCTGGCTCACCCTGCTCGCCAACGCCTCCGACGTGCGTGGCCGCCAGCTCGCATTCCTCTCCGTCCAGGCCCCGCTGGCAATCCTTGTCACGTTGGTTTTCACGGCGGTCTCGGGCGGCCCGTGGCCCCTGGTCCTCGCCCTGCTGCCAGCGCTGCTGGGCGGCGCCGCCGGCCTGATCCCGCTCGTCTCGGTGTACGCCCTGATCCCCGGCACCGACCCGCACCGCCGCGCCGGCAACCCGCTGCGCACCAGCGAGAACGACGGCGGCCTGACCGGCCTGGCATACCTGATGATCGCCCTCGTCCTGCTGACGGCCGCGCCAGCTCTGCTCACAGCGATCTGGTTCGGCTGGGCGGGCGTGGCGGTCGGCCTGCTGACCGGCGCGGCGTGCTTCTGGTTCTTCGGTTCGCTGGCCGAGCGCCGCCTCGCGTCCCACGGCCCCGAGCTGCTGGACACGATGCGCACGGGCCGCAAGCCGGTCACGCAGAAGACCCTGCGGTTCGACCACATGAGCAACACCCAGAAGGCGGTTGCCGGCTGGTGCTTCGGCCTCGGCGCCATCCCCCTCGTTCCGCAGGGCATCGTCGCCGCGATCTTCGTCGCCAACGACAAGCTCCACCACAGCTGGTTCCTGGCCACCTACATGCCGGCCGGCTTCCGGTATGCGGTGGCGGGCGCGTTCATCGCCCTCGGCCTGGCCATGTACGGCACGGGCCTCTGGCTCGCCCGCCCGAACCCCCGCAACGGCCAGCTACTCACTCCATCAAGTCGCTGATGACGGTCGTGAGGTCGGCGAGTCGTTCGTCCGCCCGGCGGCGCTGATGCCTGATCCACTCCTTGCCTTCGGCGGCGATGCCCTCCAAGACGTTCAGCGTGTGCATCAGGCCGGAAGCGTCCAACGAAACCCGTGCCAGTCCTCCGGCGTCCTCGCCTGGCTCAAGCGGTCCGCTGCCGGATTCGGTCACGCGGACCGTGATCGGGTTGCCGTTCACGAGCGTGAGTTCAAAGACCTGCCGGTCGGTCGCCACTCCGTGTACGCGAACCGCCGCGACCGCGTCGAAGCGGTAGTTCAGGCGCTGTGTGGTGTGCGAGGTGCACCCCTTGAAGTCCAGCTCGATGTCGACCTGCCGTACTCCGTCATCGGTGAGGAGAAAGAGCAGCAACTGATACCGGGAGTAGCGCCACGGTCCGCGGCGGACGCGAGCGCGCTCGTACGACCGTGCGGGGGCCTCGATGAAGGTGTGCGCGATCACCTGGCTGGGGCGGAGTCGGTAGTGCCGCATCGCCGCGTCCACCAGCAGTCTCCGGTCGGCGTCCAACCATACGGCCATCTCGGCGTCGGTTGGCTTGTCCGCCAACCGCTGCTGCCAGGCCTCGAACGCGGTTTGGCGAGCGGCGAGCCGTTGCTGCTGGTCCATCGAGTCGGCTTGGACGCGCCGCCGCTCGGCAACGATGTGAAATACGGACAGCGTCCCCGTCGCCGCCGTCGCGAGCACAGCGGCGACGGACAGCGCCCAGCCGAACGGATCGGCGACGAACGCGGCCGCGGCAATGGAGTACAACCCGGCGACGACCGCCGTCACCAGACTCACTATGCACAGCGCGATGGTGCGCCATGGCGTCCGCAGTTCGGTTCGGTACGCCATGAAGGCGCCGCGCTCCCACTGCCGGCGGACATCGCTCACGAGGTGCCGGATCAGCCAGGCGATCCGGTCGGCGCCAATTCGCGATTCGCGGTAGCACGAGGTGATCTCGTTGCGGAGGCTTCGGCGGATGCCTGCCGTGTGGGCGAGCCAGGTCGCACGGTCGGTGTCGCGCGGAACGTACAGCGCGAAGTATCTGGAGAACTGCTGATCCACCTTGCGGGTGAAACCGTCCGCTGGAGGCTCTGGAATCCAGTGCCGGGGAGGCGTGTACTCGGCCTCCTTCGCAAGGAGCCGCTGGCGCCGGAAGTGCCAGTCGACTCCGGTCACAAGGGCGCCGGCCGTGCCCGCGAGGAACAGCAGAAAGGCGAGCACGGATAGTGCGGCGCCATGCTGCAGCAGCGTCCGTCCGATATTTCCGGCGGCAAGCGTGAACACCGCTGTGCTCAGCGCTGCCCCGATCCAATGGGCCGCGGATATCGCTGCCGGTTGCACCGGAGCGACCCGGGGTGGCGCGGGCGACGGCTGGAAGAACTTCCAGATTCGGCCCTCTCGCGCATTTGCCGTCTGCGCCGCCTCGGCCCGTTCGATCGAATAGCGCCAGAGCTGATCCTCGATCGGGCCCTCAAGAAGAACGCCGAGGTGGTCGAGTATCCGGTCTCGCTGTTCTGGGTGGAGGCGGATCAACTCTTTCAGGACCACGTCAACGTCGGCATTGTTTGCGGAATCGAGCAACTGGAGCATGACCCTCAGGCCAGCAGACCAGCCGTCGTCTCCATCGACGCGGACGATCCGGTCGGTGATCGCCGCCAGACTGTCGAATTCGTCGCTTCCCAGCTGGCGCAGGGTCCGGCCGCTCAGCAGGGCGAGCAGCCGGTGAAACTGGACCTCATCGGTCTCGTACCCGCGAACCACTGCCGTCTCGATGAGCTCCCGCGCCTGGGTCGGCATACGGGCATCCAGGTAGCGGACGCCCGTGCGGAATGTTTCCTCTGGTGAGGCGTCCGGCGCCAACTGATAGGTGTAGACGTTGCCGTGGATGGTCTCAGCCTGTACGCCGACGTTGGCGTTGCCGTCCGCGACGTTGGTCGCCAGTGTGGTCATGTCAGGTCCCGGACCGCACCGATGACGGCGGGCAGCCTCGTGGCCAGTTCCGCGACGTCCGTGACCAGTCCGAGCAGACGCTTGAGGGCCACCAGCAGCGAGTTGCGGTTGCGGACCGCGCCGTCGTCGATGCAGTCGTCGGCGGTGTTCAGCTCGGCCTCCGCGGCGGCTGTGGTCGCATCGTCGAGCCGCCCGTCCCGTCGGGCCTGCTCGACCAGTCCGCGCAACTCGGTGATGGCGGCCGCAAGGTCGCCGGGTTGCTCTGGCGCGAGGCCGACGACGGCGTTGCCACGGATCTGCCCTGCCTGGATGCCGACGCGTGCGTTGCCGGTGGCCATGTTCGTGGTTGTCGCTTCCATGCGTGCCCGACCGCCCATCTGCCCTGTTGTCGACTGGTTGTCCGTGCCTTCGTCGGCCAGCTCCTGTGCCAGCGCGACCGTGAACGCGGCGGCGTGTGCGGCTGCCCGCGGCTGCCAGTGCACGCCGTCAGTGACGGTCTTTGTGCCGTCCGCCCGGTCGCTGATGCCGCGGACCACGACGACCGGCGTCGCCCGATTGAGGTGACCGGCCTGCGCGACACCCGCGCCTTCCATCTCGATCGCCAGCGCATCGTTGTAGTGCTGCCGGACCCAGCGAGCCTGGTCGGAGACCGCGGAGTCCTGGACGACCTCGCCGGCGGCGATCGGTCCGAAGTGGATCCGGGGAACGACGCCGTCGGCGAGTCCGTCGGCCCAGTCGTTGCTTCTGGCGATGTGCAGCGCGATCTGGGCGGCATGGTGCGGGATCTCCCACGCCCGCGGCCTGGCCTTGAGTCCGTCGTCCTCGCTGGTGGCGCCGTGGTATGCGTAGACCTGGGTCGCGACTACGACATCGCCGAGCTGGATGCTCGGCCACAACGCTCCGGCGACCCCTGTGAACAGGACTGCGGCAGGCGAGAACTCTGCCATTGCCCGCTCGGCCAGCACCGCCGCCGGATGGTTGCCCTTGCCGACCAAACCGAGCGCGATGCGGCAGCCGTCCTGGCCGATCCGGCCGACCTCGAACCGTGTGCCGGCCTGGTGCCGGTGCACCCGTGGATTTCTGAGCCGTGCCCGGACTGCTTCGTACTCCAGGTTCAGCGCGGTGAGGACCACGACGAGGTCGCTGCTCATGGATGCTCCGCTTTCTCCTCGGTGGGGCCGGTCGGTCGGATCATCGGTGGATGCAGCACCATCTGCGGATCGGCGCGGAACAGCCGCGCGGGTCGCCCGGCGTCGGTCCGGCGCACCGCTCCCACGGGGACGATGAAGTCGTTGACGCTCTGGACCTTGCGGTAGAAGTTGCGGGGATCGAGGGCAATGCCCCACACCGCCTCGTACACCTCTTGCAGCTCGGCGATCGTGAATGTCGGCCCGCAGAACGCTGCCGCGAGTGCGGAGCGTTCCAGCCTCCGCCGGGCCTGCTCGATGCCGTCGATCACGATCTCGCGATGGTCGAAGGCCAGGTCGACCGCCGACGAGAGGACCAGGTCGGTTTGAACCCAGCAGGCGCTGAAGGCATCGGTGCCCGAGACGGGCTCAGGCAGCCTCGGCGCGATGGCCAGGTAGGCCACCGAGACGACGCGGCCTCGGGGATCGCGACCTGGTGCGCCGTAGACGCCCAGCTGCTCGAGATGCAACTGGTCCGTCGCCAGCCCAGCCTCCTCCCAGAGCTCGCGGCGGGCCGCGGCGGTGAGGTCTTCCTCCCGATGGCTCAGAAAGCCGCCGGGCAGCGCCAGCGTTGCTTTGAACGGCTCGACGCCGCGCTCGACGAGCAGCACGTGCAGCGCGCCTCGACGCAACGTCAGGATCACCAGATCGACCGCGAGCATCACCTCCGGCGGCGTCCAGGAATCGTCATGCATGAATGGAGCATAGATTATTGTCAGTCTGACAGGAAGGCCTGCGGCCGGGTTTGTCGCTCACGTGTCGATGTCACGACATAACCGTTGGTGAACGGGAGCATCGCAAGGGCCGTGCTCTGGGGGTAATCGACGGCGAAGCGCCGCTGTGGAGCCCGAACAGGGAGGTCGGAGTCATGGGAGTTGTGAAGGGTCTTGCGTTGCTGACGGTCGGGGCGGTCGCGGGGGCGGCGGCGTTCGTCGGCTACGGGGCGATGTACGGGGACGTTGAGTTCGACAAGGTGGCGAACTACTCGCCGACCAAGGGGAAGGCCGAGGTCGTCAAGTTCAGGCTGGCGCCGAGCAGTGAGCAGCTGGCGAAGTGCATGCCGAAGGTCAAGGTCGACGTGAGCGTCGCGCTGGAGACCGATGTGAAGGGGTTCGACGTCTTTGACGTCAAAGTGAGCGGCGGGCCGGCGAATACGGCGTTCACCGTGTTCCTGCTCGAGGTGCCGGCGGCGCCGTTCGGGGCGGCGGAGTACGTGGGGGATGTGTTCACCGACAAGTACGGCAAGGGGCGGACCGAGCTGCGGATGATCGCGGAGGAGGCGTTCTCGTCGACGCTGGTCGGGAAGGAGCGGGTGCGCAAGGAGCTGGGGCACGTGGGGATGTGGTTCGCGGACCCGGCCGGGGACGACTTCTGCCTCGGGGCGGGTCAGGGGGCGGTGACGCCGTTCGACGGGGACGACGAGGCCGGGGTGCAGGTGTTCAACTCCGTGCCGTCGCTGCCGAAGGCACCCCTCCCGTAACCCGCGAGCCCCGGACATGGGGCGGCACCCGGGAGGTCGACCTTCCGGGTGCCGCCGTTGCTGTGCCGGAGGTTCAGTACTCAGCGGTGCGGACGTTGCCGGTAGCGGCCCGCGAGTGCACGCCGCCGTCCTGCACCGCGTAGACGCTGACCAGGTAGTACGTGTTCTCGGGGAGCCCTTCGACGAAGTGTGACATCGGCCCGGTGCCGGGGTTGGCCGGCAGCCACCAGGTGTTGCTCCTGTTCACCCGGCTCGGCTGGCCCTTGTCGTTCCAGACGACCTGGTCGTAGCTGACCGACAGGTAGAAGCCGGTCTCCGTGGTCGCGTTGTCGATCCAGTTGAACCAGAGCGAGTGAGCGGTGGCCGACACCTGCAGGTCGGTCGGCCCCGGCAGCGCCACTTTCACGTCGGTGAAGCCCAGGACCCGGTTCGCCGCGACCGGCGTGGTCCCGTCCGGCCAGTTGGCCGCCGACACAACAACGCGGTGATCGCCCGGCATCGTGGGCAGGGGGACGGTGACGTCGTACCCGTTGTTCTTGGTGCCGTTGGGCAGGTTGGCCGTGGTGCTGCCGACGATCGTGCCGTCGATGGCCACCCGCACCTGCAGCGGCCCGCCGTCGGGGTCGAGCGCCCAGCCGGTGGCCCGCACCGAGGTGCCGAGGTTGGTGAACGTCACCGTGCCGGTCGGGGAGTCGTCGGTGCCGTCCGGCGGGTCGCCGACGCACGACGGCGGCGGCACCGGGTCGTTGCAGCGGCTGACCGCGTGGGCCGCCGACGCCGGCACGAGCGCGGCGGCGCTCAGCACGGCGACCGCCAGCGCTGCCTGTATCTGTCTGCGCATCACATCACGTCCTTCATCAATCCGGACACGGGGGCAGGAACCCCCCGTATGCGGTCGCACGTTAGCCAGCGCGCGCAAGCGGTCGGATGTTGGACTCCAACCGCCTGACCTGCGAAGACATCGATCAGCGACGACCGTGATGTGTCAAGATGCCGACTGTCGGCCCGCCTGGGAACAGCGAAGCGGGGACCCGCAAAGGGTCCCCGCCGGACAGCAGATGCGGATCAGTCGGTGCCGGCCTCCATGGCGGCGGCGTCGAGGAGTTCGTCGCCCGTTGCGGCCTTGCCGCGGGAGGCGATCTCCTCCGCGCCGCCCTCGGGCATGGTGCCGATCAGGCGGGTCGACTGCTCGGTCGCGGAGACGAGCTGGCGGTGCTGGCCGCTGCCGACGATGCCGATGCGGGCGTACTGCTCCAGCTTGGCGCGGGAGTCGGCGATGTCGAGGTTGCGCATGGTGAGCTGGCCGATGCGGTCCAGCGGGCCGAAGGCGGAGTCCTCGGTGCGCTCCATGGACAGCTTGTCGGGGTGGTAGCTCAGCGCGGGGCCCGTGGTGTTGAGGACCGAGTAGTCCTCGCCGCGGCGCAGGCGGATGGTGACCTCGCCCGTGATCGCTGAACCAACCCAACGCTGGAGGGATTCGCGGAGCATGAGGGCCTGCGGGTCCAGCCAGCGGCCCTCGTACAGCAGACGACCCAGCCGGCGGCCCTCGTTGTGGTACGCGGCGACGGTGTCCTCGTTGTGGATCGCGTTGACCAGGCGCTCGTAGGCGGTGTAGAGCAGGGCCATGCCCGGGGCCTCGTAGATGCCGCGGCTCTTGGCCTCGATGATGCGGTTCTCGATCTGGTCGGACATGCCCAGGCCGTGGCGGCCGCCGATGGCGTTGGCCTCCAGGACGAGGTCCACGGCGGAGCCGAACTCCTTGCCGTTGATCGTGACGGGGCGGCCCTGCTCGAAGCCGATCGTGACGTCCTCGGGGGCGATCTCGACCGCGGGGTCCCAGAAACGCACGCCCATGATGGGTTCCACGATCTCGATGCCCGTGTCGAGGCGCTCGAGGGTCTTCGCCTCGTGGGTGGCGCCCCAGATGTTGGCGTCGGTGGAGTACGCCTTCTCGGTGCTGTCCCGGTACGGCAGGCCGTGCGCGAGCAGCCACTCGGACATCTCCTTGCGGCCACCGAGCTCGGTGACGAAGGCGGCGTCCAGCCACGGCTTGTAGATGCGCAGCGCGGGGTTGGCCAGCAGGCCGTACCGGTAGAAGCGCTCGATGTCGTTGCCCTTGAACGTGGAGCCGTCGCCCCACACCTGGACGCCGTCCTCGAGCATCGCGTTGACCAGCAGGGTGCCGGTGACGGCGCGGCCCAGCGGGGTGGTGTTGAAGTAGGTGCGGCCGCCGGAGCGGATGTGGAACGCGCCGCAGGCGAGCGCGGCCAGGCCCTCCTCGACCAGGGCGGCGCGGCAGTCGACCAGGCGGGCGATCTCGGCGCCGTACGCGCCGGCGCGGCCGGGGACCGAGGCGATGTCGGGCTCGTCATACTGCCCGATGTCCGCGGTGTAGGTGCAGGGCACCGCGCCCTTCTCGCGCATCCACGCGACAGCTACGGACGTGTCCAGGCCGCCGGAGAAGGCAATACCGACACGTTCACCGACGGGCAGGGAGGTGAGCACCTTGGACATGTCGTAAGTATATGCATCACACTGCATGGTGATGCAACTTCTTCCGCAGGGTGATGTGACGGATGACACTCGCGTGTCACGTTCGGCGCTCCGGCATCCGTCCCGCGGTCATGACTACGTCAATCACCATCGCCGCAGCGCTCTGGGTCGGGTTCTCCGCCGTGTCGGTCTTCCTGCGGGCCAAGTGGGTCGTGGAGCCGCTGGCGGCATATGGCGTCCCGGCCTCGTGGTGGCCGTGGCTCGGAGTCGCGAAGGCGGCAGGTGTACTGGGGCTGCTCGCCGGACTGTTCGTCCCGGCGATCGGCGTGGCGGCCGGGATCGGGCTCGTCCTGTACTTCACCGGGGCCGTCATCACCATCCTGCGGGCGAGGTCCTACTCGCACGTGGTGTTTCCGCTGCTGTACCTGGCGCCGGTCGCCGGCGTGCTGATGCTGTACTGATCATGATGACGGACGAGTTCGAAATCCATCGCCGGCTGCTTTTCTCCGTGGCGTACCGCATCCTCGGCAGCGCGTCCGACGCCGAGGATGCGGTCCAGGACGCGTGGCTCAAGTGGTCGGCCGTGGACCGGACGCAGGTGGGCGAGGCCAAGCCGTACATGGTCCGCATCGTCACGAACGTGGCCATGGACCGGCTCCGGTCGGCGCGGTCCCGGCGAGAGGTCTACGTCGGGCCGTGGCTGCCGGAGCCGATCCCGACCGGAAGCGAGGACGGCGGCGAGTCGCTGTCGATGGCGCTGCTCGTGGTGCTGGAGACGCTGAGCCCGCTGGAGCGCGCCGTGTTCGTGCTCAAGGAGGCGTTCGGGTTCACGTACGCGGAGATCGCCGCCGCCGTCGAGCGCTCCGAGGACGCCGTCCGGCAGGTCGGGCACCGCGCCCGCGGGCACGTGCACGCCCGCCGGCCCCGGTTCCACGCCGGTCAGGCCACCCGCCGCCAGGTCACCGAGCGGTTCTTCGCCGCGGCGACCGGCGGCGACATCAACACGCTCATGCAGCTCCTCGCCCCGGACGTCACCCTGTGGACCGACGGCGGCGGCAAGGTGCGCCAGGCGACCCGCCCGGTCACCGGCGCCGCACGGGTCGCGGCGTGGTTCGCGACGCTCGGCCAGCAGTCGTATCAAGGGGTGGAGCTCGCCGACATGAGCATCGACCTCGTGGAATTCAACGGCGGACCGGGAATCGTGTTCCGCGGCGCCGGTCGGGTCATCGGCACCATGACGCTCGACCTCGACGACCAGGGGCGCGTCGCCGGCATCTACAACGTCGCCAACCCCGACAAGCTGCGGGCGCTCTGAAACTTTCCCGCCCCCGCCGCAGGTGCCGTGCCGGCACGACACCCGCGGCGTTGCCGTCGTGAGGCGGGCGGCCCTACCGTGCGCCGCATGCGTCACCTTCTCGTCGCGGTGCTGGCCATCGGGCACGGTCCTGGCCGGTGCCTCCGCGACCCTGCTGATCCTGACCGCCGGCTGAGCTCCCGACTCAGCGGCTGTGCCCGACGTCAGTACCCGTAGCGGCTCTTCAGGTGGCGCCACCAGTCCCGCAGCATCCAGGCGTCGAACTCGGTGATCGACGTGGCCGAGCCGGCCTTCATCAGGAAGCCGCCGACGCCGGTCGGCGTCCAGTCGTAGAAGTCGTCGAGGCCGAAGCTATGGCCTATCTCGTGCAGCAGGATGTGGATGTTGTCGTTGTTGAGGGCGCCGACGAAGTACTCGCTGCCGACGCGCTGGCCCCAGTCGCCGCCGGCGCCGCCGCTCATCCCGGCTGTCAGCCACAGCGACATGTCGTAGTGGTGCGAGGCGCCGCCGGGGCAGTTCGGGTAGTTGCCGCTCTGGTTGAAGAACCGGCCGCACGGCTCCGAGCACTGCGGCGCGTTCTCGCGGATGTTGTTGACGTACACGTCGACGGAGTTGTCGGACCACTGCAGCGTGGCCCGGTCGCGGACCGCCCAGCCGACGACCTTCAGCTGCACGTTCTGGTATGGCCAGCCGTTGTGCCCGGCCATCACGTCCATCCACTTCTTGAACTGCCGCGCCAGCGAGGCGTGGATCTGGTCGCGCAGCGCGGCGCTCACCGGGGCGCTGGAATCCCAACGGACGCAGTAATTGATGCTGCCCTTGTTCGCGAAAACCTGGTCCCAGCCGTAGTTGCGGAACCCGTACGGGTTGGAATACGTCGACTCGACGTGCTGCCAGACCTCGTTGAGTGGGGTGACGAGGTTCGCCGGCGGGTTCCAGCCGCTGGTCGGCGGTGGCTGGGTGCCGATCGCGGTGCTGTACGCCCTGAACTCCAGCACCCCGACCGACGCGGCGCCGCTCTGCAGGACGAGCCGCAGCCGGCTGGTGCTGACCGGGGTGAAGTTCACGGCGTTGTACTGGTTCACGGCCGTGCCATAGCCCGACGCGCCGGCCACGTCCACATAGGACGAACCGTTCCACGACTGCAGGCGCCAGCTGCCGGGCGTACGGACGCCGCCGCCGTCGTCGAAGAAGTAGATATCCGCTGAGCGGATGGATTGCGTCGACGCCCACGTGAGCAGGACCCACTGCTCACCGGTGTTGGGCCACGTTCCCCAGCGCCGGTTCACGGTGTCGTTGGAGGTCGCGGGGTCGATGCCGTCGTTGACCGCGGCGATGCTCTCCCAGGGCGAGGTGTACGAGGCGCTGGCGGTGGCCGATCGGGCCAGGTTGTCACTCTGTCCGGGCGCCGACTGCGCGGCGGTGCCCGCCACCGCGACGCCGCCGGCGAGTACCACGAGGGTGGCGAGGGGCAGGACGAGTCTTCGCAGCATGAGCACGGTTCCTTCCGTTGCTGGTTCCGAAATCCTTTTCGGCACCGTGGCAACGTTGCTCACGCTTGTCAATGCTCTCGGGCTATTGCTAGGCGTCCATGTGCTTGCCGAAAATTTTCGGCGTGAAAGTTACCAGCGGGACGCGATCAGGTCCTCGAGGGTGTCCAGCGGCAGCGGCCCGTGGGCGAGCACCTCGTGGTGGAACGCGCGGATGTCGAACGCCGGCCCGAGCGCCGCCCGCTCGCGCTCCCTCAGCTGCTGGATCCGCAGCCGGCCCAGCATGTACGCGAGGGCCTGCCCCGGCATCGCGATGTACCGGTCGACCTCGTTGGCGATGTTGGTCTCCGACAGGGCGGTGTTGTCGCGCATGTACGCGATGGCCCGGTCCCGCGACCAGCCGAGGTGGTGCATGCCGGTGTCCACGACGAGCCGGCACGCCCGCCACGCGTCGAACGACACCATGCCGAGCCGGCTGAGCTCCGACGTGTACAGGCCCATCTCGTCGGTGAGGCGCTCCGTGTACAGACCCCAGCCCTCGCCGTGCGCGTCGAAGTAGGTGAACCGCCGGAACCGCGGCAGGTCCGCCCGCGACTGCGCGACCGCGATCTGCAGGTGGTGCCCCGGCACGCTCTCGTGGAACGCGAGCACCTCGTACTCGAACCGGGCTCTCGACTCCGGCCGGAACGTGTTGACGACGTGCGCCCCGGGCCGCGAACCGTCCGCGGCGGGCGCGACGTAGTAGCCGAGCACCGAGTTCTCCGCCTCGGCGGCGTCCATCTCCCGGACCACGCACGGTGCCGTGTCGTACTTCCGGAACCAGTCCGGCACCGCTTCCTCGGCGTTGCGCAGCGCCGTCGTGACCGCGTCGACGATCTGCCCGGCGTTGTCGAACCGCAGCTCCCGATCGTCCCTGAGCCGTGTGATGACGTCTTCGGCGCTCCTGGCGCCCAGCGCCCGCCCGCCGCGGTCGGCGAACTCCTCCCGCAGCCCGGCCACCAGGTCGAGACCGATCTGGTGGATCTCCTCCGGGCCGAGCTCGGTCGTGGTGTACGCCGCGATCAGGGTGCGGTAGCCGTCGGCGCCGCCGGGCACGTGGCACAGCCCGACCTGCTCCCCTGGGCGGGCGACCGGCAGCAGCTGCTCGTCGAGCACGGTCCGGAACCGGCGCAGCGCCGGCCGCACGTGCTCCGTGACCAGGTCGGCGGCCTGCTTCGTCTTCGCGACGTCGCGCTGCAGCAACGGATCCCGCTCGACCGGCGTGCTCAGGTACGCGTCGACCTGCGCGATCGCCTGCCGCACGCCCAGCTCCGTCGGGAACCGCCCGTCCTGCGCGGCCTGCTGGTAGCGCGCGACGTGCCCGTCGAAGAAGCTGCCGAGCTTCGCGAGCCTGGTCAGGTACGCAGCGTCGCTGGTTGTCGTCATCGTCGACACCACCTGCGCGAGCGGCCCGGCGATGCTGGCCGTCACCGCGACCTCGTTGAGGCCGTCCTTGGAGATGCGCTGCTCGTCCCGCAGCAGCCTGCTCAGGATCGTGTGGCTGATCTTCTCCTGCGTGCTGAGCCCGGCCGTCTCGACGGTCTTGAGCTCCGCTTCGACGTTCTGGAGAGCGGCCCGGTGCCTGCCGGCCGCGTCCCTGCCGGGATCGGGGACGTCGGCGTCGTGCCCGTCCACGCCGAACACGGTGGCCGCGAACGGCTCAGCCGCGAAGTGCAGCCGGAAGTACTCGTCACCCAACCGCGCCAGCGTGTCCATCGCTCCACCGTATCCGGTCACCAGCCGCCGGCCTGCTCCACGCTTGCCTGGTCCCCGGTCGAGTCGCGCCTGGTTGTCACCGCTCAGCCTGCCCGACTGCGGCCGGCCCGCGCGGCGCGGTGGCCCGCGTCCGGGCGTCACGCCCGGGCGTCACGGCTCGGCTCGCCTGCACGGCGCGGGGACCCGGTGGCTGTGGTCGTCAGCGCTCCACCGCCGGCGCCGCCCTGGGTAGCCCGCCAGGTCGTCCGCGTCAGGCTGTCACCGGCGCACTGCTCGACGGGTCGTTGGCGCGACGCCCGGCAGCCACCCGCAGGTACACCGCTCAGCGCGGCTCTGGTGGCTGGCCGGGCATCTGTGTCAAGTTTGTCAGCGCTGGGCCTGGGCGACCGCCGTCCGCAGCTGGTCCGCGGTGGCCTGGTGGCCGACCGGGTCCTCGAACGTGCCGTACGGCGGGCCGTATGCCGGGGTGTCCGGCTGGAACCGCCACCCGTCCGCCAGCGTCCCGACGTCGACGGCGTCGTAACCGATGGTGTCGAGGAACTCGACCACGGCCCGCTTCGCGGTCTCGTCGTCGCCGGCGATCGGCAGAGCGCTGCGGTCGTCGGCCTGGCCGGGGCGGGCGAGCGAGCCGAGGTGCTTGTAGAAGATGTTGTTGAACGCCTTCACCACGTGGGCGCCGTCCAGGTGCCGCTGCAGCAGCTCGCTGCTGGTCGTCTCGGCGTTGTCCAGCTCGGCGAACGTGCCGTCCCGCTGCGGGTAGTAGTTGTTGGTGTCGATGACCGTCTTGCCCTTGAGCGGCTCGGCCGGCACCTTGTCGAAGGCCTTGAACGGCACGCTCACCACCACGAGGTCCCCGGCCGCCGCCGCGTCGGCCGACGTGCCCGCCCGCGCCCGCGGCCCGAGCTCGGCGACGAGATCCTGCAGCGTCTCCGGCCCCCGCGAGTTGCTCACCACCACGTCATACCCGGCCGCGACCGCCAGCCGGGCCACCGTCCCGCCGATGAACCCACTTCCGATGAACCCGATCGTCGTCATACCGCCGACAACTTCACCCACCGCCGACCGATTCCCTGATGGCCGCGGCGACCAGGGTGATTTGGTAGACACCACCTCATGCGTGGTCCAGGAGGTAGTTGCTGGGCCCCCACTTGATCAGCCACTCCTCGTAGACGCCGGGGCGGCCGCAGGCGAGGCACCGCAGCCCGACGCAGACCCAGCGCACGTCGTCGTCATCCTCACGCAGCGAGAACCCGATCGCCGCCGCGAACTCCTCCTCGCCGCACACGCAGGCGCAGACCACCTGCACCTCGTCGTCCTCGTCCCAGTACTCGAGGCTGTCGGCGATGAACGCGTGCTGCCCGCACCCCAGACACGTCCGCCGGGCGGCCTTCGCCGTGTCCATCACCCGCACCTCGAACCGCCGGCCGCCGCACGACCCGCAGACGGACTCCCGCACCTCGTCGACCGGATACTCACCGACCTCGGGCCGCCGGAGGAACGCGGCAAGCTCCTCGAAGTCAGAAGCCATGGGCCACCCCCTCCCAACTCGACGTCGATGCAGCCGAGCCTAGTCACGGGGTACGACACTTTCCCGCGACGGCGGTAGCCGCACCGCCGCACACCGAGACGGTTGACGGATAGCTTCGCCAACACGAACTTGACGGTCAACCGGCGGCGTCAGGCCGGCGGCGCGGTCAGGAGCCTCAGCGCCGCCTGACCCTGGCCGCGGACGTCGCCGGCCAGCACACGCCACGCCGACGAGCGTCCAGTGCTCGTGCGGGAGGACCGCTTCGATCTCGGCGACGTTGGGCCACGGCGGCAGCCAGCCGCCGCGCGGGCCGGGGGATGTCGATGGTCCAGCGGTCAGTCACGGAACCGGTCCAGTGTGCTGGTGAGGGCGTCGAGGCCGGCACGGCGCTCGCGGACGTCGAGGGATTCCGCGAGGTCCAGCGCCGCCAGCACCGGCCCGGCGTCCTCGAGCTCGGCGACGACGTCCAGGGGCATGTCGGTGGCCCGCAGCGTGAACGGCCCAGCCTCGTCGGGGACCAGGCCGTGGCGGGCGACGATCGCGTCGAGCTCGCCGGCAGCGACATAGCCGTCGACGGCCCCCGTCGCGGTCAGGCCGAGCG
Source organism: Dactylosporangium sp. NPDC000521 (assembly GCF_042898305.1). NCBI lineage: Bacteria > Bacillati > Actinomycetota > Actinomycetes > Micromonosporales > Micromonosporaceae > Dactylosporangium > Dactylosporangium sp. NPDC000521. Next base: position 391,635 of record NZ_JBIAYW010000009.1, read on the forward strand.
TTTCGCCCGCCCGGGAGGTGTCCACCACCTGCCCGCGGAGCCTGCCCGCGGTGCTGCTGTGTCCGGTGTACCGCGAAGCGACCGCCCTCCCGCGGGCGCGCCCCACCAGCTCCTCGGCGGCCATCGCGCGGAGCTGCCCGCGCAGGCGGGACCGCTGGGAGGTGCCGACCCAGCCGGCGTCGCGGCCGGACAGCAGCGCGACGGCGCCCCAGGAGGTCGGGCCCGACCAGGGCCGCCACCGGTGGCTGCCCCGGCTCGCCAAGTACCGCTCGACCGACATCGCGTCGATGACGCCACGCGCCAGGAAGCGCAGCGCGCCGGCCGCGACGAGGTGCTGCACCTGGCGGGTGGACACGCCGAGGCGAGTGGCCGCGTCCCCGACCGTCACCAACTCCATGACAGATAGATTCGCCTTCGCGAAGCTATCTGTCAACGCGATGCGTCACCTGCGGCGCGTCCAGATGGTGACGCGAAGGCGTTGACCTGGAGCCGTAGGGTGGGGTGGGAAGTGACTGGTGACGATCTCTTCCGTTGTGGATACTCCTTGCTGTCCGTCCACGTTTGGCAGCGGGGTGTGCATGACGATTGCGGCGCGATATCAGCCTGGAGCCATCCGGTCACCGTTCGTCGATCGCGCGGAGCTGCTGGAGGAGTTCGATCGGGCACTTGCCGGTATCGGCCAGGCGCCGACGCTGCTGGAGCTGACCGGCGTCGGCGGCATCGGCAAGTCCCGGCTGTTGCACGAGCTGGCCAAGCGGGTCCCGGCCGATCTGCCGACCGCGCGGCTCAACCTGCAGGAGCCCTCGCAGCGCTCGGCGCTCGCCGCGCTCGGGTCGCTCCGGGCCCAGTTCGGCGCCGCGGGGGTCGGCTTCGATCGCTTCGACCTCGCGTACGGGATCTGGTGGCAGCGGCTGAACCCGCAGGTGACGCTGTCGCGGGATCAGGTGTCGTGGCTGTCGGAGAGCGAGATCCTGACGAGCATCCTGGACGAGGCGTCCGGGCTGCCCGTCTTCGGCATCGCGGTGAAGGCGCTCGACATCGCCGCCCGCAAGTTCAAGCGGTGGAACCTGATCCGCCACGACCCGACGCTGATGGAGCTCACCGAGCTCACCCTGGACCAGCTCGGCGACGCGGTCGTTTACCTGTTCGCCCGGGATCTCGACGCCCACGGCGGCTACCTGCTCTGCGTCGACGCGTACGAGGCGCTCGTCGGCGGCGTGGAGCGGGCCGGCACTGCGGCGCTGGCCGACGTCTGGCTGCGTGACCTGCTTGGGCAGCTCGACCGCGGGCTGGTCGTGGTCGCGACCAGGGAGCCGCTCGGCTGGGAACGCCGCGACCCGCGCTGGTCGGAGCGGATCCGCCCGCTGCCGGTCGCCGCGCTGCCCTACGACGCCCGGCTCGAACTGCTCGCCGCGCTCGGCGTCACCGACCCGGAGGCTGGGGCGTCGATCGCCCGCGACTGCGAAGGCCTGCCGTTCTACCTGCACCTGGCGCACGAGTCGGGGCCGGCCGCGAGCCGCTACGCGCACATCGAGGAGCGCTTCCTGCACCACGTCGAGCCCGACATCGTGCGGGTGTTCGAGCTGCTCAGCGTGGCGAGGGTCTTCGACCGGGAGATCTTCCGGCGGATGGCCCGGCACTACGAGCTGCGGGCGGACACCCAGATGTGGGAGCGGCTGATCGCGTACTCCTTCATCGCCACCGCGGGCGAGAACACCCTGCAGATGCATCAGCTGATGGCCAGGTCCATCCAGGCCAGGCTCAGCCCGGGCGTGCTCCGCGAGATTCACGAGCTGCTCCGCGACATCTGGTACGAGCGGGGCGTCGCGACCCGGATGCAGGAAGCCTGGCGGGAGGCGGCCCACCACGCGGCCTGCGCCGCCCCGGACGACCTGCCGTCGCTGCTGCCGTACGCCGACCGGCTCGCCGCGCTCGGCAAGCCCGGCCTCGACGCGATGTGTGCCGACCTGCACGAGATGGCCGCCAAGGTGGCGCCGCGGACGCCGTGGCAGCGGCTGACCCGGCTGCTGACGGCGGAGGCGGCGCTGCTCGTCGGTGACGCGGAAACGGCCCACGCCGAGCTCAGCGCGATCGGGCTCACCGACGACGCCGACGACATCGACGCGCGGCTGTCCCTCGCGGCGGCCAACGCCCTGCGCATCCGCGGCGACACGGCCCAGGCGCTGCGCCAGTACGCCCTGCTCTGGCCCGGCTACGGTGGTCAGGTGCGACTGGACGCCGGTCTCTGGCACGCCGACCTGGACATGGCCCAGGGGCGGTTCATCGACGCGATCGCCACGGCGGAGGCCGTCGCGGAGGCTTCCTCGCCCGAGCAGGTGGCGCTGCGCGGCGACCTGGCCCGCCTGCGGTGCCTGGCGTACCGGTTCGCCTTCGAACCCGCGGCGGCGATGGAGCAGCTCGCTGTGGCCCGGGCACTGTACGAGACGGCCGGGCACGAGGTCGGGCTCGCCAACATCCTCACCAACGAGGCGGAGGTTCTCGCCCTGGCCGACTCGGCGGCGGCAGTGCCGGTCGCTGTCGCGGCCCTCGCCGCGCAGCGCCGGCTCGGCGCCGAGCACGAGATCGGCAAGTCGCTGAGCGCGCTGGCGCTCGCCCAGCTGGGCCTCGGTGAGCTGGACGCCGCCGGCGCGGCGCTTGACGAGGCGGCGGCGGTCCTCGAACGCTGCGGGTACCGATCGGGGCGCGCCCGGGCCGAGCTGATCCGGGCGCTGTGGCACGCCCGAGCGGGGCGCTTCGACCAGGCCCAGCTCAGTGCCGTGTGGGCGGTCACCGAGCTTGACACCGTGCAGGTTTACCCGACCCTGATCATGGTGGCCGGGGCGCTGCTGGACCGGATCGGCGCGCCCGAGCGCACCGTCACCGCCGCCGTGGAGCGCTCCGTCGCCGCGCTGCAGCCGTTGCACGGGCTCGACCCGCTGCGGACCGCGATCCGCGACCTGGTGCGCCGGCTGCTGCACGACGAGTGGGACGACGTCTACGCCCAGGCGCGGTCGGTCATCGACGGCAGCGCCGGCTTCTACAACACCAACGTGCGGGTCGGGGCACACCTGGTGCGGGTACCGATCGGCGGCGCCGACCGGATGGACCTGCGCATCTGGCCCGAGGCCGCAGTCCTGACCACCGTCAGCACCCATCTCGACTGTGTCCCGAAGCTGCGCAGCATCAGCGACGAGCCGCAGTACCAGATCCACGAATGGATCGACGGCCCGACGCTCAACGACATCGCGCCGCGCGGCACCCGGCTCCCGGCCGGCATGACCGACCAGTTCGCGGCGTTCTTCGCCCGGCTCGAGGACGTGCCGCTGCTCAGCCTCCCGCCGCTGCCAGCCGGCTGGCCCGAGGACGGCGACTCCGCCGGGTTCGCGGCGCAGCTGCTCGACATCACCAAGGGCGTCCACGCCACGTTCGCCGCCGGGTTCGCCGGCCTCTGGACGCGGTTCAGGATCCCGGACGACCCGTTCGCGGCGCTGACGCTGCGGTCGCTGTCGCCCCGCCCCTTCCGGCTGGTGCACGCGGACGTCCACCGGAAGAACGTCATGCTGCGCGACGGCGCGGCCGTGTTCCTGGACTGGGAGCTCGCGGTCGGCGGCGACCCGCTGTACGAGCTCGCCGTGCACCTGCACAAGATGGGATACCTCGCCGACGAGGAGGACGCCATGCGTGCCGCTTGGGCCAGGGCCTGCGGTGCGGACCAGTGGCCGGGGTGGGAGTCCGACGTCGAGCGGTACCTCGCACACGAGCGGGTCAAGACGGCGATCGTCGACTCGGTCAGGTACGCCAAGCTCGTCGCCGAGGACCCGTCGGAGCTGGCGCTGTGCACCACCACGTTCACCGACAAGCTCACCCTCGCCCGGCGGGTCTGGGGCGATCCCGAGCCGGTCGACCCCAACGAGGTCGCGGCCCTGCTCATGGGGCACCTCCGGTAACCGTCGGTCAGAACCACCGCTCCAGGACGCGGGCCACCCCGTCGTCGACGTTCGACGCGGTGATCTCCGCGGCGACGCGGAGCACTTCGGGGTCGGCGTTGGCGACGGCGACCCCGTGACCCGCCCAGCGCAGCATCGGGATGTCGTTGGGCATGTCGCCGAACGCGACCGCCGTCTCCGCGCCGACGCCGAGGTGCGCAGCGACCCAGGCCAGGCCGGAGCCCTTGTCGACACCGGGTGCGGCCAGCTCGACCAGCCCGCCGTGCTGCGAGAACGTCACGCTCACGGCGGCACCGAGCAGCGCCGCCGCAGCCCCCGCCAGCGCTGGGCTCGTCATGGCGGGGCAGCTCACCGCGAGCTTCACCGCGGGCCGGGCGACCAGCTCACCACGCGCCGCGGCCTCGCACTTCACCAGCGGGTGCGCCGCCCGGAACCCGGCCTCCGCGCGCAGGGCGGCGGCGGCGCCGATGCTTTCGGCGGCGAACGAGCAGCCCGGCAGGTGCGTGTCGAAGGCCGCCAGCACCGCGCCGAGCCGCGGCGGTGCCAGCGTGACGACCCGCAGCGCGCGACCGCGGCGGAGGTCGTAGACGACGGCGCCGTTGGAGCACACGGCGAGCCCGTCGACCCCCGCCCGCCGCGCGATCTTCCCCAGCGTCCGCACCGGCCTGCCACTGACCAACACGAAAGGAACCCCACCCGCGACGACCCGGCGGACCGCCGCCGCGGTGCGAGCGCTCACCATGTTGTGGTCGTCCAGCAGCGTGCCGTCGGCGTCGGTGGCGACCAGCGACGGTGTCACGCCGTCCCGACCATCCTGCCCTCGCCGGCCTGCCACAGCTGCCGCCCCGTCCGGCTGATGAGGCACGCCGCGCCGGGCAGGTCATGCTCGACGTACTGGCTGGCGACGACCGTCACCGCCCAGTCGTCCGGATCGAACCCGCACTCGTGGAGATCGGCCGCCCAGCGGTCCCAATCCAGCCGGCCGCCGGCACGGGCCGCGCCCAGCGCCGCGGCGGCCCGCCGGGCGGCGCCGCCGCCGCAACCGTCGAGCCTGGCCGTGACGGCGGCACAGGCATCCTCGACCGAGAGGGACCTGGCGGTCACCTCGGCGTAGAGCTCCTCGATCTGCGGCGTCGGGTCGGCGGTCACGCCACCCGCGACCCGGTCCGCCAGCGTGGCGTACAACGTGGTCAGTGCCGCCCGGTCGAAGAGGATGCCCAGCTCCCGCACGACGTCCATCGGCTCGTCCGGGCAGTGCACGACGACCATGATCCGGTTCGGCGCGCCCAGCACCGAGCGGATGTGGTCGGCCCGCCGAGCCTCCGGGGACGCCGAGCCCTTGTGGGCCGTCAGCCGCGACGCCGCCGGGATCAGCAGCGGCGAGCTGACGTCCATGAAGACGAGGTTGAGCGCGTCGGCGAGGTAGTGCACCCGGTCGCCGATCGCGAGCCGGTCCAGCGTGGCGACGTTCCACTGGTACCGCCAGAGGTCACGGATCATCACCCGGTTGTAGCAACATCGATGACCGTAAATCGGCAGGAAGTCCCGCTCGATCATCGTCCTGACGCACGGGTGCGCCTTGCGGGCGATGACCCCCTCAGGCCGGACCGTCAGCAGCGCGATCCGCTGCAGCAGCCATGGCGCCCGCGGACCCAGGACGTCGACCGCGGTCCGCCAGCTCTCCCGGAAGTTGGCGTCCACGGCGAAGTAGTCGAACTTCACGCGCAACGTGGTCAGGCAACGCCAAACCTCATCGTCGGCGAGGCTCTGCATGTACCGATCGCGCATGGCGAACTCCGGTGGTCGAGTGGAGCATTATCTCCGCTCGGCCGCTCGCCGGTACAGCCCCAACTCGGCGTCGTCACCGGTGCCGTCGATGACGTGGACCGGGATGGGGACGGCCTTCACATCGACGGGAGCCCCCATGCGGCGCACCAGCGGGCGGAGGAAGCGCGGCGCCGGGGCGGGTGGCGAGGCGGCCGCGGCGGTGAACGGGCCGCCCGCCGCCCGCAGGGCCGTCGGCCCGCCGATGCCCTCGCCGTGGATGAAGACCGGTGTCGCGAGGCCGGAGTCGATCAGGTGCGAGGCCACCGTGCGGCAGTCCGCGGCGTCGGCGAAGTCCTCGATGTCGACGACCGTGAAGCCGTGCTCGTTGAAGCGCCGCACCTGCTCGAGGTCCGGCGGACCCGCGGGCACGCGCACGACCGCCGGGCCGCCGGCTGCGCCGTACACCAGCGCCACCAGCAACCGGTCGCCGTCGACGGGCACAGGGACGCGCCCGGGGGCGGGGACGGCAACGGACGCGACGACCCGGCGAGAAGATGAAGCCGGGTCCACGATCGCGAGCTGCTGCCCGACGCCCGGCGCCGAGCCGGCCAGCGCCACCGAGGAGCCCCATGCCGTCAAGCAGGGTTTGATCATGTTGTACGGGAGGGGAACGGCCGAGCCGTCGGAAAGCACGAGCCGGTGGGACGGGCCCTCGCGCACGAGCATGGCGATCCGGCCGTCGTCGAGGAAGCAGTACGACGCGTTGCCCAGCTCCCACGGCGGCGCCGCACAGTCGGCGGACATCGGGGCGACGGCCGTGCCGTCGTGGCGGAACAGGTTCCACCAGCCGGTCCGGTCGGACATGAAGTACAGCATCCCGTCGGGGCCCCAGCGCGGCTCGATCGCCGCCTCGTCGCCGCCGCCCGCGACGCGCATCGGGTCGCCGATGTCGCCGCCGGGCTCGTAGCCGGCGACCCACACCTCGCACGCGTCCCACGGCATGTCCTTCGCGCTCCACCACGTCCACGCGAGCATGCCGCCCGCCGGCCGCGGCGACCCGAAGAACCCCGCCGCTTCGGCCAGGACCCGTAACGGGCCGCCGTCGAGCGGGACGGCCACGAGCGCGTCGCCGGTCGCGTCCTCCCGGACCGCCAGCAGCTCACCGTCGCCGAGGACGAGGTCGCCGTACGCTCCCTCGGCGACCAGCGTCGAGTCCCGGAACAGGCCGTCCGGCGTGGCGCACCAGACGGCATCGGGCGTGACTAGATACGGTCTGCCACCGTACGCATGGACGCCATTGCCGATACGAACCCCTGGCGGGGTTACGTCAACCGGCCTGGTGCCCGCCTGATGGCGCATCAACCGCGACCCGGCAAGCCAGTACAACGCATCGCCGTCACCTTGCAACCAGTCCGGGCCAGCCGACATGGGGATCTCGTCAGAGTGCTGCACGTCCATGATTCTCCACGACGACACACCTGGTCACATCGGCTCGTTCCAGCGGCCGGTAATCGAGACAAGCTGCTCTGCAAGCCGCCGATACCAGACGAACAGATATTCACTTCCGTGACTGCTGATGCGAGACTGGTGCCGTCTAGAGGCGCACAACGCAAGTTTGTGATGGAGGGACGACCGGCGTGGCGGATGCGCAGGATCCTGCCGAGCGGCGTATGTGGACCCTGTACGACAGCGGTCGACGCAGTCTGCAGGAGCGACTCTACAGAGAAGCGGAGTCGACGCTCGCGCAGTACCTGAGCCTTGAACCGTGGACGCCAAAGTCGGCGAAACGACGTGCAAGAGCCCATGCCTTTATCGCGCTCGCCATTCTGGCACGTACGCCGCCGTTGAGTCGGAGCACACGTGAAGTCAACCACGTCATTTCTCGGCTTCGCAATGCTCCGAAGCTGCCCCTGAGCGCCGTCTTGGCGGCCTTCTTGTGCGAAACCTTCTATCAGACAGATGACTGGAATGCGCCTGAAGACGTTCAGGCGCTTGCGAAAAATGGTGCTGTGGACCAGCTGGATCGAGCTGACATTAAGCTTCTGCTGGGACATTTGCCGGGAATGTTCGGACCGACCTGGGAGGCGGTTCGCCGCCGGGCGGGATTCTTCGGGCTCGCGCAGGACCCACCCGAGCCGGTAGATGACGAACGGGTCGACACCTGGCGCAGGAAGGCGGTCCGGCGCTATTTTGCCGAAATTCCCCGCAAGGTTGACGACCCTCGTTGGGGGCTCACGTGGTTCCTGCTCAGCGCTGGCTTGGCTCTAGGCATCATGCCCTGTGGCGGACTGTATGTGACGACCAAGTGGTATGTCGGACTTCTCGCGGTAGTTGGACTCTATGCTACGTCCGCGATTCTCCTGTTCTTCGGTATCGTGATGGCGCGCGATTGTGTTGAGTGCCGGAAGAAGATCCGCGAGAGAAATGCTGCCATCGCCGCTACGCAGCCGCAAGCGTCGGAGAGTGAGCTGGATGCCTGGCTCCAAGAGGACGTAGATCGTGCGATACGCCACGGTGCAGATCTGCATCGCCTAAATTTGAAGTTCGGTATTGAAAACGCCGGTCTGCTGATGGCGCCGCAAGCGATCGTCGGGATCTCCAAGCTAGCGGGGCGGTATTCCGCAGAACGACTCGAGCGTGACGCCAGTTCGCCGTCGGGACTTCGCACTGTCATTCGACGGTTGCCTTTGGCCAAAACCCGCATCGGTGAAGATGGTCGCTTGCGTGCTAGTCACTATCAGGTCCTGGTCATGTATCTCACGGAACGTAGGATCGGAGTGTTCGAATGCAACGTAGATCTGGCGACGCGACGCATCCTGGCGCAGTCTACCTATTCCTTCAGTTATGACGATGTCATTACCATGTCCTCGCAAAAGATTGCCGCCAACGACAGTCAAGAGAATCCGAACATTCTGATTGATCGAGACGGAAGCAGTAGAACCATCTTCGGTGACAATCGGTTCATCATGTCTCTAGTGAACGGCCAAAAAATCGAAGTCAGTACGGCGGTGAATAGCAATCCTGCCAACGGTGCCGGTGCTTTGATCGCGTGGCAGAACGATAAGATCCAGCGCTCGATCGAGCGGATGGTTTGGGCGCTTAAAGATAGCAGGGTCGCATGACTGATCCGCTTGGAACTGGCACTGTAGTGACCATCGGAGCGCAACGGTGGAGCTTGGGCGACAAGCTCGGTCAAGGCGGCGGCGGAGCGGTTTTCGCAGCGTTGTCCGATGACGGCGTGAGCGGAGCGGTGAAGTTCGTCGTCAAAACCGGTGAAGTCCCTCGCGACAACGTGATCGAGCGGCCGAGTGGCAGGTTGCGGAACATCCTTCCGATCTGGGCATGTGGAGAGTACGGCCCCTGGTGGGTCTTCGTGATGCCGCGGGGTGAAATTTCGCTGGAGAATTATCTGTTGCGTCGGGCGACGCGCCTGGAGCGATCCGAGGCGCTAGCCGTTTTGACGGATGTTGCGACCGCGCTACATGACTTGGAAATCCATGATGGGGTCGTTCATCGCGACCTCAAGCCCGGGAATGTCATGCAATATCAACAGCAATGGCATTTGGTGGATTTCGGAATCGCCAGAGTCGTGGAGGCGGCGACGGCCACCCTCACCAAGCGTGCAGCGCTGAGCGCTCCCTATGCCGCACCCGAGCGTTGGCGTGAGGACCGATCGGGATGCCCTGCAGATGTCTATTCTTGGGGAGTAATGGCATACGAGGTGTTTAGCGGGAGAATTCCTTTTCAGGGGCCGGAGCGGTCGGACTTCCGTGACCAGCACCTGCACGAAGCGCCACCAGCTCTGGACACGGTAGAGGCGCCGCTGGCAACCCTCGTCGCGGAATGTCTGGGCAAGTCACCTCGTAGTCGTCCCACTGCGGCAGAGATTCTCTCGCGGCTCCAATCGCTCAATCGAGTGCTTCCGAAAGGCCTGCAGGACCTTCGGAACGCGAACGAGCAGATACTGCACGGTCGACTTCGCTCGGAAATTCTTGCTGAACGACAACGCTCGACCCGGGAGTCGAGCGATGATCTGTATCAGGATGCACTTGCATCGTTTCGACGCCTTTCGCAGAGGTTTCGAAGTGAGCTCAATAATGCTGCAGGCGTTGTTGAGGACCGTACGTACCGGAGTGGATGGAGGTTGAAATTTGGTAACGCATCGCTGAGCCTGAGTGTTCCGCGCCACTCGGTCGACTACGGAAAGAAGACTGCAGGTCTGTCGTTCAGTGTGATCGCATATGCGCAGGTTGCGTTGGAGTGGTCCGATCCTGGTTCGCCGCACACGGGGAGAAGTCACGCACTTTGGTATTGTGACGCGGGTGGCGACGGGCGCTTCGACTGGCACGAGCTCGCATTCCGGTGGAGCGGTCATCGAACCAGTGCGGAGATGCCGTTCGCGCGGGACGTTGATGCTGAGGTTGCGGCAGTTGTGATGGGTAAGGATGGAAAATTTGCAGTGGCTGTGCCGCCGCATCGGATCAACCATGGCTCAACAGACGAATTCATAGAGCGATGGGCTGAGTGGTTCGCTACCGCTGCGATGTGCGGCGGTGTGACTTCGTGACTGAGGATTTCAACCAGCGTCTGATTGCAGTGATCGACGCAATTCCGGGGGACACGGACAGTCCGGTGAACATCGCTGGCCTGTGCGGTACTGCAGGATTCAGTCAAGTTGAGGCGATGGCTGTTGGGCCACTTCTGGCTGCGATGTTGAAAAGCCTTGGTGTATTGAATGTCGTATCGCCGACTCCGGGAGAGGTCTGGATAAAAGCCGGAGCGCCGACCTCAACAATGTTTTTGCGCAGCCTTGCCGAGCATCTCCGCGGTGATCGAAGCCTGCTGGACAACTGGGCTCGACCTGGCACGGTCGATCCGCCGTATTCAGCGCAGCATGTGCTCTCGGGTCCGCAGTTCCTATACCTCGTTGAGCGCCGCCGGCTGCAGGCGGATCCGACTGCTCGCGCGCTGCGCAACGTCGAGATAGCACAGATCATCGTAAGCCGCCGGGCACGAGGACGGTCGGTCGAGTACCTTCTCCTGCATGATGCCGCCGCTCAGCAGTACCAACTGCCCGGCGGCCATCGCCGCTCCGGCGATAGGGATATCAGCACCGTTGCACTGCGTGAGCTCCAGGAGGAAGTGCTCGGATTCACCTTTGACCCGGCGCGGGACCGACTGGTGCGCATCGGTGCAGTCCGGGCTGTGGAAGTGTCTCGAACGCTTGGCGTGGTAACCGGATATGACATCACGTTCTTTCAACTGCGTTCCACCCGCGCTGACGTGCAGGCTGGTCCGCATGGGCGATGGGTCGATGCACGAATCCTGACCACCGAGGGAGCAACGGTTGAAGGGTTGACGACGAATCTGTTGGGTCTGCGCATGCTTGACGCCGAGATCCCTGGGGGAGTGCGAGGCATGGAGCCCGGGTTCCGGGTAGGCAACGAAAACTGGCTCGTTTCAACCGCTATTACAAGGCCTCTTGAGTTCTGGGGCTTCGTTCTTGGGGTCGTCGGTCTAGTGCTGTCGGTCGTCTTCTACTTCATTTCATGATGAATGCACGCTAGCCGTCCACGTTCATGAGGCGGTGTACGCGGACGACGACTTGACCTTCAATACCGAGCAGCCGCTTATGTGAGGGACGGCGTTCGTCACCTCTCACGGCAGCGCGTAGTGCCAGCCCTCCCGCCACGCGAAGGGCGCGTCGACGAGGTCCTCCAGCGGGGTGCCGTGCAGCAGGTTGTCGAGCGCCCAGCGGTTGGCGGAGTGGGAGATGAGCAGGATCCTGTGCCCCTGCCAGTCCCGTGCGATCTCCGCGAGGAAGTCCCGGGTCTGATCGACGACGTCCTGGTAGCTCTGGCCGCCTGGGAACGGCTCGGTGATGTGCTTGGACCTGAGTCGCGCGAGCTCGCTGACCGGGCCGCCGTTGAGCGTGCCGTAGTCGCACTCCCGCAGGCGGGCGTCCTGATGGATCGGGATTCCCGAGCCCGCGAACGCGATCTCGGCGGTCTCCACCGCGCGCGCCAGGTCCGACGTGAACACCGCCGAGATGCCGTCGTCCCGGCGCCGCCGGCCCAGCTCCCGGGCGAGGTCGCGGCCCGTTTCGGACAGCTCGCCCGGCAGCCAGCCGGTGGCGATCCCCGCCTCGTTGTCCGTGGTGATCGAATGCGTCTCGTACACGATCGCTACCGCCATCGTGCAATCCTGCCCGATCGCCCCGGGACGCATGCGTTCCTTGATGGCCCCGGGTCGGGTCATGATGGGGGGATGGAAGCGCCGGTGGAGCTGGCTGCGGTCGAGGCCGCGTTGTTGCCGTTCGGGTCGTCGCGGATGTTGCCGGCGGCGGCGTACACCGATCCTGCGGTGCTGGCGTGGGAGCGGCGGCATCTGTTCGCGGATGCGTGGGCGTGTGTGGGGCGCGTCGAGGAGCTGCGGGAAGGGTGCACGCAGCGGGCGGTCACCGTCGGTGACGTCGGGGTGCTGCTGACCTTCCCGGCGGGAGGCGTGCGCGCGTTCGCCAACGTGTGCCGGCACCGGGCGCACGAGCTGCTGCCGGACGGGGCGTCGAACGGGCGGCCGTCGGCCGTGTGTCCGTATCACGGGTGGGCGTTCCGGCTCGACGGGGCGCTCGCGACCGCGCCCGGGATGGGGGCCGCGTTCGACGGCAGGGAGTTCGGGCTGGTCGAGCTGCCCGCCGCCGAGTGGGAGGGGTGGCTGTTCGTCAACGCGGGCGCCCGCGCGGAGCCGTTCGGCAAGCACCTGGGGGACCTGGAGCGGTTGCTGCGCCCGTACGGGATGGGAGAACTCCGACTGGGGGCCAGGCACGAATACCGGGTGGCCGCCAACTGGAAGGTGATGATCGACAACTACCACGAGTGCTACCACTGCCCGCTGATCCACCCCGAGCTGTGCAAGGTGTCGCCGCCCACGTCAGGGGACAACTGGTCGTTGCCGGGGGCGTGGGTCGGGGGCTCGATGGATCTGCGGCCGCACGCGACCACCATGTCGTTCGACGGGAGCGGGCCGGGGCACTTCATCCCCGACGCGCCGCGCCGCACGGTGCTGTACGTGGGGCTCTTCCCCAACCTGCTGGTGTCGGCGCACCCGGACTACGTGATGACGCACCGGCTGACGCCCGTCGAGCCGGGCCTGACGATGATCGAGTGCAGCTGGTTCTTCCCGGAAGGATTCACCGAGACGGCGTACGCGGTCGACTTCTGGGACCTGACGAACCGGCAGGACTGGGCCGCGTGCGAGTCCGTCCAGCGCGGTCTGGCCTCACCGCACTTCGTGCCGGGGCCGCTCGCCCCCAACGAGGACGCCGTCTACCAGTGGACGACGCTGCTCGCCGAGGCGTACCTGGGGCGCGGGATCCGCTTAACCTAGCCGCCGGCGCTGCGGTGCTCAGCCCAGCTTCTTCGTCAGGGTCTCGAACTGCAGGTCGTCGCGGAGCGGGCGGCCGAAGCGTTCGTCGCCGTAGGGGAACGGGGACAGCTCGCCGGTCCTGGTGAAGCCGCGCCGCTCGTACCAGGCGATGAGGTCCTCCCGCTGGACGATCACGGTCATCCGCAGCTCCCCGGCGCCCCACTCGTCGCGTGACCGCCGCTCGGCCTCCTCGAGGACCGCCCGGCCGAGCCCGTTGCCCTGCTGGCGGGGGTCGACGGCGAACATGCCGAAGTAGACGTACCCGTCGCGCCGCTCCAGCTGGCAGCACCCGGCGATGCCCCGCCTGTCCTCGGCCACCAGGACGAAGCTGGTGCCGATCGCCTCGGTGACCATCTCCGGGTCGGCCCGCTGGCCTTCGAGGAGGTCCGCCTCGGTCGTCCAGCCTTCGCGGCTGCTGTCCCCGCGGTACGCGCGCTGCACCAACTCCACCAGCGCCGGCACATCACCCTGTACGGCACCCCGGAACTTCACCATGCCGTGCATTATGCCGCCCGCTCAGGACGGGTCAGCGATGGTCGAGGTAGCTGAGGACGGTCAGGACGCGACTGCTCGCCGCCGCGACCCTGGTGGTGGCCGTACGGCGGCGCCAGTTCATCGAAGGAGCCCTGTTCGCGGTCGGGGCCGTCCAATGGTTGACGAGTTGCTGAGAGTGCATTAGCTTCGCGGATACTGCAAGCCGCTTCCCGAATCGGATCCGCCCGCAGCCGATTCCGGCAGGCAGCTCCCAACTTCGGAGGCCCGTGTGACCCCGCATCGGCGCGACGTCCTGAAGCTCATCGGTGCCGGCACCGCCGGCGCCTTCCTGCCCTTGGTGTTGAACAGCCCGGCGCAGGCCGCCGGCTCGAGCGTGGTCCCGCTCGACGGGGACTGGCGCTTCGCGACCGACCCCGGCGGCACCGGCGAGGCGTCCGGCTGGGCCGCCCCCGGCTTCGACGACTCCGGCTGGGCGACGCTGCGCATCCCCGGCAACTGGGACGTCCACGACGCGTGGGCCGGCTACCGCGGCTGGGGCTGGCACCGGCGCACCGTCGCGTCGCCCGCGGTCGGCGCCGGGCAGGTCGTCCGGCTGCGGTTCGAGGCCGTGTACCACCGGGCCAAGGTCTGGTTCAACGGCGCCTACCTCGGCGAGCACACCGGCGGCTACACGCCGTTCGAGTTCGACGTCACGAGCCGGCTCGCCGCCACGAACACCGTCGTGGTCGCGGCGAGCAACACGTACAGCATCGGCGCCTGGTGGCCGTGGGGGCGGGATCAGCAGGCCGGTGTCGCTCACCGTCGACGCCGCCGTGCGGATCGAGCGGCAGCACGTCATCGCCACGCCGGACCTGACGACCGGCACGGGGGCGGTCGTCAACTGGGTGACGGTCTCCAACGCCGGCGCGACCGCGAAGACCGTCACCGTGCGCAGCGCGTTCCCCTGGGGTGCCCCCACGACGACGATCACCGTGCCCGCGCGGGGCACCGCCGAGGCGAGGCTTTCCAGCAGCGTCCCGTCCGGCGGGTACGCGCTGTGGGGGTTGGACCGGCCCAGCCTGTACACCTGCGAAACCACCGTCCTGGACGGCTCGACCGTGCTGCACGGGAAGTCCGACCGCTTCGGCTTCCGCAAGATCGAGGTCCGCGGCACGGCGCTGCTGCTCAACGGCGAGCCCGTCCGGCTCAACGGCTACAACCGGGTCGGCGACGACCGGGTCGCCGGCGCGACCGAGCCGACCTACCTGGTGCGGCGCGACCTCGACCGGATGAAGGCGGCCGGGGCCGGCCTGATGCGCATCCACCACGTGCCGCAGACGCCCGAACTGCTCGACTACGCCGACGAGATCGGCATGCTGCTCATCGAGGAGATCCCCGTCTGGGGCACCGGCGCCAACCTCGACCCCGCCAGCGAGGTCACCCGCGCCGAGCTGCGCGACATGATCCGCCGCGACTACAACCACCCGTCGGTCATCGCCTGGTCGGTGGCGAACGAGATCCGCGGCACCAGCGCGGAGGGCATGACGTTCGTCCGCGAGATGATCGCCTACATCAAGTCCACATTGGACAGCACGCGCCTGTGCACGTACGTCAGCAACACGTACGCGAGCGCCGCCACGCCCGGCGCGGAGGCGTTGCAGTACACGGACTTCGCCTGCCTCAACATGTACGGCGACTTCGCCGGCAACGTCGACCACGTGCACGGCCTCTACCCCGACAAGCCGATCTTCGTGTCGGAGTACAGCTCGGACAGCTTCACGTTCCCCACCAGCCGCGAGGACGCCGACTTCCGCACCACCAGCGACGCGGCGGCGCTGGCCTTCCCGTCCAGGCCGTGGGTGGTGGGCAGCTCGCACTGGACCTTCAACGACTACCGCAGCGGCTACGGCGGCTCGTCGCCGGACCAGGTGCGCGGCTGGGGGATCCAGAACGTGTGGGGGCAGCGGAAGCGTGCCTATGCGCAGCTGCAGGCCACGAACGCGCTTGTGGGGCTGGGTCTTGTGTCGTCCGGCGATTTGACCGTGTTGTCGCTTTCTGTCAAGGATGGTCCGGCCCGGATCCTGCGGGGGCACCGGCTCGCCTGGCAGGTCACCGACGCGGCCGGTGCGGTGATCGACGGGCGGCTGCTGCCGCTGCCCGACATCGCGCCCGGCAGCCCCACGCTGCGGCGCGCCGTCCGGTGGACCGACCCGGGCGCGGCCGTACGGCAGCGGCTGACGCTGCTCGCGCCCTCCGGCCACGAGGTCGCGGTGTCCACACTGGACGTCCGGGTGCCGGCGGCGCCCACGATCCGCTCCGTGCAGCCCGCGAACGGCGCCGTCCGGGTCGTCTTCGACCGGGTCGCCAACGCCGACGGCTACCGGGTGCTCGCCTCGACCGGCGCCGCCGGCGCCGACACCATCAACGGGTTCGCCGACGTGACGCTGGCCAACGGGGTCGCGGCCCAGGTGCGGGTGGTCGCGTTCAACGGCGCCGGCACGTCGGCCGCGTCCGCGCCGGTGACCGTCACGCCCGGCGGCACCCTCGCGCTGCCGCCGAAGATCCAGGACGTGGTGCCGGTCGACGGCGGGCTCGTGCTCGGCTTCATCGTCGCCCCGGGGGCGACCGATCACCAGGTGGAGGTGCAGGGCGGCCCGTCGTTCACCACCGCGCTCAAGGGTTCGGTCCGCATCGTCACCACCGGCTCCTCGGTACGCGTCAAAGGCTCCAACACCGTGTGGAGCGCATACGTCTCGCCGTCCGGGGGCTTCGCCGTCCACGGCGCGCTCGCCGCGGACGACCGGGTCGCGGTGCGGATCACCCCCGACCCGTTCGCGGAGCGCTACGAGGTGACCGCCACCGGCGGCGGGCGGACCGTGACGCGCGTCGTGGAGTCCTCGGCGGTGGAGCTGCTGACCGTCCCGGGCCTGGTCGCCGACAGCGCTCACAGTGTCGCCGTCCGCTGCGGTACGAGCGGCGGCTGGTCCGATCCGGTCACCGTGGCCACGCGGACGGTGCCGGCATTACCGGCGGGCGCTCCGGCGACGCCGACCGGACTCGGCAGCTCCACCAGCGGGGGCGTGACCACGCTCGTGTGGTCCCCGGTGCCGGGCGCCGCCGGCTACCTCGTCTCCGCCACCGACTGCGGCTCCGTCCCCACCACGGTCGTCACCACCGCGGCGTCGCTGGTCGTGGGGGCCGCTTCCGCGGTCGCCGGCGTCGCGTACCGGGTCACGGCCGTCGGCGAGGGCGGCGTCAGCGCCGCGTCCGCCGGCTACGTCGTGCCCGGCACGCCAGGACCGCGGCAGGTGACGGTCACGCCCCTCGACACGACCGCCGACTGCGCCGGCAACGTCCGCTACCGCGAGACCGGCACCTGGCTGGCGAGCAGCCTGCCCGGCGTGGACGGCACCCCGAGCCGGTACAGCAGCACCGCCGGCTCCACCGCCACCTGGGCGCCGACACTGCGCGCCGCCGGCACGTACCGCGTCGAGGTGTGGGTGCCGGCGAGCAGCAGCAGCACGACCGCCGCCGCGTACCAGGTCACCCACGCCGGTGGGACGGCCGCACTGACGGTGAACCAGGTGAGCGTCGGCGGCTCCTGGTACACGCTGGGCACGTGGTCGTTCGCTCAGGGAACTTCGGGGAAGGTCGTCCTGACCGCCGGCACCGCGTTCGCCCGCGCCGCGGCGGTCCGCTTCACGCCGGCGTAATTCGGCTGCCGGCGCTGATCGCGCGGTGCGAGGATGGCCCGATGTCGTTCACCGTCAGGCCCGTGCAGGCGTCCGAATGGCCGCTGGCGAAGGAGCTGCGGCTCGCCGCGCTGCAGGATCCGGTCGCGCCGATCGCGTTCCTGGAGACGTACGAGCGGGCCGTCGCCCAGCCGGACGACTTCTGGCAGGGGCGCGCGGCCGACGCGGCTCGGGGTGAGACGGTCCGCCAGTTCATCGGCGTTTCCCCCGAAGGTCGCTGGCTCGGCTCGGTCACCGTCCTGGTCGAGCCCGCCGGCGTCGAGGACTTCTGCGGCCAGACCGCGCCGTTCGCGCAGACGCACGTCGTCGGCGTCTTCGTCCGCCCGGAGGCGCGCGGCACCGGGCTGGCCCTGGCGCTGTTCGACGCGGCGGTCGCCTGGTCCCGGACCCAGGCCGTCGAGCGGGTCCGCCTGTACGTGCACGCGTCCAACGCCCGCGCCCAGGCGCTCTACGAGAAGGCCGGCTTCAAGCGCACCGGCGTCGAGGTGACCCTGACCGCCGGCCCCGAGTTCGAGTACGCCTTCCCGCTGTCGTCCTCACTCCCCGAGGTACGCGACCTGGGGTGATCCCGTGGCGGCCCTGACCTCGTACCCCCACCGCCGCAGGGCCTGCAGCATCTTCGCCACGCCCGGCGGGTTGGCGGAGTGGACGAGGACGACCCCGATGTCGAACGGCCTGCCCTCGAACGCCGCCATCTCCAGGACCTCCACCACCGGCCAGATCGTGTCGTCGCCGCCGAGGTCGTGGTCCAGCCACAGTTCGTCGATCCGCGCTTCCCGGTGCCTGCGCAGCGCCTCGACCCCCGCCGCGCTGGTCCGGGCGACCTCGGCCGCCCGGCCGTCCACGAAGGACCGCAGGTCGTCGACCAGGATCACGAGTGGTTCGGGGTGCATCATCAGCGGTTCAGGTTGCGCCTTCTGCGGTTCAGGGTGCGCCTTCTGCGGTTCGGGGTGCGCCATCAGCGGTTGAGGCGGCGTAGGAACTCGAGGTCGAGGCGGCCGGTCCAGATGGCCGTGCGCGGGTACGGCCGCTCCGAGCGCGCCTTCGGGTCGGCGCCCGCGTCCAGCAGCGCCCGCACCAGCGCCGGGCTGCCGAAGTCCACGGCCGGGTGCAGGGGCGTCTCGCCGTTCAGGTCGCGGGCATTGACGTCCAGGCCGGCGGCCAGCAGCCGGGGCAGGAGCTCCAGGTCGTCGTGGAGCAGCCACGGCAGCAGGTGCAGCAGCGTGCGGCCCCGCTCGTCGCGGACGTGCGGGTCGATGCCGGCGTCCAGGGCGGCCACCAGCGCCGGGCCGTCGCCGTGGTGGACGAGCCGCATGAGGTCCCGGCGCAGGCCGCGCATCTGGCTCGGCATCCGCACCGCCGGGTCCCGCCAGCCGTCCTGGGCGGCGACGCAGCCGCGGACCTGGCCGCCGAACGCGCGCACCGCCCGCTCGCGCCGGACCTCGGCCGGCGAGTCCTGGATGTGGATGGCGCCGCCGCGCAGCACCACCTCGTGGATCGCCCCGGTGCAGTGGATCCGCACGCGGTCTTTGATGCGGGCCGTTGGCGTCGCGGGGGTCGTACCGGCCGGGAACAACGCCTCATGCACCAGCGGATGCAGCTGGTCGGGGCGCAGGGAACCGCTCAGCAGGCCGGTCAGCTCGGCCGGGCGGCGGGACAGCACGGACGGCAGCCGCGGCACGCGGGCCAGTTCCAGCCCGAACTCGGCGATCTCCGCACGCCTCCGGTCGTCGTCGGCCTGCCCGTACGGCACGGCCGCGACCAGCCGGGCGCGGGGCTTTGGTGTGTCGAGGCGGTCGAGCACGAGGCAGCGGCCGGGGCGGTCGATCCGGACGAGGCCGCAGTGCTCGTCGACGTCGGTCGGCATCGGGTCGGGCCGCGGCGGTTCTCCTTGGGGACCCCAGTACCGGGGCCCCTCTCGGCCTTTGGACTGCGGCGGCGGTGTCGCCTGGCGCAGGCTACTTATGTAGCCGGCCACGCGGCGGGCCGCCTCGGGCAGCGTCGTGTGCACCGGCCGCAGCCCGGAGAGCGACTGCTCGATGACGGCCTGCCTGCTGGTTCGCAGTTCGTCGTCGGCACGGCCGGGCGCGAACGCCGCCGGGTCGATGCGCTCCCGGCCCCACCTCGGGTCGAAGAGCAGGACCTCGAGCTCGAACCCGGCCACCGTCCACGCCTCGGCGTGCCGGCCCTCGTCGTCCAGCCGCAGGGCCTGCTCGGCAACGGTTTCCGGTTGCGTCCTGCGCTCCCCGGTGGTGGTGAAGAACGGTAGGCGGGTGGTGCCTCCGCAGCGTTGCATCAGCTCGCCCGTACACCGGGAATCCCAGCGATCGCGGAGCAGCAGCAGCGAATGGTCGCGCTTGCCGGGCGCGGTGGAGTCGAGGCGCTCGAACGTCAACCGGATCCGCTGCGGGTCGTCGAGGCGTTGCGGTGGCCGGGCGATCAGCGCGTACGCGTTGGGGAACACCGCCAGCGGCAGGCAGAGCCCGGCGCGCAGCAGACCGTCGGCGGGGTGGCGGGGCAGGTGCCAGCGCAGCAGGTCGGGCACGAGGTGGCCCAGGTCGTCCTCGATCCGCTCGGCGACCTCGGTGCCGTGGGCGTTCCCGATCGCGGGCAGGTCGACCTCGACGTCGACGCCCGCGGCCGCACAGGCGCCGCGCCAGTCGCCGGCGAGCCGCCGCTCGGTCGCCCGCTCGACCATCCACCCCAGCAACACGGCCCGCCTTCCCTGTTCAAGGCGCGCCTTCTTGTACAAGGCCCGCGTTCTTGTTCAAGAGCAGTGCCGACCGGATTCGAACCGGTGTCCTTCCGACTATGAGGCGGACGCGACAACCTCTGCGCTACGGCCCTGCCGCGGCCGAGTCTAACGACACCAGGTACCTGCCCAGGTCCGTCAGCTCGACGGTGATGCCGGGCTCCGGGTGCACCGCCCACGGCGCGGTGCCCCACATGGCGGCGGCCTCGGCGGCCACTTCCGGGTTCTCCGCGAACCCGGCGACCGTGACGGCGCCGTGGCGGGCGAGGGACGCGAGGGTGTTGCGGACGGCGGTGGCGGCGACGCCGGCGAACAGGTCGGGGTCCCTGGCCGGCAGGCGGCTCTCGTGCGCGTCGAGCAGCTGGTCGGTGAGCTCCTCCAGATCCGCCTTCCCCTCATGTACGGCAAGCAGCTCCAGGAACAGCGGAGCCCACGGGTCGATCCACCGGCGAAGCTGCTCGGCGCCCTTCTCCGAGTGCAGCGGGGTGATCGGGTGGACGATCGCGTCGGCGAGGTCCACCCACAGGTCGAGCGCTTCCTGCGGCGTGGCCTTCCCGGCCAGGACGTCGTCGACCAGGACTGCCCCGGCTCCGCGGACGACTCTGGTGCGGCGCAGCTGGATGACGTCGAACTCGATCGCGATCAGCCACAGCGGCGTCAGGATCGGCTCGGCGGTGCTCTGGTACCCGAGCGCCGCGAACAACGCGGGCCGGTCGGCCTTGCGCAGCTCACCTCGGTCATCGAGCGGCCGTCCGTCGGCCCCGACCCAGCCGGCAAGGGCCGCGAGGTCCCGCAGCAGCGCGCTGTCCCTGACGCGCTCATGCGATGGCTGCTTGACCTTGTGGTGTTCCGGCTCGTTCCTCTGTTCCGGCGCGTTCGTCTCTTCCAGGTCGCTTGTCTTTGTCCGCTGCGGCGGGCGGGGGCTCATCGTGACGGTGCCGCCGTCGATGGTGATGTGGCCGGTGGCGTACCCCTCGCGCTCCTCCATCAGCCGGCCGAGCACCTCCCGGCGCTCCTCCGGCTCCCGCGCACTGAACCTCGCCGCCCACGCGTCGATCTCCGCCGGGTCCCCGTCAGGCCTGACACCGTCGCGGAGCATCGCGGTGAAGATCCGCTTCGCCAGCTCCCACCGGTCCGTGTCGGCCATCGCTGCCGGGAACTTCACCGCGAGCCGGTCCAGCTCCTTGAACAGCGCGGCGGGCTTGGCGCTCGCCGGGTGCAACCGGTCCGTGGCGTCGAGGAACCGCAGGAACTCCCGCACCGTGCCGAGCCCGTGCTCGGCCAGCCCCCACGCGTCGACCTGCCGGGGCGCCACGGCGTTCATGAGCAGGTCGTGCACGTCCCCGCTGCGCCACCGGGTCGGATCGGGCCGCTCCAGCCGGTCGGCCCGCACCTGCAGCAGGACCGCGATCCGGTCCCGCTCGGCCTCGTCCCCCGACCCCCACGCCGCGAACTCGTCGACTAGCCGCTGCTGCAACCGCTGTGCCATTCACCGACCCTATCCATTGCTCAACTCACCAGTCTGCTGAAGAAGTCCCCGAATCCCTTGCCCAGCGCGGCGATCAGCCCCAGGAGCCCTTGGGCGACGCTCGCCGCCGCCTGCGGCCGGAACGCGATGAAGTAGATGATGAATGCCCAAGCGGCGTAGGTCAGCGTTTTCTTCAGCGTCATCGGTTGCCCCGTGCGGTTTGTCGTTCGGTCGTGTACCGATCCGCCGTCTACCCCCTCGCCACTGCCCTAACCGCCCGTTTCCAGAGTGCTTCCCTTACCGCTTGACGGACCGTTCGATGAGGTCAACGGCACCGCGAGGGTCGTCAACCTGGATCACCAGCCGGGCATACCGCTCGTCGGAGAGCTCCACCACGATCGCCTTCGCCGCGTCCCGCACATCCCAGAACACCTTCTCCCCGTCAAGGTGAAACGTGCCCGCCGTGATGACGTTCGGGATGTGCGCCCCAGGCGCCCTGATCCCTTTCGGCTGCCGCGCCATGCCGGGGTCCGCCGTGGCCCCTCGCACGTTGGCCAGCGGAATCGCCAGCCTGCTCTTGAGCGCCCAGAGCTTGTCCAGCCCTTCAATCTCGACGACAAGGTTCCCCCCGTCGATGCTGACCGTCGCCATCCCCATCACTCCTTAGCTTCTTGATCGGGCCTTCCTAGCCGGCTGGGTCTTCCTAGCCGGCCGGGTCTTCCTAGCCGGCCGGGCCTTCCTAGCCGGTGCGGGCCCGCAGCCGTAACCCCAACAGTTCCGTGGCGCGCTCCACCCCGACGGCGTCATCCAGCCGCGCGAGCGCCCCCCTGATCAACCCGGCGACCTCAGGATCCGTCGGCGCCTGCTCAACGGCCGCCAGCAGCAGCAGATCCAGCACGCCCCCCTCGACGAGCGAGGCACCCCGGCCGCCGTCCTCCACGCCTGGCTCTTCGATGGCCGCGAGCGCCGGCTCAAGCTCATGCTCGAGATACCACCGCAGCGCGGTCAGGTAGAGCCCCCGCTTGCTGCCGAACGTCTTGTACAGGCTGTTCCGATGCACCCCCAGCCCATTGACCAGGTCATCCACGGACAACCCGTCGTAGGCCCGTCCCGCGAACAGCCGCACCGCCGCCCGCGTCACCACCTCTTCGTCGAATCCCCTCGGTCGCCCCACCTCTCAAACGGTACGAGTAAAGGAACGAACAGTCAAGAACGAACGTTCCTAAATGCTGCCAGTGCCGCCACCCAGCGCCCCAGGCGGAGCACGCCCCGACACTCTCCGAGGTCGGGCCCGTGGAGCCCTTCGCCCACCGGCCGCCACCGAGGTGCCCTCCTGCGGGACAGGTCGTCGCGCAGGCCGGCGGAACACCCGACGGCCCAACACCGAAGCGCGCCCGCCAATGCGGCCCGGCGGCCCAACGCCCGGACCCGTTGACGCGGGCGACGGCCCACCATCCGCAGGCGCAGGAGAAGATCCGCCATCCACCGGGGCGAGACGTTCGTCTTGGGCCGTCGGGGAGACTGCTCGGTCGTGCTCGGCGGCCGTCGAAGTCGCAGGAGCCGGCGAGGACGTGATCGGCGGTTGAGCCGTGGGTGGGGCGTCGACGGCCGCTGGCTCGCAAAGTGCTGTAGCGGTCGGCGGTGCCGCCTCTGCCAGGATGCGAGCGTTGCGGAGCCTCGTCAGCTTCGCTGCGTGACGGGCCGCCAGGCCGTGCGCACGGGCCTCGGCGAACTCCGCCCTCACTCGCCGCTTCTCCTCGCGCCGGCGGTCGAACGCTGCGGCCTGCGCGGCGCGGCGAGCTGCCGCCCACTCGTCCGAGCCGAATGGTGCCGACGAGACGGAATCTGTTGCTGACAAGCCGAATCGCATGGGCTGCCTCCCCCCGGTAGGCGCTGCACTCCATCGTCGAGGTCGCACAGTCCCGCGTCCAGCGCCGTCGTCGAATGTCACACATCGCCACCGACCCGAACACCGAGAGTGGCATTGCGGCGTCGCGGGTGACCGCGGCGGGTGAAGTCGTCTAACCTTGGGGTCGGCGCTCGGGGCGCCAGCAGTCCGCGCGAAGGGCTCAGCCCACCTGGTAGATCGAGGCAGTGCCGGCATCACCTCCTTTCCGGCCTGAGTTTGCGGGCACCAGGCGCACGGACAAGGAGGCAGTCGTGCCGACCCGTCGTCTTCCCGATCAGCCCGACGTCGAGCAGCTCCGCAACCAGGCCAAGGCGCTCCAGCGGCGCGTGCGTGACGGCGATCCGCAGGCGCTGGAGCTGTTGCGGGAGTTCCATCCCAGGCACCGCGACGTCCAGCCCGCGACCGTCAAGCGGGCCGACGCGCAGCTGGTGGTCGCGCGGTCGTACGGGTTCGCGAGCTGGCCGGCGCTGCGGGCGACGCTGGATGTGATCGGCAGATTCGCCAGGTCACCGCACCAGCAGAGGCCAACCGGGGCGGCAGACGAGTTCCTGGTGCTGGCCTGCCTGACCTATGGCGGCGACGACCCGCGGCGGTGGGCGCGAGCGCGGCGGATGCTGGACGAGCGGCCCGAGCTGGCCGGGCACTCCATCCATACCGCCGCGGCGGTCGGGGATGTCGTGGCGGCGCGGCGGATCCTCGACGGCGACCCCGGCGCGGCGAATCGGCAGGGCGGCCCGCACAGGTGGGAGCCGCTGCTGTATCTGGCGTATTCGCGCGTCGACAGCACGGCGGCGGGGCACTCCACCGTGGAAGTCGCGCGGCTGCTGCTGGAGCGCGGCGCCGACCCGGCGGCGGGGTTTCTGTGGGACGGGTTGACGTCGCCGTTCACGGTGCTGGCGGGGGTGTTCGGCGGCGGTGAGGGCGGGCAGCCCGCGCACCGGGACGGGCCGGCGCTGGCGGAGCTGCTGCTCGAGGCGGGGGCCGACGCGAATGACAGTCAGACGCTGTACAACCGCGGCCTCCACCACGACGATGACTCGCACCTTCCCGTGTTGCTGCGGCACGGGCTCGGGCGTGGTGACGGTGGGGTGTGGCACCAGCGGCTCGGGCCGACCCACCCCACGCCCGCGCAGCTGCTGCAGGACGAGCTGATCAAGGCGGCGCAGCGCGGGGCGGTCGAGCGCGCGCGGCTCCTGCTGCGGCACGGCGCCGATCCGCGCGGCCGGGGCACCGGGCATCCCGTGTTCCAGGGGCTCGACGCGTTTTCGACGGCCGTGTTGTACGGCCATGCGGACGTGGCGGAGCTGTTCGGTGGCGACGGGGACCCTGTACTGCGGTTCCTGGGCGACTGCATGCGCGGCGACGCGGCCGCGACCGGTGACCGGCGGACGGCGGAGCTGGCGATCGCGGCGAAGCCGCAGCATCTCGTCGCCGCGGCGAAGCTCGGCAGGACGGGTGCGGTGCGGCTGATGGCGGAGCTGGGGTTCGAGTTCAGGGGCACGATGGCGCTGCACGAGGCGGCGTACCACGGGCACCTCGACACGGTCCGGGCGCTGGTCGAGCTGGGCGCGGACCCGGGACAGACGGATCCGTCGTTCCACGCCACGGCGCGGGGCTGGGCGGAGCACAACGAGCAGTGGGCGGTGGCGGACTACCTGGCGTCCGTGGAACGTTCGCGGACTGAGTAGGACGCGGCCATGGTCACGAGGTTAGCGCTGTCGAAGCGCTTGACATGGTCCCGGGGCATCCCCAGCATGGGAGCGCTTCCATCCATGCTCTCCGATTGGACCGTCATGAAGATCGGAATTCGCCGCGGCGCCGTGATGGGCGCGGCGTTGCTGCTCGCGGCCGTTCCAGCGGTCGCCGTTCCGGCGGCTGCCATGGCCGCCGACCCCGTGGCCACCACCGTCACCGTCAACGCCAAGGCCGGCCTGGCGACCGTTCCCGACACCGCCCTGGGCGTCAACGACGCGATCTGGGACGCCGAGCTCGGCACCACCGCGGTGTCCGACCTGCTCGGCGCCGCCGGCGTGCAGATGCTGCGGTATCCGGGCGGCTCGTATGCCGACATCTACCACTGGCGCGACCACACCGCGCCCGGCGGTTACGTGGCGCCGAACACCGACTTCGACACGTTCATGGGCTCGGTCCGCCGCATCGGCGGCCAGCCGATGATCATCGCGAACTACGGCACCGGCACCGCCGAGGAAGCCGCCGACTGGGTCCGCTACGCCAACGTGACCAAGGGGTACGGCGCGAAGTACTGGACGATCGGCAACGAGAACTACGGCAACGGCCACTACGGCTCCGCATGGGAGGCGGACAACCACGCCGACAAGAGCCCGCGGGCGTACGCGGAGGGCGTGGTCGCGTTCGCCGCGGCGATGAAGGCCGTCGACCCGACCATCAAGATCGGCGCGGTGCTGACCACGCCGGGCAACTGGCCCGACGGGCTGGTCGGCTCGGGCGACGCCGGCACGTGGAACCAGGTCGTGCTGTCCGTCGCCGGGCCGTCCATCGACTTCGTGGACCTGCACTGGTATCCGGGTGGCGGCACCGCCGCGGAGTCCCTGGCCAAGACCGAGCAGGTCGACGACATCATGTACCTGACGAAGCAGCAGATCGCCCGCTACGCGGGGACCGGCACCGGCCGCATCAAGGTCAGCTTCACCGAGCTGAACGTGGGCGTCGGCCAGAACACCCAGCCGGGAGCGCTGTTCCTCGCCGACGCGTACAGCAGCCTCATCGCCAACGGCGTCTTCACCGTCCAGTGGTGGAATGTGCACAACGGCATCGGCACCGTCTCCACCGTCGCCGGGCAGACCGACTACGGCGACTTCGGCCTGCTGTCCAGCGGGGGCTGCCAGACCGGCGGCACGGTGTGCGAGCCGGCGATGAACACGCCGTTCGCGCCGTATCACGCGCTGAGCGTCATGAAGTCGTTCGTCCGACCGGGGGACCAGCTCGTCCGCGCCGCCACCGGGGACCCGCTCGTGGCCGCGCACGCCGCCCGCCGCCCCAACGGGGACCTCGCCGTCCTGCTCATCAACAAAGACCCCGACAACGCGCGGTCAGTCAGCCTCAAGTACTCCGGCTGGTCCGCCGCAGCGGGCGCGCCGGCGGTCACCAGGTTCGGCAACGGTGACCCCGCGCCGGCGACGTCGGCGACCGGCACCGCGGCGGCGCAGACGATCGCGCCGTACTCGCTGACGCTGCTCGTGCTCCACCCGTCGTCGGCCACGACCGGCGCGCCGAAGGCGCCCGGCCAGCCGACGACGACCGCCATCGGCGCGAACACCGCGACCATCGCGTGGCCGGCGGCGCCCGCGGGCAGCAGCCCGATCGCCAAGTACGAGGTGTACCGCCAGAACGGCGCCGTCAGCGAGCAGCTCGGCGAGACGTCCGGCACGTCGCTGGCGGTGTACAACCTCAACCCCGGCACCCGGTACACGGTCAACGTGGTCACCCGTGACACCGCCGGGAAGGTCTCCTGGTCGTCGCCGCCGCTGACGTTCACGACGACGAGCCCGGCGACGAGCGCCTGCACCGTCCGCTTCACCGACGTCAACGACTGGGGGAACGGCTACGTCGGCAACATCGACATCACCAACACCGGCGCGAGCCCGATCAACGGCTGGACGCTGACCTTCACCTGGCCGACCGCGTGGCAGAGCGTCAGCGGTAGCTGGAACGGCAACTGGACGCAGACCGGCCGCGACGTGAAGGTCACCAACATCGACACGAACGGCGCCCTCGCCGCCGGAGGGGGCGCGACCAGCACCGGCTTTGTGGGTGCGTACAACGGGCCCAACGTTCTTCCGTCCGCGTTCCGCCTCAACGGCACGGTCTGCACCGTCGCCGCCTGACCGTTCCTTGACGAACCGGGCCGGCAGCAGGTGTTGCCGGCCCGGGCGTCGGCGTCGAAATGTGTTGCGGGGGTGGGGAGCAGCGGCAGGATGAGTGGGATGAGGATGCGGGAAGTGCGGCGGGCTACGGCGGCGGATGCTGGGGTTGTGGCGGGGTTGCTGGATGCGTTCAACCGGGAGTTCGGCACGCCGACGCCTGGGGTTGAGGTACTCGCCGGGCGGCTTGAGCGGTTGCTGGCCGGGGACGAGCTGGTGGCGTTGTTGACGGG
The DNA here is from genome assembly GCF_042898305.1 of Dactylosporangium sp. NPDC000521. Classification (NCBI taxonomy): domain Bacteria; kingdom Bacillati; phylum Actinomycetota; class Actinomycetes; order Micromonosporales; family Micromonosporaceae; genus Dactylosporangium; species Dactylosporangium sp. NPDC000521. The sequence continues at coordinate 419,264 of NZ_JBIAYW010000009.1, forward strand.
GGAGCCGGCCGCTGGTGTCGCCGTGCTCTCGTTTCGGCGCAGTGTCTGGTCTGACGGGCCTGCTGTCATGCTCGACGAGCTGTACGTCAAGCCGGAGCTGCGCAACCAGCGGTTCGGGCACGCGATGCTGACCGCTGCGTGTGAGGTGGCGAAGGGGCGCGGGGCGGAGGCGTTGGAGATCAATGTGGACGGGGCGGACACGGACGCGCGGCGGTTCTACGAGGCGCACGGGTTCGTCAACGTCGAGCCCGGCGCGGACGAGCCGATGTACTTCTACTACCGGGATCTTTAGATCAACAGGTCCAGGCGGACGCCGAGCAGCCGGACCGGGCGCTGCAGGGAGAACTTGGCCAGCACGGTCCGCGCGGTTTCGGCGATTACGTCGAGGTCGGTGGTCGGGCCGCCGCGGAGCTTCATGACCTTGGTCGGGGTGTAGAAGGACGAGAAGCGGACCTTCACCGCCACGTGGGTGACCTGCCGGCCGTCGGCGACGACCGCGGTGCCCAGTTCGCGAGCCAGCCTGTCCGCGTGGCCGGCGAGCTCGTCCGGGTCGGTGACATCGGTAAGGAACGTCGTCTCGCGGCTGCGTGAGCGGGCGATCCAGGGCTCCGTGTCGATGGTGGTGTCGCCGGCGCCGACGGCCGTCGCCGCGAGCCACGCGGCGCTGCGCTGGCCGAAGTGCTCGGTGAGCAGGGCAACATCACATGCCGCCAGGTCGGCGACGGTGTGCACGTCGATGGCGGTGAGGCGCTTCGTGGTCTTCGGGCCGACGCCCCACAGGTCGGCCGCCGGAAGGGCACCCATGACGTCGGGCCACGTCGCAGCCGTCAGCTGGAACAGGCCGCCGGGCTTGGCGAACCGTGCCGCGTGCTTGGCGGTGAGCTTGTTGTCGCCGACGCCGACCGCGCAGCTCAGCCCGGTCTCGTCCAGCACCGCCCGCCGTACGTCCGCCGCGAGCACCATCGGCTCGTCGGTGTCGGCGCCGAGGAAGGCCTCGTCCCAGCCATACACCTGCAGCAGCACCGGAAAGCGCGCCAATGTCGCCATGACCTGCACCGATGCGGCCTGATACGCCTCGGTGTCCGACGGCAGGAAGACGGCCGAGGGGCAGCGCTTCGCCGCCGCCTTCAAGGGCATGCCGGACCGGACGCCGCAGGCGCGGGCCTCGTACGACGCGGTCGCCACCACCTGCCGCGGCCGCTCCGGGTTCCCGTCGCCCCCGACGACGACGGGCAGCCCCTGCAACGAAGGGCGTCGCAGGATCTCCACCGCCGCGATGAACTGATCGAGGTCGACGTGCAGCAGCCACCAGCCCACTCGTCCACGCTAACCGAACCGCACCGTACGCAGGGCCGATGCGCCATCCTCAGCAATCTGGAACAACACCGGGAGCGGGACAGGAAGCCCCGCTCCCGGTATCAAACTCAGTTGCCGGACGTGAACAGTTGCTGGATCTCGGCAGGGGTCAGGGCACGGTCGTACAGGTGGACCTGGTCGACGGTGCCGTCGAGGAAGTCGACGGGGTTTCCGCCGAACTTGCCGCGACCGATGACGGTGTTGCCGGTGGGCGCGGCCTGCGGGAGGCAGGCGCTGGCGGTGCCGGCGAGCTGGCCGTCGACGTACAGGCGGAGCTCGCCCTTCACGGTGTCGCGGACGCCGGCGAGGTGGTACCACTGGCCCGGGTTCGGCCTGGTGGGGGCGAGGGCGCGGACGCCGACGAAGCTCATCGCGAAGCGCTGGTCGGCGCCGGAGTACTGCAGGAAGAAGTCGCTGTTCGTCGGGCCGTCCTGGCTGACGACGGTCTGGAAGGCGCCGTCGACGCGGTCCAGCTTGACCCACGCGGCGGCGGTGTAGTCGGTCGCCGTGTTGAGCAGCGGGGCGCCGGTGTCGAGGTAGCCGTTGTCGAAGGAGACGCCGTCGCCGGTGTGCGCCGCGACGAACGCCGCCCCGCCGGCCGCGGTGGCGTTGTGGGAGCCCGCCGCGTCCGCGTAAGAGCCGTCGAGGGGGTAGAAGGCGATGCCGGTCAGGCCCGGCGTGCCCGGCGGCGGCTGCGGCACATTGCCCGGCGAGCCGTCGGCGGCGGCGATGATCTGCTGGTTGATCTGCTTGACCTGCTTGAGGTCCATCTTGGCGACCTGCCGGTCGTAGGTCCAGAAGCCGTTGAGCTCGCCCTCGACGTCGGTGATCTGGGTGTACACCGAGGCGCTGATCCCGCAGGACTTCGCCGACGCGATGACGGCCTTCTGGTTCTCGACGTACTTCGCGGTGAGCGTCGCCTTGTCGGGCGTCATCTCGTAGGCGCCGCCGTCGCCGAACCACATGTGGTTGGACGTCTTCAGCCCGAAGCCGCCGTGCTCGCCGTCGATCGAGACGCGGTCGCCGCTCGGCGCGGGGGAGGCCGGGCCGAGGTACTGGTGGAAGTCGATCACGTCGCCGCGGCCGGAGTCGCCCTTGGAGTTGCAGCAGTTGACGCCGCTGTGCGCGTTGACGAGGCGCGAGGGGTCCTGAGCCTTGACGTCGTCGGCGATGCGGCCGGTCGCGGTGCGGTCCCACTCGCCCCAGCCCTCGTTGAAGGGCACCCACGCCACGATCGACGTCCAGCTCTGGTGCTCGCGGACCATCTCGTGCAGCTCGGCCTCGAACTGGTCGCGCCACTCCACCGGGATGGGGCCGGTGTTGGCCGCCGGCATGTCCTGCCACACCATGAGGCCCAGCTTGTCGGCCCAGTAGTACCAGCGGTCGGGCTCGACCTTGATGTGCTTGCGCACGGCGTTGAAGCCCATCGCCTTGTCCTGCTGCAGGTCGAACTTCAGCGCCGCGTCGGTGGGCGCGGTGTTGAGCCCGTCGGGCCAGAAGCCCTGGTCGAGGTTGGCGAGGTTGAACAGGATCTTGCCGTTGAGCGCGATCCGCAGCTTGCCGTCGGCGCCGCGCAGCGTGCCGATCTGCCGCATGCCGAAGTACGAGCCGACGGTGTCACCGGACAGGAGGCGCACCTGCAGGTCGTACAGGAACGGGTTGTCCGGCGACCAGAGCTTCGGGTTCGGCACGGGCACCGCGACCGGAGTGCCGACGGTGCCGGTCACCCGGCCCACGACCTTGTTGCCATTGCGGGCGACTGCTTCGAACTGCTGGCCGGGCGTGCCGTTCACGGTCAGGTTCAGGCTCTGCGACGCCAGGGAAGGCGTCATCGTCAGGGAGGTGATGTTGGCGGCCGGGACCGGCTCCATCCACACCGTCCGCCAGATGCCGGAGCTGCCCTGGTAGAAGATGCCGCGGTCGCTGACCCGGCGCTGCTTGCCGATCGGCTGGCCGGTCGCGTCGGTGAGGTCCTCCGCCCAGACGATGAGCTCCTGGGGGCCGGTCCCGACGAGCGCGTCGGTCACGTCGAGGTCGAAGCCGTCGTACCCGCCGCGGTGCGTGCCCACCTGGGTGCCGTTGACGTACACCTTCGCGTCGTAGTCGACCGCGCCGAAGTGCAGGATCAGCCGCTGGCCCGCCCAGGCCGCCGGGACGGTGAACGTCCGCCGGTACCACATCCGGTCCTCGTGCCGCTGGATCCCGGACAGCGCCGACTCGATCGGGTACGGCACCAGCACCCGCTCGCCGAGGCTCTGCCCCGTCGGCACGGCCTGGTCGACGGTGGCGCGGGCGAACTCCCACACGCCGTTGAGGTTCTGCCAGCGGTCGCGGGTGAGCTGCGGCCGCGGGTACTCGGGCAGGGCGTTGTTCGGCCCGACCTGGGACGTCCACGGGGTGGCGATGGGTGCGATGCCGGGGTGCCAGCTGGGTCCTTCGGGCGGTGGCGGGGCGGCGGCCGCGGGGGTGGCCGCGGCGACCACGATCGCGGTGGCCGCCGCGATCCAGGCGAGTCTTCTCACTGGGGTGTGCTCCTTCGCTGAGCTTCGAAGAAGCCTCATATCAACAAAAGTAATCAGGTTACGTCAAGCATTGACGCGTTCAAACAAACTATGGCACGCTCGGTGGGTCCCCGAACCCCAGCCAGGTGATCCGGTGGCCCAGGCCGTCGTGCACCACCTGCAGCCGCAGCCGCGACACCCCGTACACCGTGTCCCACAGCGACATGACGCTGACCCGGCGATACCCCTCATCGGTGCTGATCAGGTCCGGTGGGATCCGCTGCGGCGGCAGCAGCAGGGGCACCGGGTAGGCGTCGACGACCGCCCGCAGCCGGTCGCCCTGCCAGCCGAGGCCGTCCGTGCGGGCGTCGATCGTCTGGTACCAGCCCCGCACAAGATCCAACACGATCGCCGCGAGCTCGAAGCGGACGGAGGGCGGCAGCTCCCGCGCGGTCGGTGGCCCCCACGCGACCGGCTCGAGGCCGCTCGGCGGCAGCGCGACGTGCATGCCGTCGCGGATCTCCGGGTTGCCGCCGAGCTCCCGCAGCGGCCCGTTGAGGTGCTGGTCGAGCGACGCGAGGACCTGCATCGTGCCGAGCGACATCGCCCGTACGGTCGGCGAGTGCTGCCGGTTCCAGTCGTTGAGCAGGAACACGAAGAATTCCCGCAGCTTCAACGGGTCGAAGTGCAGCTCGTCGCTCTCGGGCCCGAGGATGCCGCTGGAGCGCTGGATCCGGTCCTCCATGACGCGCACCTGCGCCGCGAACAGCTGCGCCGTGCTGCTGCCCGGCTTCCAGAAGGGGACCCCGTCGACGTACCCGTACATGCCCATGGGCAAGACCTTGCCACCCGCCGGAAAAAGGTTCGAGCGAACCCTCATGCCCGTCCGGGTGGCGCCGATGACTGAACCGTGCGGGCCAAGGACGGCCCGACAGTACGGCCCGAATCAAGGAGGAGTCACCATGGGTCTTCGTATCAACAACAACATCGCCGCGCAGAACGCCTACCGGAACCTGTCGGTCACGGACAGCCAGATGAGCAAGTCGCTGGAGCGGCTGTCCTCCGGTTACCGGATCAACCGCGCCGCCGACGACGCGGCCGGCCTCTCCATCAGCGAGGGCATGCGCTCCCAGATCGGCGGCCTGAAGGTTGCCGTGCGCAACGCGCAGGACGGCATCTCGGTCGTGCAGACCGCTGAAGGCGCGCTCACCGAGACGCACTCGATCCTGCAGCGCATGCGCGATCTGTCGGTCCAGGCGTCCTCGACCGGTTCGCAGGACAGCGACGCCCGCACCGCGGCGCAGACCGAGTTCACGCAGCTCAACGCCGAGCTCGACCGGATCGCGACCACCACGTCCTTCGGCGGGCAGAAGCTGCTCGACCCGGCGGGCGCCTACAACGGCACGTTCCAGGTCGGCGCCAACACGGCCGGCGCGGACCAGATCTCGGTCAACCTCAGCACCGCCGCCTTCGGCAGCGTCGCCGTGACCGGCTTCGACTCGACCGGCCTCGGCACCAACGGCCTCGACCTGGTGAACGGCGCCTCCGCGGCGATCACCGCGATCGACACGGCCATCAAGGGCATCTCGACCGCTCGGGCCACCCTCGGTGCATACCAGAACCGCTTCGAGCACACCATCAACAACCTCAACACCGCGGTCGAGAACCTGTCCGCGTCCGAGTCGCGCATCCGGGACACGGACATGGCGTCGGAGATGGTGTCCTTCACGAAGTCGCAGATCCTGACCCAGGCCGGCACCAGCATGCTGGCCCAGGCCAACCAGGCGCCGCAGAACGTCCTGTCCCTGCTGCGATAACCAAAGCGACAGACCAAAGCGACAGACCAAAGCGATAGACCAAAGCGATAGACCAATAGCGACAATCGTTGACCGACGGTGAGCGGGGCCCGACCTACGTTGGGCTCCGCTCAACGCTTTCTTAAGTTTCCATTCGGTGACGATGGATTCTGTCGATCTCCGTTGACACGTTCCCCATCGGTAACAAAGGCTGCTGAGAGCGCTCTCACGAAGGAGTCTCTCGGTGCGTTTCAGGACGAAGGTGCTCGGTGCGCTCGCCGCGCTCGCCGTGGCGGTGCCGGTCGGCATCGCCGCGATGCCGTCGGCGTCGGCGCTCGGGCCCAACCTGCTGCCTTTCACGGTCAAGAACACCACGGGCCGCGGCGACGCGGTCTACCTCTACGTCATCGGCGTCAACCTCACCACCGGCCGCCTCGGCTACGCCAACGCCGGCGGCACGTTCACCAACTGGGCCGGCGGGTCGAACCCGCCCTCCCCGGCACCGGACGTCGCGATCGCCGGCCCGGGCAACGGCGGCAGCACCACCATCCAGCTGCCGAAGAACATGTCCGGCCGGGTCTACATGTCCCTGGGCCAGAAGCTGAAGTTCTTCCTCACCCCCGACGGGCTCGTCCAGCCGGCGCCGTGGGCCGCCAGCGACCCCAACCACGACATCCTGTTCGACTGGAGCGAGTTCACCTACAACGACGCCGGGCTGTGGCTCAACAGCTCGCAGGTCGACATGTTCGCCGTGCCGCACGAGGTCAGCGTCACCGGCAGCAACGGCGTCACGACCAGGACCGGCGCGCCGGTCGCCAACGGCCGGCAGAACGTCATCAACCAGATCAAGGCCCAGTCCGGCTGGGGCAACACCGTCGTCACCCGCGCCGACGGCACCGTGCTGCGCGTCCTCGCCCCGGGCAAGGCCGCCGACGCCGGGCTGTTCAGCGCGACGTACCTCGACCCGTACATCACCAACGCCTGGAACGCGTACACCTCCAAGACCCTGACGGTGGTGCCGTTCACCGACCAGCCGGGCGTGAAGTACTTCGGCCGGACCAGCGGCAACGTCATGACCTTCACCAACGGCTCGGGCCAGCGGGTCGCGTCGTTCAACAAGCCCAGCACCAGCAACGTCTGGGGCTGCGACGGCGCGCTCGGCGCCCCCAACGACCAGGTCGTCGGCCCGATCGCCCGGACGCTCTGCGCGGCGCTGCACCGCGGCACGCTCGGCACCATCGACACCCAGCCCGGCGGCGGGGCGGCGGACTTCTACAAGAGCTCGCTGACCAACCACTACTCGCGGATCATCCACGCGAACATGGCCGACGGGAAGGCGTACGGGTTCGCCTTCGACGACGTGCAGAACCAGGAGTCGCTGGTGCACTCCGGCGACCCGCGCTCGGCCGGCATCACCCTGAGCCCGTTCGTGGGCGGCACGACGCCGCCGACCAACCCGACCACGCAGCCGCCACAGAACGGCAACGTCACCGGGATCGCCAGCAACTGGCACGGCAAGTGCATCGACGTGCCGAACTGGAACTTCAACGACGGCCAGCGCCTGATCGTGTGGAACTGCACCGGCGGCACCAACCAGCGCTGGACCTGGGTCAACGGCACCCTGCGCACCGAGAACAACAAGTGCATGGACGTCGCCTGGGGCTCCACCGCCAACGGCGCCGCGATCCAGATCGCCAACTGCAGCGGCAACCCCGCCCAGCAGTTCGTCCTGTCCGCCGCCGGCGACCTGGTCAACCCCCAGGCCAACAAGTGCGTGGACATCGCCGGTTGGAACCCGGACAACGACGCCGTCCTGCACCTGTGGGAGTGCACCGGCGGCGCCAACCAGAAGTGGCACAAGGTCTGACACGCCGCATAACCGAAATTTCGGATATGTTCGCGCAGCGGACATATCCGAGGTGAGGGCAGCGAGCGGGCCCGCCTCAGCCGGACAGGTCGAGGCGGGCCAGTTGCGTGCGGCTGGCCACGCCGAGCTTCGGGAACGCGCGGTACAGGTGGTAGCTGACGGTCTTCGGGGAGAGGAACAGCTGCGCGCCGATCTCGCGGTTGGTCAGGCCGCCGGCGACGAGGCGGACGATTTGCAGCTCCTGCGGGGACAGCGTCGCGACCAGGCTCGATGACGGCTGAGCGGCGGCGGCGCCCGTGGCGCGCAGCTCGGCGCGGGCACGCTCCGCCCACGGGACGGCGCCGAGGCGGTCGAAGATCTCCGCGGCGGTCCGCAGCTGGGCGCGGGCCTCGGTCTTGCGGCGTTCGCGGCGCAGCCGTTCGCCGTAGGCGAGGTGGGTGCGGGCCACCTCCCACGGGTGGCCACCGAGCGCGACCGCGGCCTCGAAGTGCCGGCTCGCGGCGGGCCAGGACGGCTCGAGCAGGGCGTGGCAGCGGTGCGCGACCGCGTCGGCCCAGTCGAGGCGCGCCGCGGCGGCCCACTCGGCGAAGCGCGCACAGGCCGCCTCGGCCCGCTCGTACGCGCCGATCCGCGCCGCCGCCTCCACCTGGTCCGGTGCGCTGTAGACGGCCTGGATCTGGTGCCGGACCGGGCCGGCCAGGGCGGCCTCGAGCCGGTCCGACGCCTCCGCCGGACGCCCCTGCCCCAGGTCGAGCAGGGCCAGCGCCCACTCCGCCCAGGCCAGGCCGTTGGCGATGTGGTTGCGGGCGTACCGGTCGTGGCAGTTCTCGGCCAACCGGGCGCAATCCGGGGCGTCGCCACGCACCGCGGCGATCCAGGCGAGGATCCCTTCCAGGTAGCCGGCCCGGTTCGGCTGGCCGGTGTCGGCGGCGAGCCGCAGCCCTTCGGTGGCGGTGGCGACCGCGTCCCGGAAGCGGCCCAGGTACAGCTCCGCCGCCGCCAGGGTCACGTGGGCGAGGGGCAGCCAGCCGATCGAGCCCTCGGCCCGCGACTCGTCGGCGACGCCCTGCGAGATCGCCCGGCCCGCCTCGAAGTCGCCGACGAGCCCGGCCACGAACGCCGCGTTGAGCCGCAGGTTCGGCGGGCCGGTCCTGGTGCTGGTGAGGGCCCGCATCGCCGGTACACCCGCCGCCGGACCCTCCAGCAGGAGCCGCGCCGCCGCCGTCACCGCCGCCACGGCCGGGTCGAGGCCGTCGGAGGGGCGCAGGCCGAGGCCGTGCAGCCGCCGCGCCGCCTCGCGCACCCGGGGCGGGTCGCTGAGCTGCCAGGCGTTGCGCGCCGCGTCGACCAGCAGCAGCCCGGCGGCCCGGCGGTCCACCGGCGCCAGCGCCGACGCCCCGGCGACCAGCAGGTCGTGCGCGGACGCCGCCGACCCCTCGTCGAACGCGAGCCGCGCCCGCAGCTCGCACACCCGGGCGGTGAGCACCGGGTCGTCGCCGGCCGGGTCGCAGGACGCGAGGAACCGGCGGGTCAGGTCGGGCTGCCCGGCGTCGTTCGCGGCCACCGCCGCCGCGACCAGCCGGCGCGTCCGCTCGGCAGGGGCGGCGGTCAGCTCGGCGGAGCGCTGCAGCGCCGCGGCCGCGGCCGGGTAGCCCTTGCGGCGCAGCGCCCGCTCGGCGGCGCGCTCCAGCGCCAGCGCGGCCTCCTCGTCCGGCCCGGTGGCGGCGGCGGCCAGGTGCCAGGCCCGGCGGTCGTCATCGAGTGGGAGCGTCTGCGCCAGCGTCCGGTGTACGGCCAGCCGCCGGTCGAACGTGGTCCGCTGATACGCGGCGGCCCGCAGCAGCGGATGGGTGAACGCGATCCGCCCGGCGGCGACCGTCACCAGGCCCGCCTCCTCGGCCGCGCCCAGACCGGACGGTGCCACGCCGAGCAACTCCGCCGCCCGCAGCACCACCCCGAGGCCCTGGTCGGGTGAGGCGGCGGCGATCAGCAGCATCGCCCGGCCGTCGGGCGGCAGCCGGTCGATCCTCGCCGCGAACGCCTCCTGGATCCGCCGCGGCAGCAGCGCCGGCACGAACGGCGGCGCCCCGCGGGGCAGCTCCCGCAGCGCGAGGGGGTTGCCGGCGCTGTCGCGCACCAGCCGCACCCGGATCCGCGGCGGCAGGTCCGGCCGGAGCGACCGCAGCAGAGCGTCGGCGGTCTGCGGGTCCAGCCCGGCGAGCCGCCGCTCCGGCAGGCCCTCCGGGGCGAACTCGTCCCGCGCGGCGAAGAGCATCGCCACGGACTCGGCCTGCAGGCGGCGCGCCACGAACCGCAGCGCCTGCGCGGACGAGCCGTCCAGCCACTGCGCGTCGTCGATCAGGCACAGCACCGGGCGCTCCTCGGCCAGCTCGGCCAGCAGCGTCAGCACCGCGGCCCCGACGAGCAGCTGGTCGCCGCCGGCGGCCGGGCCGAGCCCGAGGGCCCCGCGCAGCGCGGCGGCCTGCACGTCCGGGAGCTGCGACGAGGCGGCGAGCGCCGGCGCCAGCAGCTGGTGCAGCGACGCGAACGGGACCTCCGCCTCGGTCTCCACCCCGGCGCAGCGCAGGACCGTCATCCCGTCCGCGCCGGCGGCCGCGTCGTCGAGCAGGGCGCTCTTGCCGATGCCGGGGTCGCCGCGGACGACCAGGACGGCGCTGTGCCCGGCGCGGGCCCGGTCGAGCACCGCGGCCGCCGCGGCCCGATCGTCGTCCCGCCCCCACAGCATGATCATCCGAGGGTACTGGTCACCTGTCCGGTACCGCGACCGCGCCCGCCGCTCGTACGGTCGGCGGCATGGTTGAGCTCGACGCCGTCACCAGGCGGTACGGAAAGACCACCGCGCTGGATGCGGTCACGGTCGCGTTCGCGCGGGGCACGTTCACGGCGGTGATGGGGCCGCCCGGCTCCGGCAAGTCGACGCTGCTGCAGTGCGCCGCCGGGCTCGACCGGCCCGACGCCGGCCGGGTCACGGTCGCCGGGCAGGACCTCACCGGGCTCAGCGAGCGCCGCCTCACGCTGCTGCGCCGCGAGCGGATCGGCTTCGTGTTCCAGGCGTTCAACCTGCTGCCCGCGCTCACCGCCCGGCAGAACGTCGGCCTCCCGCTGCGCCTCGCCGGCCGCCGCCCCGGCCGCGGCACGGTCGACCGGGCCCTGGCCGCCGTCGGCCTCGCCGACCGCGGCGGGCACCGGCCGCAGCAGCTGTCCGGCGGGCAGCAGCAGCGGGTCGCGATCGCCCGGGCCCTCGTCACCGGCCCGGCGGTCCTCTTCGCCGACGAGCCGACCGGCGCGCTGGACACCAACACGGGCCGCGACGTGCTGCGGCTGCTGCGGAACCTCGTCGATGAGCACCACCAGACGATCGTCATGGTCACCCACGACCCGGTCGCCGCCGCGCACGCCGACCGCGTGCTGTTCCTGACCGACGGCCGACTGTCCGGCTCACTGTCCGCCCCGACCGCGTCCGCGGTCATCGAGATGATGGCCGCGGCATGATCGGCATCGCGCTCGCGGGGCTGCGGCTGCGGTGGCGGTCGTTCGTGGGGACGTTCCTCGCGCTCGCGTTCGGCAGCGCCCTCATCGCCGCCATGGGGCAGGTCCTCGCCACCACCGCCACCGCACCGGACCGGCCGCCGCAGCGGTACGCGGCCTACCCGGTCGTGGTCGCGCCGCACGACACCCTGACCGTGCCGACCTGGCGCGGCGGCGACAGCCAGCCCCTCGCGGTCTCGCCCGGCCTGCCCGCGGAGGTCGTGGCGGCGCTGCCGGCCGGCCGGGTCGACCGGATCATCCCCGCGCAGTTCGCCGACGGGCCGCCCGGCTCAGGGGTTGCCCGGCCGTGGGCGCTCGCGCCCGCGCTGCTGTCGGGCCGCGCGCCCGCCGCGCCCGACGAGATCGCCACCTCCGGCGCACCGCTCGGCGCGCGGATCCGGGTCGTGACGGGTGACGGGGTCCGCTCGTACACCGTGACCGGCACCGTCCAGGAAGGACTCTTCTTCGCCGACGCCACCGCCGCACAGCTGCGGCCGCAGGTCGACGCCGTCGTCCTCGACGGTGCCGCCGAGCGGGTCCGGGCCGTGGTCGGCGACCGGGCCAGGGTGCTCACCGGCGACGACCGCGCCCGCCTCGACCCCGGCCGCGCCGCCGACAGCCGGGCCCGCAACAACGCCAACACGATCGTGGGCATCGCGCTGGGGTTCGCCGCGTTCGTCGCGATCTTCGTCGTCGCCTCGACGTTCGCGTTCGCCGTCGGGCAGCGGCGGCAGGAGTTCGCGCTGCTGCGGGCCGGCGGCGCGCTCCCCGGTCAGGTGCGGCGGCTGGTGTACTGGGAAGCCCTGGCGGTCGCACTCGTCGCCGCCGCGATCGGCGCCTCGGCCGGCCCCGCGCTGGCCCCGGCGCTGCTGGACCTGCTGCGGGAGCGTGGCATGGCGCCCGGCTGGGTGCACGCGGTCAGCCCGGCCCGGTGGCCGATGTGGACCGCCTTCGGCACCGGCGTCACCGTGGCGCTGCTCGGCGCGGTCACCGCGGCGTGGCGGGCCGGCAGGGTCCGCCCCGGCGAGGCGCTGCGCGAGACGGTCGTGGAGTCCCGGGCGATGCCGCCCGCCCGCTGGGTCGCCGGCGTGCTGACCCTCGGGACCGCGCTGGTCACGATGGCGGTGACGGCGGTCGACGACCCGGCGGCCGCGACCAACCGCAAGAGCTACATGCCGGTGGTGATGCTGCTGATCGCCGCCGCGGGCCTGCTCGCCCCGGCACTCGTCGCGGTCGTCGCCCGCCGGTTCGGCGATGTGGTCCCGCGCGGCACCGGCCTGCTGCTGGCGGTGCGCAACGTGACGGCCTCGGCGCGGCGGACGGCGGCGGTCGCGGCGCCCGTCCTCGTCACCGTCGGGCTGGCCGCGTCGCTGCTCATCGCGTCGGACCTCACCGACGAGGCGAAGAACGTGCTGCGCGCCAGGCCCGCGCACGCCGACTTCCTGGTCCTGCCCGACGGCCAGGAAACCGGTCCAGGCCTGGACCGGGAGCTCGTCGCCGGGCTGCGGGGCGTCCCCGGTGTCGACGTCACCTTCAGCACCGACACCAGCGTGTACACCCTGGAAGGCGGCACGGCGCTGGTCCGGCGCGACGCGGCGGCGGTCGACGGCGTGCCCGCCGGCGGGATCAAGGTCGCCGGCGACTGGGGGCTGCGCGCCGGCGACACGGCCAGGTTGTGGCTCGCCGACGGCAGCGAGGCGCACCTGCGGGTCCTGGAGGTGCTGCCGCCGGGGAGTGCGGTCGACGCCTACCTGCCCTTGTCACTGCCACTGTCCGCCGGGACGCCGCCGTCGGTCGCGTACGTGCGGCTGCGCCCCGGCACCGACCCGGCCACCGCGGGTGCGGCGCTGCGGGCCGCCGCGGACGGGCACCGGGCCCGGACGGTCACGCGCGAGGCGTGGCTGGCGGCCGCGCGCCAGGGCCAGGGTTCGGCGAGCCGGCTCGGGCTGCTGGTGGTGCTCGGGATCGTGCTCGCGTACACCACCCTGGCGATGGTCAACACGCTGCTGATGGCGGCGCCGGACCGGGCGGGGGAGCGGCGGTCGCTGGGTCTGCTGGGGGCCAGCCGGCGGCAGGTCCTGGCCTGGACGGCGGTCGAGACGCTGGTCACGGTCGCGCTGGGCGTCCTGCTCGGGGTGGTGGTCGCGGTGGTCGCGGTGGCCGGCCTGTGGACGACGCTGCTGGGCGTCGCCGGGGCGGTGACGGTGACGGTGCCGTGGGCCACCCTGGGTGGCGTGACCGGGGGAACGGCGTTGATCGCGGTCGCTGCGGCGCTGGTGGGAGCCGCTGACAGGAAGCCCCGGAGAAATAGTGAGACCGGCACCCACGGGGGAAGGCGCCGGTCTACTGCATCCAAGGATAAGCCGCCCGCGGCGCATCCGCCAGTGCCAACCGGATGACGTCCGCCGTGGACGATCGGAGATCTGGCCACCGCGATGCCGCCGCCCGTTCATCGGACGCCCAGTCGAGCGAGCGCTTCGTACACACGTTCCATCCACAGCCTGTGGATAGCACATGTGTACGAAGGAGGGTTGCCTGCTCAGGCCCTGTGGATAACGTTGTGGAGACAGCGAGCGACCCCCGGCCGGGGATGGCCGGGGGTCGCTCGAGACGCGGTCAGAGGGCTCGGTGGCCCCGGCCGGCGAAGCCGGCGACCAGCGCGACACCGATGGCGGCCACGATCACCTGGACCAGGAGCTCGCCCCAGTCGACGCCGGGCGTGTCGGTCGCGATGCCGACAGCGTTGGCGATGAAGGTGCCGATCAGAGCGGCGACGACGCCGATGACCATCGTCAGCCAGATCGGGATGTTCTGGCGGCCGGGGACCACCAGCCTGCCGAGCGCGCCCACGATCAGACCGACGATCAGCGCGGTGATGATTCCGGTGACGGTCACGGTTCCTCCTCGTTTCCGAAGTAGCGGCGTCGATGTGCCGCTACCTCAGGGGTGCCCGATCGCTTTTGCGGTCAAACACGGGCCGAGGTCTGCGATGAATCCGGCAGCGGGCGGATCGCGCCCGCCAGCAGGAAGGCGACGGTCAGCAGGACAGGGATCGCGATGAGTGCCCGGAGGACCGACATGTGGTCGCCGAGCAGCCCGATCAGCGGCGGGCCGCCGAGGAACGCGCAGTAGCCGATCGACGCCACCACGCTGACCCGCCCCGCGGCCCTGGCCGGGTCGTCGGAGGCGGCGCTCATCGCGACAGGGAAGCCGAGCGATGCGCCGGTGCCCCACAGGAGCGCGCCGGCGTACGCGGTCGGGGTGTTGGGGCCGAAGATGAACAGCGCCAGGCCGGCGAGGGCGATCACGGCGAGGGCCCGCACGACGGGGACGCGGCCGAAGCGGTCCAGCAGCGCCGGGCCGAACCAGCGGCCGGCGGTCATCGCGGCCAGGAACACGGTGAAGGCGAGCGTGCCGACGGCGGCCGGGGCGTCGTACCCGTCGATGACGGCCACGGCGATCCAGTCGATGCCGGCGCCCTCGGTGAAGGCGAACGCCAGGACGAAGACGCCGACGAGCAGGGTGCGCGGCTCGGTCCAGAACTCGAGCAGCCGGCCCTTCTTCGGAGCGTCGCCTCCGGCGGGCACGCCGCCTTCCGCGGGAGCGTCGTCCGGCAGGAACGCGCGGACCATGACGAACGTGCTGACGCCGGCGAGCACGGCGAACGCGGTCAGGTGGGCGGTGACCGGCACCTTCAGCGCGACCATCGCGGTGCCGAGCAGGGCGCCGGCGACGGTGCCGACGCTGTACCCGGCGTGGAAGCGCGGCATGATCGCCCGGCCGAGGCGGCGCTCGACGAGCGCGCCCTGGACGTTCATCGCCACGTCCCAGGCCCCGTTGGCGAAGCCGAACGCGAACAGGCCGAGCACGACCGGCGGCACGCCGAGGTGGTACCCGGTCGCGACGACGGCCAGGCCGGCGGTGAGCAGGAGCGCCATCGCCGAGACCGTGGCGCGGGAGCCGAGGCGGGCGACGATCTGGCCCGACAGGACGAGCGAGATGATCGACCCGACCGCGATGGCGACGAGGACCAGGCCGAGCTGCGACGGGCCGAGGCGCAGGTCGTCGCGGATCTGCGGGATACGGGTGGCCCAGCTCGCCATCGCGAACCCGGACCAGATGAAGGCGGCGTAGACGGCGCGGGTCGCGGCGCGCAGTGATCGGTCGGTGGTGGCTGCCGGCCCGGCGGTCAGGGTCATCGCGGGTCTCCGTTGATCTGTGGGTCGTGTGCCGGATGGTGCAGAACCCGGGCCACGATCACGCGGATCTCCTCGCGTGAGACGGGTGCCGTGGACAGGGTCTTGTGCATGACCAGGCCCTCGATCAGGGCGTCGACGCCCCGGGCGGTGGTCGGGTCGACGAAGCGTTCGAGGACCGCGCGGCTGGTGCGCATCCAGGTCTCGGTGATGGTGCGCAGCTCGGGGTCGCGCAGCGCGGCCAGGTAGAGCTCGTAGGCGATGGCCCAGTCGGCGGCGTCGGCGCCGGCGTCGCCGTGGATCAGGTCGGTGACCGCCTCGATCAGCGCTTCATGCGTGTGTACGTGCAGGAAGTGCGACTCGTAGACGACCGACATCCGCTCGGCGTGCCGGCGGAAGGCCTGCGCCCGCAGGTCGTCGAGGCTGCTGAAGTGGTACGTCAGCGACCCCAGCGGCACGTCCGCCGCCGCCGCGATGAGCCGGTGGGTGGTGCCCGCGACGCCGTGCTCGGCGATCACCGCGATCGCGGCGTCGACGATGCGGTCCTTCCGGTTCGGGTCGTGCCGCCGTGTTCCCGCCGCCACCGTCAATCCTGGCCAGGCAGCCGGCGGACGATCCGGGCCGGGGTGCCGACCGCGAGGACGCCCGCGGGGAGGTCACGGACGACCACGGAACCGGCGCCGACGACGGTGTCGGGGCCGATCGTGACACCGGGGCAGACGATGACGCCGCCGCCGAGCCAGACGTTGTCGCCGATGACGATCGGCTTCGCCGCCTCCCACTTGTCGCGGCGCGGGCCGGGCTCCAGCGGGTGGGTGGAGGTCAGCAGCTGCACGCCGGGGCCCATCTGCACGTCGTCGCCGATCGTGATCGTCGCGACGTCGTTGCAGACCAGCCCCCAGTTGGCGAACGCGCGGGCGCCGAACGTCGTCTGGTATCCGTAGTCGCAGCGCAGCGGCGGGCGCACGTAGGCGCCCTCGCCGAACCCGCCGAGCAGCTCGGTCAGCACCGCCCGCAGGCCCTCGTGGTCGGTGGGGTCCATCGTGTTGAACCTGTGGGTGAGCGCCTGCGCGCGGGCGTCGTCGGCCGCCAGCTGCGGGTCCTCGGCGCGGTACAGCTCCCCGGCGAGCATCCGCTCCCGCATGGTCCGCTCGGTCATGTGTACAACCGTACACTCGCTATGTACATCTGTACACTATGCGTCTGCCACGCGGCGACGCCGGCTGACCAGCGCGGCGACCAGAGCGGCGGGGACCCACAGGTACACCGCGAAGAACCCGGCGAACTTCAGCGCCGCGGCGGTCGAGTAGAGGACCGCGACGACCGGGTTCACCGAGTCCGGGTCGGGCAGCATGGCGAAGGAGAGCAGGTTCTCCACCACGTCGCACAGCGGGGCGAACGGGCCCAGCGCCACGGCGGCGGTGGCGACCCGCCGGCCGCGGCTGCCGGCCGGGAACGCGTGGGCGACCAGCGCGAGGGCGGCCGTGAAGAACAGTGCCGTGGCGGCGATGAAGGTGAAGTCCATGAACTGGGTCTGCCAGTAGACGCCGAGGGTGCCCGCCTGCCGCATCGTGGTGTACCAGCCGGAGAGCTTGCCGGCGCTGAACGACAGCTGGCCGACGTAGTAGGGCACCGGGTAGCCGGAGCGGGCGTAGAACCCGTCGAGGACCGTCTGGGTGACCCGCTGGGCGACGAAGCCGGCCGCGGTGGCGCCGATGAGGACCGGGAGCTTCGCGCGCTGCACACGCTCAATGAATTCCATGGAATGTATCTTGCGAGGGTCGTGCGGTGACGTCAAGTGTTCCATGGAATATATTTGCCGGATGAACCCTCAGACGCGCGCTG
The DNA here is from genome assembly GCF_042898305.1 of Dactylosporangium sp. NPDC000521. Taxonomy (NCBI): domain Bacteria; kingdom Bacillati; phylum Actinomycetota; class Actinomycetes; order Micromonosporales; family Micromonosporaceae; genus Dactylosporangium; species Dactylosporangium sp. NPDC000521. The sequence goes on from NZ_JBIAYW010000009.1 coordinate 436,374, forward strand.
AGCTGCAAGGGCGGGCGATGCGCGAACTGTCGATCGCGCACCAGCTCGCCGAGACGCGGCTCAACCGGGCGCTCCGCCCGCTCGGCCTGACCATGACCCACACCGCGGTCCTGCTCCACCTCGCCAACGCCGGCCCCGGCTCGGTCGGCGACATCGCCGCCGCGATGGAGGTCAACCAGCCCGCCGTCTCGAAGACCCTCAAGACGCTGGTCGACCGCGGCGCGGTGACGATGGAGGCCGCCCCCGGCGACGCCCGCCGGCGCAGCGTCGCGCTGACCCCGCTCGGCGGCGAGCTGATCGGCCAGGCCATGCGCGCCATGCACCCCGACGCGACGGTCGCCTTCGCCGGCCTCGACGACGAGCGCCTGCGCCACCTCGTCGACCTCCTCGCGGAGGTCCGCGCCACCCTGGACGCGGCGCGGCGTTAGCTGCGGGACGCCTTGGCCGGGTGGGTGCGGCTGGGCTTGGCGGCGCTGGGCTTGACCGTGCCCGGCCGGGAGGCTTCCACGGTGGAGGGCGTGGCGTCCGAGCCCTCCGCGCCAGGCTGGGAGGCTGCCGGGGTGGAGGGCGCGGATGTCGGGCCGAGGACGCCCCGGCAGAAGTCGTTGATCCCGGTGTCGCTCTTCGCCGCGTGGGCGAGGGTGCGGCGGTCCTCACCGGTGACCGGCGGCGCCTTCGGGTCGTTGCGGCTCGCCTGCCACGCACGGCAGAGCTCCGCGATCCGGGCGGCGCTCGGGCCGGTCGCCTCCGGTGACGGCGCCCGCGCCGGCGTCGGCGTCGACGCGGCGGCCGTCGACCCGGGCGGCGAGGCCGGTGACCGGGTGGCCGGCGCGCCGGCCGGGTCGTCGCCGAACAGCGACTCGACGGTGCGCCGCACGGGATCCGGCAGGGGGCCGCCGCTCGCCGCGTACGCGGTGCCACCCAGCGACACGACCGCCGCGGCGGCGCACGCGATGAGGGCGTTGCGCCGCCGGCGCCACGTGCGGCGGTATGCCAGGCGGAACTCCCGCACGGTGTCGTCCTCGCCGGTGAGCTCGGCGGGCAGGGCCGGCCCCGCGGCGGCGACGAGCAGCGCGGCGACGCCGGCGTGCTGCTCGGCGGCCGGCTCGCGCAGGGTGAGCAGGCGCTCCACGGCGTCAGGGGTCAGGCCGTCAGCCAGTCCATCCAGGGCCGGTGCGTCAGGGGTCAGTGCGTCAGGGGTCGGTGCTTCGGGCATGATCAGCCGCCTTCCCGCGGATCGAAGCCGCGGTGCGCCTGGACTTCGGGGTGTTCGGCCAGCCGGCGCAGTCCTCGCATCGTCGCGACACGGACCGCGCCGGGGCGCTTGCCCAGGACCTTGGCGGTGCCGGCGACGTCGAGACCGGCCACGACGCGCAGCATCACCGCCTCCGCCTGGTCGGGGGGCAGGGTGCGGATCATCCGCAGCGCCCACTCGGTGCCGGACCGGTCGCCGGCGTCCAGGGCCACGTCGCGGACGATCTCGCCGGCCGCCTCGCGGACCTCGTGCACGGTCTGGTGCGGCTCCTCGCGGCGCCGCCACGCGCGCCGGTTCTCGTCGATGCCGCGGTTGCGGGCGATCCGGAAGAGCCACACCCGGAACGCGGTCGTGCCGCCGCTGAACCGCCGCAGGTCCCGGGACGCCTGCAGCCACGTCTCGGACGCCACGTCCTCGGCCGCGTCGCCGCAGACGACCCGCAGGTAGCGCAGCACCAGCGGCTGCAGCGCCCGCCACAGCTCCGCGAAGGCCGTGGCGTCGCCGCCGACCGCGCCGGCCAGGGCCGCCTCCAGCCGATCGTCGAGCGTGGCCTCGCCCAGCTCCTGCTCGACCCGCGCCGTCAGGTCGGCGTCCGCGGGCGTCATGGCGTCGCCGTCCACCAAGTTGCCGGCGTCGTTGTCCGCCGCGGTACCGGTGTCACCGCGCGCGGGCGTCATGGCGGCGCTGTCCGCGGATGCCGTGGCGTCGCCCTGCGTGGGAGTTCTGGCGTCGCGCTGCGTGGGTGGCTTGGCGTCGCCGTCCGCGGTCCTTCTGACGTTGCCACCTGCCGTCATGTTGGCGTCGCCGTACGCGGGTGTCCTGGCGTCGCGTTGCATGGATGTCCTGGCGTCGCGCTGCGTGGGTGGCTTGGCGTCGCCGTCCGCGGTCCTTCTGACGTTGGCGCCTGCCGGCGGCCGCGCGGAGCAGCCGTGGGAGTACGGCGTCGGATGAGTGCCGGCCAAGGCGGTCACGGCCGGCCCGGCAGATCCGACGGCCACGCCCGGCCGTCGCGCCCCTGCGCCACCCACGGCTCCCGCCCCTGCGCCACCCACGGCTCCCGCCCCTGCGCCACCCACGGCTCCCGCCCGTGCGCCACCTGCGGCTCGAAGCCCGGTGTCGCACGCGGCTCGAAGGTCTGCGCCACCCGCGGGTCGAAGGCCTGCGCCGCGCGTGGCTCGGAGCCGTGCGCCACCCGCGGTGCCTGGTCCGGGGCCGCCTGCGGCGCGCGGTGCGGCACGGAGGCGTTCGGGAGTGCGGGCCCGCGCGGGGTGACGGCGGCCGCGGCGAGGCCGGCGCGGGCCGACGCCTGCCAGCGCTGCCGGCCGCCGAGCAGCGCGGCGACGGCCGACTGGATGACGACCAGGTAGAGCAGCTGGCGGTACACCACCTGCTGCAGCGGCACGGTCCACAACGGCCCAAGGGATTCGCGGTCGAGGCGGAGCGCGTAACCGGCGGCCAGGACCTGCAGGGCGGTGAAGCCGCACCACACGGCGGCCACCTGGGCCCAGGGCAGGAAGAGGAGGCTGTAGACGGCGTAGACGTCGATGAGCGGCGCGGTCAGCGGCAGGAGCATCTGGAAGACCGCCAGGTAGACCAGGCCGCGCCGGCCCAGGTGGCCGCGCTCGCGGACGGCCCGGCGATGCTTCCAGGCCGCCTGCATCGTGCCGTAGCACCACCGGTACCGCTGCCGCCACAGCTGCCGCAGCGACGACGGCGCCTCGGTCCAGGCGATGGCGCGGTCCGCGTAGACGACCCGCCACCCGGCGCGCAGGATGGCCATCGTCAGGTCGGTGTCCTCGGCGAGGGTGTCCGCGGGCACCCCGCCGGTGTCGAGCAGCGCCGCCCGGCGGAAGGCGCCGATCGCGCCCGGGATGGTCGGCATGCACTCGCCGAGGTCGAACATGCGCCGGTCGAGGTTGAAGCCGACCACGTACTCCAGGTGCTGCCACCGGCCGAGCAGCCCGCCCCGGTTGGCGACCTTCGTGTTGCCGCTGACCGCGCCGACGGACGGGTCGGCGAACGGCTGGACGAGCCGGCCGGTCGCGTCCGGCTCGAACACGGTGTCGCCGTCGACCAGCACCAGCAGCTCCCCGATCGCGGCCGCGATGCCGGTGTTGAGCGCGGCCGGCTTCCCGGCGTTGGCCTGGCGGATCAGGCGGACGTTCGACAGGCCCTCGCGCGACGCGAGGCGGCGCACCACGTCGGCGGTGTCGTCGGTGGAGCCGTCGTCGACGACGACGACCTCGAGCGCCGGGTAGTCGTTGGCGACCAGCGAGCGGACCGTCGCGGCGATGTTCGCCGACTCGTTGTAGGCCGGCACGATGACCGACACCAGGCCGAAGGACCGCAACCGGGCCGCGGCGGCAGCGGCGCGGCGTGCGTGCCGGCGGGCGATGGCCACCTGGACGACGAGCCTGACCAGGGCGAGCACGGTGGCGACGACGATCAGCCACCACATCGCGCCGCTGATCCAGCCGCCGGCGGTCTGCGCCCAGCGCAGCGCGTGGCCGCGGGCGACGTCTGCGGTGCCGGCCGCCGCGTCCGGCGGCAGGCCGAGCCCTTCGGAGACCGTGACGAAGCGGCGCCCGGGGGTGGCGGCGATCCGCTCGACCGCGGCCACCGTCTGCGTGCGGTCGCCGCCGCCGTCGTGCAGCAGCACGACCCCGCCCGGTGCGGCCGCGGCGACGATGGCGTCCACGCCCGGCCGCTGCCAGTCCTGCGTGTCGCGGTCGGTCATGACGGTGAGGAACCCGGCGGGCAGCCGCTCCGGCGTCGACAGGTACGGCGGGCGCAGCAGCCGCACGGTCCGCCCGGTCGCCGCGGCGATCGCGGTGCGGGTGAGGTCGAGCTCGAGCCGCTGCCGCCAGGCGGGCAGCGCGGCCAGGTCGGCGTGGGTGAAGGTGTGCACGCCGAGCTCGTGCCCTTCGGCGACGATGCGCCGCACCAGCTCCGGATGCCGGTTCACCCGCGAGCCGACCACGAAGAACGTGGCCCGCGCGTGGTGGCGGCGCAGCGCGTCGAGGACCAGCGGCGTCCACCGCGGGTCGGGCCCGTCGTCGAACGTGAGCGCGACCGCGCCGGCCGGCATCCCGGCGGAGCGCACGGTGCCGTCCGTCTGGACCTGCAGCACCGGTCCCAGCTCGCCGGGGGCGGCCGACGGCTCGGCGCCGGGCACGCCCCGCACCCAGCCGTCGAGGCACAGCTCGGCGAGCAGGACCGCCATGACGAGCAGGAGCAGCAGCCAGTGCGCTCTGGGCGCCCTGGACGCCCGGTGGGACACGCGTCGGGCCACGGTTACTTCGTCCGGCTCGGTCGCGGATTGCCAGGGTGCGCCGTCTTGCGGTTGTCGTGCGGCTCGCTGGCGCTCGCCGACGGGCTGGGCGACGCGCCGCCACCGGTCACGGGCGCGGCGGCGGGGCGCGCCGAGGTGGGCTTCGCGGAAGGCCGAGCCGGCGTGCCGCTGGTCGGTGCCGTCCCGAGTCCTGCCTGGTGGCGGCCCATCTGGCCGTTTTCCGGCAAACCGGGCAGCGGCACCGGCGAGGCGCCCAGCAGCCCCGCGATCAGCAGCGCGCAACCGGCCACGAGCAGCACGCCGAGGCCGGCCCCGAGGATCGTGAAGAGCCTCCGGCGCCGGCCGCTGCGGTCCACGAAGACCGGGTCGACCACATCCACGGGAGAAGGAGCGGCGAGACCCCCGAAAGCGTTACGGTGTGATCCCCGTGTTCGTCGGGTCACGCAGCGCTTCATCGATGTCCGCGGTCGTCCTGGCCATGATCGCCTGGACCTGGCTGCGGCCCAGGGCCCCGGGCGCGCTCCACAGCTCCCGCAGGTCCTTCGCGATCACCGACTCGACGATGATCCAGGCCGAGACCGACGGGTACATCTTGCCGTGCGGGATCATCTCCCGGAACGCGGCGTACTCCGGCTCGGTCGCCAGCTTGGTGCCCTCGATCGCCTCGGTGCGCGCCGGCCACAGCCCCGAGTTGACGCTGTAGCGCTGCTGGCTCGCCTTGCCCGTCAGGTACCGGACGAACTCGAACGCCGCCTCGGGGTGCTTCGCCTCCTTGAGGATGCCCAGGTTGGAGCCGCCCAGGAAGCCGAACCGGCCCGCCTTCCCGGCCGGCATCGGCGCCGTCGACCAGCCCGCCTTCAGACCGGCGCGGGAGGTGTCGGAGGCGAACTCGGCGACCGACTGGGAGTTGTCGATGGTGATGGCGCCGGTACCTTCGGCGAACGCGCGCGGCACGTCGCTGGAGGACAGCGCCATCGCCTTCGGGTCGTCGTAGAGCCCGATGAGCCGCTGGTAGTACGTGACGCCGTCGACCGCGGCGGGCTCGGCGAGCATCGACTTCGTGCCGTCGTCCTTGATCAGGTCGCCGCCGGCGCCCCAGATGAACGGGGCCACGTTGTGGATGATGCCGAAGTTGTTCTGCAGGCCGATGGCGAGCGGCGCGACCCCCGCGTCGGACGCCTTGATCTTCTGCAGGGTCTCCTCGAAGGAGTCCCAGGTCGCGAACGCCTCCTTCGGGTCCAGGCCGAGCTTGCGCAGCACGTCCGTGCGGTAGAACAGGGCGCGGATGTCGATCAGCCACGGCAGCGCCGTGATGTCGGGCGACGTGATCAGGTGGCTGGAGCTCCAGCTCGCCTTGGCGAAGACGTCCTCGCCGCCGACCGCCGCGATCTCCTCGGCGCTGTACGGGCGCAGCGCGCCGATCGAGCTGAAGCCCGCCACCCAGGTCGTGCCCAGGACCGTCACGTCGGGGCCCTCGCCGCTGGTCGACGCGGTGCTGAGCCGGGTGAGCGCCTCGTCCCACGGCACCCGGACCGCCTTGACCGTGATGTTGGGGTGCGCCTTGTGGAACTCCTCGGTCTCGGTGATCACCGCCTGGTCCTGCACCGGCCCGCCGTACGGCATGTACCAGAACTCGATCGTGACGGGCGGGCGGCCGGCGGCGTACCCGACACCACCCGTACCCTCGCCGTCCTTCTTCCCGCACGCCGCGGCGGGCAGGAGCGACGCGGCGGCGGCCGCCGCGGTCATGATCAGCCGGCGACGGCTCAGGCTGCGGTGCACTGGAGAGCCCCTCATGAAGGGCCAATCGTCCCGAGGCCCCTGGTGCTGAGAATCTCTGGCGCAAAACTCGAAGGTCGGCGCGCGCGTGCCGATAGCCATGCCATGCGGAAGGTCGGGAAGCTCGGGTGGCGCTGGCCGCGGGTGCTGGCGCTCGCGGTCGTGCTCCTGGGCGGGGTCACGTTCGCCAACGTGTACCTGCACGGCAGGAGCCAGTCCCAGGAGGCGACCCGCTCACACCTCAGCGAGCTCAACATGCTCCTGCACGAGGAGAGCTCGCTGCAGTGGAAGACCGTCGCCGACCGCAACACGCCAGTGACGGTCGCCCGCGAGCTCGGCGAGATCCGCAGCCGCGAACGCGACATCGTCGACGCGCTCGGCGACCTCGACGCCGCCACCGTGCAGCAGATCGAGGACAGCGTCAGCGCCTACCACGCCGTGCTGGACACCGAGCTCGGCATGCTCGGCGTCGGCAAGATCGCCGAGGCGCGGGCGCTGGAGAAGCGGCAGACCGAGCCGCAGTTCGGCCGGCTGAACGCCCAGCTGCGCAGCATCGAGCAGCAGGCGGCCGACGCCGCCGCGCTGGCCAACACCATCGCCGACCTGTCGCTCGCCGTCGCCATGACCCTCGCCGTCACCACGATCGGCTGGCTGCTCTACCGCTTCGAGCGCGAGCACCGCCTCACCACCAAGGCCAACGAGGAGATGCTGGAGCAGCAGCAGATCGCCCTCGACACGCTCGCCGAGCACGAGGCGCTGATCCGCCACCAGGCGTCCCACGACCCGCTGACCGGCCTGCCGAACCGCCGCATGCTCACCGAGCTGCTGGAGGCCGGCGAGGACGGCGAGCTCGCCGACCAGGCGCTGCTCCTGGTCGACCTGGACAACTTCAAGCCCGTCAACGACCAGCTCGGCCACGCCGCCGGCGACGATCTCCTCATCGGCGTCGCCGGCCGGCTGCTCGCCGCGGTCCGCGGCGACGACACCGTGGTCCGCCTCGGCGGCGACGAGTTCGCGGTCGTCATCGCCGGCGGCGACGCCGGCGTCGCCGTCCGCGTCGCCGAGCGCATCGTCGCCGCTGTCGGCGAGCCGTTCGAGATCGCCGGCACCGAGGTCCGCGTCGGCGCCAGCGTGGGCGTCGCGATCAGCGGCGGCGGCCGCGACGGCGGGCAGCTGCTCCGCGACGCCGACATGGCGATGTACCAGGTGAAACAGGGCACCAAGGGCGGCTTCGCCGTCTACAAGGAGCCGACCGTCCGCCTGGTCCACCAGGCCGTCCGGTAACGCCCGCGGCGCGTCCGCCGCTCCTTCGCGCATGAAGGACAGGATCCTCGCACTGACCGCGGCGGTGGCCACGGTCGTGTCCGTCGGGGCGGCCGGACCGGCGCACGCCACGCCGACCGGCGACTCGGCGACCGCGACCGTGTTCTACCCGAATCCGGTGCAGGCCCTCGGACTGCAGAGCCTGGTCGATGCGAAGGACGCCGACAGCCCGGCGTTCGCACCGGCCTACCGTCGGGTCACGCTCACCGACCTCGACGGCTCCGGCAAGCTGTCCGGCCGGTACGTGGTCGTGAAGAGCTCCACCGGCAAGGCGGCCCTCGCCGTCGACGGCGCGTTCCCCGCCTGGCATCGCGACGCCGACCAGTTCGAGCAGGTGATGGCCTACCACTGGGTGACCACCGCGCAGCGGTACCTGCAGCACCTGGGCTTCGGCTCGACGCTCAGGCCGGTCAACCAGCGCCGGATCGAGGTCCGCATCGACCAGTACGGCGGCGACAACTCATTCTTCCGCGACGACAAGGCCAACATCACCCTCGGCAAGGGCGGGGTCGACGACGCGGAGGACGCCGAGGTCATCGTGCACGAGTACGGCCACTCGGTGCAGGACGGCCAGGTGCCCGGCTTCGGCACGACCCTCGAGTCGGGTGCGATCGGTGAGGCGTTCGGCGACTACCTGGCCGTTGCGGTCAGCAGCTGGGCGGCCGGGGTGCCTGTCCACACCCCGGAGGCATGCGTCGCGGACTGGGACTCCGTCTCCTATACCAGCACCGTGCCGCACTGCCTGCGCCGGCTCGACGGCACCAAGCACTACCCGGAGAGCGTCGTCGGCGAGGTCCACGCCGACGGCGAGATCTGGTCCCGCGCCCTGTGGGACATCCGGGCGGCGCTCGGTGACACCCGAGCCAGCACCCTGATCGTGGAGGCGCAGTTCGCCTTCACGGTCGACACCACGTTCGCGGCGGCAGCCCAGGCCACCGTGGACGCTGCACAACGCCTCTACGGCGCCCCGGCCGCCCAGGCGACCCGGGCCGCGTTCGTCGCGCGCGGTTTGTTGTAGGTCATCGCCCCGGATCGCCGCACCCCCGGCGATCCGGGGCAATGATGGACCCATGAAGCTGGGGCTGCACTACTGGAACTTCTCGACGCCCGCCGACCCGGCGGCCATCGCACCGACGCTGAAGGAGACGGCCGTCATCGCCGAGCAGGCGGGGGTCGCGTCCTTCACGGTCATGGATCATTACTTCCAGATGGAGGCCATGGCGCCCGCCGAGGAGCCGATGCTGGAGGGCTACACCACGCTGGGCTACCTCGCCGCCGTCACCGAGCGGATGACGCTGGGCCTGCTGGTGACCGGCGTGATGTACCGCCATCCGGGCCTCCTGGCGAAGATCGTCACCACGCTCGACGTGCTGTCGGCGGGCCGGGCCCGGCTCGGGATCGGCGCCTCCTGGTACGAGCGCGAACAACGCGGCCTGGGCGTGCCCGTCGTGCCGGTGGCGGAGCGTTTCGAGCGCCTCGAGGAGACGCTGCGGATCTGCCTGCAGATGTGGAGCGACGACAACGGCCCCTTCGAGGGCACCCACTACCAACTGACGGAGACGCTCAACTCCCCGCCGCCGCTCGGCCGCGCCCGTCCGATGATCATGATCGGTGGCGGTGGCGAGAAGAAGACGCTGCGCCTGGTCGCGAAGTACGCCGACGCCTGCAACCTCTTCGGCTCCACGCCGGAGGAGGTCGCCGCGAAGCTCGACGTGCTGCGCGCCCACTGCGACGCCGAGGGCCGCGACTACGACGAGATCGTCAAGACCGTGCTCGTCATGCGGCCCCCGCTGGAGGACCCGGACGCCTGGCTCCGCGACGTCGAGGCGTACGGCCGTCTCGGCGCCACCGAGGTCATGACCATGCCCGACCGCCACCCGGTCGAGTTCGCCACCGCCCTCGCCAAGGAGATCCTCCCCCGGATGGACCTCAGCTGAGCAGGGCGATGTCGCGCAGGTAGTGGTCGAGGTCGCCGCGGGCGATGTGGGCGGCGAACGCCTCGTTGCCGGCGGCGGCCTCGGCGCGTATGTGGTCCGTGAGCTCGCGCAGGCGGGGCGCGACCGACGCCAGCGCGGCCGCGCGCAGCGCGGGGTCGGCGCCGTAGGCGTCGAAGAACAGGTCGAGGCGCTCCTCTGTGCGTTCGCCGGCGGCGGAGCCGAGCGGGATGAAGCGGTAGACCGCGTACGCCAGGTCCCACGCGCGCGGGCCGGGGGCGGCCACGTCGAAGTCGATCAGGCCGATGGCGCGGTCGCCGTCGTAGACGCAGTTGTACGGGGCGGCGTCGTTGTGGCAGACGACCTCGGCGGGCTCGCGGGCGGGCAGCTGCCAGCCGTCGCGCCAGCTCGCGGCGACGTCGGCGGTGGCGTCGTGGTAGGCGCGCAACAGGCGGGCGGCGCTGGTCAGGGCGGGGTCGCTCGCGACGGCGGGGGTCCACGGGTCGTGGCCGACGTCGCCGGGCAGGTAGCTGAAGACGTCGCGGCCCAGCGGGTCGGTGCCGTAGGAGCGGGGCGCGCCGGTGAAGCCGCGGGTCTGCAGGTGCTCGAAGAGCTGATGGATCCGCGGGCTCCAGGCGCCCGCCGGGCGCCGGACCGTCGCGCCGACCCGGACGACGCTGTTGACGCCGCCACCGGCGAGCTGCTGTTCGGAGGTCATGCCCACCAACGTCGCACGGATTTCCGTGATTCGCCGTCCTCGATGCTATCCGAAAGGACCGGTTCATCCGGAAAAGAGGTGAACTCGTCCGTGGCGTCACCCGACCCGTCCGCCCGCCGTTCAACCCGTTGATGAGAATTCTTGTCACCGGCGGCGCGGGGTTCATCGGGGGAAACCTGTGCCGGGAGCTGGTCACCCACCCTGCCGTCGACGAGGTCGTGGCGTTCGACGACCTGAGCACCGGCAGTGAGGGCAACCTCGACGGCGTCGGCGCGACGCTGATCACCGGCAGCATCCTGGACCGGCCCGCGATCGACGCCGCGGTCGAGCGGGCCGACGTCGTCATCCACCTGGCCGCCCGGCCGTCGGTGCCGCGGTCCGTCGCGGATCCGCTGCGCAGCCACCTGGTCAACGCCACCGGCACCATGCACGTGCTGGAGGCGTGCCGGCGCGGGGGCACGCCGATCATCACGGCGTCCTCGTCCTCGGTGTACGGGCCGACGAAGGTCCTGCCGAAGCACGAGGAGCTGCCGACCCGCCCGCAGAGCCCGTACGCGGCGAGCAAGCTCGCGGCCGAGTCGTCGGTGCTGGCCTACGGCGCCACCTATGGGCTGCCGGTGCTCGCGCTGCGGTTCTTCAACGTGTACGGGCCGCTGCAGTCCGTCGGTCACGCCTACGCCGCGGTCATCCCGACGTTCGCCGACGCGGCGCTGCGCGGGCAGCCGCTGCACGTCCACGGCGACGGCCGGCAGACGCGCGACTTCACGTTCGTCGGGTCGGTGGCGCGGCTGCTCACGGACGCCGCGGTGCGCCGGGTGACCAGCCCGACCCCGGTGAACCTGGCGTTCGGCACCCGCACGTCGCTGGTCGACCTGATCGACAAGATCCGCGGGCTGGTCGGCCGGCCGGTCGAGGTGGTCTTCGACCCCGCCCGGCCCGGCGACGTGCGCGACTCGCAGGCGGAGTCGTCCCGGCTGCGGGAGCTCTTCCCCGGCCACGGGCCGGTCCCGCTCGACCAGGGACTCGCCGAGACGGTCAGCTGGTACGAGCAGCAGATAGCGTCGGCATCGCGGTAGGGCCTGCGGCCGGTGCCGGCGGCACCGCCGCGGGCTCGACGAACGGCACCACGCACAGGTCGGCGAGCTGGCCGACCAGGGCCGCCGGCGAGGACCGCACGTCCAGCGCGAGGGCCAGCGACGGGTCCAGCGGCGGCACCGAGACGTGCGAGATGAGCGGGTGCAGCGGCCGCAGGTCGATCTCGCCGGCGCCGAAGAGCTCCTCGTGCAGCTTCTCCCCGTGCCGCAGGCCGGTGTAGACGAAGTCGACCGGCCGCTCGGCCTGCGCGGCGAGCTGGTGCGCCAGGTCGTCGATCCGCACGGGGGTGCCCATGTCCAGCACGAGCGCCTCGCCGCCGGCGCCGAGCGCGGCCGCCTGGATCACCAGCTGCACCGCCTCCTGGACGGTCATCATGAAGCGGGTGACATCCGGGTGGGTGACGGTGACCGGCCCACCGGCGGCGATCTGCGCCTGGAAGGCCGTCACCACGGACCCACGGCTGCCGAGCACGTTGCCGAACCGGACGTTGAGATACGTGCCGGCCGCGACGGTCGAGCGGTGCGCGGTGAGCCGTTCGGTGATCCGCTTCGTGTAGCCCAGGACGCTGATCGGGTTCGCGGCCTTGTCGGTGGAGATGTTCACGAAGCGCTCGACCCCCGCCGCGGCGGCCGCCGACAGGACGTTGAGCGTGCCGAGGACGTTGGTCTGCAGGGCCTCGGCCGGGTGCCGCTCCAGCAGCGTGAGGTGCTTGAGCGCGGCGGCGTGGAACACCACCTCCGGCCGGCGCTCGGCGAAGACCGCGGCGATGGACTCGGCGTCGCGCAGGTCGGCGAGGATCAGCTCGGGGCTGTCCAGCAGGGCTCGGCCGTGGATCGACAGCTGCACCGCGTGCAGCGCCGACTCGTCGCGGTCGAGCATCATCAGCTCGGCCGGCCCGAAGCGGTGCAGCTGCCGGCACAGCTCGGAGCCGATCGAGCCGCCGGCGCCGGTCACGAGGACCCTCCGGCCGGCCAGGTAGTCGCCGATCGCGGCCAGGTCGGTGTCGATCTGGCGGCGGCCGAGCAGGTCCGACAGCTGCACGTCGCGGATCTCCGCGACGCCCACGGGGCCGTCAAGGCTCTCGTCGATGGACGGCAGGATCTTGAGGTCGCGGCGGGCGGCGGTCGTCACGGCCCGGACGTCGCGCAGCAGCGCGCCGTCGTCGGCCCGGATGGCGAAGATGACGACCTCGGCGCCGGTCCGCGCGATCGCGTCGGCGAGCGACGCCCGCCCGCCGAGCACGGCGACGCCTTCGACCCGCAGGTTCTGCTTCGCTGGGTCGTCGTCGACGATGCCGACCGGCCGGTAGCGGCAGTGCGGGTCGTGCGCCATCGAGCGCAGCAGCCGGTGACCGGCGGCGCCGGCGCCGTAGACGAGCACCGGCACGGCCTGCCCGGCGGGGGTGACCCGCAGCCGCCGCTCGCGCCGCAGCCGGCCGGCCGCACGGCCGGTGACCATCGCCAGCAGGGTGGCCATCGCGCCGACCCCGGCGACCGCCGCCGGGGCGACGCCGGCGATCCACAGCAGCCCGCCGGCCGCGGCGACCGTGAACGCGAGCGCCCGCAGCTCGGGCAGCGTCCCGTGGCCGTAGCGGCGCCGGTACAGGTGGACCGGCCACGCGATCGCCGTGTGCGCCGCGGCGGCGAGGACGATCGCGGCGCCGGCGGAGATCAGCGACGGCCGGTCCGGCCCGATCGTGAACGCCAGCGCCAGGCCACCGGCCCAGGCGCAGAGGTCGGCGGGCCAGTCGACAGGCCCGGAGGGCCGCATGTCAACGGGCCCGGAGGGCCTCATGTCGACGGGCCCGGAGGGCCGCATGTCATTGCGCCCGGAGGGTCTGTGGTCGTCCATCGGTTCCCCCTTCGACACTGCGACCATTCTTCACGATTTGATGGATGAGATCCCGCTAAAACCGGATAGGGGAAATTAGACCGTTTCACCTCTTCCGCCATGACAACATGTCACTCTTCGTGAAGAAGCGAACACGGGAGGTCATGGCGTATGGAGCTGCGCGACTATGTCGGCGCGGTCCGGAAACGCTGGTGGCTGGTGGCCACGACCGCCTGCCTGGCCCTGGTCGCCGCGGTCGTGATCACCGCGCGCACCGCGCCGACGTATGCCGCCTCGGTGACGTTCTTCGTCAGCACCCCGAGCAGCGGCGTGACCGACGCGTACCAGGGCGGCCTGTTCTCGCAGCAGCGCGCCCGGTCCTACGTCAACCTCGTCACCAGCGACCGCCTCGCCCGCGCCGTCGCCGCGGACCCGGGCGTCGGCCTGAACGCCGACGGGGTCAAGGAGCGCATCAGCGCGCGGACCGTGCCCGACACCGTGCTGCTGGACATCACCGTGCTGGACACCCGCAGCGACCGTGCCCTGCGCATCGCCGAGTCCGTCGCGACGCAGTTCGCCGCCCTCGTCGCGGTCCTGGAGACCCCGCCGGGTGGCGACAGCCCGACCGTCCGCGTCGATGTGGTGACCGGCCCCCGCGTCGGCACCGACCCCGTGTCGCCGCAGCCCGCCCGCAACTTCGCCGTCGCGCTGCTGATGGGGCTGCTCGTCGGCGCCGCCGGCGCCGTCCTGCGGGAGATCCTGGACAGCAGCGTCCGCACCACGGCCGCGCTGCGGCAGGCCGGCGGCAAGGCCGTGCTGGCCACCGTGCCGCTCGACCCGCGGGCCCGCCAGGAGCCGCTTCTGCTGGAGGACGCCACCTGGTCGCCGCGTGGCGAGGCGATGCGCCACCTGCGCACCAACCTGCAGTTCGTCGACCCCGACCGGCGGGCCCGCTGCATCGTCGTGACCAGCGCGCTGCCCGACGAGGGCAAGTCGACGATCGCCTGCAACCTCGCGATCGTCCTCGCCGAGAACGGGCACCGGGTCCTGCTGATCGACGCCGACGTGCGGCGGCCGAAGCTGGCCGAGTACCTGGACCTGGAGGGCGCCGTCGGCCTCACCAACGTGCTCGTCGGCCAGGTCGACCTGGACACCGCCGTGCAGCCGTGGGGCGACCGCGACCTGTGGGTGCTCGCCAGCGGCTCGATCCCGCCGAACCCGAGCGAACTGCTCGGCTCGCAGCAGATGGCCCGCCTGCTCGCCGCCGCCGGCGAGGACTTCGACTACGTCGTCGTCGACACCTCACCGCTGCTCGTCGTCACCGACGCCGCGGTCGTGGCCAGCCGCGCCGACGGTGCCGTGCTGGTCACCCGGGCCGGCAAGACCACCGTCACCCAGGTGCGCTCCGCGGTCCTCGCCATCGACGCGGTCTCCGCCCGGCTCTTCGGCTGCGTGCTCAACGGCGCGAAGTCCGGCGGCGACGACGCCTACTCCTACGCCTACTACGGCACCAGGGCCGGCGCGCCGATGCTGAAGGCCACCGCCGGCAAGCCGGCGCCGGTCACCCGGGATCTCGACGCGGCCGGTCGGCCAGGAGGGTGATGATGTCCGCAATCGTCTCGGCGCAGACGCGGAACCCCTCGATCGGGCCGCCGAACGGGTCGGGCAGGTCGTCGTCGAGCGGTGAGCCGGCCCGCAGCCGCCCCCGCACCCGGGCGATGTCGCGCAGCGTCGTCGGCTCCGGTGGCAGTGCCGCCAGGTACCGGCCGAACTGGCGCAGCGTGAACGTCTTCGCCGCCGTCGCCGGGGCGAGGGTCACGCAGTGCGCCCGCTCCGCCCGCGTCGCGGTCAGCACCAGGTCGGCGCCGGCCAGCATCCTGGCCTCGACCCGCCGGCTGGCGAAGCCCGCGGCATCCGCGCCCCGCTCCAGCAGCACCGCCCTCGCCTCCGGCGGCATGTCCAGGCCGGGCATCGCGTGCGTGCCGGCGCTCGCGGCGTCCAGGCCACCGGCCCGGGCCAGCCGCTCGGCCATGGCCGAACGGCACAGGTTGGCCCGGCAGACGAACAGCATGGAAAGCCCCCGATGAACTCACGCATCTACCTGTCCGCGCCCGACATCTCGGGCACCGAGGAGCGCTACCTCGTCAACGCCTTACGCTCCGGTTGGGTCGCGCCCGTCGGGCCGGATCTCGACGCGTTCGAGGCCGAGATCGCCCAGCGGTGCGGCACCGCGCACGCCGTCGGCGTCAGCTCCGGCACCGCCGCGCTGCACCTGGCGCTGCTCGCGATGGGCGTCGGGCCCGGCGACACGGTGATCGTGCCGACGCTGACCTTCGCGGCCACCGCCAACGCCGTCGTCTACACCGGCGCCGAGCCTGTCTTCGTCGACAGCGAGCCCGACACCGGCAACATCGACGCCGCCCTCGCCGAACAGGCGGTCGCCGACCTGCGCAGGGAAGGCAGGCACGTCGGCGCCGTCATCCCGGTGGATCTCTTCGGCGCCTGCGCCGACCACCAGAAGTTGCAGGAACTGGACGTACCGCTGCTGGAGGACGCGGCCGAAGCGCTCGGCGCGACCCGGGACGGGCGGCCGGCGGGCTCCTTCGGGCGGGCTGCCGCGCTGTCGTTCAACGGCAACAAGATCATCACCACGTCCGGCGGCGGCATGCTCGTCACCGGCGACGCGGCCCTCGCCGAGCGCTGCCGCTACCTGTCCACCCAGGCCCGCCAGCCGGTGCCGCACTACGAGCACGCCGACGTCGGCTACAACTACCGGCTCAGCAACCTGCTCGCCGCGGTCGGCCGCGCGCAGCTGTCCCGCCTCGACGGGATGCTGGCCCGGCGGCGGCAGCTGCGCGAGCGGTACGCCAAGACCTTCGCCGGCGTGCCCGGGGTGCGGATCGTCGGCGACGGCGAGCACGGATCCAACTGCTGGCTGACCGTCGTCACGGTCGACGAGCGCGAGTCCGGCTGGTCCGCCGCGGCGCTCGGGGCGCACCTCGCCGAGCACGACATCGAGACGCGCCCGGTGTGGAAGCCGATGCATCAGCAGCCGGTGTACCGCCAGGCCCGCAGCTGGCTGACCGGCGCCGCCGACCACCTCTACGCGACCGGCCTGGCGCTGCCCAGCGGCTCGCAGCTCGGCGACGCCGCCCAGCGGCGCGTCTTCGACGCGATCGACGAGTTCCTGTGAACCGCGCCCTGGACCTCGCCGGCGCCGCCGTCGCCACGGTCGTCCTCGCCCCGGTCATCGCCGCCACCGCCGTCTTCGTCCGCTGCACGATGGGGTCGCCGGTGCTGTTCCGGCAGGAGCGGACCGGCCTGCACGGGCGGCCGTTCACGTTCGTCAAGTTCCGCACGATGCGCCCGTCCCCGCGCGGCTTCGACCCGGGCAGCGACGCGGAGCGGCTCACCGCCGCCGGCCGCTTCCTGCGCGCCACCAGCCTCGACGAGCTGCCCGCGCTGTGGAACGTCTTCCGCGGCGACATGAGCCTCGTCGGCCCGCGCCCGCTGCCGGTGGCGTACCTCGGCCGGTACACCGAGCAGGAGGCGCACCGGCACGACGTGCGGCCCGGCATCACCGGCCTGGCCCAGGTCCTCGGCCGCAACAACCTCACGTGGGAGCAGAAGTTCGCCCACGACCTGCACTACGTGCAGGCCCGGACGCTGCGGATGGACCTGTGGATCCTCGCCGCGACGATCCGCACGGTCGTGCGCCGCGACGGCGTCACCGCGACCGGCTCCGCGACCAACCACGAGCTGCGCGCCGTGCCGGAAGGGCGGCAGTCGTGAAGAACGGCCTCGTCATCGTCGGCATCGGCGGCCACGGCCGGGAGGTCCTGACCATCGCCCGGGCCGCCGGCCTGCCCGTGCGCGGCTTCGTCGACGACAACCCGACCCAGCGCAACCTCGACCGGGTGTCCGCGCTCGGCGTGCCGTTCCTCGGCCCCAGCACCCGCCTCGGCGACGAGCGCCCCTCGATCGGCTACGTGATCGGCATCGGCGACCCGCGGATCCGGGCCCGGCTCGACGAGCGGCTGCGGCTGCACGGCCTCGCCGCGGCCACCCTGATCCACCCGGCCGCGACGATCGGGCCGGACGCGTGCATCGGCGAGGGGTTCGTCGCGTTCGCCGGCGCCCGCGTCACGACCGACGTGCGCATCGGCCGGCACGTGCACCTCAACCAGAACTGCACCGTCGGCCACGACACCGAGCTCGCCGACTTCGTCCAGGTCAACCCCCTCGCGGCGATCTCCGGCGACTGCCGGATCGGGCCCGAGGTGCTGATCGGCACGACCGCCTGCGTGCTGCAGGGCCTGCAGGTCGGCGAGGGCGCCACCGTCGGCGCGGGCGCGTGCGTCACCCGCGACGTCGAGCCGAAGGCGACCGTGAAAGGGGTTCCGGCGCGGTGAAGGTCGCGATGATCATCAAGACGGACGACGGCGGCCGGTGGACCGTGCCGCAGCTCGACGAGCTGCGCCGACGCGGCCACGAGGTCGTCGCGGTGCTGCCGCCCGGCAGCGAGGGGCAGCTGCGCAAGGCGCTGCACGACCGGGGGATCGACGTCGTGCAGTCCGCGTTCGACTTCCGGTTCCGCCCCACGCCCGCCACCGCCGCCGGGCTGCTGCGGCTGCGCGAGCAGCTGCGCGCGCTCGACCCGGACGTGCTGCACTACCACCTGTACGCGTCCGCGCTCGCCGCCCGGATCGCCAGCCTCGGCCTGCCCGCCCGGCGCGTGCACATGGTGCCCGGCCCGCTGTTCCTCGAGTCGCCGCTGATCCGCACCGTCGAGCGGGTCCTGTGCCGCCGCGACGAGGTCGTCATCAGCGGCAGCGAGCACACCGCGACCCTCTACCGCGCCATCGGCATGCCGGACTCGCGGGTCGTGCCGATCCACTACGGCACCGACATGGAGCACTTCTCGCCGCCGTCGGACGCCTACCGCGCCGCGTGCCGGGCCGCGTTCGGCCTCCGCGACACGACGTTCACCGCCTGCATGGTCGCCTACGTGTACCCGCCGAAGCGGCTCACCCACCGCGGCCGCGGCATCAAGGGCCACGACATCCTGCTCACCGCGTGGCGGCGCTTCCGCCGCGACGCCCCCGACTCCAGGTTGATCCTGCTCGGCGGCGGGTTCGACGCCGCCGGCGAGACCTACCGGCGGCAGCTGATCAGCCGCTTCGGCGTCGCCAAGGACCCGGGCGTCGACTGGCAGGAGTCCACCCTCGACGTCCGTGACTGCTACGCCGCCGCCGACGTCAGCGTCAGCCCGTCGCTGTCGGAGAACCACGGCGCCGCCCGCGAGGCCGGCGCGATGGGCGTGCCGAGCATCGTCTCCGACGCCGGCGCCCTGCCCGAGACCGTCGACCCCGCGTCCGGCTGGCTGGTGCCCCGCGACGACGTCGACGCGCTCGTCGCCGCGCTGCACGAGGCGCACGCGGAGTTCCGCGCCGGCACCCTGCGCCGCCGCGGAGCGCTGAGCCGGGAGCTGATGGTCGCCCGGTTCGCGGAGGGGCCGGCCGCCTCGGCCGTCGCCGACGTGCTGGAACGGGTCGTCCGGGGATGACGCAGCTGCGATCACCGAAGACGCCGGTCCGGCACGCGGCGCCGGCCAGGCGCCGGCCGTCGTTCGCGGGCAACGTCGGCTGGGGGGTGGTCGGCAACGCCGGCTACGCCCTGTGCCAGTGGCTGGTCCTGGTCGTCGTCGCCCGGCTCGGCACCGAGTCCATGGTCGGCGACTACGCCCTCGGCCTCGCCGTCGGCGCCCCGGTGGTGCTGCTGGCGAACCTGTCGCTGCGCACCGTCCTGGTCACCGACACCTTCCACGAGCACCCGTTCCGCCGGTACCTGCGGGTCCGGCTCGCCGGGATGGCCGCCGCGACGGCCGCGATCTGCGCCGTCGTGTGGGCCTTCGACCTGCCCCCGGCGGTCGTGATCCTCGTCGGCCTGGCCAAGGCGTTCGACGGCGTCGGCGACATCTACCTCGGCCTGCTGCAGCGCCACCACGACCAGCGGGGCATCGCCGTCGCCCAGCTCGCCAACGGCGTGCTCACCATCGCGCTCACCGGCGTCCTGCTCGCCGCGACCGGCAGCGTCGCCTGGGCCGCCGCCGGCTCCGCGATGGGCTCGCTGATCGCCTGGCTCGGGTTCTGCGCGCCGCTCGCCTCCCGGCTGCTGGACGCCACGGTCAAGGCGAACCTGAAGGCCGGCCCGCCGAAGCGGCACACGCACCGGGTCAGCCCGCCCGGGCCGGGGGCGCTCGTGTGGACGGCGCTGCCGCTCGGCCTCGCCTCCGGGATCACCTCCCTGACCGCCAACGTCCCCCGGTACGCGCTGCAGGACCGCCTCGGCGCGGCCGCCCTCGGCGCGTTCGCCGCCGCCGGCTACCTCGTCCTCACCGGCAACCTGCTCGTCTCCGCCGTCGCGCAGACCCTCCTGCCGCGCCTCGTCGAGCTGCGCGCCGCCGGCGCCCGGGAACGCTTCGCCGCGCTCGTGCGGCAGTCGCTCATCGGCATCACCGTCGCCGGGGTCGTCGCCGTCTGGGCCGCGGAGCTCTTCGGCGCGAAGGTGCTGCGCGCCGTCTACGGCGAGGAGTACGCCGACGAGGCCGGCACCCTCACCGTCCTCACCATCGCCACCGCCGTCGCCGCGAGCTGCTTCGTCCTCGACGCGGCCCTGTCCGCGGTGCGCCGATTCACCGGCCAGCTCGCCGTGAACGCCGCCGTCCTCGTCGCCGCCGTCCTCGCCGCGCTCGCGCTCGTGCCCCGCTACGGCATCGCCGGCGCCGCCTGGGCGACCGTCGCTGCCGCCGCCGTCCACGCCGGCCTCAAGTGGGAGCTGCTGCGGCGTGACCTTTGATCCCTGGTACGCGGTGCTGCTCGCCGGGCTGGCGCTCCCGGTGCTGCTGCTCGTCGGCGGGGTCCGCGACGTGCTCGCCTACGTCGCCGCGTACTTCTTCCTCTTCGGCTTCGGGCCCGTCGTCAGCTACCTGCTCGGCGGGACGATCTACTTCGGCACCAACACCGCCCTGATCGGCCGGGCGGCGCTGGGCCTGCTGCTCGCCTTCGCCGGGCTGCTGGCCGCCGGCCTGCTGGTGCGCCAGCGCGACGGCATCACCGCGCCCGTGACCA
Organism: Dactylosporangium sp. NPDC000521; assembly: GCF_042898305.1. NCBI lineage: Bacteria > Bacillati > Actinomycetota > Actinomycetes > Micromonosporales > Micromonosporaceae > Dactylosporangium > Dactylosporangium sp. NPDC000521. The sequence continues at coordinate 456,730 of NZ_JBIAYW010000009.1, forward strand.
CCCACCGCTTCCCGCTGCTGCCCGTCGTCCTCGCCCTGCTCACGCTCTACGCGACGACCGTCCTCGTGCTCGGCGGCACCAGCTTCCTCGCCGGCACCAAGCTCGACCGCATCGACGTCGCCGGGCCCGGCCACTACGACTACCTGCTGTTCGAGATGTTCGCCTGCGCGCTGTACTACATGGCCGACGGCAGCGGCGCCGGGCGCTTCACGTACCGGCTGAACTTCGCCGTCTACGTCGCCTACTGCCTCAGCACCGGCGAGCGCGACTTCGTCTTCGTGCTCTTCAGCCTCATCCTGCACCGCGAACTGACCCGCGGCGGCTCGTTCGCCCGGCCGGTCGGCTACGGGGCGCTGCTGCTGCTCGGCGCGACCCTGATCTTCAGCCTGCGCGGCGACGGCCCCGCGGACACCTCGCAGGTGCTCAACCAGGGCTCGGTGCTCTTCGTCGACACGTGGGTGATGACGCACGTGCCGTCGGTCGAGCCGTTCGCGCGCGGCGCCACCTACCTGCACGCGCTCGTCAACCTCCTGCCCGGGCACGCGCAGCCGGCGCTGGCGCAGTGGCTCGTCGACCGGTACGCGCCCGGCAGCGCCTCCGGGTACGGGTTCTCCCTCACCGGCGAGGCGTACCTCAACTTCGGGCTGTGGGGGATTCCGGTGCTGTTCGCCGGGCTCACCGTCGTGCACCGGCTGCTGATCAACCGCCTCGACCGGGCGCCGGTCTACGCGTACGCCAGCGTGCTCTTCACCGTCGCGTGGATGTACGGCTTCCGCGGCGAGAGCGGCAGCCTGCTCAAGACCTGCGTGTACGGGCTGCTGTTCTACGGCGCGCTCCGCCTGGTCTCGGTCCGGGTGGAGGAACCGACCAGTGAGGAACCGAAGGCGGTGCCCGTATGCGTGTCGTCGTGAGCTGTGAACAGCGGTACCTGCGTACCCCCGACGGGCGGGTGTGGAGCACGACCGGTGCCGCGTACGACTTCTGGCAGCGCTACCTCGCCGTCTTCGACGAGGTCCGGGTCGTGGCCAGGGTCGCCGACAGCGCCGGCCGCCCGCCGGACGCCGAGCGCGTCGACGGTGAGCACGTCACCGTGCACCCGGTGCCCTACTACGTCGGCCCGCTGCAGTACCTGCGGCGCCTGCGCGCCGTGCGGGCCGCCGTCCGCACCGCCGTCGAGCCCGGCGACGCCGTCCTGCTGCGGGTGCCGTCCGCGATCGGGACGCTGCTGCACCGCGTGCTGCGCCGTGCGGGCCGGCCGTTCGGGTTGGAGGTCGTCGGCGACCCCCACGACGTGTTCGCGCCCGGCGTGATCCGCCACCCGCTGCGCCCGCTGCTGCGCGCCTGGTTCACCGCCCGGCTGCGGGCGCAGTGCCGCAGCGCCGTCGCCGTCGCCTACGTCACCGAGCGGGCGCTGCAGTCGCGCTACCCGGCCGGGCCCGGCGCGGTGACCGCCGCGTACTCCAGCATCCAGCTCGACGAGGCCGCGTTCGTCGACAGGCCCCGGGGCGAGGGCTCACCCAAGGTCGCGGTCCGGCTGATCTCCGTCGGCTCGCTCGAGCAGCCGTACAAGGGGATCGACACCCTCATCGAGGCGCTGCCGCTGCTGGTGAAGGCCGGCCTGGAGGCGCACCTGGTGCACCTCGGCGACGGGCGCTGCCGCCGCGACCTGGAACGGCTCGTGCGGGAGCGGCGCGTCGGCGGGCGGGTCGCGTTCGCCGGCGCCGTCCCGCCCGGCGCGGCGGTGCGGCTGTTCCTCGACGACGCCGACCTCTTCGTGCTGCCGTCGCGCACCGAGGGGCTGCCCCGGGCGCTGATCGAGGCGATGGCCAGGGCGCTGCCCGCCGTCGGCACCACCGTCGGCGGCACCCCCGAGCTGCTCGACCGGGCGCACCTGGTGCCGCCCGACGACCCGGTCGCCCTCGCCTACGCCATCACCGCGCTGGTCGCCGACCCGGAGGCGCTCGCCGCCACGTCGGCGCGCAACCTCGCCCGGGCCCGCAACTACGCCGCCGACACCCTCGGCCGGCGCCGCGCCGACTTCTACCGCGCGCTGCGCGTCATCACCCAACCAGAGAAGGTCAAGGAGGTCGTCGGCGGTGCACGGCAGCTCGACTGAGATCACCGGTGTCCGTGCCCACCTCACGACGCTGCTGCGCACCCGGCGGCGCAAGGCGGTGCTCGCCGCGGCGGTCGTGCTGCTGCTGCTCGCCGGCGCCGGGGTGCGGCTGCTGATCGTCGCCGAGTCCGCCGCCGGGCACCTGCGGCGCGCGGCCTCCCTGGTCGGCTCGCTGGAGACCGCGCTGCGCGCCGGTGACCTCGCCGCCGCCCGGCGCACCACCGCCGACCTGCGCCGGCAGACGGCGGCGGCCCGGTCCGACACCTCCGGACTGACGTGGGGCGTGGGCCGCTCGGCGCCGATGGCCGGCGACGACCTGACGGCGGTCGCCGCGGTCGCGCGGATCGTCGACGACCTCGCCACCCGCGTGCTGCCGCCGATGCTGGACGCCGCCGGCGGGCTGCAGTCGACGCTCGCCGGGCGTGACGGCCTCGCCGCGGTCACCGGTGCCGCGCCTCGCCTCGCGGCGGCGGATTCGCTGGTACGAGCGGCGCAGGCCCGGCTTGCCGCCCTCGACCGCGGCGGGTTGGACGGGCGGGTCCGCGCCGCCGTCGACCGGCTCGACGAGGCGCTGCGCCGGGTCGCCCCGCTGCTGGCACCGGTCGCCCGGGCGGCGCGCCTGCTGCCGGCCATGCTCGGCGCCACCGCGCCCCGGACCTACCTGGTGCTCTTCCAGAACCTCGCCGAGGTGCGGGCCACCGGCGGGATGCCGGGCGCGTTCGTGGTGCTGCAGGTCGACAAGGGCGCGATCTCCATCGTGCAGCAGGGCGCCGCGGCCACCGACATCCGCGAGTTCGCCACGCCCGTGCTGCCGCTGGACGAGGACCAGGAGAACCTGCACACCGACCGCCTCGGCCGGTTCCCCGCCGACGTGAACCTCACCCCGGACTTCCCGACCGCGGCGGCCCTGTACCGCGAGATGTACCGGCTGCGCTCCGGCCGCACGGTCGACGGTGTCCTCGCGACGGACCCGGTCGCGCTCGCCTACCTGCTGCAGGCGACCGGCCCGGTCGACGTCGCGGTCGGCCCCCCGCTCACCGCGCCGACCGCGGTCCGGCGGCTGCTGTCGGAGGTGTACCTGACGATCGCCGACACGAAGTCGCAGGACGCCTTCTTCGCCGGCGCCGCCAAGGCCGTCTTCGACAAGCTCACCGGCGCCCTGACAGCGCCGGAGAAGCTGGTGCCGGCGCTGCGGAAGGCCGCGGACGAGCGGCGGCTCCTCGCGTGGAGCGCGCACCCCGAGGAGCAGGCGGAGATCGCCGCGACCGTCTTCGCCGGCACGCTGCCCGCCGACGACGGCGCCCGGCCGACGGTCGGGGTGTTCCTCAACGACGGCACCGGTGCGAAGCTCGGCTACTACCTGACCCGCGAGGCCGAACTGAGCGCGGGGGAGTGCCTGGAGGACGGCTCGCGGCACCTGCGGCTCACCGTGAAGCTCGGCTCGACGGCGCCGGCGAGCGGGCTGCCGCGCAGCGTGCTGGGGCTGGGGCTGGCCGGCGACTACACGGTCCGGACCAACGTCATGGTGTACCTGCCGACCGGCGGCGCGCCCGTGGACGCCACGCAGGACGGTGCGCCCGTCGACTACGGCAGCGGCTTCGAGCTGGGCCGGACCGTCGCGGTCTTCACCGTCGACCTGAAGCCGGGGCAGAGCAGCACGCTCGCGCTGAACCTCATCACGGGCCCGCTGCCGTCGCCCACGGCCGCGTTCACGCCCCGCCTCGTGACGACCCCGGGCATCGCGCCCTGGACGCTTCGGTTGCAATTCGCGGAGAGATGCGGCAAATGATGAAAAATGCCCATATCGGGGTGATGTGAAGTCTACGGTGAGGTTTATGCGACCCCGAACAAGATCCGCACTGACCGCCCTCGCGGGGGCAATCGTCGCGGCGGCAGTGCTGGGAGCACCGACCGCCGCCCACGCCGAACACGGTGGTGGAGCAGCGGCCGCTGCTGCCTATCCGGCTCCCGAGCCGGTCCTCAGGGTGAGCTCGGCCTCTGTGAGCACCGGCGGCGTGGTCTGCATCGCGGGGAAGCGGTTCCTTCCCGGCGAGCCGATCTCGATCAATGTCAAGTACCGCATCACCCGGCACTCCGGTGGCTTCGACGGCCCGTTCCCGGCCCGCGTGAGCGGCGACCGCCGCACCGACGACGACGGCAAGTTCGAGGCGAACGTCCGGCTCACCTCGCCCGGCTACGCCACCATCAAGGTCACCGGCAAGAAGTCCAAGCAAACGGCGACCGTCACCGTGCGGGTGCTCGCCTGGCGCGGCAACTACAGCTTCGGTGGCGACGACTTCTTCGCCGGCACGCCGCTCGGCAACGGCGTGCGCAACAACGGCGGGGGTGACAAGTGGGACGGCGGCGACCGGCCGGCCGGCTTCTTCGGCCCGTTCTTCGGCGGCTGGAGCCCGTTCCGGCTGTCGGCCAACGAGACGAGCCTGACCGACGCGTCCGACGCGTCCGACGCATCCGCTGCGTCCACGTCTTCGTCCACCGACCTCGCCGGTGGCACCACGAAGACCCACGACGCGCAGGGTGCCGACCTGCTGGCGGGCCTGCTCGGCCTGACCGCGCTGGCGGGCAGCGGCTTCGTCATGCGCCGCCGGCGCACCTCCTGACAACTCCAACTCACTTGCAAATCCGTTCGACCCGTCGGCCTCGTTTCGGCCGGCGGGTCGAGTGTTCCCACCCTTAGGATGATCATGGGCAAAACAGTCATCATCGGGCAGGGCTACGTCGGCCTTCCGCTCGCCATCCGAGCGGTCGAGGCGGGCGACGACGTCGTCGGGCTCGACGTCGACACCGACCGGGTCAAGTCCCTCGGTGCCGGCATCTCCTTCGTCGAGGACGTCCCGGACGACCTGCTCGCGTGGGCGCTGGAGACCGGCCGGTACCACCCGACCGAGGACTACGCGGACGCCGCCGGCTTCGACACGTGTGCGATCACCGTGCCGACCCCCCTCACCGACGGCGTGCCCGACATCAGCCACATCGAGCAGGCCGCGCTGCAGCTCGCACCGCACCTGCGGCCCGGCTGCACAGTCATCCTCGAGTCCACCACCTACCCGGGGACCACCGAGACCGTCCTGCGGCCGCTGCTGGAGCACGCCTCCGGGCTCAGCGCGCCCGACGACTTCTTCCTCGGGTACAGCCCCGAACGCATCGACCCGGGCAACCCCACCTGGCACCTGGACAACACACCGAAGCTGGTCTCCGGCATCGACGAGGCATCCCTGGCCGCCACGGCCCGCTTCTACCAGCGGTTCGTGCAGCGGCTGGTGCCGGTCTCCGCGCCGCGGACGGCCGAGCTGACGAAGCTCTTCGAGAACACGTTCCGCCACATCAACATCGCGCTGGTCAACGAGCTCGCCATCGTCGCCAACCAGCTCGGCGTCGACGTCCGCGAGGCGATCGGCGCGGCCGCGACCAAACCGTTCGGGTTCATGGCGTTCGACCCCGGCCCCGGCGTCGGCGGGCACTGCCTGCCGATTGACCCGTCGTACCTGTCGTGGCAGGTCAAGCGCGAGGTCGGGCAGCGCTTCCGGTTCATCGAGCTGGCCAACGACGTCAACGAGGGCATGCCCCGCTACGTCGTGCAGCGCCTCGCCGCCGGCCTCAACGACCGGTACAAGCCCGTCAGGGGCAGCCGGATCCTGTTGCTGGGCCTCGCGTACAAGAGCAACGTCGGCGACCTGCGCGAGTCACCGGCCCGCGCCGTCGCCGAACTGCTCGTCGCCCAGGGCGCCGAGGTGCACGCCGTCGAGCCGCACGCCGCGCAGCGCGACACCGGCAACGTCTGCGGCGTGACGCTGGTCGACCTGACCCCGGCCGAGCTGGCCGCCGCCGACGCCGTCGTGCTGCTCACCGACCACGACGACTTCGACTACGACATGGTCGAACGGCACGCGAGCTACATCTTCGACACCCGGGCCCGCTGCCACGGCCCGTCGGTCGAGCGGCTCTAGGGGTTTCTCACCCCGCGGCGGCGCCGCGGTCGTCGGGTAGCTTGACCCGGTGATCGTGGTGCCGCTGCTCACTTTCGTCGCCGTCGCGTGGCTGTGCCTGCGCCTCGGGGGCGGCGTGCGGCTCGCGCTGCTGCGGGCCGCGGTCCTCGTCGGCGCCGCCGTCTGCCTGGCCGTCGAGGCGCTGTCGTTGTTTCACATGCTGCACCGGCCCGCTGTCATCATCACCTGGCTGGTCGCGCTCGCGGTGGTCGCGTTCGCGGCGATCCGCGGTGCCCGTCCGACCTCCGCCTTCCGGCTTCCCTTCCGGTTGCCGATCTTCTTGCGGGTTCTCTTCTTCTTCCGGTTGCGCCGCTCTTTCCGCTCTTTCCGCTCTTTCCGCTCTTTCCGCTCTTTCCGCTCTTTCCGCTCTTTCCGGTTTATCAGGCGCTCCGCGCCCGCTAAACCGGAAATATCAGCATTTGCCACTTCGTGGCGCTCCGTGCGCGACCGGTGGGCCGGCCTCGCGCTGGTCGAGCGGCTCATCGTCGTCGTGCTCGGCGGGCTCTTCCTGCTCGACCTGCTCGTCGCGCTCGTCGCGCCGCCCAACAACTACGACTCGCAGACCTACCACCTGCCGAAGATCGAGCACTGGGTGCAGCAGGGCCACGTCGGCTTCTACCCGACGATCATCGACCGGCAGCTCGCGATGGCGCCGGGCGCGGAGTACCTGCTGCTGCACCTGCGCCTGCTCACCGGCGGCGACGGCTTCTACAACCTGGTCCAGCTCGCCGCCGGCGTCGGCGTCGTCCTCGCCGCGTCCCGCATCGCCGGGCAGCTCGGCGGCGGCACCCGGGCGCAGCTGGTCACCGCGCTCATCGTCGGCACCACCCCGATGATCGTGCTGGAGGCGACCAGCACCCAGACCGACCTCGTCGTCGCGCTGTGGGTCGCCTGCGTCGCCACCTTCACCCTCGACGGCCTGCGGTCCCGCTCCGGCGCGCTCGACACCCTGCTCATCGGCGTCGCCGCCGGGCTGACGCTGCTGACGAAGGCGACCGGACTGCTCGGCGCCGGGCTCCTGCTCCTCGTCTGGATCGTCGCGCAGCTGCGCCTGCGATGGTGGCGCGGCCTGCTGGCGGCCCTGGCGACCGGCGGGCTGATGCTGCTGCTCGCAGGGCCGTCGCTGCTGCGGGTACAGGAGACCTACGACAACCCGCTCGGCCCCGCACACCTGCGCGAGTCCATCTCCATGCAGCGGCACGACCCGGCGTCGGTCCTCGTGAACGGCCTGCGCATCGCGGAGACGGCGCTCCAGACGCCGATCGGACCGCTCAACCACGCGCTGTCGGCCGGCATCATCGGCATCGCCGGCGTCCTCGGCGTCGACCCGCAGGCGCGGGACATCACGTACTGGAACGAGCAGTATCCGTACACGTCGTGGCCACCGGACGAGGACCGCGTGTCGCTGCCCGCACAGGGCGTGCTGATCCTGCTCGGCGCGCTGCTCCTGGCCTTCCGCAACGGGACCAGGCTGTATGCCGGCGTGTTCTGGCTGGCGCTGCTCGCGTACGTCGTCACCGTGAAGTGGCAGCCCTGGGGCAACCGGCTCATCGTCTTCCTGCTCGTCCTCGGCGCTCCGCTCGCCGGCCTCTGGATCGCCTCGCTGACCGGCCGCCGCCTTCTCAGTTGGGTGACGACCGGCGCGCTGGTGGCCGGGGTCGCGGCGGGCGGCTTCACGGTCGCCTACGGCTGGCCCCGCCGCCTCGTCGGCCCAGGCTCGATCTTCACGACCTCCCAGCTGGAGCAGCGCTTCCTCCGCGAACCGCAGTGGCAGCGCGACTACGAGTGGGCCGCCGCCGCGGTCCGCGCGTCGGGCGCCCGCCGGGTCGGCCTCGCGCAGGGCTACAACACGTGGGAGTACCCCTGGTGGATCCTGCTGCCCGGCACCGAGATCGTGTCGCTGCAGTCGCTCCAGCCGAACCTGCCCGCCGCGCCGAACACCACCATCGACGCCATGCTCTGCGTCAAACCGGTCCGCCCCTGCGAGTTCTACACCTCACCCACCTGGCAGAACGCCGAAGTCCACCACCAGGGCGACGTCGCCTACGTCATCGTCCGCCGCCAGTAACCCACCTGCCCCAGCCCCGGGCCGTCCCCTCCCACAACGCCGACCCCAGCCGGCTTGATCGAAGGCCAACTCCGGTCGCCATGCCGCCCACTCCGATCCTTGGATCACCACGCCGCTGGACGTCGGACCGGCGGATGCCGCAGCGGCGGATGCGGCCTCGGGCCTCGGCGCCAGTTCACGGGCAATGCGGACGCTTCGGGCGGCGTGATCGAAGGACGGTTCCGGTCGTCATGGCGACCATTCCGGTCCTTGGATCACCACGCTGCTGGACGTCGGGCCGGTGGACGTGGCAGGGGCCCGCCCGCCGGCTGGCGCAGGGGCGGGCCGCGCGGGCGTGGGCCGATCGGCGTCGGCGTCGGCTTCCGGCGCGAACCGTCGAAGCCTGGTCCGCTCGGTCGGCGCCGTGCTGGCGTGATCGAAGGACGGCTGCGGTCGTGATGGCGACCAATCTGGTCCTTGGATCACCACGCCGCTGGACGTCGGACCGGCGGATGCCGCAGCGGCGGATGCGGCCTCGGGCCTCGGCGTCAGTTCACGGGCAATGCGACCTTCGGGCGGCGTGATCGAAGGACGGTTCCGGCCGTCATGGCGACCATTCCGGTCCTTGGATCACCACGCTGCTGGACACCGGGCCGGCGGATGCCGCAGCGGCCCGCCCGCCGGCTGGCGCAGGGGCGGGCCGTATGGGCGTGGGCCGGTCGGTGTCGGCTTCCGTTCCGGCGCGAACCGACGCCGCCTGGTCTTGCTCGGTCGGCGCTGTGCTGGCGTGATCCAAGGACGGTTCCGGTCGTGATGGCGACCAATCTGGTCCTTGGATCACCACGCCGCTGGACACCGGGCCGGCGGATGCCGCAGCGGCGGATGCGGCCTCGGGCCCGGGCGTCAGTTCACGGGCAATGCGGACCTTCGAGCGGCGTGATCGAAGGACGGCTCCGGCCGTCATGGCGACCAATTCGGTCCTTCGATCACCACGCCGACGGACATCAGACCGGTGGATGTCGCGGAGGGGCGGCCAGCCCGCCGGCTGGCGCAGGGGCGGGCCGCACGGGCACGGGTCGGTCTGCCTCGGCGTCCGCTCCGGCGCAGACCGGCGCCGCCTGGTCCCGCTCGGTCGGCGCTGTGCTGGCTTGATCGAAGGATGGTTCTGGTCGTGATGGCGACCAGTTCGGTCCTTGGATCACCACGCTGCTGGACGTCGGACCGGCGGATGTGGCAGAGGGGGTGGCCCGTTCGTCGGCTGGGGCAGGGGTTGGCCGTATGGGCGTGGGCCGGTCGGTGTCGGCGTCCGTTCCGGCGCGAACCGCCGCCGCCTGGTCTTGCTCGGTCGGCGCTGTGCTGGCTTGATCGAAGGATGGTTCTGGTCGTGATGGCGACCAGTTCGGTCCTTGGATCACCACGCTGCTGGACGTCGGACCGGCGGATGTGGCAGAGGGGGTGGCCCGTTCGTCGGCTGGGGCAGGGGTTGGCCGTATGGGCGTGGGCCGGTCGGTGTCGGCGTCCACTCCGGCGCAGACCGCCGCCGCCTGGTCCCGCTCGGTCGGCGCCGTGCTGGCTTGATCGAAGGACGGTTCCGGTCGCCACCGCGACCAGTTCGGTCCTTGGATCACCAGGCTGGCGGACGCCAGGCTGACGGACGCCAGGCTGGCGGGCGCCAGGCTGGCGGGCGCCAGGCTGGCGGGCGCGGCAGCGTCGGACGCGTCAAGCGGGGAGAGCGCTGGCGGCCAGAGTGCGGTGGGTCAGCTGCTGGAGCTGACGATGCTCGGGTTGGCGGCGACGAAGGCCGGCACCGTCTTGGTACGCACAGCGCTCAGCAGGTCCAGGGTCGTCTGGTCGAGGGCCTCGGCGCCCGCGTTCTCCGGGGACGCGTGGAAGCCGCCGTCGTTGGTCTTCAGTGTCAGCATGCGGTCGCCGTCGATGTTGCGCATCGCGAAGATCCAGTCGTCGAGGCCGATGCTGCCGGTGTCGATGGTCATGGCGCGGCCGATGACCTCGAGGACCTTGTTGAGGGTGCTGGGGTTGCCGATGACCTCTTTGCTGGCGATCTTCTTCAGCAGCGCTTTGATGAACTGCTGCTGGTGGCGCTGGCGGTCGTAGTCGCTCTTCGGCAGGGTCTCGCGCTGCCGGACGAAGTCGAGCGCCTCCCATGCGGCCAGGTGCTGGTAGCCGACCTCGTACACCTTCGGCGTGACCCCCTTGATCGGGATCAGGATGGTGCCGCCGTTGGGGTCGTCCTTCTGCTCGAACGGGACCTTCGTGTTGCCCTTGGCGTCGTGGCCGATGTGCACGGAGACGGTGCGCTGGTCGACGTACATGTCGACGCCGCCGAGGACCCGCACGACGTCCTGGAAGCCGACGAAGTCGACGATCGCCGCCGCGTCGAACGTGACGCCCCAGTTCTGCTTGATCGTGGCGGCGAGCAGCGTGGTGCCGTGCTTGCGCGCGTCCTTGCCGGTGAGACCGTAGCCACCCTCGGCGAACGCGCCGTTGATCTTCGACTTGCCGCCGTTGTACGTGCGCTTGCCGTTGCTGTACTTCGGGATCGCGACCCACGTGTCACGCGGGATGGAGATCAGGAACGCCATGTCGTGGCTGGCCGGGATGTGCAGGATCAGGATCGAGTCGGAGCGGATCGGCTCCGTCGGGTCCTGGTTGGGCCGCGGGTCGATGCCGATCAGCAGGATGTTCTTCGCGCCGTTGACCGACGCGTGCTTGCCCTGGTCGGCCGGCAGCAGGTCTTCCTTGTTGACGCTGCGGGTCGCATAGCCGAAGACGGCGTCCTTCAGCACGAACGTCGTGCCAGAGACGATCATCAGTAGCGCGCCGGCGATCACGAGGATCCGCGCCCACAGTGGATCCCGCCGGCCGCGACCCTTCCGCCGCGCCACGCCTTTCGCCAACGCCCGCCACTCCCCGTACTCGGCAATCACCTTCCGTCATGAAGGCCGGCCCCCGGAAGCCTTCTGCACCGTACCTAACCAACGCGATATCGTCACCTCCCGGCGGCGACGTTGCATCGCCGGTGGCCCCGATCGATACGGAGCGTATTGGTGATCCGGAAGTCGGTGGTGACGGCCGCGGGGCTGGCCCTCGCCTGGCTCGTCCCGTTGGTGACCCACCCGCTGCACCTGGATTTCGTCCTGCCGGTGCTGGTCCTGGCGGGCACGGCGGCGATCCAGCGGGGCGCGACGAGCCTGCTCGACCGGGTGGTGACGGCCGGTAGCCAGCTGTTCGGCGCGGCCTGCGTCTTCGGGATCGCGATCACGCTGTGGCCCGGCCATCTGCACCCGACATTGATCGCCGGCGTGGCGTTGTCGGTGCTGGTACTGGTGGCGGCGGCCACGGACCGGATGCCCGAAATGCCCCCGATGCGGAAAGATGTGCTGCTCGCCGTCGCGGTCGCCGCCGTGTCGGTGGTGGCGCTCGTCCCGTACGCCGTCCGCGACCTCGGCGGGCGCCTCGGCCTCCCGCTCGCCGGTGAGGACATCGCCCGCCACTTCCTGCTGTTCGACGTCATCGGACGCACCGGCGGCTACCTGTTCATGCGACCGGAGGTGCTGCGCCCGTTCGTGCCCGACGGCGAGCTGCACGGCATCGCCAACTACCCCCAGGGCCTGCACTTCAGCTACGCCGTCCTGGACCGCTTCGTGCGCTCGTCGGGGCACAACGCCGCCCCCGCGACCGCCGTCGACGTCATGGTGTGGCTGCTCGTCGGCACGTACCTGCTGCTCGCCCTCGCGGTGCTGTGGGCGGCCCGCCGGATCGCCGGCCCGGGCGCGAGCACCGCCCGCCTGCTGCCGGCCCTCGCGCTCGTGGCCGCCTGGCTGGTCCTCGGCGACCCGGTGACCGTGCTGTCCCGCGGCTACCCCAACGAGCTCGCCGGCCTCACCTGCGCCGCCGTCCTCACCGGCCTGGTCGCCCGCCCGCTGACCCGCCGCGGCGAGCAGACCGTGACGGTCGCGCTGCTGCTGGTCGGCGTCTCGTTCACGTATCCGCTGTTCCTGCCGTACGCGGGGATCATCGCCGCCCTGTGGGCCCTCCGCGCCCGGCTGTGGCGGCACTGGTGGGCGTGGCCGGCCGCGGTCGCCGTCGCCGGGCTCGCCGCGATCGGCCCGCTGACCGCGGCGCGCGCCTCCAACGGCAGCCAGCTGCTGCTCAACGGCACCGCCCGGGTCGTCGACCGGCCCGCGACAGCCCTGCTGGTGGTCCTGGCCGCCGCCGCCGTTCTTGCAAGACGCAGCCCACGCCTGCGGGCAGCCGGGTTCGCGCTCGCCACCGCCGGCGTGATGGCGGCCGGGCTCGGCACGTACCAGATCGCCACCCTCGGCACGACGGTCTACTACTTCGACAAGCTCCTGCACCTGCTGATCGTCGTCGCGCTGTGCACCCTCGGCGGGCTGGCCAGGCTCCGCTTCAGGACCACCGCCGCGGTCGCCGTGCCCGTCGCGCTGTTCATGGCGGTTGCCGGCGGCCAGTGGCACACCACGCCGGTCGCGCCGGGCGTGAAGCTGGCGCTCGGCAAGGACCGTGGCTCTCCGGAGGCGGCCCGCGACGCGCTGCTGATCGCCAGGATGTTCCCCGACGGCGGTGGCGCGGTGAACGTCAACCTCATGAGCACGCCCTGGCGTAACTGGTCCGGCACGCTCGGTGCCGCCGCCCTGCAGGGCCAGTACCGGAACTTCCCGGCGTGGTCCGGCCTGCTGTACCCCGGCGGCAAGGGCGGCACGATGGCCGACCTGGACCGTCTCGTCGCCGAGAGCCCGGTGCCGGTGCGGTTCTTCCTGCACGACCCGGCGGCCAGCCTGCTCGTTGTGGATACGGATCACCCGAGCCGCCCCGCGGTGCGGGCCGGGCAGCCGCTGCCGGTAGCCTTCGGTGATCCGGCGGCACCGTCGAACATCGAGGCAGCGCGCGTGCTCGCCGCGAAGTATCCGGCAAAAGTGCAGCTCGTGTACGCTACGCCAGCGAACCCTTAAGGATCGCCGAGACGGATTGGTCATCGTGCAAACACCCGTGGTGAGCGTTGTCATTCCGACGCGCAACCGGCCCGAGCTGGTCGTCCGGGCCGTGCGCAGCGCACTGGCCCAGACGCTGCAGGAGATCGAGGTCGTCGTCATCATTGACGGGCCCGACGCCGCGACGGTTGCAGCCCTCCGCGAGATCGGCGACGAGCGGGTCCGCTGGGTCGAGCGGGAGACGTCCGGCGGCGCGCCCGCGGCGCGCAACCACGGCGTCGACGTCGCCGCTGCCGAGTGGGTCGCGTTCCTCGACGACGACGACGAGTGGCTGCCGGAGAAGCTGGAGACCCAGCTGTCCCGGGCGAAGGCGTCCGGGGTGCCGCTGCCGATCGTGGGCAGCCGCCTCTACATGCGCACCCCGCGCGCCGAGCTGATCATGCCGCGCCGCGTCCCGGCGCCCGGCGAGCCGATCAGCGAATACCTGGCCGTGCGGCACGGGCTCTTCCACGGCGACGGGTTCATCCAGACCTCCACGATCATGGCGCCGACGGCACTGCTGCGGAAGGTGCCGTTCGCCGACGGGCTGCGCCGCCTGCAGGAGCTCGACTGGACGCTGCGCAGCCTGCAGGAGGAAGGCGTCGACCTGATCTACGCCGAGGAGCCCCTCGTCATCTGGTACGCCGACGAGAACCGCCCAAGGATCAGCTTCGACGCACCGTGGAAGCAGTCGCTGGTCTGGCTGCGCGAGACCCGCCCGCGGGTCACGCCCCGGGCCTACGCGGCGCTCGCGATGAGCGTGGTCGGCTCGATGGCCGCCGCCAGCCGCAGCCCGCGGGTCTTCTTCGACCTGCTCGGCGAGGCCCGCCGGCACGGCAAGCCCAGCATGACCGACTACGTGACCTTCCTGCAGGTCTGGCTGGTCCCAGCCGGCCCGCGGCGGGTCGTGCGCGACTTCTTCCTGAGCCGCAACCGGCGCAAGGGCAAGAAGCAGCTGCAGGCCAGCGCCCGATGAGCAGACGCGCCGCGATCGCCGCGAGCGCCGTCGCCGGCCTGATCCTGGCGGTCCTCGCGGCGATCGTGGAGCACGGCCGCACCGGCAGCGTCAGCGAGTCGGCGGAGGCCTTCGCGGCCGCGGTCATCGCGCTCGGCGTCGTCGGCCTCGCGGCCAGCCTGCGCGGCGTCACGCTGCGTGGCGCGGTCACCGGCGGGCTCTTCACGCTCGCCGGCATCCTCACCTGGACGTCCACCCAGCACCCGATCGTCATCTGGGCCGTGCTGTTCGTCGAGGTCGTGGTCTTCGCCGTCTGGGGCCGGCCGTGGCTGCGCACCCTGCGGGAGCTGCCGGGCCTCGGCGGCGCCTGGCTCGGCCTGTCCTACTGGGTCTTCGGCGTGCTCGGCGCCCTGTTCGTCCTGCGCGCCGGGCACCTGACCGTGGCGGCGCAGCGGCTGGCGTACCTCGGCGTCTTCACGCTCGCGGTCCTCGCCGTCGTGGCCACCACCAGGCGCGACCGCTCGCGCCTCGGGGCCACCGCCAGTCACGACCGCTCGCGCCTCGGGGCCACCGCCAGTCACGACCGCTCGCGCCTCGGGGCCACCGCCGGTCGCGACCGCTCGCGCGACCTGTCCATCGGCATGGCCGCCGCGATCCTCGTCGGCATCGGCGCGCTGCTGTACTTCGGCGCCGGCAGCCTCTTCGACGAGTTCCACGCCATCCCCGACAGCGCCTCGGCCCGCATGATGCGCAACCGCTTCTGGGGCGGTCCGGGCCTCTTCTACCACCCGAACTCCCTCGCCGGCCTCGTGGTGATCGCCGCCGCGCGGGTCGGGTTCGACCGCGCGTTCGCCGCCTGGCAGCGCGTCGGCGTCGCGGCCGTCGCCGCACTGGTCCTCTCGATCAGCGACTCCCGCACCGGCTTCGTGTTCGCCACAGCCGCTGCGTTCGCGTTTGCGGCAGGTGTACTGCTCCGCCACTGGACGGGCCGGAAGAGCCACGCCGGCCGGACCGGCCGGGCCGCCGATGCCCAGCCCTCTGAGGAGCGCCGGAGCGAGACCACGACCGGCGGGCAGGACGGCGACCTGGACCGCTGGGGCCGCCCCGCCCTCCTCGCGGTGGCGATGCCGTTCCTGGTCCTGGTGGCCGTCTTCACCATCGGCGGCGGCAACGACTTCCTCTTCCGCGACCGGTTCACCGCCGGCGGCAACGACGTCACCAGCGGGCGCACCGACACGTGGCGCCAGGTCTGGGTCGACTGGCAGCACGCCGGCTGGGCGGAGAAGACCTTCGGCGACGCCCACACCTCCCGCGCCGTCGTCCACCGTGTCGACGACGGCGCCCCCAAGGAAGGCCCACGCCGCGACCTGAACACCGACAACGCCGCGGTCGGCGCCTTCCGCCGCGGCGGCGTCCTCGGCGCGATCGGCTTCCTCATCGGCGTGGCCCTGCTGCTCTGGCACGCCCTGCGCGGCCTCTGGCAGTCGGTCGTCCTGCGCCGCCCCGACGCCCGCCACCCCGCGCTCTGGTTCACCGTGGCCGCGGTCGCCGCCGTCCCGACCATCATGACCGAGGACTGGGTCATCGGCGGCACCAACGGTGCCATCTGGCTCGTCCTGCTCGCCGGCGAGATCAGGTCCACCCCGCACCCGGATCCCGCCGCGGTCGTCCCAGGCCAGACGCCGTCAACCGAACCCGCCGGGTCCACAGAACCCGCCGCACCGCTGTAGCGCACCCAGCCGCTGCCCCGCTGCCCCGCTGCGCCGCTCTTGCCGTGCTGTGGCGCGCTCAATTGCTGTAGTCCGCCGCCGTGCTGCGCTGCCGTGCCCCGCATTGGCGCCTGGCCGTGCTGTCGTGGCGCGCCGGGGCGTTTGGACGTCGCCGCGCCTGTCCACAGAACCCGCCGCACCGCTGTAGCGCACCCGACCGTTGCCCCGCTGTGCCGCTCTGGCCGTGCTGTGGCCCTCCGCCGCGCCGCCGTGCCACTGGAGCGAGCTGGCCGTGCCGCTGTGCCCCGCTCAACCGCTGTAGTCCGCCGCCGTGCTGCGCCGCTGTGCCCCGCATCGGCGCGCTGGCCGTGCTGTCGTGGCGCGCCGGGGCGTTTGGACGTCGCCGCGCCTGCGCCCGCCCGGAGCGCGCCAGGGTCGTCCCGGGCTGGACGCCGTCGACCGAGGCCGCCGCGTCCGCGAAACCCGCCGCGCCGCTCCTCGCGGTGGCGGGTCCGCTTGTCGCCGAGTCGCGCTCGTTGGGGCGTTCGGACCCTCCTGAGCCCGTGGCGTCGGTCGAGAGCGGCCATGGTGAGTGCCGAACTTTATCGCGATTCCCGGCCAATACCGACATCGTGTGCGGCGGATCGATGCATTGGCCAGCGTCAGTACATGAGACGGCCCGGAGGGATGCGACGTTGCATTCCTCCGGGCCGCTGGGCGTTTGTGGACGGGGGCGGCTACTCGGCGACGGCGGTCAGTTCGGACCGGAGGGTGCGCAGCGCGCCCGCGAGGAGGCGGGACACGTGCATCTGCGAGATGCCGAGCTGGGCGGCGATCTGCGACTGGGTCAGGTTGCCGTGGAAGCGCATCGCGATGATCTTCTGCTCGCGCTCGGGCAGCTTGGCCAGGATGGGGCGCAGGGCCTCGCGGTTCTCGACGTTGACCATGTCGGGGTCCTCGCCGCCGAGCAGGTCGCCGAGGCCGGTGGCGCCGGTGTCGGCGTTGTCGCCGGCGGGGGCGTCCAGTGAGAGCGCGCGGTACGCCTGCCCACAGTCCAGGCCCTCGATGATCTCCTCCTCGCTGACGTTGAGGCGGGCGGCGAGGTCCGCGACCGTGGGGGAGCGGCCCAGGTCCTGGGCGAGGTCGCCGGAGACCTTCGAGATCTCCAGGCGCAGCTCCTGCAGGCGGCGGGGCACGCGGACGTCCCAGCCCTTGTCGCGGAAGTGGCGCTTGAGCTCGCCGACGATCATCGGGATGGCGTAGCTGGTGAAGGCGGCGCCGCGGCTCGGGTCGTAGCCGTCGACCGACTTGATGAGGCCGAGGTTGGCGACCTGGACGAGGTCGTCGAACTGCTCGCCGCGGTTGCGGAAGCGCCGGGCGAGGTACTCGGCGAGGGGGATGTACAGCTCGATGAGGCGGGCCCGGACGCGGTCGCGGTCAGCGCCGGCGGGCAGGTCGCCGAGCAGCGACAGCAGGGCCTTGGCCTGGGCGTCGTTGGCCCGCGTGCTGCTGCTCTCGGTCGGGGTCTCGTGGCTCTTGGCGATGGCGCGGCTGACGTCCCGGGAGGCGGGGACGGACGGCGCGGACACGGCGGCGGTGGAGACAGAGATCGTCATCGGGAGGACCTTTCGGGGCGTTTGACCGGAACTGCGGTGACGGCACGGTCGTCATAGCCGTGCGGGAAGGGGTTGCGTCACCGTGCCGGGCAGGCGCTGAGCGCACTGAAGCCGGCGCCGGTCGGGAATCGCTCTCGACACCCGTTGTTTGAGTGCCGGTGCAAGACCTGCGCGGTCAGCCGGAGGGCCGGTTCCGCCGCTGCTGGACGGAGCCCTAAATCGTCCGTTCGGACGAGGCGACCGAGGCCGACTGTACTAGAGCGATGCGCCAAATGCGAGATGGGCGCTCCCAGAAGAGGTAGACAGGCCGAATTATCACTGACTGTTGAACGTCTCAATACGCTGTGTGTACAGAAGGAATGGTTGTGCATTTCAATTCGGTAGTCGATCAGGTCCGTATGCCGATACCGGGGCTGCGTTTTTGCAGCGCGCAAGCTACCGTCTCACCCGTGGCGTGCACCTGATTCAACATTGATCCGTGAGGTGCGGGTCGGGGTGTCGTCGCTAAGGAGTTACACGTGGCATCAGGCACGGTGAAGTGGTTCAACTCGGAGAAGGGCTACGGCTTCATCTCGCAGGACAACGGTGGACCCGATGTGTTCGCGCACTACTCGGCGATCCAGGCCACCGGCTACCGCGAGCTGACCGAGGGTCAGAAGGTCGAGTTCGAGATCACTCAGGGCCAGAAGGGTCCGCAGGCCGACAACATCCGTCCGGTCTGACACACCCTTAGTCGTAGGCCGAGACCCGCTTCACGGCCGAAGGAGTATGCAAGCCCCCGTCCGGTACATCCGGCGGGGGCTTTGCGGTTGGTGTGATGAAAGTTTCAGGCAACCTCAGGCCAGCGCGGTCGGTCGGGCGAAGACCTCTGGGGTGCACGAGTGGGCGTAAGCGTGCCGGATCATCCGCAGCGCCCAGTTCATCCTGGGTGAGGCCGTCTCCGGGTGATCACCGAACTCTGTGGCGACCGTCGCGAGGCAGCCCTGCACACCGATCCGCCGGAGCGTGACCGTCACCGCCGCGCGAACGTCAGCATCCTCAGGAACCTGGGACATCTGCAGCGTGGAGGCGAAGAGTGCTTCAGCGCGGACCGCTTCGAACGTCGACTCCATGGTGGTGACCTCCTGCTCTGTTGCTCCCTGCTGTGGTCCAGCTAACTCTTGACCGGGTGTCGGAATGGTCGAGTTCGGTTGCTAATCGGTGAGTCCGAACGTCTCCAGTAGGCCGGTGAGCTGCAGTAGCCGGTGCACTGCGGGGCTGGTGCCGATGATGCGCAGGTCCCCGTCGACGTCCTTCTGGGCGGCGACGAGCACCTGAATGCCGGTCGAGTCCATGAAGGGCACGCCGGTGAGGTCGAGATCGACCCGGGAAGGCGCGTACGCGCGGATGGCGTCGCGCAGTGACTCGATGAGGGTGGGTGCGCTCGTCATGTCGAGCTCGCCGGTGGCGGTCACGATGACCGCGCCGTCGGCTGCGGGGGAGGCCAGTGCGGCGAATGCGGTCACAGATGCTTCACCACCCTGAGCAGCAGGCCGTCGCCGCCGACGTCGACCGTGTCGGCCAGGCTCGATACGACCTGGAGGGACGGTTGCGATGGCAGGAGTGCGTCAGGGGCATCCGGCGGCGACGTGACCTCAATCACGCACACCTCTTCATTGACAGTAGCGCGGACCTGGAAGGCGACGCCCACCCGGACATGGGTGATCACGTTGGCCCAGGTCTCGGACACGATCAGGCCGATGTCGGTGCGCTTCTGCTCGTCGACGCCGAGGCCGGCGAGCGCGCCGTCCAAGACGTGCCTCAGGGTGTTCATGCGATCGAGGTCGCGCGGCAGGTCGACGGTCAGGCGCAGGTCCACAATCGCAGTGTTACCGCTCAGCGGTGATCGGAAACGCTTCGCAGGTCAGCCGGCGTACGCGAATTCGCGGGCGGCCAGCTCCTGGTAGGCAGTGCTGATCATGTTCAGCGCCCAGTTCATGCGGGCGGCGGCGGTCTCCGGGTACTCGCCGAACTCGCCGGCCACGCGGGCGGCGCAGCCCTTGATGCCGAAGCGGCGCAGGGTGGCGGTGACCGCCGAGCGGATCTGGACCGGCGACGGCTCCTGTGAGGCCTGCAGGGCGGAGGCGAAGAGGGCCTCGGCGCGGACCGTGTCAAACGTGCTGTTCATGGCGACCCCCGGCTGCTGTGCTTCCTGACTTCACACAGCGTTTCGCCGGGATGGTGCGGCTTGGTCCCCTGGCCGGTTGCCGGAAGGTAGCGTGTCGACTACGGAAAGATACTTGCCCTGGAGGGCTTGACGAGCTACGGTCAAGCCAGTCCCGCGGAAGTCGGCAGTCTGTCGCCCGGGGACCACCTTTCTCAAACGCGTGTCACGCCCTCTCGCAGGAAGCCAAGATCACACGCGTTTCGGCCAGTGTTCTCAGGGACACAAGCCACCTCACACGCCAGTCCTGAGGAGGACGCCCATGGCCCCAACCGAAGTGTTGGATCGATCCGCCAAGCAAAATTACGCAACGAAGCCTCGCCGTACCAGAGCGGCACAGCGCAACCGGGATCACAGCCGGCCCGGAGGTCAGCCCCAACCGCCCGAGTCGGGCGAGGCGCGGGACGTCGCCGGCATCGCCGACATCGTCCGCGACAAGATGGTCCTGCGGGTCGACAGCTACAGCCCAGGCCCTGACGACGTCTCCATTCCAGCGGCGATGGTCCGCCGGTACGGACTGCGCCACGGCGACGCGATCACCGGCAGCGCCAACGGGTCGACGCTCACCAGGCTCGACACCGTCCACGGCAACGACCCCGAATGGGCCCGCAGTAGGCCCGAGTTCAGCAAGCTGACCGCGCTCTTCCCGCAGGAGCGGCTGCGGCTGGAGACCGGACCACGGCAGCTCACCAACCGGCTCATCGACCTGGTCATGCCGATCGGCAAGGGCCAGCGCGCGCTCATCGTGTCGCCGCCCAAGGCCGGCAAGACGATGGTCCTGCAGTCGATCGCCAACGCGATCGCGCAGAACAACCCCGAAGTTCACCTCATGGTCCTGCTCATCGACGAGCGGCCCGAAGAGGTCACCGAGATGCAGCGGTCCGTGCAGGGCGAGGTCATCGCCTCGACGTTCGACCGGCCGCCGTCGGAGCACACCGGCATCGCCGAACTCGCCGCCGAGCGCGCCAAGCGCCTCGTGGAGCTGGGCCACGACGTGGTGCTCCTGCTCGACTCGATCACCCGGCTGGGTCGCGCGTACAACAACTCCGCCCCTGCCTCCGGCCGCATCCTCACCGGCGGCATCGACGCCAACGCGCTCTACCCGCCGAAGCGCCTGCTGGGCGCAGCCCGCAACATCGAGAACGGCGGGTCCCTCACGATCATCGCGTCCGCGCTGGTCGAGACCGGCTCGACCGGCGACACGGTCATCTTCGAGGAGTTCAAGGGCACCGGCAACGCCGAGCTGAAGCTCGACCGCAAGCTCGCCGACCGCCGCGTCTTCCCCGCGATCGACATCGACGCCTCCAGCACCCGCCGCGACGACGTCATCCTGCACCCCGACGAGCTCCTGGCGGTCTCCCGCCTGCGCAAGGCCCTGGCCGCGTCCAACGGCGGCGCGACCGAGCAGCTGCTGGACCGTCTCACCAAGACACAGTCCAACGCCGAGTTCCTGACCATGCTCCTGCGCGGCAACGCCACCTGACCCTGTCGTTACGGAAGGTGATGGCACGCTCACGATGCAAAGATCAATTTTTTCGCGGGGTGTAGCGTTAGGTATGCAGGACGCCGCCGCCGGAGCCTTCACGATCTGCCAGCGGTAGGTGCGCTCGAGACCTCTGTCGTGGCGTCGTCCGCCACGTCGCCAGCACGGGCCTCTGTTCGCGCACGGGCCTCATGTCGCGGCCAGGCCTGTGTTCGCGGCCCGGGCCTCTGTTCGCGTCGCCAGCCAGCACGAGGGCCGTCCGTGAGGGGAAGCACGGGCGCCGCGTCCCCGTGAGGGGGAGCACGGGCGCCGCGTCCCCGTGAGGGGGAGCACGGGCGCCGCGTCCTCGGCCTCTGTGAAGGACCAGGCGCCGCGTCCTCGGCCGGTGTCGCCTGGTTGCGTCGCGGCGCGGCCATCCGTGGTCGCCGAGGCCATCGTCGCCGACGCCGCCATCCGTGGGCGCCGCCGTGCCGTCGGCGAGGGGCAGCAGCAACCCGCAGCGCGGCAATGGTGCCGCGAGGCGGCCATGAGCAGGCCAGGACGCCGGGTCCTCGGGGCGATCGCCGTTCGCGTCGCCAGCACGAGGTCGTCCGTGAGGGGAGCGGGCGCCGTGTCCTTGGTCGTCCGTGACGCCGGTCACGTCCTTCGACGACTCTTCGTCCTCCACCGGCTGACCCGTCGTCCGTGAGGGGAACGGGCGCCGCGTCCTTGGTCGCGTCGCTGATTGCATCGCCGGAGCGAGGCCATCCGTGAAGAAGGCTGGCGCCAGGTTCTCGGCTGGGTCGCTGGTTGCGTCGTAGCGAGGCTGTCCGTGGTCGCTGACGTGCCTGCCGGTGGGGGGCACTAGCGACCCGCGGGCACGGGTGGCGGTGCTGCAGGGCTGGTCGTGACGGGGCGGGCCGGTCTACGGTGTGCGATCGGCTTGCCGGTGCCGGCTGGTCCGGGCCGCTGGTCACGTCGCCAATGAGGCCGTCCGTCAAGTGAGGCCGTCCGTCAAGCAGGCAGGACGCCGGGGGTTGAGGCGCTGTTCGCGTTGGCGGTGTGAGGCCGTTCGTGAGGGGGGCATGTCAGCGCGGGCGGGCCTCAGGTGTCAACGTGAGCCGTTCCTGGGCAGGGCGAGTGGGCTCAGCGCGTGAGCGGCTCCGGGGCAAGGCGAGCGGGCAGCAGGTGTCAGGGCGAGCGCGCCACTGGGCAGAGTGACCAGGCTCCGGGACAGCGCGAGCCGTTCCTGGGCAGTGCGGGCGGGCCGCGGGTGTGTCAGTGCGAGCGGGCTCCGGAGTAGGGCGAGCAGGCTCCAGGGCGGCGCGAGCGGGCTCAGCGCGAGCAGAATCAGGGCAGGATCAGAGCAGAATCAGGGCAGGATCAGCGCGAGCGGGCTCCGGGGGTGAGGCGGACCAGGGCCTTGTCCGCGGAGAGGGCGCCCAGGGCTGAGGCGTACGCCATCTCGCGGCCCCAGGAAGCGACGTCGGCCGGGGCCAGGTCCGCCACGCCCTCGATGGTTGTCAGGTGTTCGCGAAGGCCGAGCCAGCTCTCCGTCGCTGCCACGCCCTCGGGGGTGGTCTGGTCGGCCCAGTTGAAGTCGACCACGAAGTACTGCGCCAGGTAGACCGCGGCGGCGCCGATGATCGCGCCGGTGACCTGGTCGGGGACCTTGGCGCTGAGTTCGCTGTCGACCCACCACCAGGTGACGAACATCAGGACCGCCGGCAGGATCGCGGCGAGGAGCAGGGTGCGGCGGGTCCTCGGGGTCAGGCGGGGGCTGGAGAGGCCGCGCGTGCGGGCCTCCGCCACCACGGCGCGGTAGAAGGTGCGGCGCCACTTGCGGGCCTCTGTCCAGCTGTCGAACGCCAGGCTGGTCAGCGTCGTCTCCCCGTTGACCGACAAGCGGTGGACCCGGTCGAGGATCTGCTGCTCGTACGGTGTCAAACTCCGCCCGTCACCCTTGCGCAGGCGGGCCGTCGTCTGCACCGGGTCGTCGCCGGTCTCGCGCAGCTCCAGGAAGCCCCGCGCGGCCAGGTCGAGCAGCGTGCTGTCGATCGCGTCCTCGTCGGAGCGCCCCCGGTTGACCATCAGGCTGACCACCGCCGGCGGCTCCTGGCCAGGCAGGTCGGTGCGCGCCGGACCGGGCTCGGGCAGCCGGGGCCGGGAGCGCCAAAGGGTCACCGCCAGCACGGCGACCCAGACGGCCAGCGAGACGGGCACGCTGAACTCGAGGAACGGTGGCCAGTCCACGATGATCCTTCCCACGGGGGATGGGGAGATGCCATCACTCTAGCGGCTCAGCCACCACTACCTTGCCGACCATATGTCCGCTTTCCACCATCTCGTGGGCGCGTGTGAGCGACGCCGCGTTCAGGCCGTCCAGGCGGGTCGTCAGCGTGGAGCGGATGGTGCCGGCGTCGACCAGCGAGGCGACCCGGTTCAGCAGCTCGTGCTGGGCGATCATGTCCGGGGTCTGGAACAGCGGCCGGGTGAACATCAGCTCCCAGTGGAAGGTGATGCTCTTCGCCTTGAGCGGCAGCAGGTCCAGCCCTTCGGGCTCGTCGATCGCGGTGATCGCGCCGCCGGGCCGGAGGATCTCGGCGAACCGCTCGATCAGGCCGGGCCGGCCCGTGCTCGGCGAGAAGATGTAGTCCACCTCTGAGGGGAGGTTGTCATGGTGTACGACGTCGTGCGCGCCGAGCGACAGGGCCCAGCTGCGAGACTCGTCACGTGACGCGGTGCCGATCACGGTCAGGCCGGTCAGCGCCCTCGCCAGCTGGATCATCATCGAGCCGACCCCGCCCGCGGCGCCGAGCACCAGCAGCGTGCCCGTCGACTCCTCCGACAGCCGGAACCGGTCGAACAGCGTCTCCCAGGCCGTGATCGTCGTCAGCGGCAGTGCGGCCGCCGACGCGAAGTCCAGCGAGCGCGGCTTGCGCCCCACGATCCGCTCGTCGACCAGGTGCAGCGCCGAGTTGCTGCCCGGGCGGTCGATGCTGCCCGCGTAGTACACCTCGTCGCCCGGCGCGAAGAGCGTCACCTCGTCACCCACGGCCACGACCACGCCGGCCGCGTCCCAGCCGAGCACCCTGTCCCCGCCGCTCTTGCGGACCTTGTAGTCCACCGGATTGACCGAGACCGCCTTCACCTGTACGAGCAGATCCCGCGGACCGGGTGTGGGCCTGGGCAGTTCGACGTCCTTGAGGCCGTCGGCCGTGCTGATCACGGCTCGCATGTTCGTACTCATGCCGGCGACGCTATCCAGAGCGCCCTAGTTACCCGCAAGGGTGATGAGTTTCCGTTGGGTACTGTTGCCGCGTGCCCGACGACGTCTACGCGGCCTGCTGCCCGTGCCGCGACATGCTCGACCTGCTCGCGAACAAGTGGAGCGCGCTCGCCCTCGGCGCGCTGGAGGACGGGCCGCGGCGCTTCGGTAGCCTACGGACCCGACTGCAGGGCATCAGCCCGAAAGTCCTCACCGTCACCCTGCGCAAGCTGGAGGAGCACGGGTTGATCACCCGGAAGGTGTTCGCCGAGGTGCCGCTGCGGGTCGAGTACGAGCTGACCCCGCTCGGCAGGGACGCCTGTGCGCCGCTCGCGCACCTGCGGACCTGGGTCGAGTCCAACATCCACCGCTTCCCGGCGGCGGCAGCATGATCCTTCCGCTGCTGCCCGAGCTCACCCTCGACCTGGCCGACGAGGACACGGGCCTGTTCGACGCGACCGGCGGTTCGTACCGCAGCGACGATCCGCCGCCCTTCTGGTCCTTCGCGTGGCCCGGCGGGATGGCCCTGGGCCGCTTCCTGCTGGACCAGCCGCTGTACGTGGCCGGCCGCAGCGTCATGGACCTGGGCGCCGGCTCGGGGCTGGTCGGCATCGCCGCGGCCCGCGCCGGCGCCTGCACGGTCACCGCCGTCGACACCGACCCGGCGGCCCTGGCGGCCTGCGCCCGCAACGCCCGAGCCAACGGCGTCGACATCATCACGTCGGCGGTCCCGGTCGACGCTGAGGTCATCGTCGCCGGCGACGTCTTCTACAGCGGCCCCGTGGCCGAGCGGGTCCTCGGCTTCCTGCGCCGCAGCGGCGCCGAGGTCCTGGTCGGCGACCCCGGCCGCGGCTACCTGCCCACCCGCTTGTTCGAAGCGCTCGCCACGTACGAGGTCCCGGTCCGCGTGAAGCTCGAAGACCAGTGCGCCATGCGCACCACCATCTGGCGCCTCCGCTGACCGCCGCCGCGCTTCATGGACGTGGTCGATTGCGGCTTCGACCAGCGGCGGCGTGGAAACACCGAACGATGCCCTCGACGCGGTGGATCAGGTGAGGGTGGAGCAAGGAAGCATCACCGCGACCGGGGCATAGGCGGTGCGCAACCCCGCTGGGCCGCCGGCAGGCCGATCGGCTCGCGGCGAGCACTGCCACGCGGGCCAGTGGAACCGGCGCGGTCGGCATGCGGCGGGCGCCCAGATCCGGCGGTGCCGGTCCCGCGCACATGCTTGCGGGCGAGCGGGACGCACGCGGCGGGCGTCTGAAGCCGGCGAGCGGGTTGCGGCGAGCACTGGCACGCGGCCGAGCGGGACGCATGCGGCCGGCGTCGGCACGCGGCGGGCACTGCACACGGGGATGGTGCCGTGGCTGCTGCTGAACCCGCACGGCCGCGCCGAGGTGTGGGCCGCGGTCCGGCGGCTCGTCGCCGGGGACGCCGAGCCGGTCCGCGGTGGGTGCGGGGTCGTCGGCGCGGGGCTGGTTCCGGGGCAGTCTGAGGGCGTCGCCCAGATCCGGCGATGTCGGCCCCGTGAGCAACTAGCGGGTCGCGGCGAGCACTGGCGCGCGGGCGAGCGGAACCCGTGCGGTCGGCATGCGGCGGGCGCCCAGATCCGGCGATGTCGGCCCCGTGAGCAACTAGCGGGTCGCGGCGGGCACTGGCGCGTGGGCGAGTGGAACCCGTGCGGTCGGCATGCGGCGGGCGGCGGGCGCCCAGATCCGGTGGTGCCGGCCCCGTGAGCAACTAGCGGTCGCGGCGGGCACTGGCGCGCGGGCGAGCGGAACCCGTGCGGTTGGCATCGGCACGCGGCGGGCGCCCAGATCCGGCGATGTCGGCCCCGTGAGCAACTAGCGGGTCGCGGCGGGCACTGGCGCGCGGGCGAGCGGAACCCGTGCGGTTGGCATCGGCACGCGGCGGGCGCCCAGATCCGGCGATGTCGGCCCCGTGA